>CAZGMJ010000026.1:0-67420 GCA_964526785.1 uncultured Pirellulales bacterium
CCTCCAGCAACGTAGACAGGCCGCCTTGCTGATAACGCTCGAAATAGTGTCGGGACGTTTTCTCATCAAATAATAGAATTTCTGCTACCTGAGCCGCCGACCATCCCTTCGATAAAGCAATAACCGCCTTGACGCGGTCAGCTTGACGTTTATCGCGTAAGGAACGATGAAGTTTTTCCAGCTCAACTATCTTTTCTTTTGACAACCTATAATCCTTCATGTACACCGTTTATCGGACATAAGGTGCTTTTTGATTGAGGAATACGGGATTTTTCAATCAAGAGCAGTATAACCACTAATAATATACAACTACCCCAAGAATTTCAAGCATAAACTCCCAAATGTAGCTCCGCCGCTCGTCCTCGATATCCCCGACAGTCAGCCCCAGGACCAGGAGATACCCAGCCAGAAGTGCGTACACCTCCAAAGCCCCCAAATTCTCATTTTCCGCTATTGCAGTTCACCGTGGCTCTGTGGTACGATTGAGCCAGCAGTAGGTATGATGGTTTTGAAACGGTATGCGTTGCATTAGTGTAGAGGAGACAGAACCATGAGACACCCCGCGGCAATTGCAGTTGTTATCATCGTATCTCTGACCGTAACGGCGCCGCCGCTCTTTGCGCCGGCCAACATCCAGATTGGCATGCAGGACTTCTACAGCACACCGCCGGTGGGCGCGGTGCTGGGGCTCAAGGACCTGGCCAATCAGCAACTCGCTCCCGGGCAGGGTACGCAGTGTACGATGGACGTCGGCAGGGTCGGTTCGAGCTTCAATGTCAACTATACGACCCAATGCCTGCACCAGGCGGGCTGGCCGAAGGACCGCAAGCTGGCGTTGTGCAGTCTGGGTGATGGGATGTGGCTGTGTACGACGTTCGGCGACGACGGCGAACCCGGGGGCGATCTGCTGTTCGACAGGGGCTATCTCGCTGCGGCACAGGCAATGGGTGTGAAGCTGGAGGTCAAGTCGCTGCCCGCAAAGGTCGGAGGCGTAACGGGGCCGGATGGCAAGCTGGCGGGCTTCATTATGGTCATCGATCAGAAGTTCAAGCCCGCTTCGCTGACGCTGGCTGGCACGGTCGAGAATCCGACGTTGTTCAACAAACTGGGCTTTTCGGCCAGCAAAGGCGATGCCGTCGAGTTGACTCGCACGGGGTACCTGACGTGGAAGACCCAGTGCAAGGGCGACAATCCGCAGACCCTGACGGTTCAGCCCGAGAGCTTCTTTGCCGACGCCAGGCGTTGCAGGGCCGCCGGTATCGTGCCCGCGCCCGATATGGAGATTCCATCGGAGCAGTTGGACCGAGAACAGTTGATGACCATGATCAATCGAGCACGGGCGCTGGCCCTGTGCGGCCTGCGTCCGATGCCCCTGTTGGGACCCAGCGGAGCGGGCAAGAGTACGCTTATCAGCCCGTGCAGGCATCTGCTGGCCTTCGACCGCGGCTATATCATGGAACTGGATGTGGTGGACCCGGCGTGGCTGAACCACCGCGGCGGCAGCTTCAAGAAAGGCCAGAAGCTCACGCTAAAACACCTCGGCGACAACACCTGGGAAATCCGCAGCAAAGACGGCAAGCTATTGAAGGTCAATGTACCCCGGAAGTACACGAAGTGCTAAAGGCTACGAGCAATCGGAAACATCCTAACTTCGTTACTGTCGCAGCGCGGCAGAAATCCCTACGATGTCGCCTCTTTGCCAATGTCTCTTGCCGGATACTCAAGAGTGCCGGCGCGCCGAGCACGCGTACAGAAGCGATGGGGTGTGCAGCATAGAACCCATATCAGGCCGGGAGTTTCTGACAAAGGGGCATGGCCGGTATTCGTAGGGGGGATCCGAATACCAGCCACAAGCGTAGCAGCGGAAGCGACTGTTGCTGCTTGTTGTATCGGCGATAGAACAGGCCAACACAAAAAGGAAGACCAGGGCTGTAGCGCGCGTCGTGCCATCGCATGCACTATTGCATTCACCCTGGCCTCCCATCGGGTCCATTCACTCACCTCAGCAGATATCCAAACAGGCGGTCAGGAAGGCAAAGCGACCTCCACTGTCGCCGTTCTTACTTATTGCGAAGGAGTTCGCCAGCCCCCTGGGTAACTCTGCCACGAGTCGCATTATACACAATCCAGATTCCATCATGAATATTTGGAGCCGACTGAAAAGAACTTTCTTTCCTCATTCCTTCGAAGACGCGGTGGAATACGGCGTTATTGATAGGGTTCGTTATCTCTTAGGGAGAGGGACGAATCCTAATCAATCAGAGTTTTGCATTCCACTTGAAAGAGCGGCTTTGAATGGTCACTGTGAAATGGTGGCACTACTGTTGGAATATGGAGCTGATCCAAACCGTCAGATCGGAGGTTGTGGCACGGCCCTACATGGTGCAGCATTGCCTCTTTGGTCGCCAAGTCAATTTAGAGCGATGGGGGAATTCGCTATGTTTGGAACGATGCGTGAGGATACAAGAAGGCAGCTAAGTATGTCAGAGTCGCCGGATAGCCGGGAGCCAATCAACGTGATGGTCACCCAGACCCTCGTCGAGAACGGTGCCAACGCAAACGCGCGAAACAACAAGGGGGAAACGCCCCTGAAGATTGCAGCCAACTGGGCGATGAATCATGTTGCAGAAGTCCTTCTGATCGCAGGAGCCGATCCGGATATATCAGATGAGCAAGAGAGTACCCCATTGCACGAGGCGGCGCAATGGCTAAATGGGGAATTGATCACGGCTCTGGTTGATGCTGGTGCGAACACTGATGTGCGAAATGGAAATGGGGAAACGGCTGCAGATATTCTGAAACGCCGGGCAAGAGAGAATAAGATCAGCAAGCAACATTTGGAACATCTCTTGAGTCTTCTTTGACGTTTAGGTCGCCTGCTAAACAGAGTTTCGACTTAACCCCAACTATCAGTACATCGTAGCTCTTCTGTCTCTGGCATTACCTAGTGACATGTTGACACCGTTTTGACACCACGCACCCCAATTTCCACAAAAACGGACCTTCCAAAACCCCTGTCAAGCGCAAATAATTGGTGCGGACGTGCTAATTTGGCCTAACATAGTTCTTGTTGTACGGGGCGCCCTGTGTACACGAATCAGCCAACTCCCAAGTCTACGCGGCAGCAGATACGCCCCGTGTCTTTTCCACAGTCTCGCGGTTCGAATCACTACTATCCGTAATAGCCCCCAATATCTCTGCCGCAGTCTGTTGTATTCGCCCGAGCGACTTTATGAGCGTTTCCTTATCTCCATCATAGAGTTGAATGTAGTCGCAGCTCGAGCTGTTCACATCCAAACCAATGCCATGACACACAACAAACGCAACTGCCTCGGCCTCTGTTTCTCTGACTTTCTTCTCTTCGGGCCGGATTTCAGTCGCGTGGTGTAAAATTTCATGAGCCGCCTCATGGCACAAAACTGAGAATTCCTCTGCTGGTGCCAAGCTCTGTTTCAAGAGGATTGTCCCACCAGTTGAAATGCCCTCTGCCATTGTCAAACTCTGACTTTTCTCCAGCTTGATTCCTCTTTCTGCAACATACTGCTTCAGCCTGCTCAAGAACTCGTCTGGGTCTCCCTGCACACGGGCAAATTCCGGCAGTGGCTTGCCGTCTGTCTGGCTGATATCGAACACGTACGCTGTCTTGAACGTGGTAACGACCTCATCATCCTCGTCTTCATTGACTTTGTCATTTAGGGCTGGTTCCCTCCGGTACACAACAGGGGCCATAATTGCGATGCCATGTTCCCCCTTGCGAACATGCCTGCCAAACCGTTGCCATGCCCGAAACCCAGCTACATGGGTGGCTTCCGCCTTTTGACAGGCTATAAGGATCGCGTTGCCCAAGCTGTAACGGTGGAATCTTGCCATTGCTTCGAGATATTGCTTCAGCGTCTGGCTCTTGCCTGCTTCGACAGATTTCACAAGTTCATCAAACGCATTCCGTGCGATTCTTCGCACTTGTTCTCTCTTCAATTCCATCACCCCCTCAAAAGATACCCAAGCCGAGTTCAGCCTGTAAACCGGTCATGGTATCTCCAACGATATGATCACAGTTCCCACAGTACACACCGATAGATTCATTTTTCCTTGAGCGCCTCCCGCACATTGCACATCTTCGCATCTTCTCTTCCTCCTCGGCCTACCTCATGGGGCAAGCTCAGTCTCATCGAACGACTGAGCTTGCAGTCATCTTCGACACATTCCACTGTGATTATTGAGCCAAGCATGAATCATTAACAGACAAGTCAGATAACGCCTGAGCTAGTCGCGTATATGCGATAATAGAAGCATTGCAGAATGCCGTTTGGAAAGGCTCCCATATGCAGAACAAAGAAGACCTATCTGACAGAAGAGACCATGCCTCCGAAGGCCCGGAAGACGTACCGGATCAGGACACCGGCTTTCTGTTCTGCCCGAGATGCGGAGATGTGGTGATGACCATGAATCCAAATGGTATCTGCCCCACTTGTGGGTATAGGTTCTGCGCATCCTGTTGTGAGTAGTAATGCCTGCGAAAGACGTGACATTCATAGCTGATTGCAGACTAAAGTAGTAAGCCAATTTCATTCTCATAGCGGAGTATGTCGTGAACAAGGAAAGAACACCAAATAACTTCAGGACATATTCGACAGCGGAGATAGCCGAGATGTATGGCCTAGGGGAATCGTATCTGAGAAAGCTGCGCCAGTTGAGGAGAGGCCCGAAGTACGCGAAGCTGGGTCGGATGGTGCGATATCGGAGGGACGACGTTGAGGACTGGCTGAGGTGTGCGATGGTCGAGGTCAGGCCGGACGGAGTTGTGTGACTTCCGGCCTACAACCACTCGTCCACGGGAAGCTTGTCCACCGCCTTCCGGAGAATCGGATCCTGTACCTTGGTGTAGTAGTCCTCGGTGATCTGCGGCGATGAATGCTCCAGCAGCCTCTGCCTGACGCTTGTCGATTCCCCGGCCTCGGCAAGGAGGGAGCTGAACGTGACGCGGAGGTCCTGGTACCGGAGATCGGGGAGTCCCGCCCGTTCTCTTATCTTCTTCCACTTCTTGTGCGTATGGGTATCCGGAAAGAGCCCGACCTGCCCTTCCGGGAGCGTGTCGACGTAACCGGCAAGGTAATCCGCGATCTTTTCCGGCAGCGGCCGAAAGAGCATGCTCTTCCTGGTCTTCTTGCTCTTCGTGTCTATGGCGTTCATCTCGAAGTCTATATCCGCGATCCTGAGCTTCTCTATGTCGTTCTTGCGTAGCCCGGTGGTGAGCGAGAGCAGCACCCTGGCGTGCCAGGCAGGGTGAAGCTTCGCGGTGAGAAGGAGGTTCTGCACCTGCTTCCTGTTCAGGGGCTTTACTTCCTTGTTCTCGACCTTGACCTTGTCGACGCTGACGTCGTCGCTGACGTACTTGTTCCTCTTGGCCCAGTTGAGGAACGCCCTCATGTTGGATATGTCCTTGTTCAGGGTGAACCTTGAGACATCCTTTCCCCTTTTGAGTATGAACTTGTCGACGGCTGGCTGAGTTATCTGCTTAGAGTTCAGCGGTCCGCAGGCTTCCCTGAAGTGCATCTTCAGGGTGAGCATGGCCTGGTAGATTGCTTCGCCGGTGAGTCCCTTGACCTTCTTCGACTGTTCGTACTCCTCCAGCAGCGTTTCCCATGGCACCGAGACAACGGCGGTGAAGACGTCGGAGTTAACCTGCTGGTACTTGATCTTTGCAAAGTGCTGGGCGAGGGCCTTGTTGGGGAAGGCCTTGGACTTCCGCCTGCCTCCTTCGTACCATCCCACCCACCAGCCGGGTATGTTCTTCCTTTGATATGTCCAGGTCTTTCTCATCCGTGACCTCCGTGAATAAGAGAGACATTCTGACACCGGTAATGGTATCAAAATGGAGTCATAAAAACAAGTGGGATTCTCGCTGACTTCTTAAGTGCTTGCTGTTAAAGAAGTTAGAAAGCCAACGGTCGGATTCGAACCGACAACCACTGGTTTACAAAACCAGAGCTCTACCGTTGAGCTACGTTGGCAACAGCTTGCGCATTTCAAACTCCACGCGAACACACCGATTTCCCGCTCACCTACCCGGGTTTGACCGACGCGGTGCAGAGTTCACATCAAGCGCTGCGACGATAATATACAGAATGGCGATCGGTATTGCAAGCCTGTGCGAATTTCTCCGGCGAGGACTCTTCGAAATCCATCGACTATCGACCGCTGTTGTGGGGCCACAAGGCCGGGCATATGCAGGTGATCCCGGTTCTTAAAAACCGCTTCTCTGTCTTCCAGGACAAATGTCCCTCGCAAGACTCACGCCATGGCTTGCGACCCGGGATTATGTTAGGATGACGGCGTATATTTCGCAAACTCACTGTTATTCGCGATCAAGAAGACGGACTCAACGGTAGTGCTCTATGCGTATACGAATGCTTTTTGTTGCAACTCAGTTATTGGGATTGGTTGCCTGCCAATTCCGGCCTGCTGCGGCCAGCGGAGCGCCCGGGGATTGGCCGATGTGGAGATACGATGCGGCCCGCAGTGCAACAAGCCCGCACGCATTGGCCGAAGACCTGCACCTGCAGTGGGTCAGGCAACTGCCAAAGCCCGCTCCCGCATGGCCCGAGGAGCAATACAAGCTGCAGTTTGACCGATCGTACGAACCGGTCGTACTGGGCGATCAAATCTTCGTACCATCAATGGTCAGTGACAGCGTCACAGCGTACGATACTGCCACCGGACGCCAGACCTGGCGTTTCTACTGCGACGGTCCTGTGCGGTTCGCACCGGCTGGCTGGAAGGACAGGCTGTATTTCGTTAGCGACGATGGATTTCTCTACTGTGTTAACGCCAGCGACGGCAAACTGATCCGCAAGGTGCAACTGGCTCCCTCGGATCGAAGGATACTCGGCAACGGCCGGCTGATTTCCACCTGGCCTGCCCGAGGTGGACCCGTAATTCACAATGGCACGTTGTATTGCACTGCCGGCATCTGGCCGTTCATGGGCATATTCATCTACGCCATCGACGCCGAGACGGGAGACATTGTGTGGGAAAACAGCGGCAGCGGCGCCAGGTATATGACCCAGCAGCACAACAGTCCCGCGTTCGGCGGCGTTGCCCCGCAGGGTTATCTCGCTGCGACGGAGGACAAGCTGTTGATACCAGGCCGCACCACCCCGGCCTGCTACGATGCACAAACCGGAAAGCTGCTCTACTATCGGCTTTCGGACAGAGCGATGGGCAAGTACGTCGGCGGCTACAGGGTCTACATCCGTGATGATCTGTTCTTCAATAATGATGTTGTCCATCGGCTCAGAGATGGCCGCGGACTGGTGCGATCCAGCGTCCAGACGGTCTCGCAGGACGCCGTCGTTGCGTTCGATGCACAGCACAATCTCGTCGGTTACGTTCCGCAGCTTGCAAAGGATGCAGCTTCGACGGACGGACAGGCCCCGCTCAAGGCCAAAGGCCTGTGGAACTCCGAATTGGGTTTGGCAATCGAGAAGGTCCATATGCAGGCGGGAGATCGGCTGTACGCCGGCAACAGCCATGGCAAGATCGCAGCTATTGGTATTCCGGCCGGGGATGGTGCTGCGCGGCTAGCCTGGAGTTATCGCCTCAAAGGTGCGGCCTGGAGCATGATAGCGGGTGACGATAAACTGTTCGTCGTGACGACTAGCGGATTGCTGTATTGCTTCGGTCCACAGAATACCGCCCCGCAGTGGCACAACCATCACGAGGTCCGCGAAATCAAAGCTCCCCGAGCTATACGCCGCAAAGCACGCAGGATCATACGTCGGGCGGGCACTCGGGAAGGGCACTGCCTGATGTTGGGCATCGATGGCGGTGATATGCTGCGGGCCTTATTGCTGGAATCCGAATTTCATATTGTAGCTGCTGATCCGGATGTCGGACTCGTTGAGCGATTGCGTGAGGAAATGGATGGGGCGGGACTGTACGGCCGGCGCTTGTCCATTCTGACCGGCGATTTGACTTCGCTTGATTTGCCTCCCTATATGGCGGATCTGATTGTCGCTGCGAACATCGATAATAGCACCCCCGAGTTATCTGCCGATCGCGTGGCCGACCTGCTGGATTGTCTGCGGCCCTACGGCGGCATGGCATGGCTGGGCGGCGGCAGCGCAAATCACGCCAATCTGTCGAAGCGCATTGCAGACTGTGCGCCGCTCGGCAGCAGGATCACGAAGCTGCGCAACGGTCTTCTCGTCAGACGCAACGGTCCGCTTCCCGGCACCGCCGATTGGACGGGCATGTATGGCGATCCGGCCAATACGGTCTGCTCGGAAGACGAACTGGAAGGACCGCTCGGACTGTTGTGGTTCGGCGACAACTCGTCCTTCACCGACGTGCTGCCGCGTCACGGACACGGCCCGTCCGAACAGGTCGTCGCCGGCAGGCTGTTCATCGAAGGTATCAATTCAATCAGCGCACGGGATGTCTATACAGGCCGGATTCTGTGGAAGACGGAGATCAAGAACCCCCTGACGTACGGTGTATACTACGATGCCACGTACAACAGCGATTACCACGACAAATCCTACAATCAGGTGCATATACCCGGGGCGAACAGCCGAGGCACCAATTTCGTCGCCTCCGCGGACAAAGTCTACGTCATAGACGGCGCGAAGTGCCGTGTGCTGAGTGCCGTCGACGGTGGCGAATTGGCCGTGTTCTCTCTGCCTCCATGCGATGGAGAACAAACGCGTGGCTGGGCCTATATCGGCCTTTGCGCAGATGTCCTGCTGGCCGGTGCGGACTTTGCGGACTACCTCAAATTCCCCGGCGACCGGAGCGACGAACAGAAATGGGCGGACTTTTTCAACAAGCATGCCAGCAGACGACTGGTGGCGATGGATCGTCATACGGGCGAAGTCCTGTGGAGCATGAGGGCCGAAGCGGGCTTCATTCATAACGCAATCGCAGCGGGTAACGGCCGAGTGTTCTGCATCGATGGATTGCCGGCGTATATACGAAGGCAGGTAATCGCGCGGGAGGCCGCTGCGTACCCGGCTGAAAGCCTTGTGGCGATCGATATAAAAAGTGGGGAAATCCTCTGGCGAAATCAGAAAGACGTATTCGGAAGCTGGCTGGGATATTCGGAAAAACACGATGTGCTGTTGCAGGCATATCGAAGATCGCGCGACATGGTCTGGGAGCCGGGTGACAGAATGGCCGTGCACGAAGGCGCGTCAGGGGACATCCTCTGGGACAAACGCGTCGAATACAACGGCCCCTGCATGCTTTGTGACGACAGGATCATCACACAGGCAAAGGCGTATCATCTTCTCACCGGCGCACAGGTGATGCGCTCCCACCCCCTGACCGGTGAATCGGTGCCGTGGGAATACTCCCGGAACTATGGCTGCAACACGGCGGTGGCCAGCAGGAACCTGCTGACGTTTCGCTCGGCGGCGGCGGGCTATTTCGATTTGGCCGGCGATGGCGGAACGGGCAACTTCGGTGGATTCAAATCGGGCTGTACGAACAACCTCATTGTCGCCAATGGCGTGCTCAATGCGCCGGAGTATACCCGTACCTGCACGTGCAGCTACCAAAATCAGACATCACTGGCTCTGGTGCACGATCCCGATGTCGAGACATGGACGTTTAACACGATTGAAGACGCCTCCGGCGTGGTACGTCGACTGGGCATCAACTTCGGTGCGCCGGGTGATAGAAAGGGTGAAAACGGCACGCTCTGGCTGGACTACCCGAGTGTCGGCGGACCTTCACCCGCAGTGAAGATCGATGTGGATCCGCAGCGGCCGACGTGGTTCAGGCGGCATGCATCCCGACTCAGGGGCGGCAGCCTCAAGTGGGTTGAAGCGTCCGGCGCGCGAGGCCTCAGAAGAATCGTTATCAGCCTGACAAATGAAGAGAATTCCGAACCGGCACAGGATGACCCGAAGATATTGTATACGGTTCGCCTGCATTTCGCCGAACCCGACTCGATAAGCGAAGGCGAGCGTATCTTCGACGTCAGCCTGCAGGGCAAAAAGGTCCTGAAGGATTTCGACATTGTCGCGGCAGCAGGCGATTGCCGCACGGGAATAGTCAAGCAGTTCACAGACATCGCGGCCCATACGAGATTAAGCGTGGAATTGACGCCGAAGCGGGCGGATGTTGAGACCGTACTCTGTGGTATTGAACTGTTCCAACAGACCGATCCCGCTCCACCGGTACCGGTTGCAAAACAGCGATAGAAGGAACGGCCGCCGTTTGACAGTCTCTGGTCGGCCCCGTACGATGCTGTCGGCAGGATCGGCGTATTATGAATCGCGCATCTGCCTGTTGGTGATTCTACGAAAGGCACGCACATGAAACGACTGCTCATCCTTCTACTGCTTGCTCCGACGATCTGCGTTCACGCCGACGAGAACTGGGAACAATTTAAATACGATTCGAGACACTCCGGCAACGCCGCCGACCGGCGTATAACCACACCGTTGCACCTGCTCGCAGCACTGCCGATGACCGATGCGATTCTCACCTCGCCGGTTGTCGGCGATGGACGCATCTATGTGCTGGACGGATCGGGCGTCCTGACGTGCGTCAGTGATCGCACCCTGGAACCTCTCTGGAGGTTCGAAACGGACGGCGGCCGCGCCAACTGCAACAACGTCTCTACGCCGGCACTCGCCGGCGACTATCTGCATTTCGGAACGATGGCGGGTATATACTACGTCCTCGATGCGCGGACCGGATCGGTAGTCACGCGGATACGCTGTGGCGATCCGATCTTCAGCGCGCCGGTAGTCGCCGCGGATCGTGTCGCCTTCGCGACGCTGGGCTCCCGGGTCTATTGTCTGGATCCGGACGGGACCATCTGCTGGGAATGGGACTTTGTTGATGAAGTCCTGGGCTTCAAAGGCGACCGCTGGAGCGGAGAAGACTGGCTCGCGCATCGCGGCCGTTCCGGATGGAAGAGCCAGTTCTGCTGTTCGAGGAACCTGGCTCTGCACGATGGGATGGTTATTGTGCCCGCCGGTGGAATGATAACCTGGCTGGAGGATATGGGCGACCGGGCTGTTCTGCGCGGTAAGTACCTCGGCGGTCCTCGGGAGAGCCCCTCCACGCTGGGGTTGAGCGTCGACGCATCGGGCGATGTCTACAGACAGTGGACCCGTCGCGACAATGGCGGCCGCGTCGAAATCCTTCGGTTGCGAGGCGATGCAATTGAGACTGACCACGTCCGAGGTACCGAGACGAGCTACAAGGGCCCGGGTTCGCTGGCATTCAGTTCGGTGAGCATTCGCGGAAATCATGTCTACCGCTGTCGTCCGGAGCAGGGCTTCGGCCTGTGCCGCCATCAACCCGGACAGGCCGACCAGCGTTTCAACGGCTATCCTGCTGTCGCCGCACCGATAGTATTGCAGGACTCTGTCGTGTATGGCGGACTGAACGGGTCTCTGTACGTCGTCTCGCTGTCTGACCCAAATGAAATCTGGTCCTATTCAACGCCTTCCGGCCGGACGATCTCTGCACCGCCGGCCGTCTGTAACGGCCGAGTCTACTTCGGATCGGAAGACGGACACCTGTACGTTCTCGGATCCCGCCGGGAATCATCCGCCGATCTCACGATTCGCGACCTCCAACTGTGGCGCATCCGCAGCAGGTTGACGGGCGACCGCTCCGCGGCAAGACATGACTGGTGCACGAGCTTCGGGAATTTCGCCAACACCAACAGAAGTGATCAGTCTGTCGAACCGCCGTTTAAGATCAAATGGTTGCGCCGCTACGAGGGGACCGTCAAGCATTTCTCAGTTTGTGGCGGCGGAAGAATGTACACGCATACTGCCGAAGGACAGATCTTCGCGGTCGAGCAGGAAACCGGGCGTCTGCTCTGGAGACGCTATTTTCCGGGAGTCCATGTATCCTATACGTCGCCCGTCTACAGCGAGCAGCGCATCTACGTCCCACAGGCGGGCCTGGAGGAGTCGTACCTGCGCTGCCTGGACGTCGCCACGGGCGAACAACTCTGGCAGGCCCCATTCACCGGTTCGCCGAGTTGGAATCGCCAGCAGCCGCCCGTAGTCTGGAAGAACCTGGTCATCTACATTTTCGGAACCGGCACATATACACCCGAAGGATGGCTTTTCGAGCATCAGAGCACCTTTAGTTTCCCGAAAGACCATAGGCCCCTTGTCCGCGCCTGGGATAAAGAGACGGGGCGGGTAGTCTGGACCAGAGACTTCTCCGAATATGGTTCGGGCGGAGATGACGCGGGTATATGTCTGATGGATGGCCGGCTGTATTATTCATGTTATTTCGGCAGCGAAGCCCCGCAGGGAATCACTGCCGCTATGGACCCGCAAACCGGCGAGTCCCTTTGGGTCACCACGAAACATGCCGTACACGCCGGCTGTACGATATCGGCAGAGAACGGCCGGCTCTATCTCGGCGGCTACAATCCGGTCCTGGGCAAGACGAATCGCGTATGGTGTCTCGACGCCGCCGACGGTTCGCTCGTCTGGCAGTCGGACCCGGTCCGTGGGGCCATTCACGTCATCACGATAGGCGATCGCTACCTTTTCACGCACGCACAGTATCGCGAGAGTTATCTCATCGACAAAGCCTCCGGCCGGATCGTCAACGAAGTGGCCAAAGGCTATCGCTGCACCCGCTTCACGCTTTCCGAACCCTATCTGCTCGCGGCGAACTTGAACATCCACGACTTCTCGAAGGACTGCCCCCTCATATACGCCGGGCCGACGATTGATGTCCTCGAGTGCGTCGGCGGTTTCGTGTCCAACGGCAGAATCTTCCAGACAACCAACGGCGGCGGCTTGCAGGCCTCCCTCATCTGTGGCGATGAGGCCCGGTCCTCCGTCCCGCCCTGGGCCAAAGGGGCCGACTGATTCAGCACGGACAATTGCACAACAGATCGATGAGCCGATGCGTCACTTCGATCCTTAATATTGCAAATGGCCGGAAAACTCCGCATAGGGAATACGGAGGCCGGGAGAGATCTCTTCACGACGGAGACCGCTCGTGAATCCAACCCGACGCCGGCGCCGGTAGGAATCAGCTCTGTCGTGGATATGTAGAAGACCGTCACATCCTTCTTGCTACAGGCGCCACGGAGGCCGCATCGCGCGCGAGATCATCCGGTTCGCCTCAGCGTCGTCAAAACGCTCGGTCTGCGGGTCCCAATTCAACGGCCGGCCAAGCCGCAGGCATATATTGGCGATGTGTCCGATGGTAGTCGCACGGTGGGATTTTTCCGGCGAGCAGATTGTCTCCTGCCGTGTCTTGATGCAGCGCAACCAGTTGGCGATATGGCCCTCGGGGTGCGCCCAACTTCCGCTGGTTATGCGACGCTCTTTCAGAATCGAGGCCGGTTCTGCCGTTATCGCATCCGTCGCGTCGTCCACCTGGATCCATCCTTTGTCGCCAATGAAGCGGATAAAACGATCTTCGAACTTGCCGCGTGAGAGCAGGACTATCTTCCTGCCGTCGGCGTACGTGCACGCGACCTCGGCCGACCTGGGCACGTCGGCGAAATTGCCCTTTACGAAATCACCGGTTCCCTCGTAGCGGACCGGACCGGTATCGTCCGTCTCCAGACCCCACTGGGCGATATCCGTATAGTGGCAACCCATGGCGATGATCGTGCCGCCGCCGGTATTCCAGAAGTAGTTCCAATTGTGGAAACGGGTCGGTATGAACGGATGCCACGGTGTGGACCCGAGCCACATGTCGTAATCGACACCATCGGGAACCGGTGCGGGGCTATCCGGTTTGAGCACCGGGTTTTCCCAGTTCTGGGCGATGACAGTATGGACCTTTCCGATCCGTCCGCTCTGGACGACCTCGGTCTGGAAGCGATAGGAGCCGACGCTGCGTCTCTGGTGACCGCACTGATAAACAGTTCCATGACGCTTCATTGTCTCGACGACGGCCCGGCTTTCCTCGATGGTCAGCGACATTGGTTTCTCGGAATAGACGTCCTTGTTCGCGCGAGCGGCCATGATGGAAGCGAGCGAGTGCCAGCGGTCGCCTGTGGCGATGAAGACGGCGTCGATATCATCCCTTGCCAGCAGTTCGCGGAAATCCGCGTATGCAGCGCAGTCCGTGTTGCCGTAATGCTTGTCGATCTGGGCCTTGCCCGCCAGCAGCCGGTCTCTGCGAACATCGCTGACCGCTATGAACTGGGCCTCGTCGAACGACAGAAAGTGCGGCATCACGCGGGTGCATCGACCGCCGTGTCCTATCGTGGCGACGGTAATCCGCTCCGAAGCCGCAACCGAGCCTCGACCGCCCAAAGCTGTTGCCCGAACGATAAAGGGCAGCGCCACCGATCCCGCTGCACTCTTGATCAGCCTTCTACGTGAGATCTTTGCATTCATGTTCTGCTCTTTCAGTGAGGTAGTATATTGTCGGATTGATTTATCTTTCGATTCGAGGCGACGCCCATCATACAGGCCGTCGGGCAGCTTGTACGACGCTCGCATCACAACGTCTGCAAGTCATAACAATTATACACTGAGTGTCCTTACTGCGAAACCCTTCCATGCGTCCGGGTACGGATTCATTAACCACTTGGTCGCTTTCCCGCAGTCTCGCAGATGTTACTGCCTCATCCTGTAAATATGGACGGCCAGCGGAGCGAACGGATCGAGAAACGTGCCGTTGCCTGCCGTAATGACACGACCTTCATCGACAACTTCGACCTCTGTTCCCGCTCGCAATCCTTCCACTCGTATGGTCGCCCGCCCGGCCGCCTGCCGCGAATCGTAGTTCACGGCAAACAAATAGAGCCATCCATCGTGCTCCCGGGCCATGATGTCGCCCTTGAGCCCGTCCGTCAGTTCGATGGTTGCGTCCATCTTTGCCGGCCCGGATAGAAGCACAGGCGCCAGCTCTGCGATCTGATCGTTGATCTGTTTCATTGCCTCGACGTTCTCAGGCGGTACGCCGAACTGCTTGTACGCAGGCTTCCATATATGCGTGAAATACCCGATGGCGGTTGCACCCCGGCAGACGGCCATCCAGACCTCTGCGCGAATATGTCGGGGCAGGACGTGTTTCTGCCGCTCCAGCGATCCGGTGTACTGGCCGCCTCTGCTGGTCTCAATCCAGGCGTATACGGGCCTGTCACCCGCAAGTCTGCGCAACTCCGCGGTCGCATCCCGCACCAGATGCAGCCACTCGGGCTTGTTCCAGCCGTAAATGGGATAAATGTCATACCCGACCACGTCCGTCGCCTTGATGTATTGTGGGTATAGAGTCTCGCGCTGCTGGTCCGACCATTTATCGAAGAATGGATCGAAGTGACCCGTCAGCGTCATGAAGACCGGGCGGATCGAGTCCGCTTGCTTGATCCGTTCATATTCCTTCTGCACTTCGTCGGGGTACTTGCGGGGCACGTTCCGCGGAGGCGACAGCAGCACGTTGTTACCGTCATCGTCGAAACCTTCGATCTCGCTGATCGAGCCCCAGACATGCTCGCCGGTGTAAGTGGAGTGCACTTTGAAAGTCAACTCGGTCAGCGTAAGAGCCGTTGCGAGATCGACTTGCTGACGGCCTTTT
The DNA here is from genome assembly GCA_964526785.1 of uncultured Pirellulales bacterium. Taxonomy (GTDB): domain Bacteria; phylum Planctomycetota; class Phycisphaerae; order Sedimentisphaerales; family Anaerobacaceae; genus CAZGMJ01. The sequence goes on from CAZGMJ010000026.1 coordinate 15,535, forward strand.
TCCTTCCTGAGCGTTGCACGCGCAATTTCTCTGCCCTCGACCAGAAACGAAACATCTTTGGCAACGGCCAGTCCCTGCGAGATGGTAAGCCAGATCGCCAGTTTCTTCACTCGCACGGCGTCATCTAACTTGATCGTCAATTCCGCTCCTTCAAGCGGATCGAGTACGGACCAGCTATGTGTAACGCCATCGAGAATCCTCCAGAGCGGCGTGCTCTTATTGATTCGCAGTTCCTCCCATGGGATGATCTCGGCATCGCTGATCAGGTGCGGCAGATCGGGTTCGTCTCCGTGAATGTACGCCAGCAGCGCCGAATGGCCTTTCAATCGTTCGTCAAAAGGCAGAACGCCGTAGAAGCCCGCCTCTTCGACACGTTCGGCGTATTCGACCACGTCTTTCGTTCCGCCCGATCCGCTCCAGTAGCCCGCGACTGTGTTGATTCCCGCTTTGCGGGCGGACGGGAAGTTATCCGTATCCTGGAGCCAGATCATGATCGGAAAGAACGGTTCGCCGTTGACCCGGATCGCCCGATTCTCGTCAATGTCCACTGTTGCAATCGGTTCGACTTCCCGCGCGGTCGCCGTCGACGCCGCCGTCAAAGAGGCCAGAACGCACAGAATTACGGATCTTACAGTCATGCTCTTCCTTTCAACTGCTGTCCTGCGTATGCTTGTCGCAAGCGAGCCCGAAGCCCTGTCCTTCGATGGTATTCCATCATATTGCATCGCAGCCCCAAAGCAACCATTCCCGGTCATTGGTGATGCCTTGCGAACGTGCATAACCGTTGGAATTCGGCCGAGCATGGTGGTATCATGAGCACACGGCCGCTGAGGCGGGAACCAGTAAAAGCTTTTCAAACCTGCAGAACAAAGGAGTAAACACAATGATCGCAAAACGAACTTCAGTGGTAGTGGCATTGAGTGCGATAGTGCTCGGCTTGATGATCTGTGATACGACGGATGCGGCAGGACCGCAGGAAAAAGACAACGTGCCCCCGCCCGGGTTTCGCGCGCTGTTCAACGGCAGAGATTTCACCGGCTGGAAAGTCCCCGAGGGCGACAACGGACACTGGAAGATCATCGACGGTGTGATCGATTATGACGCCGAGAGCGAAGCCAAAGGCGACAAAAGCCTCTGGCACACCGAAGACTTCGAGAACTTCGTACTCCGCGTCGACTGGCGGATAAAGGCAACCCCGTACATCAATCCGCGCATTCCCTATATACTGCCCGACGGCACCCATGCCCGTGATATCGAAGGCAGGGAACTGAAGCTCGCTCTGCCCGATTCCGACAGCGGGATCTTCCTGCGCGGCGCCGGCAAAAACCAGGTCAATATCTGGTGCTGGCCGATCGGTTCGGGCGAGTTCTACGGCTATCGCATGGACAGGAGTATGCCCCCGGAAATTCGCGCCGGTGTGACCCCGCGACACCAGGCGGACAAGCCCGTCGGCCAGTGGAACCGTTTCGAGATTACCGCCATCGGCGACCGCGTCACGGTTGTGCTCAACGGCATCAGGGTCATCGACAAGGCAAAACTGCCCGGCATCGCAAAGAGCGGCCCGATAGCCCTGCAGCATCATGGTGGTAAACGCAACGGCAAATGGGTCAGCCCGCCGAGTCTCCTGCAGTTCAAGAACATCTTCATCAGGGAACTGAAGTAGCATTGTAAATACGAAAATATGAATATCGAAGCGCGAACAATCTCGAATGACCGAAATCGAAATGCTCCAAACGGTAGGGCCTTGCCTTTTGGGTCATTCGAGTATTTGAACTTTGGATTTGTTTGGGATTTAGGATTTCCATACTCGTGCGTTACGCGTTCAATCAAGGAGTCTTCCAATGACAGCTAAATTCAACCGTCGCAAATTCCTGGGTTCGGCCGTGGCATCCGGTGCCTTCACCCTGGTCCCGAGACGCGTACTGGGCGGAGCCGGACACGTCGCCCCAAGCGAGAGAATCACACTCGTGCACATCGGCATGGGTACTCAGGGATTCCGCGAACTCGGATATCTGCTTGAGGACCCGAGCATACAGATCGTCGCCGTCTGCGACCCGAACAGGGAGACCCACAACTACATCGAGTGGGGAAAGAACAGCGTACGCAATCGGATCCGACAGTATCTCGACGATCCATCGTGGAAACAAGGCATCGATGGCTGTCCGGGTGGCCGCGATGTAGGGAAATACGTGGTTGACACCTACTACAAAAAGCACGGCCGCAAAAGCGCCGGCGAAGGCTGCACGGCGTACGCGGATTTCCGCGAACTGCTCGAACAGGAAAAAGACGTTGATGCAGTGAAGATCATGACGCCCGATCATGTGCACGCGGCCATTTCCATAGCGGCCATGAAAAAGGGCAAACATGTCCTGATGCACAAGCCCATCGCCAACCGACTGTACGAGGGCAGGCTCGTCCTCGATACCGCCCGCAGAACCGGCGTACAGACGCACCTCCTGGCCTATGGCAGTGGAGCCGCCAACGGTCGGCTTGCAGCGAGCATCAAAAAGGGCGCTATCGGCAAACTCCGCGAGATTCACAACTGGACAAACCGGCCGGTCTGGCCGCAGTACACCCAGATTCCCACCGACAGGCCGCCCATCCCCGGAGGCTTCGAATGGGACCTCTGGCTCGGACCCGAACGTCATCGCCCGTATCATCCGCACTATACGCATACCGTTTATCGCGGCTGGTACGACTTCGGCGGCGGTTCCATGGCAGACATGGGCATCTACAGCCTCTGGCCCGTTTTTGCCGGGCTGGATCTCGGCGTGCCCGTCAGCGCCCAGGCTTGGGCGACCCATACCTGCACCATCGAAAATAACGTCAGCCGAACCGTACATAACGACTTCGCCTACCCCACGGGCTGCACCCTGCGTTTCCATTTCGCTGCCCGTGCCGGCATGCCCGAGTTGGACCTCTTCTGGTATGATGGCGGGATGAAACCCCGACTGCCAGACGAAGTTGAGGCCCATGATGTGCAAATGGACAGAGAAGGCATCCTGTTTGTCGGCGATGAAGGTACGATCATGGCCGAGTTCCACGGACGCGATCCGCGGCTCTTCGCCAACGGTCGCAATGAACCGTTCGAACCCGAAGCCAATGCGTCTTCCGTCGATCGTCACTCCTCGTGGCTGCACGCCTTCAAGGGAGGCGATCCCTCCCCCGGCAGCTTCCTCAACGCCGCAGCTATCACGGATACCGTCAATCTCGGCACCGTCGCCCTCCGCGCCGGCAGGAAGATACGCTTCGACAGCAACAACATGAAGATTCCCAATGCGCCCGAAGCAGAGAAATACCTTGTCCGCGAATATCGCGAAGGCTGGGAATTGTAAGGAGGACCTGCAATGAAGATGTCGCCAAGAGTCTCTGTTATTCCAGTATGGATGTTGCTTGCGGTGTTCGTCTCCGGCGCATCACCTCCTGACCCCGGGCCGATTGTCGGCTTTGACGTCGGCCCGAAAATGGACCAGGTTGCACCGAAGCGATTCATTATCGACCCTCCCACGATAGAGAACCTTGGTTTCCGCTGGTACATTGAAGGCGACAGCAATCGCAATGCATCAGTGGCCGTCGCCTTGCGAAAGAAGGGCGAGGACCGTTGGAAGGACGCCCTGCCCATGCTACGCGTCCACCATGAGGTGTCGAACCAGAAGTACGGACCATATCGAACGGGCAACCTGTTCGCCGGCAGCGTGCTCTTCCTGGAGCCGGCTACGACGTACCAGGTGCGGCTGACCATGGCCGATCCGGACGGTGGCGCGCCGAAAGAACCTCTGATCGTAACTGCTCACACGCGGGCTGTGCCCGAGGCATTCGAGGACGCAAGAGTGATCCAGGCTACCGCCGAAAAAGGGCTGATGGCCGCTTATGAAGAAGCGAAACCGGGCGATGTTATTTTCCTTGCCGCCGGCGTCTATAAAGGACCGTTCGAGCTGCGCAAGTCCGGAACGGCCGCCAGGCCCATAGTCTTTCGCGGGCCGCCGAGCGGCAGGGCGATTCTGGAGGGGGAGGGAGTGGAGAGCAGATCGCGAATTGTGACGCTCAACGGCACGCATCATATACATTTCGAGGGCCTGACGTTTCGCCGGGCCCACATGGCCATATATGCCGCCAGGCCGGGTGGTTCTCAGGGCCTTGTCGTGCGCCGGTGCAGGATCCACGATGTAGTGTACGGTATCAATACGGGCTGTGAGAACTGCCTCAACTGGTACATCGCGGACAACGAGATCGTAGGCATAAATCCGACATGGTATCCGCGCCCGCCGAAAACCTATATGAGTCCCGGCCACACCGGGGTCAATGTCTATGGAAGAGGACATGTGATCTGCTACAACCGAATCACGAGGTTCAGCGATTCGGCCGCGATCTACAACTTCGGTCCGCCGGTCGACGATCTCGACAAGCACTGCGTGAGCATAGACTTCTACAACAACGATCTTTCCTGGGCGCAGGACGACACGTTCGAAGCCGATTATGGCTGCCACAACGTGCGGTTCTATCGCAATCGCTGCTACAACGCCCACACGGGAATGTCCACGCAACCCTTCTACGGCGGGCCGGTGTACCTGATCCGCAACGAACTCTACGGTATCACCGCCCTCAGCTACAAGCTGAACAACTACCCCGCCGGCATCCTTGCATACAACAATACGTCATGTTGCGCAGGCCAGGGTTTCTGTCCACCGGCGATCTGGCAGAACGGCCACTTCAGGAACAACCTGTTCATGGGCGGGCGAAGATATGCGATGGAGACCGGCTCGCTCACCCCCTACTCGACCATGGATTACAACGCGTACCGGCGCAACGAGCCTGAGCAGTTCCTCAAATGGATAAGCCACGACCGAAACGTCGGCAGATACCAGTCCGTCAGGGAACTGTTCGAGGCTACGGGACTCGAACAGCACGGCGTTGCAGCGGACTATGACATTTTCGTCCGGGCCGAACCGCCGCAGAAGGGAAAGACCTGTGAGCCGGAGGATTACGATCTGCAATTGAGCGGGCGCGCAAAGGTGGTCGATGCAGGCGTGGTCCTGTCGCAGGTCACTGACGGCTATAAGGCACAAGCTCCAGACCTTGGCTGCTATGAACTTGGCCGACAATTGCCGCATTACGGCCCGCGATAGTGCTCGCAGACCCGACGTCGCCGCAGACGGTCAGGATGGGTGCTCCCGACTGTAGCATGCAACCCGGCGTAATGAATCTTCCAGCCAGCCCTTGCTTAAGCGGCCAACGCTTTGGCCGCGCATCGATATCTGCCTGTTTCCTGCAACCGTTTTTCATTGACGCACCGGTGTTCGGCCGATACACTATGGGCGGCAGAGGTGTGTAAATGCGGTCTGAGGCGGGAGATAGGTTGAAAAAACCTTTTCTCCGGCTGATCGTCGCACCAATTTGTGGCCCGCGTTGGATGGCAAGGCATGGAATCGAGACGAAGGGACTTGATTAGTGGATATGCTCGTTGACTACTTTACCCGGGTTGCCAGCTACGGCTGGTGGCGCGTCGTCATTGAACTGCTGCTGATCGGTCTGGTCGTCTATTGGGTGGTGGATTTTCTCGAAGGTACACGCGGCGAGCGATTGTTCCGCGGCGTCATCTTCATACTGGTCACCGGCGTGCTCGTGCTCTACCTCGTCGTTGAGCGACTCGAATTCCTGCGTCTGCAGTTTCTATACAAAGGCTTCCTGATTGCGGTGTTGATCATCGCAGTCGCGGCGTTCCAGCCGGAAATCCGACGTGTGCTCATGCGCCTCGGCCAGCCGCGCCTGTGGATCAGTTCCCTCAAACCCCTGTCGCGCACGACCGAGCAATTGGTCACGGCTGTGGCCGATCTTTCCACCGCCCGGACCGGCGCTATCATTGTCATCGAACGGCGCGTCGCTCTGGGGGAATTCATAGAGACGGGCGTCCGAATCGACGCCGACGTGAATGCGGAACTGCTAAGGACTATCTTCTATCCGGGTACGCCCCTGCACGACATGGCCGTTGTGATACGCGGCGACCGCATCGTCGCAGCCAGCGTGCAACTGCCTCTGGCGGAATTCGTTTCGCCCAGCCAGGAAGGAGGCGATACGGAACTGGGATCCCGTCATCGAGCCGCCCTGGGAATAACCTCGGGCTCCGATGCTCTCTGTGTGGTCGTCAGCGAGGAGACCGGAATAGTCTCGGTCGCCAAAAACGGCAAACTGATCCGCGGCGTCGATCAGACCCAACTGCAGGCCGAACTGTCCGGTACCAAATTGTAAGTAAGAGAATATGGCAACGGGTAAATTCAATTTCGGCAAGATAGCGATTGTGCTGTTTCTCACCGCACTGATCTGGGTCTGGGCGGACCTGGCTCTCGATGAGACGCCTCCGCCAAGGCGCGGTCGTATCATCGCGGCCGATTCGAGCGAGAGGATATGGGTCAGCTTCGGCCAGAGACCGTTCGTGGACATTGAGGTGACGCTCTCGGGGCCGCATTCGGCCTTCAACCGCCTGGACAGTCTGCTGCAGGAACAGCAGAACAACACCCGTCTGGAATTTGTTTTTGACGCCCGTTCCGAGCAGATGAACGAAGAGGGCGTGTATCCTTTGCGACTCCTTGATTTCCTGCAGAAGGACGAACGCCTCAAACGCCTCGGCCTGAAGGTTAAGAGCGTCGAACCGGAAGTCGTCATGGTCAACATCGTCGAACTGGTTGAGAAGACTCTGCCCGTCGAGTGCTTCGATGAGGACGGCGTTCAGCTCAAAGCTGAAAGCATCGTCCCTTCTACCGTCAAAATGTTTGTTCCCCAGGCCGCCCGAACCGCCCGGATCGAATTGTCTCGCGCGGAAATTGAGACGGCCCGCTCCAAAGTAATCGAGAGACAGCCCTTTGTGTATCTGACCGCCGATCAGCGCAAGGCCGCAGCCGAAACCGTCAGGATAAAACTGGCCGTCGACGAAAGCCCCCTCAGCGAGGGTACGATCACCGAAGCCAGATTGCGAATATGTTCGAGCCCGGGCATGCTCGGCAAGTACCGCATCGAAATTGAAAACCTCAGCGACGTCATCGGCCCGATCAAAATACGGGCAACCGGCCCGGCCAGGGATGCGTACCAGGCGATGCCGTACCACGTGATTCTCGAAGTCGACGAAGAGGACGCCGGTACCGAGCAGCAGCGCAAGGAGGTCAATTACAACTTCCCGCCCGAGTATCTTCGCGCCAATGAGATCGAGTTGAACCAGACGCCCATCGAGGCCAGATTCAGGCTGATTCCGATTCCTGTGCCGAACCCGTGATTTCACGGCCGGGTTTGAGGAAAGTGATCCCCGCCTCGACCGTCATCCACAACGCCAGCGCAAAAATCCCCGTCCCGATCACCACGAGCAGCCAGTTCTTCTTGCCGACGAAGTTCAGACCGTTCTCAATCATCGCCCAGTTGGTTATCACCAGCATTATCAGACAGGGAATGCCGGTGAAAATATATCCGCGTCCGCCCCTGCCCCTGAGATAGAGCGTTACGACCAGCAGCGCAAGCGCCGCCAGAAGCTGGTTGGCGCCGCCGAACAAGGGCCAGAGTTTCATCGCCCCGGTCCCGTCGGCGCCGGTTGCGAACGCCAGTCCCGCCGCCGTCAGTACCGCAAATGTCGTGGCTGTCCACCGATTGCCGAGCGCCGGAACGCGCAAGTCCGCCGCAAGTTCGCTGACAACGTATCGCTGCAAACGCACCGATGTATCCAGCGTCGTGCCCGCAAAGGACGCAATGAAGACGCCCATTAACGTCACGCCGATGGTTTCCGGCAGGCCCAGGGCGTTCATGATGTTGGCCGCCCCGATGACCACCGGTGCGATCTTGTCCGAAAGCCCTTTGGCCCCGATCCAGGAACTGTAGAAATGCGCCCATGCGTCCTGCCCGGTGAGGATCGTAGCCGTGTCGTCTACCTGAATTTCCAAAGCCATCGCCACGCCCGCCCCAACGCATACGATCACCAATACCGCCAGGAAGCTCTCCAGCACCATCGAGCCGTATCCGACGAACTGGCAGTCTGGCTCCCGGGAAATCTGCTTTGGACTCGTCCCGGATGCCACCAGCGAATGGAATCCACTGATCGCGCCGCACGCGATAATCACGAACATAAAGGGCCATATCGAAGGCGTTCCCGCAGGAACGTTTGCATTGATCGCCGGGGCCACCAGCGGCAGATCACCGAATACCGAAGCGATAACCGTCCCGCCGACCAGCAGGCCCATTGCGATGAAAAGTTGCCAGGCGTTGATGTAGTCTCGCGGCTGGAGCAGCGTTGTGACCGGCAGTGTTGACGCGATCCACGCGTAGATCAGCAGAAGAATCACCCATAACCCCGTCGGTGGTATGCCGAGAACGGTACCGAGCGTTATCGGCACCAACCCGCCGATCGAAATGCAGATGTACATTCCCGCTACCGCCACGGCAGTTGCAAGCAGCACGCTCGCCCCCTTCTTATACACCGCCGTGCCCAGGCCGATCGCGATTGGAATCTGCAGCCAGACCGGAATCACGGCGCTGGGAAAGCGCGTGAAGACAGCCGCGATCACCACCCCGAAGATCGCAATGACGATCAGCAGTGTCAAAAAGACGACCGCAAAGAAAATGAACCGCACCCGCTTGTTGATGTATCGGGACGCAACCTCCGACAGGCTCTTGCCCTCGTTGCGCATCGATACCACCAGCGAGCCGAAATCGTGCACCGCCCCCATGAAGATCGAACCGAAAAAAACCCACAATATCGCCGGCAGCCATCCCCAGATTACACCGATAGCGGGCCCGACGATCGGACCGGTTCCTGCAATCGACGTGTAATGATGTCCGAAAATAATTCCCTTGCGCGCCGGCACATAATCAACACCGTCGGCCAGTTCCCGCGCCGGTACCTTCGCGTGAGCATCGAGCTTGAAAATCTTCCTGGCGAGAAATCGTCCGTACGTGTGATAAGCGACAAGATACCCCGCCCCGCAGATGAGCATCAGTAACAACGTATCCATGTGATTCAATCCTCTTGCAAACTGTCGCCGCCGAACCGCATCACCTGACCTCGCGCCGTGCACGCGCCAGCAGCCTGATCGGCACCTCGTCGATAGGCAGCATCGACTGTAATCTGTTTATTACGAATCTGCGATAATTTTCACTGAATAAGTCCGGATTGTTTACGAACATCAATATCGTAATGGGATTGACGGCGATCTGCGTGGCATAATATATCTTCGGAAACACCATCCGGCCGCCCTTGGGCGAACGCTTCGCCTTGCCGGCGCTGATATGCTCGGCCTTGACCGCGTCGAACACTTTGTTCAGCCTCGGCGTCGGAATCCACATCGAAGATTGCTTGAACAACTCCGCCGCCAGATCGAGCACGCTCTGTACGTTCTTGCCCGTCTTGGCGGTCGTAAACGCCAGCGGTGCGAATCGCAAGCCGGGCAGAACCTTGCCCAGATACTCCTCATACGCGTCGGTGTCCGCATGATCCTTCGCCAGATCCCACTTGTTCACCACAATAATGCATGTCTTGTATTCCTCCCCGACGACCTTGGCGAGCTTCTTGTCCACCTGCGAAACCGGCAGCGTCGCATCGATCATAAACAGCACCACGTCCGATCGACGGATCGAAGCGGTCGCCCGCACGTAGCCGTAGAATTCGATGCTGTCGGCCATCTTGCCCTTCTTGCGAACCCCCGCGGTATCGATCACCACGATAGTGCGACCGTCCTTCTCGAAACGTACGTCCACCGCGTCCCGCGTCGTGCCCGGGGTCTCGCTGACGATCACGCGCTCGGACCCCACCATCGCGTTGACCAGCGTGCTCTTGCCCGCATTGCGCTTGCCCAGAACGGCGATCTTCATCACCGGTTCGGCCGGCTTGCTCGACTCCATATCGCTGATGCGCTCGAATATTTCATCCAGAAGCACCGCCTTGTTCAGATTGTTCTTCGCCGATATGCACAGAAACTCGCCGAAACCCAGCTTCGTAAACTCCGCCGCTGCCGGAAACAGCGTGGCCGTGTCCGCCTTGTTCGCCACTCCGATCACGTCCAGATCGAGTTTGCGCAGCAGTTGTGCGATCCGTTTATCCAGCGGCACAACCCCGTCGCGGATATCGACCATGAACAGCACGAGGTCCGCCGATTCGATGGCGGTGTGGATCTGCTGCTCGATATGATCGCTCAGATGATCGACGTCTACGATCCCGTAGCCTCCCGTGTCGATCAACTCGAAGTACCGCCCGTCCTCCGAACCGTCGCCGATGAACGTGCTGACCCGATCTCGTGTTACCCCGGCCGTCGGCTCGACGATGCTGATCCTCTGGCCGGCCAGCGCATTGAGCAGGCTGCTCTTGCCCACGTTCGGCCGGCCTATAATTGTCACCTGTGGTAACGCCATGTTCTGCTGCTAAACACCCGAAAACAAACTGGTTCCAAACACTCCATGCTAACAGTTTAAAGCTCGCTTGTCAGTACATTTCATCGACGTGCGCACATGCAGAGCTTTGCCCGAACCATATCGGCATGCAGGGCCTGACAGATTACGGCCGTGAGTGCATAATAAATTTAATCGGCATCTATCCTTCTCGTAATAGCCTCTTAATGAGTTGCTGGTATACAGACCGGTCCAGTGCCGTCGGTGTGCGATGGTCCGCCGGGACGCTGGAAAACGCCGGCTCTTCGAACAGCAGAATCATGGAGAAGACCGGTCTCATCGTGGAGGCGGAAAAATGAGCCTTCAAAAAGGTTGTACGACAGAATCTGGAAGGAGACGTGAATGACGAGGCTGGAGTGAGGCCAACCACCGCTGCGACAGACTCTTGAAAAAAGGTGAACCAGCACAGCTTAGGGAGCAGGAGCTGGTCCACCGGGCACAAGTCGGGAAACGTTCGCACGTCCCCGCTTGTATGCAATAGTCTAACATACCCGCGGCAACAAAGCAAGTCTGTGCCGATCTCCGCTTCCTGGTGATACGCGGAACTTGTGCGCCGTGATACCGCCGCGACGGGGTGCGAACGGTTGCACGCAAAACGCTCAAAGGTCTCGATTAATCAATGGACAACGTCTGATGCAGGCTGTGACGAGGCCGGATTGGAATGAAACAGGATATTGAAAGGAGGTGTGCCCCGGGAGGAAGTGGATGGCAAGCGTGCAGTAACAATAAAGAGATCGCAGCAGATGCAATAGTTACAAGGAGAAACATAAATGAACAAGACCGTGAGAATAGTACTTGCCTTGCTGGCAGTGTCATTGCTGGTCGGACCCGCATGGGCCGACGGCAATCCCAAATACATCTTCTTCTTCATTGGTGACGGCATGGCCTCGCCCCAGATTCACGCCGCCGAGGCGTATCTGGCCCAGATCGAGCAGCCGGACAATCCGGATGGCCTGTATGACGAACAGGGCAATCCCGCCAGTCTCGGCACCGCCGGCTCCAAACTGCTCAATATGAGCAAATGCCCCGTCGTCGGTATGCAGCGGACCTACGCGGACAACCGCTTCATCACCGGTTCGGCCGCCTCCGCTACCGCAATGGCTTCGGGCATCAAGACCACCATCAACACCATCGGCATGGACCCAACCAAGACGATCCCGTGGTTGACCGTAGCCGAACTGGCAAAACAGGCGGGTATGAAGGTCGGTATCATATCGAGTGTCTCGATTGACCACGCCACGCCGGCCTGCTATTACGCACATGAAACCGAGCGCGGACACTACTGGAACATTGCCAATCAGCTTTCTGAGAGTGGCTTCGACTACTTCGGCGGCGGCGGCGCCAAGGGTGAGAGAATCAAGAATGGCCTGCGTCACTACGCTCCCGGACGCCCGGTCGCGGACGTATCCAACGATCCGATCGAATACGCCAGGACGAACGGCTACACGGTCGTTACAACCAGAGACCAGCTCCAGGCCGTGGCGCCCGGCACCAAAACGTTCGCCTATAACCACACGCTCGACCCAAGCTGGGCGCTCTACTACGACATGGATCGCGATACCAATGATCTGTCCATCGCCGAGTTCACCGCAGAAGGTATTCGCCTGCTGGACAATCCCAACGGCTTCTTCATGATGGTCGAAGCCGGCAAGATCGACTGGGCCTGCCATGCCAACGACGCCAAAGCGGCGATCATGGACACCATTGCATTCGACGAAGCTGTCAAAGAAGCCATGGACTTCTACGCTGAGCACCCCGATGAGACCCTGATCGTCATCACGGGCGACCACGAATGCGGTGGTATGACCCTCGGTGCGGCCGCAACCGCATACGAAACCGCGTACGAGATCCTCGAAGCCCAGAAGATGTCGTATGAGTACTTCGACTGGACGGAGTTGGCCGCGCACAAGGATATGGTTTACGACCCGAACCAGGACGGTGTGATCGAGCCTCAGTTCGACACCGACGGCGACGGCGTCGTCGATACGTGGGACAGCGCCATCGACATGAACGAGGACATCAAGGCACGAATCCTCGATGCCTTCGGTCTCGACTACGCACTGCTGTCGGACTTCGACGTGCAGCAACTCGAAGCGGCCTACGACCGTTCGATGGGTGGCGAAGTTGTGGACACGGTGGAAGAGGATGCGGTCCTCTATTGGTACTATGAGCCGCTTACCGTGACCATCACGCATATTCTTAACCGCAAGGCCGGTATCGCCTGGACGTCCTACAGCCACACGGCCGTTCCCGTGCCCGTCTATGCGATGGGGCCATGTGCCGAGATGTTCGACGGGTACTACGAGAATACCGACCTGGCCAAAAAGGTGGCGGATGCCATGGGCGTCGGTGCAGACGCGCTTCGCGGCTACGTTCCGCATCTGCTGAACATGCCGGAAGCCCAGGCACGCCGTGCGACCAGCGCCTCCGGTTACTACACGGCCGGCAAGGTCTCCTACGACTACATGCTTGGCGTGCCCGCCGGGCTGGTGGCCTTCCAGTGGCCCAGCGGCGGCACAATGGCCGAACCGGGCGCCGCGATTGATCTGGTCATCTCCCACGGCCCGGCCGCAGAAAAGGCCCCCGCCGTCTCGACACAACCGGCCACCGACGTCGCAGCCGAGTCGGTAACGCTCTGGGGCAAGGTCACTGACGCCGGCGGAGGTGCCTGCCGCTACCGCTTCCTCTACTGGACATCCGGCGATCTGTGGATCAGCCACACCGATTACGAAGGCTATGCTTCGCAGGATGAGATGTTCAGCCAGGTAGTCACCGGCTTGAAGCCCGGCAAGACCTATTGGTTCTGGGCCGAAGCCAGAAATTCCGCAGGCTTCAGCGATGGTTGGGCCTCCGGCATCAAGAGCTTTACGACGAGCCAGTAATCTCGTTTGAATCGCAATAACCCAGGGAGGCAGGGGCTTTCGGGCTCCTGTCTCCTGTTTTCAATGTGGGGATGGTCGCTCGGATCAGGAGATATGTTCGGTAGAGATATTATCTGTGTGTTGTTTTTCATGGCCTGCTGCGGCGGCTTGCTGCTTGTGCCGACCGGCTTCGAAGAAGCCCGGCCCGCCGATTCAGTGCACGCCAAAGCGCTCGTACTCGAAGCGGACAACGACGATCTGCAGCGCCATGCCATCGTGCGAACGGGAACCCAGTTCCTCCAGGTCGAGCTACTCGCCGGCCCGCAAAAAGGAACACAACTCCGCGCGATCAACCAGTTGATGGGCAAGATGGAACTCGATGAGATATACAAGCCCGGCGAGCACGTCCTCGTCGAATACCAGACCGACGCCGCAGTCGCCTACACCCGCGGCCATTATCGTCTCGGCTACGAAGTGCTGCTGATCGCGCTGTTCGCCGTCTTCCTGGTCGCTGTGGCCGGATGGACCGGGGTCAAGGCATTCCTGTCCTTCGCCTTTGCGGCGCTGGCCATCTGGAAACTGCTCATCCCGCTCTTCCTCAAAGGCGTCGATCCGCTGCTCGTCTCGATGGCAATCGTCGCCGCGCTGACCGCCTCGGTCAGCTTCCTCGTCGGAGGCATTACGCGAAAAGGCCTGGCGACCTATCTCGGAGCCTTCTCAGGACTCATCTTCGCCTGCGTTCTCGCCCACGTCTTCGCCAGAGGATTTCATCTCCACGGAGCCGTCCGTCCCTTCGCTGAGACCCTGCTGTATTCGGGCTTCGCGCATCTCGACCTGAACAAGATATTCATCTGCGGCATCTTCATCGCATGCTCCGGCGCAGTCATGGACCTGGCGATGGATATCTGCGCGTCGATGGATGAAATCAAACGCAAAAAGCCCGACATCGGATTCCTCGAGCACACGCTCTCGGGTCTGCGCGTCGGCAGATCGGTCGTCGGCACCATGACGACCACGCTGCTTCTGGCCTACTCGGGTGGATACACCGCCATGCTCATGTACTACGTCGGTCAGGGCACGCCCCTCAAGCAGTTCTTCAACCTCAATCTCGTCGCCGCCGAGATACTCAACACCCTGGTTGGCAGCTTCGGCCTCGTGGCCGTCGCTCCCTTCAGCGCACTGGCCGCCGGCGTCGTCTACCACGCAAACCACGCCTCCCTCCGCGCCGCCCGATCCCGGATTGCGCAGATTTCGTTGAATCTCCGCCCAAAAAAAAACGCCGCCGCTTTCACAGCCGCAACGGCAAAGGCGCCTCCCCGCGTCTCGCCGGAGGCCGAACTCTAAAAGCAACCAGCAAGCTCCCTCAGTACCACGCAATGCCCGCGAGCCTCTTGCCTGCCCTTGCTGAGAAGCCATTGCGCCAATAAGCTCCGTTCCGTCCAGCCGTCGACCGGATTTTGCTTATCTCGCGGCTGATTTTGCGTTATCTTCTGTCCGCGCGCGAACGCTGCGGCCGGACACCCGCTCATGCTCGACCGTCGGAACCGCCGATGCATAGGTAAAAACACCTGGAGCAGACAAGACGCATGAACGAGAGTAACCAAGCAAAAGAGCACGACAGATCACACCAGCAACGTTCCCAGGTCGCCTGGTGGCACTGGCACCGACGCCTGTACGACTGGGTCGTGCACTTCTCAAATACACCCCACGGCGAAAGAGCCCTGTTTCTGCTGAGCTTCGCCGAGTCGAGCTTCTTCCCATTGCCGCCGGACATCCTCCTCGGTCCGCTCGCCCTGGGCTCGCCCCGCAAATGGTTTCGCTTCGCACTTTTCTGCTCGGTGGCATCGGTCCTCGGCGGCATCCTGGGCTACTGTATCGGCATGTTCTTCTGGTCCGCCATCGGCCCCTGGGCGTACGAGAATCTGGCCTCCATCGGCCTGACCGAAGAAAACTTCGCCAAATTCGAGGGCTGGTACGAACGCTACGATTTCTGGATCGTCTTCACCTGCGGCTTCACGCCACTGCCCTACAAAGTCTGCACCATCTCAGCCGGCGTCGCGACAATCAGCTTCCCGGGCTTTCTCATCGCCTCGACCATCAGCCGCTCGGCCCGCTTCTTCCTGCTGGCCGGCCTGATGGGCTGGAAGGGCGAAAAGATCCGCCCCTTTATAGAAAAATACTTCAACTGGTTCAGCCTGGCCTTTATGGTATTGTTGATAGGCGGTTTTCTCGTGATAAAGCTGCTGCACTGACCCCTTGAACAGGCAGAACGCTATGAACGAGCAACAGAAAGACACCCTGCTGCAAATCGCGCACAACACCGTCGCGGCCGTAATTATGGGCAAGCCCCTCCCCGAACTCCGATCCGACGACCCCGAACTGACCGCCCATTGCGGCTGCTTTGTTACCATCAAGAACCACGGCAAACTCCGCGGCTGCATCGGCCAGTTCACCTCCGACGAACCACTGATCGACCTCGTCGTCGATATGGCCCGAGCCTCCGCTTCAGGAGACCCGCGATTCATGCACGACCCGGTCACACCCGGCGAACTTGACGAACTCGACGTCGAGATTTCGGTCCTCTCGCCGCTCAAACGCACGACCGACCCCCTGAGCCTGCGTATGGGCATCGACGGCATATACATCAAACGCGGCCGCGCCTCGGGCTGCTTCCTGCCGCAGGTGGCCGATGAGACCAACTGGAGCAAAGAGCAGTTCCTCGGCTATTGCTGCTCGCACAAGGCCGGCCTGCCCCCCGATGCATGGAAAGATCCCGACACCGATGTCTACTTGTTCACCGCCGAGGTCTTCGGGGCTGAGTTCAGAGATATCTGATGCTGTTTGCACAAGCCCGACCGGCCGCCGCCCCTCATCCCGCAACCCGGCCGTCGCCGCACAAATCTACGTAATTCTGCTGGAGTGTCCGACCCTGCACGCCGATTTCTCAGTATGATATCGCAATATCCTGCTGGGCGGCGTAAGTTCGCTGCCCGACCGATCTGGAGGTTCGCTGCTTGAGAAGATACGTACTGGGACTGATCATCTCGATCCAATTGCTCGCCGGCTGCGAGAGGTCCTATAAGACCACCGCAGACAGCAACGATATTGCAGTTGAACCCGGCGTCAATGGACTCATTGCGTACCTGACCGACAGGAATATCGACACCCTCAACAGCGTCGAGCCCTGGCCCAACGAATACGCCGACGGCCTTGCGCTGCTGACCCCGCACTACGAAATCCGCACCACGCTGCTCGAACCGCTCATCCTCCGCCAACTGCCCGACTTCGTCGAAGCCGCCTTCGCCGCCTACAACGCTCAGTTGCCCCGACCCGTCGAAAGCAATCGCCGCAGCTTGATCTACCTTTTCGCCGACCGCACGCAGTGGGAAGACTTCACACACGGCTTCACAGGCAAACAGGCCAGGCTCTTCTGTGCCATCGAAGCAGGCGCATATTGCCATAACGGTACCTGTGTCGCATATAATATCGGTCGTTCCCGTACGTTCTCCGCCCTCGCTCACGAAGGTTGGCATCAATTCAGCAGCCGCCATTTCACCTATCGCCTGCCCAGTTGGCTCGACGAAGGCGTCGCCATGCTCTTTGAATCCGTCCGGCTCGAACAGGGCCGCTTTCGTTTCGCTCCCGAGTCGAACGATTACCGCCTCGACAGCCTGCGCACGACGCTCGCCCGACGACGCATGTTGCCGCTCGACGAACTGCTCGCAACCAATCCGGGTGAAGTCCTCGCCACAGACCGCAGCGAATCGGTCCGCTCGCTCTACAGCCAGTGGTACGCTCTGGTCCGCTTCCTGCGCGAGGGCAGCGGCGGCTCCCGACTCGACAGCTACCGCAGAATGCTCGCCGACGGCGCCGACGGCGCCTGGCCCATCGACCGCGTGACCCGGAATATCGCCCGCGACCGCAACCAGCCGCGAACCGTGCTCTGGAACCGCATCATCGGAATCATACTGTTCAGACGATACATCGCAGCCGACATAGGCCGAATCCAGCGCGAATACCTGGCGTTCTGCCGCCATGCCGTGCTCCAGGCCCCTGCAGGCCGCTGAACCGCAAGAGCAAGCCGTGAACCAGACTCCATCCAAACCGCTGATCCTCGCCTCGGCCTCTCCCAGACGCCGCGATATGCTCGCCGATGCGGGCTATTGCTTTCAAGTCGTCCCGTCCAACGTCGATGAATCGGCGTTCTCCGCCCGGGACCTCTCGACCGAACAGTACGCCGAACGCCTCGCCCTGGCAAAGGCCCGCGACGTGGCGCTCCGCTTTGCCGACCGGCTCGTCCTCGGAGCCGATACCGTGGTAGACTGCCGCGGCCAAGTCATCGGAAAGCCCGCCGACGCCGCCGATGCCGAACGAATCACCCGACTGCTGTTCAGCCGGCCCCACAACGTCGTAACCGGCATTGCCCTCGTCAGATTGTCCGATAATACGCAAATCCTCGCCAGTGATACCACCACAGTCTACCCTCGCAGGCTAACCGAAGCACAGATCGCCGCACACATCGTCGGCGGTGCATGGCGGGACAAGGCCGGAGCCTACGCCATCCAGGAAAACGGCGACGCCTTCATCGAACGAATCGAAGGCAGCTTCACAAACGTAATCGGCTTGCCAATGGAGCTGCTGCAGACGATTTTGGCGGACTTTCTGACGTTGTGACCGGCCCACAGGGCCCGAAATTCGCTCAACAGGTGCTGGGTAGACTACAATCACGCCCAAAATATAGCTATGCTTCCTATAATAGCTATTGCAAATAATCGCCTGTTGTGTTTTGGAATAATTTCTAATCATCTGATGGATTTTTAAGTTGACAGGCGAACCTGTCGATCATATGATTAGTATATGGATTTGGACATAACATATTATCGTAGCGATTTGGCAGGGTGAATGGAGTCAACCCGCCATGGGAGAGAAAGACAGGCTCAGGGCCATTAAGAAGCATCTTGCCACTCTGGCACGCCAGGAAGCAAAACGACAGGTTCCATTCGATTGTGGCACAAAATGGTGGTTCGCATCCATAACGGATCCAAGAACGGGAGCACCGTTCACTTATTCTGGCTCGTGGGATTTTGTAGCTGAACAGCTGGAACAAGTGGGCACGAAGATTGATGAGATAGCCCTCTCGGAGCCAACTGGTAAGAAAGCCTATGTCTTGAGAGTACCCACAAGAGAGTGTGTGATTTACATTAAAGTTCATTTCGGATTCGGCGGCGACGTTATTATTGGCCGAAGTTTCCATTCTTGAGGTCAACTGGAGAGTGAAGATGGGTGGAGAGACCAAAGACAAAGAACACGTACCGTCAAGTGATGAAGCCTTGATATGTGGCATGTGTGGAAGCAGTAACGTCGAAACGGAGAAGAAGGAGCATACGTTTCCTTACGGTGTTGGAGAGGCACAGATAGAATTGTCAGCGACTGTTCCTGTTCGCGTATGCAAATCCTGCGGCTTCCAATTCCTGGACTATCTGGCAGAAGAGGCGTGTCACGACGCTGTCTGCAGGCATCTGCGCGTAATGACGCCCAAACAGATAAAGGCGCTCCGCAAAATGCACAACCTTACTCAGGCTGATTTTGCTAAGATCACTGGCTTGGGCGAAGCTACTCTTTCTCGCTGGGAGCGAGGTGTAGTAGTTCAGAATGAAGGGTATGACAATTACCTGTACCTATTAGGACTCGGTGACAACCTCGATGCAGTCAGGAAACGACGCACGGATGGGGAGGTTTCCCCGGAGGACTCGAGTCGAAGCGGCGTTGGCGAAAACGAACTTGGGCTATTGAGAGATGTCCCCGAAGGGTCTCCATGTTTTGGATGTTCGAGTTAGGCGCGGCAGGGCAGATTTGAGGAGTGAGCATGTTCGTCACTTTTTATTCATACAAAGGCGGAGTAGGAAGGTCCCTGGCATTGGCAAACACTGCCTGCCTCATGGCAGAGGACGAAGAGCATCCGCAGAGGGTGCTTGTGTGGGACTTCGACCTTGAGGCCCCAGGCCTCCACAGGCTATTCCCGCCAAAGACTCCCCAGAGTTACGGCTTTGTTGATGTCGCGTATGAGTATGCAAGCACAGGGAAGATTCCTCCCGTCGACGATTACATATATGAGTCAGAGATCGAAGGCGTACATGTACTTCCAGCAGGAAAGCTTGGTGAGCAGTATTGCGAGAAACTGCAGAAGATCGACTGGGTCCGATTCTTCGGCAAATCAAAAAGCCATCCCAGCGATTTCTTCTCTCGCATTAAGGAAGAAATTGGTCGGCGGCGAGACCCGTATGATTATGTGCTGATAGATAGCAGGACTGGGCTGAATGACCAAGCTGGCATATGTACTCAAGAGCTACCTGATCTCCTCGTAGTCCTCCTGAGACTGAGCCCACAGAATCTGGAGGGTGTAGAGCACGTCGTACCGGCGCTCAAGTCTCAGTTTGTAGCACGGGATAGAGAAGTCGAAATAATGCCTGTCGCATCTCAGGTAGGAACCGGCGACCCCAAGACTCTGGCTAAAGCGCGTGAGAAAGCGAGAGGATTGTTCGAGAAACCGCTCGAGTACATTCGATTTGACGTCGAACTTGTCAGCAAAGAGAAACTGTTCTGTCTCAGACGTGAGATGACAGAGCAGTGGCCACAACCCCCAATAGTTGATGATTACCGGCGGATTTGTACGGCTATACGCGAGAAGAATTCGGCAGACACTAGATCGCAGCTTGAGGAACTGAGAGACAAGTTGCGGAGTGGAGACGAGGCAACAGCCTGGTCCATACTCTTGCGATTACTCCCGCGTCGTCCGAGACTGCAACAGTTGTGGCGATATCTGGAAAGAGGGTTCTCGGATATGCCAACAAGTCGGCGGAGTGAGTTCAAGAGAATTGTCTCCGGGATTCTGTGCGATGACAAGACAAATGCGGCAGCCTATCAGTGGCAGGCCGCTCTTCAGTCAGCAGAAGCACAGACACCTCGCAGCCGGCACCTCAATGAGGCGAAGGCATCCCTAACCAAGGCGCTCAAGTCTTGCAGAGAGACCGAAAGGGGGGGCATATGTCGATCTCTTGCTCTGATCGAATCGTGCCAAGGCAACTTGGCGAAAGCGGTCAAGACATTGCGTGAAGTGCAAAAGGGCCTCCCGAAGAACAACCAGATTCTCTTGGATCTGGCAGTCTTGCACATGCGCATGGGATCCAAGTATTTTGTGCTTGCCGCCGATGAGTTGGAGAGTGTGTCTGAAGATATAGGAGACGAAAGGGCCATTTCTCTTTCGTACATATATACTTTCTTAGGCGATACGGATAGGGCACTGAGGATGATCGACTCGTGCGCTAAAGAGATGCGACCTCTAGCCAAGGCGCACATGTTCCTGATTGAAGGAAAGAAGAAAGCTGCGATAGAAGTCGCTGATAAAGAAATGGATCGCTCTGGAAGTTGGGCAGAGTCTATGAATTGGGCGGAACTCTACCTGTGTGCAGGCGAGTTCTCCAAAGTATCGAGAATAGAAGTTTCCCAACGCGATCCTGATGAGTCCAGCGACCCGCAGCTTGCCAATATCAAGCGATTAGCGCGTTTCCTGAACGGTAAGAGGAAGGACTATTCTGAGGAACTTGAGACATTACTTAAAGAGTGGGCTAGTGTGTCCTGGAACTTCAGAGAACTGCTTCTGTTCAGGGAATGCCAATTGAGGGAAGGCAAAGACCGTGGCGGAAGGCTTGAGGTCATAGAGCGTCTTATTCAGCAGCAACAGTTATCGGAGATCACATCAGCGAGACGAGGGCTCATCGCAAGGCGGAGACCACGCGGGCACGCCAAGTTACACGTAGTGTTCAACACCAAATGAATCTCTGACATCGTAACACTACGCCCCTACTCCTGCACCTGCTGCATGGCATCGATGAACGTCTTGACGTTATTGGCCCATTTCTGCGCCTCGAGCAACTCGATCTGACCGCGCTTGACCAGCAGCGCCAAATGCTTCTCCATCGTGATCATCTTCTCATCCGGCAAATCGCGCGTCTTGACCTGCAACTGCGTATATATCTGCTCGATCTTGCCGTGCCGGATCAGATTCGCGCACGCGTAGTTGTTGTTGAGAATCTCCATCGCCGCGATCCGCCCCTGCCCGTCCTTCCGCGGCACGAGCTTCTGGCTGATGATATACGCCAGCCCGAGCGAAAGCTGATTGCGCACCTCCGCCTGCCTGCCTTCGGGAAAGTAATCCAGAATCCGCGTGACCGTCCCGGCCGCATCCCGCGTGTGCAGCGTCGAAAAAACCAGATGCCCCGTCTCAGCCGCCATCAGTGTCATCGCAATCGTCTCCGGATCCCGCATCTCGCCCACGAAAATCACATCCGGATCCTGCCGCAGCATCTCCTTGAGCCCGCCGCTGAACGTCCGGACGTCCCGCCCGACCTCCCGCTGCGAAATCATCGACGACTTCTGCAGAAAGATGTACTCGATCGGATCCTCAACCGTCATGATCCGGCAGGCCGTCATCTCGCTGATGCGTCCGATCAGCGAAGCAATCGTCGTGGACTTGCCCGCCCCCGTTATCCCCGTCAGCAGCACCAGCCCGTGCTTGCGATGAATAATGTCCTGCCACACGTTGTTCGGAAACCCGATGTCCTCGATCGGCGGCACGTCCAGCGACAGCGCCCGAATCGCCGCACAAACCCCGTCGTTCTCCTTGAAAATGTTGATCCGAAACTGCAGCGAGCCCAGCCGATACGAACAATCAACGCTGTGCTCGGCCTGGAGCTTCTTCATGTTGTCCTTGCTCAACAGCGGAAAAATCAGCAGCTTGACAATCTCGGGCGTGACCGCCGGCCCTTTGAGCTTGACCAGATCACCGTCGACGCGATAAGCCGGCGGCGTCCCGACCTTGATATGCAAATCCGAGACCCGCATCGCACCGTGCTCCTCGAAATACTTGAGCATGTCCAGCATGCTGAGCTTGTCAAGGTCGTTGGTGGGATAGACCTTCGTGGCAACCGAGTACGATTCGGCCATACGCGCCTCCATCAGGGACCGCCCCGGGCGGTATTCAACTGTTAATTTCCGTCGGTGTGTCTCCAGCCAGTATACCAATGATCCGGCGCTCAGGCAAACGCCATCTGTGCGCCGGGGCCGAGGATCGGCCGGTTCCCGCAGACGCCGGCGGCGGCCGCAACCGCTAACGCCGCAATACCGACAGCGCCATATAGAGCACATACGCCAGCAGAAGAAGCACGCCCTCCCATCGGTCGACCTTCCGCTTCTTGCCCGTGAACATCCAGAGCAAGAGCAGCAAATGGGAACCCATCACCACCAGTACATCTGCATTGTAGTGATGCTCGAACGGCAGCGGGCGAATGACCGACGCCGTGCCGAGTATGAGCAGGATATTGAAGATGTTCGATCCGACAACATTGCCCACGGCGATATCCGCGTTCTTCCTGTAGGCAGCGACAGCGGAAGTAGCCAGTTCGGGCAGCGAAGTTCCCGCCGCCACGATAGTAAGACTGACTACGGCATCGCTCATACCCCGGGACCGCGCCACCGCCACCGCCCCGGCTACAGCCAGCCTCGCCCCGCCCGCCAGACCCGCCAGCCCGACAACCACCAGACCCACAGCCCTCAGCACCGACCCGCCCGCTTCCCGCGAGCCTTTCTTGGCGTCCTGTCGCGCAATGCCGACCGTGTAGTACACGAACACAGTAAAGAACGCCAGCAGCACGAGACCGTCGATGCGAGTCAGGGCGTCGAAACCGCCCCGGTCGATGCGCCTGTCGTTGGCCATTACAAACAGCAGCACCGCCGAAAGCAGGCTCAGGGGAATCTCTTTCCGCACAGTGCTCTTGCCTGCGCCGATCGGATAGATTGCCGCCGAGATACCAAGAATCACAAGGACGTTAAACGCGTTGCTGCCGAGCACGTTTCCGATCGCTACCGCTGCGTTTCCTGTAATCGCCGCGTAGACACTTACGAAAAGCTCGGGTGCCGATGTCCCAAAGGCCACAACAGTCAGGCCGATCGTCAAATCCGAAACTCCAAGCCTCTTGGCAAGCGCCGACGAGCCGCTGACCAGCCACGCCGCCCCCACTATCAATGCAGTAAAGCCTGTAACCAGTTGCAGCATCGCAGCCATATGCGATTCTCCCGGCGTTTCCACGGAACCCGCTGATCCGGGGGCTTCGCGGCCGATGGCAGCCGGAATGAGCCTCCAAACCAGTCCCGGGATGCGTAATATCCGCCAGATATTAGCACCCCGGCAATGGACACGCAACTGCCCCTTCTTCCGCTGCACAGTTGCCGCACCGGTTCCCAAAGAGTCGAACCGGAGAGATTCGCAATATCAGTATTGAAAAAGCCGTTCCCCGCGCAAGCCGCTACCTGCCCGCCTCACCAAGCCAGTCTTTCAGGTTCTTGGCGAGAATTTCCACTTTCCTTTTTTCCATGATGTGGCCGATGATCTTTGGGGGTATCTTCAATTGGGTCATGGCTTTCTCGGCCCGCTGCCAGAGCCGGTCCCGCTTGCTTGCGGACTCGGCCAGGTAAAGCTCTGTCACCAGCTCGCTGAGCTTCTGCAGCATGATGGTGTCAAGGTTCTTGTAGTAATTGGATATGACGGTTTTCTGATGTTTGGAATACTCTTTTTTTGCCATCGGCGTCCCTGTCAATGCACCAAAGCAGTTGTCTGGAAGGAGCCTTGTATCGCAAACGCCCATCCAAATCAAGGAATAGGTCGCCGCAGGCCGATTTTTGCTGGCTTTGTCGCTCCAAGTGGCTATAATCGCCCAGATGTGCCGGCGCGGAGCCGGACTGCGCTAAGAGTAGATGCTTCGGCGAAAAAAGGATTAACGAGCATAATTGGGATGTTGAAAAAAACGCTGTGCATATTGTGTTTCCTTGCCGCGCTGAGCCCGGCTGCCCGGGCCGCTGCGCAGGAAGCCTCCGACCGGCCGGATACCGCCGCCGGTGCCTTCGTCGGCCAGGACCTGCTCGCCGGGGGCCCCAATATGATTGGTCATCGCCTCGATAACGGCCCGCATATTCTCGTCTTTCCCGCCGGCTTCACCATGAGCATCGGTGCGCATGAATACGCCGCCGAGAAGGCCGTGCTCCTCGTAGACAGTGTACGCACCAAATACGGACAGAACGTCCGAACGGAGTACCGCGCCCGCGCCTATCTCCAGGGAAACATCGACGCAGGCAAAGCCGTCGGCGCAAAGACCACCGACCTGCGGGAACTGATCATCGAGCCAAAGAACATCCGCGTAACCTGGTTCTCCGTCACCGGCCAGATATTCCTTTCTGCCGATCAAAGAGAAACCGCCGATCCACGCAATTCGCAACTCTATGCAAGGGCGTATGCCGCCTTTCGCATTGCCGATATCGAACCGGAAGGAATCGAGGCAAGGCCTCTGGTCAAGCCCCGGACAATACCGGTAGGCAGGCCGGCCGGTCCCGATGGCAAAACGGCCGACGATCGGCAGCCGGATGAAGCCCCCGAGTTCCAGTATCCCCTGAATTGGGGACCCGCCGGCGATGTCCAGCCACAGTTCGAGGGCGCAAAGGCCGCCGACGGAACGCCCATAGCGACCCTGATAGGCCGGTTCTACATGTGGCAGAAGCAGGACGATCAGGGCGATGTGCTCGCGCTCGAAGCCGATTGCGCCGTCGTCTTCTTCGCAAAAGACGCAGCATCCGACGCGAACGACACAGACCTCCTCGGAGGCGGCAGAGTCCAGGGCGTGTACCTCTGCGGCGATGTAATAATGACCGAGGGCCCGCGCACCATCCGCGCAAAAGAACTCTATTACGACTTCCTCAACAGCAGGGCGGTCGTCGTCGACGCCGAAATGCGAACGTTCGACCCGGATGAAGGCATACCCATCTATGTGCGAGCCGCAAAACTCCGCCAGGTTGCCAAAAATCGCTTCGCCGCCGAGGACGCCTCCCTGACCACGAGCGAGTTCAACGATCCCCAGATTGAGCTGAAGATCGGCGATGCGGTCATCACCGACACAACCGGTCAGAACCAGCCCCAGTCGCAGGACGCCGAAAAGAGCTACGAAATCGATATGCACGACGTGGATCTCAAGGTCTACGACAAGACCATCCTCCACCTGCCGCACATGCACGCGGATTCCGAAAGACCGGACATTCCGATAAAAAGTGCACATTTCGGCCACAGCAGCAGATGGGGCAACCTGCTCGAAACGCGATGGTACATGTCGCGACTGCTCGGCTACGAAGAGCCCGAAGGCGTCGAAAGCACGTTCGCTCTCGATTTCTATGACAGACGCGGCCTCGGCGGCGGCGTCGAAGTCGATTACGCCAAAGCCAACTACTTCGGCCGAACTCTCGGCTACATCATTCGCGACACGGGTGAAGACCGCCTCGGTCGCCACGACAGCCGCAGGAACCTCGAGCCGCCCCGCAAGCTCCGCGGCAGGTACCTCTGGCAGCACAGGCACTACCTCCCCGAAAACTGGCAGCTAACCGGCGAATTCAGCTACATCTCCGACGAGAACTTCATGGAAGGCTACTACCGCAGCGAGTATTACGTCGGCAAACGCCAGGAAACGCTGCTCCATCTCAAAAAATCCGAAGACAACTGGGGCTTCTCGGGCTTGAGCAAGGTGCGAATCAACGATTTCTCCAGCGAACTCGAAGAACTGCCAACGCTCGAATTCCACAAAACCGGCGAGTCCTTTTGGGACGACAGACTTACCTTCTACAGCGACACCCAGCTAAGCCGCCTGCGCCAACGCTACGGCTCGTCCACCTCGACCGGCTCCCAGGATTTCTTCTCCTTTGCCACCACGCGTAACGAAGTGGATATGCCGCTCACCATCGGACGAGCCAGAGTCGTGCCGTTCGTGGCCGGTACCGTTGCATACGAAGACGGAATGGGCTTCTATCGTGATCTGGACGGTGCCACGGCCCGCCGGGAAGATCAGGGCTGGTGGGGCGAAGGAGGTGTGCGGGTCTCAGGCCAGCCGTACTGGAAAGTATACCCCAACGCCCGCTCGCGACTCTGGGATATCGAACAGTTGCGACACGTGCTCAGACCGTATATGACGGCCGTCTCCTACGCCGACAGCGACTCGCCGTTCGAACAAAGAGATACCCTCAACGTAGGAATTTCGCAAAGATTGCAGACTAAACGCGGTACCGGTGAAAACCGGCGTACCGTCGATTGGATGCGACTCGATACGGACGTAACGTGGGTTACGGATTCGGGAAGCGCTTCGGCCGGGCCCGACCAGTTTCTCTGGAACAGGCCGCTGATACCCGCTTTCAATGATTTCGGTGGTGGTGTTCCGCGCCGCGACAGACGCAGCAGCATGATGTACGGCCCGCGACGAAACTATTTCGGCGCCGATTACATGTGGCGAATGACCGACACGACCGCTCTGCTGTCAGACATGAACCTCGACATGCAAAGTGGCGTCGTACAGCAGTTCAATATCGGCTTTTCGCGCATGCGATGGCCGAATCTAAGTTATTATATAGGAAGTAGATATCTCCGCCGTGTGGTGATAAGCGACAGCAAGGGAAACGTGCTCCAGAAGGGCTCGCAGGCGTTCGTATTCGCTCTGAGCTATGTGCTCGACCCGCGATACACGCTCGTCTTCTCGCAACAGTACGACTTCGACTACGCAGCCGTGATCCGAAGCGAGTTGACGCTGCTCAGACGCTACCACAGAATGTTCTGGGGTCTGACCTACAGAGCGGATGAATCGCTCGATGAGAACAGCATCGTACTGAGTCTCTGGCCCCAGGGCGTCGAGGATTTGTCCATCGGACCACGGCGGTACATGGGCCTCGGCGGTGTCGCGGGCTATTAAGAGAAGAACCGTGAAATAAGGATGGGTGATAACGGGGGAATTGAGTTTATGGCCGGCCCGATCGGCGATGCACCGACGTGCCCCGGCCATTGGGATATTCGGGATTTTCAGTCCGGAGCAAGAAGAACTGTAAGGAGAAAGATATGGCGTTAGTCAACACGAAGAAGATGTTTGAGATGGCACTGAAGAACGGCTACGCAGTCGGCGCCTTCAACGTTAACAACATGGAGATCACGCAGGGCATCGTCGCCGCTGTGGCCGAAGAAAAGGCGCCGCTGATCCTCCAGGTATCAAGAGGCGCCCGCTCGTACGCCAAAAACAGCTATCTCAAGGCGATAATCAACGTCGTCGTCGAAGAAAACCCCGATATTCCCGTCGCAATCAATCTCGATCACGGCGATAACTTCGAGACGTGCAAAGAATTCGTCGACGACGGCTTCACCTCCGTGATGATAGACGGCTCGCATCTGCCCTTCGAAGAGAACATCGCCGTTACCAAAAAAGTCGTCGAATACGCCCACCCGCGTGATGTCGTCGTCGAAGCCGAACTGGGCCAGCTTGGCGGCATCGAAGAAGACGTCGTCGGCGTCGAGGATGTCAGCGCACACCTGACCGATCCCGACCAGGCCGTCGAGTTCGTCGAGAAAACGGGCGTGGACTCGCTCGCAGTGGCCTGCGGAACCAGCCACGGCGCATACAAGTTCAAGACCGCGCCGACGCTCGCGTTCGATCTTATCCAGGAGATATCCGAGCGATTGGCCGGCTTCCCCCTGGTTATGCATGGCTCCAGCAGCGTTCTCAAGGAGTTCGTCGACCTGATCAATAAATATGGCGGCAACATGCCCAACGCCATGGGCGTGCCCGAGGACGCCGTCTCGAAGGCCGCCAAGATGGCCATCTGCAAGGTCAATATCGATACCGACCTGCGTCTGGCGTTGACTGCGAAGATCCGTGAAGTCTTCGCCGAAAAGCCCGCTGAGTTCGACCCGCGAAAATACCTCGGACCGGGCCGTGAAGCCATCAAGGATATGGTAAAACACAAATTGCACGTCTTGGGTTGCGCCGGCAAGGCGGCCGAGTGCATTTAATAGCAAACGCAGAGAATTCGCGCAGATGTGGGACGTCGTCCGGTGCAGGATATCCGGCCGAGTCTTGCTTCCGTGCATAGCAAAAAAGGAGCAGTTCTTTGGCATTGCACGATTCAAGAAAGACGCCGTCGCGCCTGGCAGGCCTGCTGGCCCTGCTGTGCGTCATTCTGTTAATCTGTTTGTTGCCCTACAGCCTCTGGGCCGCAAAGGACGCCTCAACCGATACCGACATCGCCGTGCAACTGGCCGGCCTGATCGCAGACGGGCAGTTCGATCGTGCTGAGAAGATGATCGACGCGCATACGGACGAATCGTCGAGCGCCGACCCCGTTCTGGCCAAATTCGACGCGCTGATCGATCGTTATCGCGAGATCGAGAAGGCCCGCCGGGCGAGCCGTCAGGTCGCGTACGAAGAAGAACTCGCAAAGCTCGAACGCTATGAAGCCGGGCCCGCTGAAGGCGAACAGGTCGATCCGAATGATCCGAACAATATCGATCTCGACGACCCGAACGATGTCCGAACAGTGCTGGCCGTGGTCGCCAGGGCGCGCGAATTCGCCGACAAGGATCAGAAAGAGCAACTGCTCAACGACCCGTATGTGAAGACGGCTGTCCAAAATGCCATTGACGACGCCGCTGCGTTTCAAGTTCAGGGCAAGTGGCTCGAAGCATATGCCAACTGCTACGGCTGGCTTTCGAATATCGAGCCCAATAACGAAGCCTATTCCGATTACGCCGAGCAACTGCTCGATAAAGCCGAAATTGCCGCGTCGTTCGAGGATAGCCCCTGCGAAAGCAGCGAAGAGCGATACGCCGGTGTCAAAAAAGAGATGTTCACCCTGGCGGTCTATGCGTTGAGTATGGATTACGTGCAAATCCCCGACTATCGGAAGATGGCTACCCGGGCCCTGCGACGCTGCAGACTCCTCGGTGAGGTATTGAGCAATAAGACGCGCTTCCCCGACCCTGTCGAAGATGCCAACGATGCCGAGAAACACTGGTTCACGCCGCCGGGTAAGCAGCAGCTTGCCGCGTGGCTTTCGGCCGTCAAAGCGCTGCAGGATGAGGTCGATCAGGCACCCGCCGGCTTTGCGCGAAAGGACTTCCTCAGCGTGTTCGAAAAGGCGCTGAACCTCAATGAAGCCACCGCCGAATTGCCGCAACCCATATTGATTGCCCAATTCACCGAAGGTGCCTTCGGCGCCCTCGATCAGTACACCACGCTGGTCTGGCCGCGTCAGGTCGAGGAATTCGAGAAGAACATGATGAACGAATTCACCGGTATCGGCGTCGAAATCTCCAAGCGAACGGGCCAGTTGACCGTCGCCAGCCTGCTGCCGGATACCCCGGCTTACCGCGCCGGACTCGATGCGGGCGACGTCATCGTTTCCGTCGATGGACTGCCGACCAAGGATATGAGTCTGCTCTGTGCCGTTCGCAAAATCACCGGGCCCAAAGGCACGAAGGTGAACCTCACCGTAACACGCCCGGCTACGCAAAAGACCAGAGAAGTGGTTATCACCCGCGATCGCATCATTATACCCACCATTCGTGGCTGGAAACGCAGCGACGACGGCGACTGGCTCTATCTGATCGACGAGCAGCACAGAATCGGTTACGTCCGTATTACCAGCTTCTCCGGTGAAACCGAGCCGGCGCTGGAAAAGGTACTGGACGAACTCGAAGCAAAAGGCCTCGAAGGACTGATTCTTGATGTCCGTGCAAATCCGGGCGGTCTGCTCAGCAGCGCTGTCGCCGTGGCGGACAAGTTCCTCGAAGACGGCCTGATCGTCAGGACCCGGCCCCGCAGCGGTTTTCGCAGATGGCCCAGTTATGAATCGGCCCATAAGAAGGATACGCACCCGAACTATCCGCTGGTCATTCTGATCGATTCGAGTTCCGCCAGCGGGTCGGAAATTCTCGCCGGCGCGCTCGGCGACGAGAAATACAATCGCGCCGTGCTGGTCGGTGAACGCACTCACGGCAAGGGCAGCGTGCAATCAGCCACGCCATACCCGGGCGGAGGCTCCCGCCTCAAATACACCATGGCCTACTACCACCTGCCGTCCGATCAGCGGGTCAT
This sequence comes from uncultured Pirellulales bacterium, assembly GCA_964526785.1. Taxonomy (GTDB): domain Bacteria; phylum Planctomycetota; class Phycisphaerae; order Sedimentisphaerales; family Anaerobacaceae; genus CAZGMJ01. The sequence goes on from CAZGMJ010000026.1 coordinate 45,812, forward strand.
GAGCAAGGAAGACGCCGAGCAGCGGGGCACGAAAGACTGGGGCGTCGGCCCGGACGTCGAAGTGGTGCTGCGAAGCGATGAACTGAGAAAGCTGGTGGATCTGCAGCGCGAAAACGACGTGCTCATGCAGGCCGACAACGGCGAAATTGTTCACGAAAACAACAGGCACTCGCTCGAAGACACAATAGACGCCGATCCGCAGTTGGCCGTCGCGTTGCTGGTGGCCAAAGCGAAAGTGCTTGCTCAGGATTCCGTGAAACTCGCCAGCGAAAAGTAGACGACATAGACAAGAGGTCCGTATTGTGGGAGATCTTCAGCAGTCAGGGAAACTGGAACAACAGCGACAGGAAAAGCTCGAAAAGCTCAAAGCCCTTGGTCTGGACCCCTACGGCCGGAAATACGAAGGCGCGGAAAAATCCGAGGCCGTCCGCGCGCGCTTCGTGGAAGACGACGACAGCCAGCGCGCCAATTGCGCCGGCCGCATCGTACTGCTCAGAGATATCGGCAAGCTGATCTTCATCACCCTCCGCGACTGCTCGGGCACCATCCAGATAGGCCTTAGCAAAAAGGTCCTGACCGATGAATGGGAATTCGCCAAGTTGCTGGAATTGGGCGATGTGATCGGTGCTTCCGGCCAACTCGGTCGTACCCGCACCGGCGAGATTACCATCTGGGCGGACAGGCTCACGCTGCTCAGCAAGTGCCTGCTTCCTCCGCCCGAGAAATTTCATGGCCTGGCCGACGTCGATCAGCGATACCGCCAGCGGTATGTGGATCTCTGGGCGAACCCCGAGGTGATGGGGCTTTTCAAAAAACGCAGCGCCATCGTCGCTACCGTCCGCGAACTGCTCAGTTGCAAAGGCTTTCTCGAAGTCGAAACGCCGATGATGCAGTCCATCGCAGGCGGCGCCGCCGCCAAGCCGTTTATTACCCACCACAATACGCTGGACATGGACCTGTTCCTGCGCATATCGCCGGAACTGTTCCTCAAACGCCTGCTCGTCGGCGGCCTCGAGCGCGTCTTCGAGATAAACCGCAGCTTCCGGAACGAAGGCCTCAGCCGCCAGCACAATCCGGAATTCACCATGATGGAGGTGTACCAGGCCTACGCCGACTACAACGACATGATGGAACTGACCGAAGATATCTTCGGCACATGCCTGGACCTGCACTGTGAATCGGAAACCGTCGAGTTTGCCGATCTGACGATCAACTTCAAGCGCCCCTGGCGTCGGGCCAAATACGCCGATCTGCTCCGCCAATACAGCGGCTGCGCCATCGACGACATCGCCGGCCTCCGCAAGAAGGCGCGAGAGCTGGAAATCGATGAAGCAGACATGGACGATCAGGTCGTGATCAACGAAGTCTTTGAGGCCACCGTCGAGAACGAACTGATCGACCCGACCTTTGTCATCGATTACCCGGCTGCCCTGTGTCCGCTCACCAAACGCAAGAAGGACGCCCCGCAGTACGCCGAACGATTCGAGCTTTTCATCGCGAAGATGGAACTGGCCAACGCCTATACCGAATTGAACGATCCGGCCGAACAATACGAGAACTTCCGTATCCAGTTGCGAGGACAGGAAGATACCATGGCCACCATGGATCAGGATTTCGTCACCGCTTTGAAATATGGAATGCCGCCCGCAGGCGGACTGGGAATCGGAATCGACCGAATGGTAATGGTCCTCACCGGCGCCCAAAGCATCCGCGATGTGATCCTGTTCCCGCTGCTGCGAACGCCGCGGGAATAACGCCGATACGTCGGCCAAAGTGCCCCCGCCGAGCTTTCGGCCATTGTAGCGAACGTTATGTTGAAACTGTTTCTCTGGCTCAGGTATTTGCGCAAGAGGAGAATCGTCTTTCTGAGTATCGCGGCGGTCGCACTCAGCGTCTCCTTGCTGATAGTCGTTGCGAGCCTCTTCACCGGCTTCATCGAAGCCTTCGAACAGAGTGCTGCCGAAGCGGTCGGCGACGTCATTATCAGCCCGGTCGGTGGAAAACGGATATCCGACTATCCCCTCCTGATCGAACAGCTCGAGCAGCCCGACGCCGTCGAAGCCGCAACCGCCATGCTCAGCGCCGAAGGCCTGCTTCACCTCGGCAAAGGCAACGTCCGCGCCGTGAGTGTCTGGGGAGTCCAGCCGGCCGCCCGCGCAAGAGTAACCGCATTCAAACAAGCTCTGCTCAGACAAAAAGACCTGCCCGGCCCGCCAGATTTCACAGTCCCCACAAAAGAGGACAAGACCGGCGCGTTCATCGGTATCGGCGTCATCCAGGAGCCGAACGAGCTGACCGACGAATACGACTTCGCGATCGTCGATGAAATGATCGCCGACGAAGTCTTCATCACAACCGGAACCGTCACCCAGACCTCCACGGACGATGGAGACGCCTCCCGCCGCAGGCTGAATCGAAAACTGCTGCGGGTCGCCGTCGCCGACATCGTCTTCACCGGCGTCTACGAAGTGGATCGCGGCTTCGTCTTCGTCCCGATCGACTTCCTCCAGAGCGAGCTGTACCCCGACCGGAAAACGCCGTTCGCCGATGAGATTCACATCAAAGTCCGCCCCGGCCTGAATGACGAAACCGCCATCGCAGTGGTCCGCGGCGTCTGGCAGACCTTCGCCGAAAAGCACCTCGGCTGGTCGGACCTCGAAATCAGCTACACAACCATAGAAACGGCCCGCCAGAAGCAGAGCCGATACGTCGCCGAACTGCGCAAACAGATGGGCGTGCTGCTCGTCATCTTCGGCGTCGTCAGCTTCAGCGTGATCGTCCTGGTCTTCTGCATCTTCTACATGATCGTCACGACCAAACAAAAGGACATCGCCATCATCAAAAGCTGCGGCACGGGCAGCACCTCGGTCGCAATGATCTTCATCGGCTTCGGCCTCTGCGTCGGCATGATCGGCTCGGCCTTCGGCGCCGCCCTCGGCTACGTCATCACCCGCAACATCAATACCATCGAAAACTGGGTCCGCGTGCTCTTCGGCCTCAAGCTCTGGAAGAGCAGCGTCTACATGTTCAGCAAAATACCGAATCAGGTGGACTGGCCTTCGGTGGGCCAAATCGTCGTGCTCGCGACCATCGCCGCCGCCGTCGGAGCGCTCATCCCCGCCTTCGTTGCAGCACGCACCAAACCGGTCAACATTTTGAGATACGAATAGAATACCCAATCCGCCCCTGCCCGAATGGTAAGCAGGCGAAGAAAGAAGTTCATGTACAAGATAGTCCTGGCATTGCGATATCTCATCAAGCGGAAGATAACGTTCTTCGCGATCCTGGCGGTCACGCTGTGTGTCTTCATCGTCGTCGTCGTGATGACCGTAATGACCGGACTCGTCCGCAACTTCAAAAAAGCCAACCACGACTTCGCTGGCGATTGCATCGTCGGCACAAAATCCCTCGTCGGTTTCACCGACTACGAAGAATTCATCCAGACCCTCGAATCGTCCGGCCTCATCGAAGGCGCATCGCCTGTAGTCAACAGCTACGGCCTGCTCAGCCCGAAGAACCGCGACCTCAACCGCGGCATCGAGATCATGGGTATCGATCCCGTCCGCCACTCCCGCGCAACCGGCTTCGCCGACTCGCTCCACTTCCACACCGACGACCCCGCCGACGCCTTCATCCCGCCGCACGACCCCAATCGCTCCGGCTGCATCTTCGGCATCGATCTGCTCTTCGATCGCAACGAAAAGAGCGAATACCCCTACGAAACCGCGCCCATTCGATTCGGCGTCGCGATCAGTTGCTTCCCGCTCACCTCCCGCGGCGCACTGGCCAAAGCCGGCCTCGGACTGGTCAACACGCAGACCTTCTACTACAGCGACCACTCCCACAGCGGTCTGGCCCGCGTCGATGGTTCGCTGATCTACCTCCCTCTGGAAGCCGCCCAGGTTCTCTGCGGCATGTCCGGCAGCACCAAACGCGCAACCGCCATTCACATGCGCTTTCGTCCCGGCATAAAGGTCGAACAGGGATGCCGCAAAGTCGCCGCCCTCTGGCAGCAGTTCAAACGCGACAAAAAGGACGACAAGTACGCCTATCTGCTCGACACCGTCACCGTCCAGAGCTGGAAGGAAAACCGCCGCACATTCATCGCCGCGATGGAAAAAGAACAAACCATGATGACCGTCATGTTCGGCTTCGTCGGCATCACCACCGTCTTCATCGTCCTCGTCGTCTTCTACATGATCATCAGCCACAAGAGCAAAGACATCGGCATCCTGCGCAGCATCGGCGTTCCCAACTTCGGCATCATTCAGCTCTTCGAAGGCTTTGCCTGTATCGTCGGCCTCGTCGGCTCGGCCCTCGGCGTGCTCGGCGGCTGGCTCTTCCTCGTGAATATCAACCGGATCGAGGATCTGCTGTTCGAGAAGTTCGGCTTCCAGCTCTGGGATCGCACGATCTACGCCATCGGCGAAATCCCCAACCAGGTGGACCCCGCCGTCCTCGCCACCATCGCCGGACTGGCCGTCGCCGCATGCCTCGCCGGCGCATTGATACCAAGCTGGCAGATCGTTCGAAGAAGCCCCGTCGATATCCTCCAGGTGAACCAGTTATGATTGATTATTTCCCGCCGCTGCCATACCATGATGCACCGCGCCGCGTGCTCGTACAAGCGCTTGAAGAACGAATCACCGAATTATGAGCCAGAACGATAACATCATAACCGCAGAAGGCGTCCACAAGACCTACCGCATGGGCGCCACCCGCGTAAAAGTCCTCAAAGGCGTGAATCTGTCCGTCAGGAGAGGCGAATTCGTGGCAATAATCGGAGCTTCCGGCAGCGGAAAAAGCACTTTCCTGCACATCCTCGGTGCCCTCGACAAACCCGACAAAGGCGTCGTGCGATTCGACGGCCGCGACATATCCCGCCAGAACGGCCGCGACTTGAACCGTTTCCGCAACAGAACCATCGGATTCGTCTTTCAGTTCTATCACTTGCTGGACGAACTAAGCGTACTGGAGAATGTCTATCTGCCCGCGATGGCTTCCAGAAGCATCCCGGGCTGGTTCGCCTGCCGAAATCGCGCCAAACGCCGGGCCGCATCGCTGCTCGAAACGCTCGGCCTCGGCCAAAGAGCCGTGCACAAGCCCTACCAGCTCTCCGGCGGAGAACGCCAGCGGGCAGCTATCGGCAGGGCGCTGATGAACGAGCCCCAACTGCTTCTCGCCGACGAGCCGACGGGAAACCTTGACTCAGCCACCGGAAATGGTATCCTGAAGGTTCTGGAGGAACTCAACGGGGCCGGCCAGACCATCGTGATGGTAACACACGATCAAAGGATTGCGCAAAGAGCCGGGCGAATCGTTACCCTCTCGGACGGAAAAATGAAAACGTAACCAAACGGTACGCAGTTACATCCTCGGACAATGCAAGAGGTTGCTTATGGGACAGAAGATCTGGCTTGACGACAAGCTCGTTGACCGGGCCGATGCAAAGATATCGGTCTTCGACCACGGCCTGCTCTATGGCGACGGAGTCTTCGAAGGCATTCGCGTCTACGGCGGCAGGATTTTCGAGTTCGAGGCCCACATGCGCAGGCTCTACGAATCCGCCAAAGCCATCCGTCTCGAAATCCCGATGGACCGCGCTGAACTGATGCAGGCAACCGAAAAGACCGTCCAGGCAAACAACATTCGCGACGGCTATATCCGCCTGCTCGTTACGCGCGGCGCCGGAAACCTCGGCCTCAACCCCTTCACGTGCGAAAAGTCGATCATCGTTATCATCGCCGACGCAATCCAGCTCTATCCCGAAGAACTCTACGAAAAGGGTATGAAGGTAATCTGCGCCACCACGATGCGCAATCATCCGCTGGCGGTCCCCCCGCAGGTCAAGAGCCTCAATTACCTCAACAACATTCTCGCCAAGATCGAGGCCCTCGACAACGACGTGCCCGAAGCGATCATGTTCAATCACCTCGGCTACGTCGCCGAAGCCACCGGTGACAACGTCTTCATCGTGCGCAGCGGCGTCGTCTACGTCCCGCCCGTGCAGGCCGGTTCGCTCGACGGCATCACGCGCTCGATAGTCATCAGGCTCGCAAAAGCAGAAGGCATAGATGTAGTTGAACAGAACCTCACGCGCTGCGACCTCTACACCTGCGATGAGTTCTTCCTCACCGGCACTGCCGCCGAAGTTATCGGCATTGTGGAAATCGACGGCCGAATCGTTGGCCGGGGCCGCCCGGGCCCCATTACGCAATTGCTGCGCAGGAAGTTCTTTGAATACGCTCACGGAAAGGAGAAGTAGCGTTCGGCCGCTGCGATTGGGCCCGGATGCCGCACACCATGAAATCGTCGGCACATACGGACACCTCGACAAATACTCCTCAAATCGCCGTGCCTGCTTTTGCATCCATTGCCGAGCATCTTGATCACGTGCGCCGAACCATCTGTGATGAGCTTGTCGTCCCGCCCGGTGCGCCCGAACTCGAACCGCTGCTCGAACAAATCAGACGCAATAACGGCAAGATGATTCGCCCCGGCCTCGTTCTGCTCTCGGGTCGTGCCTGCGGCCGGATCACGGACGACCACGTCCGTACCGCCGCAGTCCTCGAATTAGTACATACCGCGACGCTGCTGCATGACGACGTTATCGATGAAGGTCGTACACGCCGGGGCAAACCCACCGTGAACAGCCGTTGGGGCAATGAATCGGCCGTACTGCTGGGCGATTTCCTGCTCGGCCGCGTCTTTCGAATGTGTGCCGACCTGCCGGATCACGCCGCCCGCCAGATTGCCGATGCCGCTATAGAAGTCTGTATGGGCGAATTGCGACAGGTAGCGCACAAACAGGACCTCGAACTTCAAGAGCAGCAGTACCTGGACATCATTGCCAATAAAAGCGCTTCGCTGTTTCGCACCTGTTGCAGCCTGGGCGCTTCGCTGGCCGGCGCCCGACCCGAGCAAACAGAAGCGCTCGGCCAATTCGGTCTCAATGCGGGAATCGCGTTCCAGATCACTGACGACGTGCTCGATATCGTCGGAGACGAAGACCGCACCGGAAAGACGCTCGGAAGCGATGCCGTCCACAACAAACTCACTCTCCCTCTGATCCACCTCATTGCAACCGCCGAAAACGGAATCGTCACTCGCGTGGGGGACGTCCTGGATAGCGGCCCCGAATCGAAGACCGAGTTGCGCCGGCTTCTGCAACAACACGGCAGCCTCGATTACGCCCGAACCATATCCCGAAGCTTCGTCAACCGCGCCGTGCAGTCGCTCTCCGTCGTCGCTCCCTCGCAGTCCCTTGCCGCCCTCGAACAGACTGCCGTCTTCCTGTGTGATCGCGTCGCCTGACGGATAGTCCTGTTGCAGACCACCCGGTTAATCTGCCCCGCGGACAATCTCCGCGCGTAACGCAAAAAAAAGCCGGCCCCCATGGGAGCCGGCTGTAGGTTGCATCATGCTTTGGGCTTACTTACTGCACTTTCCATTCGCCGTTGATACCGAAGTAGTACTCGTCCGATGAATTCACCGAGTCATCCCAGGAGGACTGATAGGCTGCGAACGGACTGAGTACGCCACCGGCTACATCGAAATCGGTGGATACGCTCAGCGTCCCGTGCGACCAATCGTGATCGACGTTTCTGCCGCCTGTACTGGCGTTGAAGATTGTCTGGAATGCCCAGTGCAAAGTGCGCTCAGGATTACCCGTAAACCAATCCGGAATCTTCTGGGCGTATGCCAGCCCGAAAATGTGCATCCATCCCCCGGACTGACGGTAGTCGGACCATGCATAACCATTGTCGCTTCGCCTGCCGCTTTCATCTGCCCATAGTTTCGCCAGAGTATAACTTGGAATCAGGCCCCCCTGGCAGATGTTGGGCCACGCCAAACTAAGGAACATCTCCTGGTAATCCAAATCCGCTGTGGGTGAGTGACGGGTCGGACCGTCGGGGAAGTTGTAGTATATCCAGCCGACTTCCCAGTCCATCTGATGCGCTTCGCCTTCTTTTACACTGTTGCCGTAGGCCAGCGTGTAGTCGATCTCTTCGCTATTCTCGAAACCGCTTCCGTTGGCGCGCGACCACCATACCTGTCCGCGAAAGCCGCTGTCACCAAAGGTGAAGTCGGCGTACGGCTGAATCGCACTGTGATTGTTCGCGTACGAATCGAAGCCCCGCCAGATGTACCGGCTTACGTACGTCGCCCCGACGTCGATGCCGATATCGCTGACCTGCTGAGCGGGGGCCAGTCCTGCCACGACCATCACAATGATCGCTGCCCAAACAATTGTCTTCTTGTTCATGCTCTTCTCCTTGTCCAATCCTTTTTACAACACTGCTACAACCGATCCTGTACTCCATCTACCTGTATCGTTAAACCACCCGCCACCAAAATGCCAAGTCTAATTCAACCTTCCGGCAAATCAAATGAAAAACACGTTAGAACAAAAAATTTTGTCGCCTGCTCCAAACCCCGAAATCCCGCCTGCCAACATTGGCAATCCCATCGTTCTCGGTCTCATGACGTTCGCGCCACGACGCGGTGTCAACATCAAACATCCCGTTATGAGTCTGTCATCCACGCGTCACAGGACCCCGGTCGCCTGCCCCGCATCCGAATCACAACCGACCGATAAACGAACGTTCGACACGTCTTGAACGTACCCATATAATCGCAGATATGGCAAAGAACGATCCCCAGAAAGAACTGTTTGGCAGCCTCGAAAAGGCAAACGTGGAAGCTGCCGCACCGCTGGCTGTGCGTATGCGACCACAGAAACTCGAGCATTTCGTCGGACAGAAGCATTTTATGGGACCTGGCAAGCTGCTCAATCGCATGCTTCAGGCCGATCGCCTCAGCAGCCTCATATTTCACGGGCCGCCCGGCGTTGGCAAAACATCGCTCGCCAGAGTCATCGCCAGCCATACCCGCGCCGCCTTCCATTATCTAAGCGCACCGGCTGCAACCGTAAAGGATATCCGCGAGGTAATAGCCGCCGCCGGAGATCGCCTCGCAGCCCGAGGCACCCGTACCGTGCTGTTCATCGACGAACTTCACCGCTTCAACCGAGCCCAGCAGGACGTGCTGCTCGACGACGTGGAAACGGGCACCATAATTTTGATCGGCGCCACGACCGAAAATCCATATTTCTCCGTCAATTCACCGCTGATCTCGCGCAGCACAGTCTTTCGTTTCGACCCCCTCGGCAAAGACGACATCCTCTCGCTTCTCAATGCCGCCATCGAAGACCGCCAGCGAGGTCTCGGCAAATACCGCATAGATGCCGCACCTGAAGCATTGGAGTTCCTCGCATCGCTGGCCGACGGCGACGCCAGAAAAGCCCTCAACGCACTGGAGATTGGGGTCCTTTCGCAGGCTTCTGGCGAGACCGAACGCGCCATCAGCTTCGACCTGGACGTGGCTCGCGAATCCATCCAGCAAAAAGCCGTTGCATACGACACGGGCGACACACACTACGACCTGGCCAGCGCCTTGCAGAAGAGTATGAGAGGCTCGGACCCCGACGCAACCGTGTACTGGCTGGCCAGAATGATCGTCGGAGGCGAGGATACCCGCTTCATTGCCCGCCGCATCGCCGTCTGTGCCGCCGAAGATGTGGGCAACGCCGATCCCATGGCAACCGTTCTGGCCGCTGCGGCCGTACAGATCTCCGAGTTCGTCGGGCTGCCCGAAGCCCAGTTGCACCTCGCCCAGGCGGCCATCTATGTCGCGTGCGCCCCGAAGTCCAACGCCTCGGCCAAAGCAATCTGGAAAGCCGCCGCCGATGTCCGAAACCAACCCACCACTCCCGTGCCGAAGCACCTCAAGGACAGCCACTACGCCGCTGCAAAAAAACTCGGAGTCGGCGCCGAATACAAATACCCCCACGATTTTCCCAACGGATTTGTCGCTCAGGATTACCTCCCCAGGCCAATGGACCAGCAATATTACCGGCCCGCCGACGCCGGACATGAAAAAAACATCGGCCTGTATTTACAAAAACTGCAAACCCTGATACAACGGAACCGAACACACAATCGTAATTCTACGAAGAAGGAAACGTGAATGGAGAAACGCCGGTTGCGTCGCGAGTTGCAGGAATGTTTGCTCGCTATCTTGCCGGAACAACGCAAATTGAAGAGCACGAAGGCATGCGAGTACCTCGTCGCAACGCCGGAATTTCAACGGGCGTCGACCGTTATGATGTACCTGGCGCTTCCCGAAGAAGTCGATACGTCCGAGGCCATTCTCCATGCCTGGCAGCGTGGCAAACAGGTTGCCGTGCCGAAAGTGTCCTTCGAGCATCGACATATGATACCGGTCGAAATACACTCGCTCGACACGGAAATGGTAACCCAGTCGATGGGGCTCAGACATCCTGCTTCTGGCACGCCCGTTGCCTTTGAGGCAATTGATCTGGTCGTTGCGCCGGGCCTCGCTTTCGATCGCTCGGGCAACCGACTCGGGCGGGGCGGATCCTATTACGACAGATTCTTCGCACATGAATCGCTCAGGGCCGCCCGTTGCGGGTTCGGCTTTGCCGAGCAGCTTATCGAAGCCGTCCCGGCGACCGAAACCGATCAGCCGGTGGATGTGATAGTTACGGACGAGGGGATTACACGTATTCAAAGCGCAAAAGGAGTTTAGCATGGCTCGTCGTCGTACAGGACCATACGCGAAAAGATCCCGAAATCGAAATCTGATTGTCCTGACCGTTGTCGTAATGGTCGCCGCCGTTGCGATTGGATACTACTTCCGAGGTGCGGACAAACCCGCCGAGACCGACGCGGAACCGAATATTCCGCCCCGGGACGTCAACACGGCACAGGCCGTCAACGAACCGCCTGTCGAAGATCCTCCGTCGCAGCAGCAGACCGTCCGCGAAGAACGGCCCCCCATGCCGCCGACGGAGATCGACGCCGAGCCGAACGTTCCGTCCAATATGGAGGTAACCGCGCTGATCGGCGAGGCGCTCGCCCTGATGGCCAAGGACCCGCCCGATCTCATCCAGGCCCGCGATACATTGAACAAAGCCCTGGAATTGAAGATGAACGCCAGACAGCGAATGTTCGTCAAGCAGCAACTCGAATCCATGGCCAGACAGTGGCTCTTCACGCGAGACATATATCCCTCGGACCGGCTTTGTAGTTCGTACAAAGTCCAGCCCGGTGACCAACTCTCCACCATCTGCAGCAAGTATAAGGTGCCCTACGAGATCATCATGGTGCTGAACAATATAGCCCGCCCTGAATTGCTCCAGGCCGGCCAGACGCTCAAGATGATTCACGGGCCGTTCCACGCCACCATCAACCGCTCGACTTTCACCATGGACCTGTTCCTCCAGGATGCATTCGTCCAGAACTTCCGCGTCGGTATTGGCAAGCCCGGCCGCGAGACTCCTACCGGCCTGTGGTGCGTCAAGAATCGTATGGTCAGGCCTCCGTGGACCGATCCCGACACAGGCAAACGATACGAACCGGAAGATCCGGATTACCCGCTCGGCGCCAGATGGATCGGCCTCGAAGGGCTTGAGGGGCCCGCCAAAGGACGCGAGGGCTTCGCAATACACGGCACGAAGGAACCGGACGAAATCGGTGCGGCCGTCTCCCGGGGATGCATCCGCATGTATAACGACGATGTGACCCTCGTATACGATCTGCTGGTGCCCGGCGAGTCAATGGTTCGCGTTGTGGACTGAAATCACGAAAGGTCAAAGGATTTGACGACAGGCCAACGGATGGCAAAACCGGACGCAGCGCTGCCCGCGTCTGCCTCGAACATCGTGCACAGCCCGGGCCTCTCCGCCTGGGCCGTCTCGATCGCGCTGCACCTGCTCATACTCACCGCCTTCTGGCTCGTGCGGTTCCCGCGCGCATCCTCCCCCGCCCGCGCCGGCGCCGTGCCGCAGACGGATGTCGCCCGCGTTGAACGCGCGATGCAACTGGCGCCCATCCTGCCCAAGCCGCAGGTGCGATTGCCCGCGGCCGCCGCGAACGACGCCGCTGCCTACGCATCGCCCCTCCTGCCGGCCAATGAACCGACGCCCGATGCCGCAGGCTCCTCTCCGCTGCTGCAACCCGCTTCGCCCGATGATGCCGACACCGCCCGGGCCGCCGCATGGATCGAGCCGCCCCCGTTGCGCAGCCGCGTCGAGTTCTTCGGCTCGCCCGCCGGCCGCCGTCGCATCTGCTACGTCGTCGATTCCTCGGGCAGTATGACCGGCCTGTTCGCCGCCGTTCGCAGCCGCCTTAAACAATCCATCCGCGAACTGCAGCCCGACCAGTATTTCCACGTCCTCTTCTTCGGCAACGGCAAACTCGCCGAATCGTCCCCGAGCCGAATGCAAAGAGCCACCGAAGCAGGCAAGGCCGCCGTCGAGCAATTCATCGATTCCATTCAACCGGCCGGCAAGACCAACGCAATGCCCGCCTTCGAACGCGCCGTCGCCGTACGCGATGCCCGGGGCAATCCCCCGGCGGTGATATATTTCCTCACCGACGGCTTCGACCTCAGCGCCGACGACGCCGAATCCTTCGCCGGCCGAGTGGCGAATCTGATCGCACAGTCCGCCCCGAAAGCGCAGATCAATACCATCGGGTTCTGGCCGCAGGACGCCGACCGCAAAACGCTCCGAACGCTCGCCGACCGCACCGGCGGCGCCTGCACCATCGTAACCGACCAACAGACCGAACCGCCGACATCGAATACAAAGACGCAGTGAATCGCGCGCAAAGGATAACTATGAACAGAAACCTGCTGCTGAAAATCGTACTGCTGGTCTTCGCGTTCGCCACCGTCGTGCTCGTGATGACCTTCACCATGCAGGGCGGCCTCGGCGCCGAGACCGCCGACGGCGAGGCGGGCAACCGCTTCTTCCGGCAATTCGTCGTGGCCGGCGGACCTATCGTCTGGTTCGTCCTGCTTCCGATGTCTCTGGTCACCGTGTACCTGGCCGCCGACTACTGCCTGACAATGCGCAGACAAAAACTCGTACCCGACAACGCCGGCCAGGCCTGCCTCACCGGTATCCGCCAGTTCGGCCTCGCCGAATTCCCGACAAAGGCCGCCGGCCGTGACCTCGTCACCGTCGCGGTGGCCAAAATGGCAGCCGACGCACGCGGCGACTGGGCCCACAAACGCGAAATCCTCGCCGAAGCCCTCCAGCAGCGCGCCTCCACCCTCCTGCGCCGCATCGACTGGCTCAACCTCATCGGCAACGTCTCGCCCATGGTCGGCCTCTTCGGCACCGTCTTCGGCATGATCCGCCTCTTCAACGAAATCGTCGCATCCGGCGGCCAGCCCCAGCTCGTCCGCCTCGCCGACGGCATCTCCATCGCACTGGTCACCACCTTCTGGGGCCTGTTCATCGCCATCCCCGCCCTCGCCGTGCACGGCATCTTCCGCAACCGCATCGAAGCCATGCTCAGCGACGCCGTCACGCAGGTCGAAATGATAATGCCCGAACTCCGCCGCAGCGTCGAAGGGAACCGCGCCGCCCGACCGCAGCGAAAACCCGCCGAGCACGGCATCCGCGAACTGATGCACAAACCGCAACCCCCATCCGAATCAACGCTCCCGCTGCATTAGCAACCGACCAACGAACCCATGTCCATCGCACGCATAACCCGTTTCCGCCGCCCCGGCGATTCCCAGGCGTTCAACATCACGCCGATCATCGACATCGTCTTCCTGCTCATCATCTTCTTCCTCGTCGTCTGCCAGTTCGTCGAAGCCGAGAACTTCCCCGTCACCGTGCCCGACCAGTGCGACGCCGCCGGCGCTTCCGTCGAGCCCGGCCGCCAGCCGATCACCGTCACCGTCATGAAGAACTCCGCCGGCCGCATCAGCTACGCCGTCGGCCCCGATGTCTTGTCCCCCCCGGCAGACCGGTCCGCCGCCCAATTGACCGATGCACTGAAGGACATGATAGACCGCGGCCTCTCCAACCGCCCGCAGGATCGCAGAATTGTCACCCTCCGTGTGGACAAGGACATCGCTTACGGCCGCGCCCAGCACGCCCTGGCCGCCATTGCAAACAGCACCGCCACCGACGTCCAACTTGCCGTCGTCCGGGGCGAGTTGCAGACTCCCGAGTCCCCGAACAACCCATAGCCCCGCACTACCGCCGCTCCTTTTCCCTCCGCTTGAGCTCCAGCTTCTTGATCGATACCACCGCTTCGCAGATGATCGCCGTGCATGCAATCACCGCCATCCACCCCCAGAAACCCATCGCATCGATTATCTCAACCACATAGGACATAGCCGTCTCCTGAGCGTCTCTTGTACGAAAACCTCATCTACTCGTATAGACGCACCATCAGCAGACATCTTTCAAACAAAACCGCACCCCCTCGATCGTCCCGGCCGCCGCTCTACGCCGACTCCTTCTTCATCTGCTTCTTCGATTCGAACAGGTCCGCCCGCCCCTCGACCACGTCCCGGTCGATCACGTACCTCGCCGGTTTGTCCTCGTCCGGCAGCCGGTACATCAAATCGATCATCAGCTCCTCCGTAATCGCCCGCAGCGCCCGCGCCCCGGTATCCCGCTTCAGCGCCTTCTGCGCCAGCAAATGCAGCGCTCCCTCGGTGAACTCGAGTTCGGCGTCCTCCATCTCGAAGAATCGCTGATACTGCTTGACCAGCGCGTTCTTCGGCTTGGTCAGAATGTCGATCAGCGCCACCTCATCCAGCGCCGTCAGCGTCGTAATCACCGGCAGCCGGCCCACCATCTCCGGAATCATCCCGTACTCGATCACGTCCTCGGGAATCACCTGGCTCAGCACGTTCGTATACTCCGCCTTCTTGTCGCCCCCGCCCGACAGCTCCGAATCGAACCCGATCATCTTCTGCCCGAGCCGCTTCTTGATAATATTCTCCAGCCCCACGAACGTCCCGCCGCAAATAAACAGAATCTGGCTCGTATCGATCTGGATGTACGACTGCTCCGGATGCTTCCGGCCGCCCTGAGGCGGAATATTCGCCAGCGTCCCCTCCAGCATTTTCAACAGCGCCTGCTGAACCCCCTCGCCCGAAACATCCCGCGTAATCGAAACGTTCTGCGAAGTCTTGCCCACCTTGTCGATCTCATCGACGTACACGATCCCGCGCTGCGCCGCCTCGATATCGAAATCCGCCGCCTGCAGCAGCCGCAGCAGAAAGTTCTCCACGTCCTCGCCAACGTACCCCGCCTCCGTCACCGTCGTCGCATCGCATATCGCAAACGGCACGTTCAGCGTCTGCGCCAGCGTCCGCGCCAGCAGCGTCTTGCCCGAACCCGTCGGCCCGATCAGCAGCACGTTCGACTTGTCGATCTCGACGTCCCGATCCTCGCTGTCGCTGTGCACCAGCCGCTTGTAATGGTTGTGCACCGCCACCGACAGATACTTCTTCGCGTGCTCCTGCCCGATCACGTACTGATCCAGATACTCCTTGATCTCACGCGGCCGCGGCATCTCGTCAAGACTCGCACCCAGACCCGCCCCGCGCCGGGCGTTCTGCCGGATAATATTGTGGCACAGTTCCACGCACTCCGGACAAATATACACATCACCCGGACCCTCGATCAGCGTGTCCGCCTGATCGCCAGTACGCCCGCAAAAGCTGCACAACGCCTTCTTCCTGCTGTTACCTGTTCGTTTAGCCATAATCTATGTACCCTGGGAAATTCGACCGAACCGCTGTCGATCCTCGTTCGCCTTGTCAATTGCCCCACCGGAAACCTGTTCTGCGATACACTACCATAATCCAGCCCTCCTGAACACTACTTTTTGCCGCCCCCCGCGATCTCACCGCCCAAAACCACCCCCGCAACCCGCTACCGCCGCCTCCATACCCCCGCTCCCCTTGCCTTTCCAACCGAGCACAGCCTTTAGCCCTGAGCGAAGTCGAACGGGGAGCGGAGGAATCTGGTACGCGAATAAGCCTGCACCCTCGCCGCCCAAAACACCCCTTCGACCCGACCCTGTCGCCCTGGACTCCGATCCAGCGCCTCAACACCCTCCGCACAGAACCGACCGGAAGCCGCCGCATACCCCTTCATATGTCTTTCCGACCGAGCACAGCCTTTAGCCCTGAGCGAAGTCGAACGGGGAGCGGAGGAATCTGGTACCCGAATAGGCTTGCACCCACGCTGCGCAAAACACCCCTTCGACCCGACCCTGGAACTGTTGCGCACTTTGCCATCTACCTCACTACAGTACAGCGGAGAGCTACACAAGGAAATCTGCCCTCAGCCGAAGAAGGTGCGCTTCTTCTGTATTGCCTCCATACTTTCCAGCGTTCCTTCCGCGCCAGTGCGATGTGACCTATGAAATTTCGCTGGGATTGGTTTGCCGTTTGTCTGCTGCGTGCCTGTTATCCCTCCACCGATACACACCACCGCCAAGGAATTCTATGTAACCGAGATCTCGTAGTACCTGTAACTGCTGTCTGATCTTCGGTCTCACATGCCGATTTCCTGGGTGCATGTCCGACAGACTGCTCTCGAAGGAATAGGCCTCCTTCAACGTGAACGTATTCACACTGAGAGATCGTAGTAACGTCAATACATCAAGTGTCCAGCCTCTCTTCTCGCTTGAAATCGCTTCCAGGGGCTTCGTCGAATTAAACTCTTTGCGAACAATCGACTTTGCTATCACCTGTTCGACCGAAATGACGCTTATGCGGCCGTCAGGCGGAATCAAGTCGAGAATGATATTACATCCAATCCAGCCTGCTCGTCGTGCTGTCTTGCTCAGAGGTTTTCGTGCCTCAATGGCTGTGACCGGCAGACAGAAGCTGGGTACGACGATAAGGTTGTTCACTTTCGGGGTTGCTCCTCCATAGGAAAGCAGAAGCAGATGTGGAAAGCTACCTTTCAGTATGGCCTTTACCATCGGCCCATATGCAGCATCGACAATCTTTCGTCCAAGTGAATTGCGTTTGGCCTTCAATTGATACGCCGCTTGGCAGCTCGGGCACACGAAGTCCACCACGGAAGTGTTGTTTCGCGTTTCATCTATTCTATTGGAGGTGCACGCCGGACAATAGAGGTTCTCCAGAGCCCACGACTCAGTCATCACGCGCGCTTTCTGAGCAGGGCTCTTATATCCCTTTGCAGCATCTACTGGCAGATGCATATCCATCTTCGGCCTCAAACTAAACCGGTCCTCATCCGAAACACCTCGACCGTATACCTGCTGCTCAGATTCTACGACCATGACTCCAATCAATCAATCATTTCATATTTCATCTGTGTATGCTGCCATTCCAATCTCCGGCTGCTTCTTCTCGGCGGTTCCTGACTTCTTCCTTGACATTTCGCCGTAATATGGTATAATATACATCTAACATACATCAAAGCTTCAGGAACCCATTGGAGGGATCAACAATGCCAACCCGGCCGCACCGTTCTCTGCCTTCTCTATGCTCTCTCTGGCTCAACGCCCTGCAAATCGCCAATCCCGTTCATCATGCCTGTGAACAAACCGACTCTCACGTCCAATTTTGCTGGCGTATCGACCGGCCCCAGGAAGTCGAGATACTCGCATTCCAACTGCGGATAAATATGCAAAACAAAGCCAATGATAAGATAGGTAAGATGGTGCCTGCCTCGCTACCCCGTGCCGGCGCATACCACACCCGTTCTGCCCACTACTCGGGTGCCTCGTTGCCCCGATGCATCGGGAAATCCAATCGATACCCTTCAACATGGAATCGGGTGTCGTCCCGAGCGAGTGGAGCGAGTCGAGGGAGCTCCCCCTTCGGATGGACAAATGTGCAAAACGAACCCAATATCAATATAGGCAAGATACAATCGGGCTCAGTCCCCTCAGTGCCTCGCTATCTACGGCGGAACATAAGAATGCAAAACAAAGCCAAATACAAAATAGGAAAATTGCCGTGCCTGCACATAGCTACCTATCTTTCCGCCCCCCTCGCCAGACGTCTGTATTCACCGGATGCATCAGCGCCTGGATGCCGTGGCCCCTTTTCGAAGAAACATCGAAGATCCGCCGGTGGCGGAAAGCCAACCGATACCCTTCAACATGGACTCGGGTGTCGTCCCGAGCGAGTGGAACGAGTCGAGGGAACTCCCCCTCGAATGGATAAACATGAAGAACATCAAAGACCCGCCGGTGAGAAAGCCTTTGACACACCCCCGCCCCGGCCGCTGACATCTCTTGGCCGGGTGGGATGCTGGCAACGCCGCCCTGTGAATGCGGCCAACCGGTCGAAAGTGGTTATGGGAGCGGGATCGGTTATAATCAGCGAGCAGCGGGCGATCCGGACGTGCGGGTCGTCATGCAATGTCGGTCATATATTGGAGGATAGTGTCGTGCTGATCGAACGTTCGAATATATCGGTATGGTGTATTGTGATTGTGTTGGGGGTGCTGGTTGTGTCGGGGCCGGTTGCTGCGGCGGCGCAGTCGCATCCTTCGGCAGGGGGTTATGCGATTGTGACTTCATCGTATCTGGGCGGAGCGGGGTTCGACGATGCGGTGGCAGGGATGGGGATATTGTCCGACGGCACGATCGTGCTGGCGGCGAATCTGCCGGGCGATGTAGTGGAGAAGCTGGGGGGGCGGTCGTCAAGCGGCGGTGCGGATTCGGCGGGGACCGTCCTCCATCTTGGCGCCGACGGCAGGCGGGTGCTTGCGGCGGCGCAATTGACCAGCGAGATCCATGATATGGCGCTGGACGAGAAGGACGGCGTGTATCTGGCGGCGGGGAGCGACCGAATCGTGAAGGTCGATCCGAAGGGGCCGGGCGTCGTGTGGCGCAAGGGGCCGGCCGACTGCACGCGCGTGGACGTCGGGGCGGACGGACATATCGCGGCGATCGCCGGGGGCGATATTGCCATTCTTGATGCGGCCGGCGAGCAGATCGGCCAGGCCGGGGGCAAGGGGTATACGAACGACGTATGCGTGGATGCGGCGTCGAAGACGGTGATCTTCTGCGGATTTCGCAACGCCCACGCGTTCGACGGAAAGCGGACGTATCCGGTGCAGATATGTTATATCATCGCCCTGGGGTACGACGGCTCGCGGAAGTGGACGAATTACGACTGGTCCACGGACCGCGAGAGCGAGCGATTTTTGAACAAGCCGACGAACAATATGGCGGATACGCGGGCGGACCGGTGCGCGATCGGCCGGGACGGCAAGCTGTACGTGACGTTTCAGGTGGCCGGCGGCAATCATATCTTCCGGTACAGCCCGAAGGACATTACGAAGAAGGCGGAGATCGTCGGCGGGGACAAGTACCATCAGTTTTATAACAGCCGGGCCGAGCATAAGAACTTCTTCGGGCGGTACGAGCCGGCGACGGGCGAGTATCTGCTGGGCCAGCAGTTCTGCGGGCGGCTTTCGAACAATCGGGCGAACGCGGTGGTCACCAAAGACGGCGATATTACGGCCGACGAGCGCGGACGCGTGTATCTGGTTGGACGGTCCGCGTACGGGATACCGGTGAATCTGTTTCCGGACGAGAGCGATTATGCGGGCGGGGGGTTCATTCTGATCGTCTCGCCGGACTTCGAGCAGCGGCTGCTTTGTACGCGCACGTGCGGCGGCAAGGGTTCGCCTCACGCGGTGGCGACGCGGCGGATTGACGGGCAGACGCGCGTCGTTTTCGGGGGCGGCGGCATGACGGCGGGAATGTTCGTCAATCACGCGATACAGCGCGAGGCGGCCGACGCCGGCAACGGCAAAGACGCCCCGAAGGATGGGTTCTTTGCGGTGCTGCACGGCGGCGAGTAAGTCCCGGCGTTCAGCCCGAGGCGGTGTCCGGTGCGGGTTGGTCGGTCCGGGTCTGTGCGGGAATTTTGCGGGCTGGTTTGACGCCGAAGACCATCAGGACGAGACCGAGTCCGCCGAGGAGCAGGCCTGTGAGGGGGCTCTCGTTTTTGTCGCCGTTGATGAACGGGGCGGCGGGAACGTATTTGATGGCAACCTGCGAGCCGGTCGAGGGCAGCGTCGAGGCATTGAAGACTTTGTTGCGGCTGATGCTGCCGGTGTATTTTTTGCCGTCGACGGTGAATTTGTAGCTGATGCGGTAGTTGTGGTCCATCTTATCGGAGGTTTCGTTGACCACCTGTTTGACGTCGGTGACGGTGGCGGAGGCGGATTTTCCGGCGACCTTGATGGCGAGGCTGCGTCCGGCCAGCAGCAACAGCAGTATGGCGACGACGACGAGAATCAGGCGTGTCTTGACGGATTTGCTCATGTGTTGTCCTTTCAAAAGCTCGATTGCCACCAGAGAATCAGGTGATACGGCGTACCTGTCGGATTATCGGTTAGCAGAGGGGCGGACTTTTGCCGGCGTCTATTATTCGTCGGGTTCATCGAAGCCTTCGACGGGTATGTTTCTGCGTTTGAGCGTATCGAGGAGGGTATCGAGATGGTGGATGCCGGTGAGGGTGAAGCGGTGTTGGCGGCCGTTGCGGCAGATCAGGACGAGCTGCACATCGGTGCGGCTTGCGACCAGGAGGGTGGGGCCGGCGGCGCGCCATGTGAGCAGGCTCATGAGCATGCCGGCGCGGACCAGCGCCTTTGGCGGATCTTTGTAGCCCTGCTCGGCGCGGAGGATATCGTTGAAGGGGATTCTGCGGCGGCCGCGGAGCGAGTTGATTTCGAGGCCGTCGTCGAGGATGCGGATGCAGAGGATCTCGTACCAGGCGGCGACGGCGTGAATGGCCAGGCCGAAGAGACAGAGCGACCACATGATCACGGTGAGGATGATCCAGCCGCCTGCAACCTGCAGGGGGTGGGCGGCATCGGCGGCTTCGATGACGATGGGCCAGGGCGGGAGGAAGAAGACCACGGTGAACAGGAGGCCGAGGAAGTCGGGCATGAGGGCGGCGACGAAGCGCGAGTAGCCGACGACGTCGGGGCGGCGTTTGGGCCATGGGATCAGGAGGTAGCCGGCCAGAGCGACGACGAGCAGCCATGGTGCAAACCGGCGGAGCGGGTGTCGCAAGGCGGACGGTGCGGGGGGATAATCGCCCGGGCGCGAAGCGGTCAGCGCGAGGTATGCGGGGCGGGGGTCCGATTCGACGAGAAGGTATGTGAAATCGCCGGTGAATCGGTCGGCGAGCTGGTTGAACGGCGGTCGGTCGGGACGCTGGAAGATCATTTGGCCGGATTCGTGCAGGCGCCGGGTCAATGCGGTCCACTGGGGGTCCGAGAGGCGGATGAGGCGGTCGCGGGTCTGGTCTTCGACGTACTCGGCCAGAGATTTGGAGCGGGCGCTTTTCCAGGCGGGCTCCTGTTGCTGCTCCCGGGCGAAATCGACGGCCCGGATTCGGTAGAGCAGGGGTCTGGTATAGAAGGTGAACGCGACGGCCAGCAGGATCGAGCCGATGAGTATGAGCCGTCTGAGGACGGCGCTTTGAGACCTTGACAGCAGCATAGCGTTCCGTGTGCGATCGCCTGCGAAAGAGGCACAGCAAAAAAGTCCGGCCGGTACGTCATCCGGCCGGGAGGCGGCATCATATATTGCGCGACGCAGGTTTTCAACCTGTTTTTCCGGCAAAGGGAGCGTTATTGCGGTACATTGTGCGCGGCCACTCTGTTTGCGGGATGCTGCGACGCCGGGGCCGGCAGGTTCGGTGTCTGTGAAAATAAACTGGCGCGCTGTTGTGGGTTTTGTTACTCTTTGTCTG
>CAZGMJ010000027.1:0-66304 GCA_964526785.1 uncultured Pirellulales bacterium
CCCAATCCCATCTGTTTGTAAAGCAAGAACTTAAGCTCTACTCAGCAAGCCCTATGGTAAACATGTAGACCCTTCCGCAACAGCCTTCCTCACGGCTTAACACTGTCGCGGTCTCCAGAGACCGGGCAACGTCGTTACGCCATGCTTCGGGCACCGATCCGCCCGGCCTGCAATCCCACTTCTGCAGCAGACAGTTGCTGGCCTTGTTGGCGTACATGACGGTTCCATCTGCCGCAATGCGAAGTACCGGATTGGGGTTCTCCTCCGGGAATCGCGCCAGTTCATGCATCTGGCGCATTAACTGCTTGCTTTCGCTCACGTCTCTGACAATAGCGCGCGCCTCGGTCACACGTCCGTCGGCACGGCTGGGAGTAGCCGCAACCTCGACATGAATAGACTCGCCATGTTTGGTCAACAGGACTGTCTCATACCGACCCACCTTCTCGCCCGCCCAGATCCTCCCAAGGCGTTCGGCGGTCTTCTCCGCATAGTCAGGGTGGATCAAATCGAGTAGTTTCCTGCCGATCAGTTCCTCCCTCTCGTAACCAAGCGTATTGAGTTCGGCGTTGTTGGCATCCCTTATTATGCCGCTTCTGTCAACGGTATGAATCATGTCCAGGGCATCGTCGAACAGGCCTCGATAACTCTTTTCGTTCTGACGCAATTTTGCGACGACAATCGCCAGAGCGGTCCCGAACACAATATAGCTCAGCATGATGAGCAGACGAATGTAGAGTTCATGTTCCGGAACATTCGTAATAAGCAGTTCCAAAAAACTGCCCTCATAGAACACGAGATAGTCGATGAGTGCGTCCGCGACACACACGCCTATTCCGAGAATGCACGCGCCCGCCAATACCCTCTTATCGATCAGTCCCTTCCTGTAGCTGTCCGGCGACAGCTGCGGCTGATGCAATGGGGCATTGCAGTTCGCACGTGAATCTTTCAATCGCACATTGCCTGCATTTAGTCGGCTCTCGATACTCGCCGGGTTCCGCACACATCGACCGCCAACCCAGTCTCCTCCGCACGGAGATGTGCACTTGAGGCTCATGGTTCGCCGCAGGCCTTCATCAAGAACCGAATCAACGTAATAGAAATTGCACATCTTCTTTGTAAGACATGCAATTGCCGTTGGCAAGGGGTTTGCTAACCGCCTCTTAACAAAAATTCTCGACCGATTGCAAACAGTTGACGCGCAAGGGCTTGTGAAGAAGGCGAAATGTTGCAAATACGCATTTGCCGCGCCGGACCCGGGCGCGGCCGAACCGGGCACAAAGGTTCCGAGAATCAGCGCGAAATTCGAGTGCAATGCCCCATTGGGCCTTTACAATGCCCTGATGTAAACTTACATCGCCTCAATGGTAGCTTACAATGCGATGATGCAAACTTACATTGCCTCGATGGTAGCCTGCAATGCCGTGATGTGAACTTACATCGCCACGATGGCAGCCTGCAATGCGGTGATGTAGACTCGCATTGGCATGATGTACGTTTGCAACGCTGCGATGTGCATTCACAATGGCTCGCTGCAAATGTGCTTTTCGCAGTGAAATACGTGCCGGGTGCATTCGCCCGACACATGGCTGTCACGGACAGAAGCATCCCTCCAGGTCAATCGGTCAGCCAGCCTGATGCTGCTTCTGCATCTCTTTGAGATGGTCGCTGCTGGAGAGGAATTCCATCATCTTTTGATACTCCCGCTCGACGGCTTCGAATCCGGATGCCCCTGCGTCGGTATCGCCGCGGCGTCCGGCCCGTTCCAGCTCCAGAGCGGAATCCGCGAGGGCGTTCGCACCGAAGTTGACGGCGGCGCCTTTCAACGCGTGCGCGTGCTTTTCCGTATCTCCCGCCCGACCGGCCTCGACAGCCTGCCGGAGGTTATCCATCCGTTCTTTCGTGTCTTCCAGGTATGTAGGCATCAGTTCGACAACCGTTTCCTCGTCGCCGAACCGGTCCAGGAGCTGCGCCCAGTCGATAACGGGCTCGTCCTGCGGCCCGGCGTCTGCATGGTCATCCTGTTTCGGTGACACACATTCTGCGGGGTCCTCGTTTTCGCGGCGCCCGTCAGTCGATTCCTCTGCCCGGTCATGCGGCTTCTGCTCGCACAGATCGCTGATCTGATCCGCCTGCTGACGGGCCGTATCCGCCTGCTTGGCGAGATCGTCCTCCCCTATGCTGAGGTGCTCCCGGAGCACATCGAGGAGCTTCGACCGATCGATGGGTTTGGTGAGGTAGTCCGTACAGCCTGCGGCGAGACACTTCTGCCTGTCGCCGGTCATCGCATGGGCGGTCAGCGCGATAATGGGCGTCTGCAGGCCGACCTTTCGCAGGCGGCGCGTCGCCTCGTATCCGTCCATGTTGGGCATCTGCATGTCCATCAGAATCATATCGAATGACTGAGCCTGGGCCTTGTCCACCGCCTGACAGCCGTCGGCGGCAAGATCCACGCTGAATCCCATCTTCTGCAACAGGAGCTTGACCAGCGCCTGATTCGTCGGTGTGTCCTCGGCTACCAGAATACGGCCCTTCATTTGCGGCACCTCCATAACCTCAGCTTCGTCTTCTCGGTGCGAAACCGCCAGTTCATCCCTGCTGAGATTCTGCTCGGCAGCTTCGCTGCGCGTGATGCCGGTCGGCAGAATCAGCGAAAAGGTCGATCCTTTGCCTTGTTCGCTGGACAACTCGAGCCTGCCTCCGAGCAACTCCGCCAGTTGCCGGGTGATGGCCAGTCCCAGGCCTGTGCCGCCGTACTTGCGCGTCGTGGCGGAATCCTCCTGCGTAAAGGAATCGAAGATGGCCTCCTGCTTGTCCTCGGCGATACCGATGCCTGTGTCCTCGACATCGAAACGGATCATGGCGCGGCCCTCTTCCTCCCGGCGGGAGAGCTTCAGGTGCACGTGTCCTTGTTCGGTGAACTTCACTGCATTGCCCACCAGATTGATCAGGCATTGACGCAGCCGGGCCGCATCGCTGCAGATATGCGCCGGAACGTCGTCGCCGATGATGATATCGAACGCAATGTTCCGCTCTTCCGCCCGCGGACGACCGATCGACTCAACGCACGCCAGCACCCTGGCCAATGAGAAGTTCGCCATCTCCACGCTCAGCCTGCCGGCTTCGATCTTGGAAAAGTCCAGGATGTCGTTGATCAACTCCACGAGGGCCTTGCCGCTGCGCAGAATGATCCCGACGTACTCCCTCTGCTCCTCGGTGAGGTCCTGTTCGGCCAGAACCTCGCTAAAGCCGATGATCGCGTTCATCGGCGTGCGGATCTCATGGCTCATGTTGGCCAAAAACTCGCTCTTTGCGCTATTGGCGGCCTCGGCTGCCGCCGCCATTTGGTTCGCCTTTTGTGTGGCCTGCACCAGATTCTTATTGGTCATCTCCAGTTCCCTTCGCACTTTCTCAGCGTCTTCCATCATGTTCAAAGTTGCCTGTTGCGCTTTCTGTAGCTGATCGAGGTGGTCGGCAAGTTGCTCTTGCGCCTTCTCTCTCTCGCTCACCTCGGTTTCCAGTTGATCGTTTGCCGTCTGCAATTGCTCGGTACGTTTCTTTACAAGCGTTTCAATCTCCGCCGTCCGGTGCGAATGGGCGCGGATATATAATGCGGCAACCGCCGTCAAGGCCAGACCTCCGATGAGCACCAGCCACGGCACGACGGACCGGGCTTCCTGCATGAAAGCCGGAGCCGCGATGCAGCGAACGAGCCATTCGTGCGTACCGAGCCGCACGGTCCGATCGTATGTAAGACCGTCTGTCTGATCGAGCCTGCGTAACTCACCGACCGCATTCGCATCTCCTCTCGTTCTCGAAACATGCGTGTGCAACTGGAAGGGGCCTTCCGAGTCCATATCCCAAAAGTATAGATCGATGCCGCCCGGCTCCAGGGTCGCTATACTCTCTTCCAGCAATTGCGGCACATCGAAGACACCGGCGACGAAACCCTGGATGCTTTGCGCCCGCCCTGCAGGGGTGTAGGTGATACCGGCGGGGTCAAAGACCGGCATGAACACGCGGAATCCTTTCCACCGGCTATCCTCTCGTCCGAAATGCTTCATCTGCGAGACAACCGGTTCTCCGCTGCGTATCGCCTGCTCAAACAGACCCACCGCCTCGGGGTCCGTGCCCAGGTCAAACCCTATGATCCATTCATTGCCCCGATAAGGCTCTATGAAGTATATCGGATAGTAGACCTCCCGTTCGCAAGCCCGGAATATCCCGCCTGCTGCGGTCGTTTCCCTGATTTGAAACTCCTCCAAGCCGTCACTGCGAGCGTCAAGTTCATACTGCGCCCGCTGGTTGCTGCGGACCACGGGCACCCATTCGATGCGCCGTATACTGCTCGTTCCGGCGAGATAGGGATTGACGAACAAGGTGAACTCATCTCGAGTTACCTGCTCCGATGTTTCATACAGGCGCCGAATCGCATGGACGATTTCCAGACTTTCACCTAATCGGTGCTCGCACACTTGCACCCGATTCTCCGCACGGCGAACGAACTCCGTAACCATGGTTCTTTCATTGGCGTCATGAACCGCCTTGAAGAAAACGGTCGTCAGCAGTACACCCAGGAGGGCAACAAACGCCGTCAAAGACAAGCACCTGCACCCAGTCCCTCGGGCGATCCTTTCTTTGATTGCATTACATATCACTTTCAGTCCCCCACGAGGATTCCAATATCGCTCTTGATCGCATCAGGCACATTGATGCCCAGCTTGCGCGCGGTTTGCATATTCAGCATCGAGTGACCTTCCAGCGCCGTAATCATCTCCAGCCTTTGCGGAGGTGTGTCGTCGATGATCTTGATGGCCATCCGGGCAGCCTTCAAGCCGTGCTCGAAGCCTGATTCCGCATGTCCGCACAGCGCACCGTCAGCAACGGCGAAATTCAAGAAGCCGATGATCGGTATGGAAGTATTTTCCACAGTCCACGACATCACTTGTGCCGGTTCCATGCTCACAGAAGAACCGGCCTGCTTGACCGTGTGATACGTGTAGATCGCAATCGCATCGGCGGACTCCTGGCACTCACGGATCGCGGACTGCCATTGCTCGAAAGTGTCCGGAGTCCGAACAAGGACGATCTGTGCATCCACATCCTGCCTCTGCATATGTCGCAGGGCTCCCGCTGATGTTGGAGAATTATCGCTGACCAGAGCGATACGCTGAACCTCAGGGACAAGTTCGCGCACAAGGTCAATGCTTGCCCTGAAATGCGGCCGCTCGAGCACACCTGTGACGTTTTCAGCGGGGTAGCCGTATTCGTCCGGTTCGGCATTTACACCACAAAACACTACCTCGCCACCGCGGAGTGTTGCATATTCCCTGGCAACGTAGACCTGCGCGTTATCGTCAGCGGCAATGACCACATCGGGCGCCCATTGCTCGATCACATCCAGCGCTGTTTGCCCTATCTTCTGTTTGAACAGTTCGTCCGTGTTGCGTTTCGTATCCATATAGAAGGTCTGCATCTCTATATTCCGACCTGACAATGCCATGCGCGCCCCTCTTGTGATAGCGTCGACCCAGGGATATCCCGCATGATAGCTGTGCACGAGCAGTATCCTTCCCTCATGCTCGACCGGCTCGTTGTCGCGCCACAGAACGTCGATAGCCTCATCATCGGCCTGCATGTAGAAGCCCGGGCCGCGGAGCCCCTCGTATCCGACGACTCCGATCACCAGTACGAACACGAGGATCAGGCAGATTTGCGGTCGCGCACTCTTTGTTGTATCTTCATTTGGCATCTGATTCGTCTCCCGATTGGATACCTGCAGTTGCCGTGCATGGCGGTTCGGCCACTGATGCGTCTTCTTCCACCTGGTCCGGCTTGCTGGGGGTACCGGGATTGTACTTGGCCTCACGTCCCAGTTGCTCGAGAAGGGCGTTTACCTCCTGCTTCAACTCCACCATTCTCAGTTCCCTTCCCACGGCCAGCCGGTTGAATCGCTCTACATCTTCCACACTCTGCAGCAGCTTCTTCTCAGCTTCTTTGCGCTCGGTGATGTCGAGGCTATACTCGATGACCTGCGAAACGTTACCGTCAGCGTCGAACAGGGGATGCGCTCGGACCTCGACACAACAGAACTCGCCATTTTCATTTCGATGAACATGCTCGACAGTCACAGGCCGGCGCGTATTCTTGACTTCGCTGAGAGGGCACATGTGATCTCCATCGCACGGAGACTCTCTATCATGCGTCAGTTGGTAACATTGCTTCCCGCTGCCGCCCCGACCCGCGGCGGAATTACACACCCCCACCTCATAGCTGTCTGCGTCAATCACATAGAAGGGATGATTGAGCGACTCCAGGATTGTCGTCAGGAAATTACTGGTTTCTTCCGATTTCCTCTGTGCCGCCTTTATCTGCGTTACGTCACTGCCATAGAAGTTGGCGTAGCCGGCCTCGACAATGGGCACTACCTGAAAAGCAAAGACCACATCGCCCTCTTTGATTTCTGTTTCGACGACAGTATCCGAGTCCATCGCACGCTGGGCCAATTGCCGCCATTGCTCGGGGGCCGCCTCGCCCTCTGCCGCACCCCGTGACGCCAGAAGCCGTAGACTGGGTTCGTTGGCGAACGATAGTGTTCCTTCCCGACTGACGCGAAACACGGGGCACGGGTTCTCCTTTGGAAACCGGGCCATGTCCGCGATCAGCTTCTCTGCCTGCTTTCGCTGCGTGATATCCGCGTAGATTCCCAACACCCCGCAAACGCTGCCGTCTTCGTCTCGCAGGGGGACCTTGCTTGTGAGAATCACCGTCTCCGTACCGTCCGACCTTGTCTGCGGCTCCTCGATATTCATCATCGGCTCGCCGCTATCCATCACATCCTGATCGCACTTGCGGTACCACTCGGCCTGCTCCTTCCACGCCAGGTCGTAGTCCGTCTTCCCAGCGATATCTTCCGCCCGCTCCAGCCCCCCGATTCTGGCAAACCGCTCGTTGCAGCCCTGGTAGACCGAGTCTCTGTCCTTCCAGAACACAAAGTGCGGAATGCTCGAGAGAATGTGCGACAGCAGATCTTTTTGCCGACGCAGTTCGCTTTCAACTTCTTCCCGCCGTATGTTGTCTTCACGCAACTCGCGGTTGAGGCGTGTAAGTTCGGCTGTCCGCTGCTCAACCTGCAACTGCAACGCTTCGTGGGCTCTGCGAAGCTCCTCTTGGATCTGCTTTCGTTGTGTACTGACAACGTCATCCGATTGGTGCCGGCTTTGGTTCTCGCCCTGTTGAAAAGTGGCAACGAAGCAGGAATCGTCCTGATGGGCAACAATGCGTATGTTCGCTTCGGCCACGGCACCATCGCCGGCACGAATCTGCACCGTAGCGGACTCACTCGCGCGATCATCTTTGCTCGCGAGCTGACGGAAATCCGACTTCGGATCTTCGCCATCTGCATCTGCTATCAGAGAATCGAATGTGATTCCAAGCATTTGCTCTCGCGCGCAGCCAAAGAATTGTGCGGCCGCAGGATTAAGGTATGTTATCAGACCTTGCGCATCAGCGAATACTACGGCTCGGCCGGTTGCCTCAACCACAGCGTCCAGCAAAGCCTGCTGCATTCCGTGTCCGCCAGACATCGATTGCCCCCATTTAGCGTCTTCTGAAGCGACGCAGAAACCAACTGCATCCCCCGCATATACGGCGAATCATCACATCCACTGCAGAATTCGGCTCGCAGTGAGAGCGATTGCGGTTGAGATTTGCTGGCCCCACAACAGAATCCCCAAGAATATGATTTTCCCGAACAACGGCGTCCGAGAATACTTCACCCGCCTTCTGCGGGCATTCAGCCGTTGTATCGGCAATGGAGATTGGGACCTTTTCCAGAATAACTCTTGGCTATGCCCAGACTAATCCTATCGGGAGGATTCTCCGGATCGCCCGCAGCAAGGGTTCGACCTGGTTCCCTGACGCGGTAGAATCACTCCCCGCAAGTGGGGAGCAAGTCAGGCCCGATAAGTTCGGCGGTGCGAGCACTCCCAAGCAGTGGAAGCTACAACGCCGACAGTTGAAGACCCGCTGTAGTCCAACACCTGCGCCTTTTGTTCGCAGAAGGAGCAGGTCGATGGGCAAGCCTGCAAACGCTTCTTTGGGGGCGGGTTTCGCTGACCTGCCCAGGAACCGACAATTTCTTTTTTGTTGCGGGCAACTGAGAGCTCAGTCGTGGCGATAGACTCTGACTTTAAGAATCCGGGGCTCGGCGAGATCAAGAAATGTGTTGCGTGTATTGGGCGGGATCCTGGCGAGATGGTTCGCACCGGTTTCGTCGCCGTTTAGACGAAGCTCGCGGACCCACTGTCCGTCTTCGAAACGGCCCATCTCCACGCTCAGGATGTTGGTGTATCGGGGCCCGGGGGTAGTTGCACCGAAGTTCACCTCGATGCCGTGACCCGCGACAAGCAGCTCCTCGGGGCCCGTCTGTATGATCAGTCCGTACCGGGGAGCGTTATCCGCAATACCTCTGGTCATGTAGCGGATATTGGCACGATAGTCGCCGACGATTACAGCTTCATCGGGCCGCTCCTTGTCCTTATCCTGGCGATAGACGCCTACCATGCGGTCGGTGCCATGCGCCGCGCTTATAAATGGTATGAGTTGGGCCAGCACAGCATATCCGCGGCCAAGCGGGTGATCCTCACGACAATGCTCGATGCCGAAGGGTGCAAAGCACATCGCATCGTGCTGGGCGATCGCCCAGAATGCGCGAGCCACTGCCTCGTCGTCCGTTCGTGCCTCGGGGATCATCAAGGGATTGTCAGACTGCGTGTACTCGGCGCAGATGCCTTTGAAGTCGGGCAGATAGATGTCCGGTGCGAACAAATCGATATCCGGTGCGGCCGCCCGCCAGACATCCATCATGTGCGCCACCGGTCCGCCGCTCGGATAGTCGCCGGGCTTGCCGCCAGGCCCCCGCAGCCACGCGTTTACATACATCGGGAGCGGGTACTCGTCTTTGCCCGCCTTTGCCACCGCGTTGATATACGTGGCGTAGTGCCACGCCATGAATATCTCGGCCGTGTGCAACCCGTCGCCGAAAACGTCGGTCCACGTGCCCGATTCGCGGAAGCCCGTCTTCTCCCAGATTGCGCGGAATTCCCGGACGAGCGAATCTTTGTGCGCCTTGAGATAATCCATCAATTTGCCGGGCACTGCGGAACCGAAAGCTGCATCGGCCATGGGCGAAAGATCCCGCGGTTCCGGGCGAATGCCCACCTCGTTCTGAACCTGGACCATGATTACGGTCTGCTGTTTGGCATCGATCTTTCGCAGATGGCGCATCAGAGCCGCAAACGCCCTGGCATCCGCCCGCCGACTTACCTCGCTCAGGGGCGTCAGCACGTTCTTCGTATTGAGATTCGACGAACCCAAACAGCGCGGGAACCGCCTGGTGTCGCGCTTGACCCAGCCCGGCGCATAGCTGGAAACACCGTTTTTCCAACTGGCGAACCAGATCAGCACCATTCGCATATCGTTCTGCCGCGCCTGGTGAATCAGTCCATCGATCAGCGCAAAGTCGAATTGCCCTTCCTCGGGCTCGACCAGTTCCCACGACGCCGAGGCAATGACCGTATTAAGATTCAACGCTCGCAGCTTCGGCCACACCCGCTCGGCGTATTTCAGGCCGGAGGAACTGGAATTGTGCAATTCGCCCGCGAGCATCACAAGAGGCTTACCATCCACAACTATCTGAGTGGCCGTGCCCTTGCGAACGAGTCGAGGAATATCGCCAGCCATTACTTCGGACGATACGACTATGCAAAAGACGAAGACAGCCGTCCGTACTCTGCATGATTTCATAGGGTCAAAACTCCATACTATTGTCATTGGTTCGGTTTATGATTCAGCGATTCTACTTGATTCTCGCGTCGCTGGGCTTCAAAATCAAGTCGCGGTAGAGCCGAAGCGAACGGATTCGGCCCGCCTCAAGTATATACCGACAAATAAACAGACTCGACATTCTTGGTATGACAAGCATTTTTGGGGACTGGGAACACATGCACTCCCGGAGAAAGGATGCAGCAAATGAATACGTACAACTTCCCTGCGGGGCTTTCGGCAATCGAAGCCCAAGCCGATGAGAGAGTCGCATTTGTCCGGCGAACGTATTTGCACCTGGCCGGTGCGATCGCTGCATTCGTCGGGCTCGAAGTACTTCTGCTCAATTCCGCTTTGCCGGAGATCATGCTCCGCTTCCTTCAGGGCAATCAGTACGGTTGGCTGATGATTCTCGGGGCGTTCATTCTCGCCGGATGGCTGGCCCGCGGTCTGGCGGCCAGCGGTGCATCGGTCGGGGCCCAGTATCTCGGACTCGGCGTATATGTCGTTGCCGAAGCCATCATATTCGTCCCGATACTATTCATCGCGGTGCGGTTTTCCTCGCCGCAGGTGCTTCCGACTGCTGCGGTACTGACCGGTCTGCTTTTTGCGGGGCTGACTGCCGTCGCCTTCATCACACGGACAGACTTCTCCTTCCTCCGAGGAATCCTCACCATCGGCGGGTTTCTTGCCCTCGGCGCTATTGTAGCCGGAACGATATTCGGATTCGGCCTCGGATTGCTCTTTTCGGTTGCTATGGTAGGCTTAGCCGGGGCGGCCATTCTTTATGACACATCGAAGATACTGCACCATTACCCGACGGACCGGCACGTCGCGGCCTCTCTGGAGCTATTTGCCTCAGTGGCGCTGTTGTTCTGGTACATCCTTCGCATCGTGATGAGTTTTTCGAGACGATAGTGACGATATGTGCCGGGCACACTGAGCGATTGTGTGAGCGCTGCTTGAATCAGGAGATGAATTTACCGGTCGTCCCAGCCGCCGGATGCACGTTCTCCGCAGGGAGAAAGAAGTTGTGCAGCCTTATCCTTCCGGGCGGCTGATCAGCACTGCCCAGTCCTGCGATATATCTGCGGGTGGAAGTCCAAGCTCTATTCTCCGGCCGCTCTCGAGCGATATCGCATCACCCTCGAACCGTCCACTGCGGGGATCGTACCATCGCTGAATGAACTGCCCCTGAGTTCCGCTGAGATCCAACACGCCGGTCTGCGTAGCGGTCGGCAAGTAGATCGCATAGCAGCGGCCCGGCGCGGCAAAGACCTGGGCATCGTGCGAACATGTCTTGCCCTTGTGTACCGTTTCGCCCGTGAGCAATTCGTCTGCGGGCTGCATTTCCCAGAACGGCAGATACTCCTCCATGAATCGACGGGCATACCATATGTACTGCCACAAATCTTCATATTTGCGAAAGTCCTCTGTCTCGAGTAGTTCGGCTACAATGAATTCCAACTGTCCGCCCGAGAGATATGCGGGCCAGAGCTTCTCTTTTCGCAGTGCTTCCGCATCAGCCACCGGCAGCCACTGCTTATCGCCGAGCGTCACGGTGAATTCATCGATCGCGATCGGCAGCGGTCGTCCCGCCTCAGCCGTGAGTCGTCGAAACCTCTCGACGACCGGCTCGATATCTTTGCGGCCGATCTGAATCGACGTTATGCTGAAGCGCTCATCGCCAATGAACGGTCGCCACGCCTGGACAGGATCGCCGGCATGGTGCACGGTAATCGGGTGTCCGTAGGGGTCGATCTGCCGGATGTACGAAGCGAACCGGCGTATGCTCTCAGCACCCAGGTCGAGGCCCAGATTGTACTCTTCGCAGAGGTTCCACAAGACGGCGTTGTGGTGTCCGAAGCGGGCAATCATCTCCCGATAGAATAGCTGGCGTTCAGTCGTCAGTTCTCTGCCGCCGAGTTCCAGCTTGTTGTTCTTCTCGGCCTCGTTAAAGACGAAATGCAGCACGATTCCCTTTGCCTGTGCGTGTGCAAAGACAATCTCCCACTGGTGCAGCTTGCTGATATCGTAGTGCAGGTTGTCGTTGGAAGGATCGCCGCCCGGCTTGACGGGGCCGACAAACGGCCATGTGTCCCGACCGTCTCCACCAATGTTCATGGGCAGGAAGTAGATCAGGTTCACGTGCTGATCGGCGAGGTAGTTGATCGCGCCGATGATGCCTCTTCCTCTGCCGTCGTCCCAGTCCGGATCGCCGGTACGCCAATCACGGACGTGTTCTCGGTAGGTCTTTACGCCGAACCGGCTGCCGGACCGTGTGTTGTCGAACCCCTGATAACTCAGGAAGTTCTCAGGGCTGTCCGTCCCGCCTTTTATCCAGTACGGCCCGGCCCTGAATTTGAGATAATGCCCTCCGACATACTCCAGTCGGCCCCATCGATGAAAGCCATTTGCCCGGCGATCAGCGGCTTCCACGCTAAGATCGCCTGTCTGGCCGTCCGGCACAACAGGCGTCCCGTCAGCCTTCTTATCCAGGGCGACATTATTGCCGTGAACGAAGGATGTTGCATATCGCCACCGGCCAGGCTCGTCCGGTGTGAACCGGACTCTCCAGCAATTGCCGCTGCCATTGCCCTGGCCGTCACCGTCGAAGAACCCGCAAACATCGTAGCGCTGTCCTGAAGGGCCGGTGAAGACGACCTGCAACCGATAGTCCAGGAAGGGATTGGGGGAGCTGTCGGCCGCGCCGGCCTGCGGACCTTCGAAATCCAAGGTTACCGTGTGCCACTGCTTTGGATTACTCTTGATGGTCGCGCCGCCGACACAGCCACCAAGTATCATTATGAACACAATCATCTGCAGACCCGACTTGCTTTTCAGTTCCACCATATGATGCTCCTTCTTCTGCGGCTGATCCGGTACCCGAACCGTCGGGCGCCTGCGATCCGCACAAGCAGACGACATAACGGCAACGATTAGTGTTATCCTCGCTGTTCCAGCGTCGAATTGCAAGGCTTCCATCACGTCTGCGAACGCGGGAGCATTTTTCCTCAGGTGCTTGCAGCTATTGGCAGCATGGAATGTGTTGGTGAACATTCAGGATGTCGCCGCTTTTTTCGTTGTGCGGCCTGCTGCTTTGCGGTACATCTTTGCCTACAGACGCACGGGCCTTTGGTCGGCCCCGCCAATCGCATAAACAGGACTACTGCCAGAGGTGAACCATGAAGCAAGCCATCATCTGCCCGTTCTTTGGCAAACTCCGCGACCGCTTTTGCGACTACGGCCAGGAACTGACCGTCAGAGAGAAGCTCGAGCGGATCGCGCAGGTGCCGGGCGTCACCGGTGTCGAAATCGTTTATCCGCATGAGCTGACCGATCTGGCAGCCGTCAAGGATGCCCTGCAGCAGTTACATCTGAGTGTTTCAGCTATTAACGTGAACGTTAAGTCCGATCCCCAGTTCGTCAACGGATCGATTACCTCGCCCGATGCCGATATACGGGCGCAGGCCGTCGATTATCTCTGCAAGGCCAAGGATGCCGCAGTCGAACTGAGCGCCGAGCGCATCACGTGCTGTCCGTTGAGTGACGGCTATGACTATCCGTTCCATATTCATTACACCAGTGCATGGGAGAGAATGGTCGAAGTCGTCCGACAGGCCGCTTCGTACCGACCCGAGATTGTCTTCCACCTCGAATATAAACCCTTCGAAACCCGTGTGCACAATCTGCTGTCATCTGCAGCCAAGACTATCCAGCTCTGCCAGGCAGCGGGCGGGTCGAATCTCGGCGTCACCATCGACATCGGCCACTCCGCCTTCGGCGGCGAACCACCCGCGGATTCACTCATGCAGGTCGTCGCCGCAGGACTGCCCTTCTACATCCACACCAATGACAACAACGGCAAGCTCGACTGGGACCTTATCTCGGGGGCCTGCAACGTCTGGGAATTCGCCGAGTTCCTTTTCTACCTCAAAGAACTCGACTATGACGGCTGGATAACCGCCGACGTCGCGCCTTTTCGCCAGGATGCCTTCGAAGTTTTTGCCCTCAACTGCCGCTTCACAGAACAAGTCTGGAACTGGCTCGATCGCATGGACCGGGATACCATCCGGGCATGTCTCCACAAACACGACTTTTTAACCATACGTAAGATGATGGAACCTTACGTATTTTTCGCCCCCTAAGGACTGCGGCTACCGGCGACGGTTCCCGCACTCATAAGTGGCGGAACCCACGCGGCCCCAGCCGTTCGGTTGGCTGCCGTTCATATGATTTCCCCCTGTGGGCCATGCGGTGGAGGTCAGTGCTTTTCTATCAATTTCCAACGTCAGAAGGCCCAGACAAAACCTGTTAATTCGTGCGGCGCAGGGACTAAGCGGCGAGATGCCCTTGGGCGTGTTCTGCCAACCTGCTCTCACATACCCACCCGATCCGCACGAGATAAACCACACTGCATGGAGCCAAGATTCCTCTGTGCAGAGGAGAGCGAACGCCGTAATAGAACATACGGATGTGCTTCGCGCAAGCACAATACCACCGGAACGACTTCGACAATGCCGGACACAATCCGCTATCACCTTTTCCAGAACAAGCATGGTGCTTAAACGGCTTACCCGGCTTCTACAAAACCCCAATCGGCCATTTTGCTTTTCCCCCTATCCCCCTGCGAAGGAGAAAAACAGGACTCCTTGTGTGCGAATTTACAGAAACCCGCGCATACTGACTATTGCAATGGATTCCTAGCGCATTTCTAACGAACAGCAAACAAACATTTTCTATTATCTCCGCACGATTCATCATATTAATGTCAGCACACGGCCTGTGTTAAAGCAACGAACAGTATTTTGCGCCGCCTGTGGCTGGCCATATTTGGACATTCTATGTTCATAAGACAGATGCGCGTAACAGAGGTAGGGCATGGGTAAAGCAACAATACTGGTTGTTGACGATGAAGGAGATATTCTTGAGTTGTTGAGATTCCATCTTGTGCGCGAGAATTATGATGTAGTATGCGCCGAAACGGGGGATCAGGCTCTGGAAATGGTGAAGAAGCAGACGCCATCGCTGATTATTCTTGACCTGATGCTGCCCGGCATCGACGGTCTCGACCTGTGTAAGATATGGAAGAACGATTCATCGACAGCCGCCATTCCAATTATTATGCTGACGGCCAAGAGCGAAGACGCAGACATTGTAGCCGGGCTCGAATTGGGGGCGGACGATTATGTTACCAAGCCATTCAGTCCTCGAGTCCTTATGGCCCGTGTCCGCAGGATCCTGCGGAAAGCAGCGGTCGAACACGAGAATAACGATGTGGTAACTGTGCACGATCTGACAATGGACCCCGCGCGGTGTCAGGCAACCATTAACAGTTCCCCATTGGAATTGACATATTCTGAATTCAATATCCTGTACACGTTGGCCCGCAGACCGGGGCGAGTCTTCACTCGTTACCAAATTGTGGACAGCATTCATGGTGAGGACTATGTCGTCAGCGATAGAGCGGTTGACGTACACATAGCGTATTTGCGAAGAAAACTGGGACAGCACAAAGACTACATCCAGACCGTTCGGGGAGTGGGATACCGACTGAAGGATTAGAAACAGCACCGCGATTTGGATTGTCTTTTTTCGCCGATATCAAGAGCCCCCGACCGCTTGAAAGGGACCACATCCAGTATGCAGATCGGCCTCGACTCGGCAGGCAGGATCACGAAAGGACAGGCAATCATCAGTACGTGATTTAACAGTTCTCGGCAGCACGAACCTCTATAGCAGACCCAGGCCCGCAGAGCACTCACGTCTGCACACACTCCAATATCGTGTAGTCACTACTTCAGCAGCGAGACGAGTTTGGTATTTGCACCGATGTTGCCAAGCTGTGCCGCCTTTCGGTACAACTGCATGGCTCTGTCCATGTTGACGGTTAGACCTTCACCGTTCTCGTACATCCTGCCCAGACTAAACATAGCGTCCGGATTGCCGCGCTCCACAGCCCTGGCAAACCATATCGCGGCCTTGCCCAAATCGGCTGATGCCCCGAAGCCGTTGTAGTACATCAGCCCCAGATTGTACATGGCCTGCACATTCTCCTTTTCGGCGGCTCTGTGAAACCACTCGATAGCCGCCGAGTTGTCTCTCACTACCATATCTCCCCTGTGGTAGATGACCCCCAGATTGTACATTGAATTGCGATCTCCAGCCTCCGCGGCCTTCTTAAACCATACCATTGCGAGGTTCGGATCCTGGTCGACCCCTTTGCCCTGATAATAGGCCATTCCAACATGATGCATCGCGGGCACATGGCCGCAGTCCGCTGCTCTGGCATACAAATCGAATGCATCGACATGGCTCTGTGCCAGGCCGAGACCCTGCTCGTACATCTCGGCAAGGGCGAACATCGACATACCATACCCCTGATCACAGGCCTTTCGGAACCATGCAACGGCTTTGTCGTAATCCTGTGCAATACCGTAGCCACTGTAATACGCGACCGCGAGATTATGCATGCTACTGACGTCACCGTTATCCGCTCCCGCCCGAAACCACTTGACGGCCTGTTCAACGTTTTTGTCCACCCCTTCCCCTGTCTGATACGTCAGGCCGGTAATGCCCATTCCACGGGCATTGCCCAGATTTGCAGCCTTCTCAAACCACTCGAAAGCCTGCCGCTGATCGCCCGACTCACTGTAGAGGATACCCAGATTCACCATCGCGTTCGTACTGCCCGCAGCAGCCGCCTCTTTGAACCATCTGGTTGACCGCCGCCAATCGGGTGCGACGCCGACCCCATTATAATAACCGAGCCCGAGGATGTTCATGGCGTTGGCATCACCCAGTTCGGCTGCCGCGGCAAAGTAGTCCATCGCAATCGTGTCATTTGCCTCCACACCTTCGCCCCTGGAGTATATCTGACCAAGATCGACCATTGCCTGTGGATTTCTGCGATCCGCCGCCTGCGTATAGATCGCAATGGCCAAATCGTAATTGCCTTCCGCAAGTGCTCGATCCGCCAAAATGAGCGAGTCGTCATTTTCAACCACCTGTGCATCTGTTTGAGCCCTGCCGGTGTTGCTGCCTTCTTCCGAGTCCTCTGCATTCTCTGCCTTGGCGGCGAAATGAAACGCCATGGCAAGCAGGCCGGCGACAAGTACAACGGCCGAAATGCCCACCAGAGTCCTATTCAACCGTGTCTTACTCTCTGCACTCTCGGGCACATTATCCTCCGGAGAATCAAACCAGATGAAAGGGTCAGTCTCGGCGTTAGTTTCATCAACAGCCTGACAATCCGCTTCCATCGAATCAATTATCATACGGTACATAGCTTCGCCCGGGTCGTCGGCCGTTTCAACATCGGGCTTCGACACAGGATCGCTATCAGCCTGCGACGGTGGTTCTTTTACTACCTCACTATACCGGCTGGTTTGCTTTGTCGCATCTTCGAGCGAGCCTCTCAGATCGGCCACTTGCCGTTCATACCGTGCCCGAAGTCCTTTCATCTCTTCGTGGAGCCTCTCCGCTTCCCGCTCCGCTGTCGTTCGCCGATTCACTTCATCTGCGATCTGATGACGCGTCTGAATCCGTATCCGCTCGGCTTTCTCATTGGCCAATCGCAGCTGCTCTTCAGCTTTCAGCCGGGCGTTGTTGCGACTTTCGGCATCCGTATCCGCCTGCTGTCTGAGCTGTGCCAGCTGATCTTGCAGTGCACGAATGCGATGCTCCAACTCTTCGCGTGTTTCAGACTCACCCTGCAACTTCGCCTCGTATTCGGTTTTTAACCGCTCATTCTCGCGCTGCCGGGCCTGGAACTGCTCTTCAGCAAGGAACCTTGCCTGTTGGTGCGCTTCAATTCGCTTCTCAGCCTCTTTCGCTGCGTGCTCTGCTTTGTCACGGTATTGTCTATGATTCTGCTCCGCTCTCGCTCGTGCCTGAGATTCGACTTCTATTGTCTTCTCTGCTTCGGCTTTGATCTTCTCTATTGTACGAGCATGCTCGCGAACCTCTTTTTCAGCCTCCTGCCGCCTTGCTCTTTCCCGGCTCAGTCGCTGCCGGACATCCTCCTCAAGCCGCTTAGTCGTCGCCTTCAACTCCGCCTCATGGCGGCGTCTTTCGTCGAGAAGAGCAGCGGATTCGCCAGGTGCGTCCTGTTCGATCTTTTCCACCGTTTTGTCCGACGGATGCGAAAAAGGCTCCATGAATGCGCGGACACTGTGTTGCCTCTTCCGGGGATCGTCTGAAAGTGCGCTGCGTAACGCCTTGCTTCGGGGTTCGTTCAGTTCCGAGAATTGGCCGAACGGTTCTTCCGGACATCGAGCCCCTTCTCTCCGGACTTGCCGGCCGATCCCAAGGCAATCGCATATGCATGCAGCAACAGAATAGAGATCGCTTCCCCGGGTACCCGGATTCCCTTTGCATTGCTCGGGTGATCTGAATCGAGACAGACCTGTCCCGGGCTCGTCATCCCCGAGAGCACTAACGCCCCTGACCAGTTCTTCAAGTCCAAAACGCAGCAGCACACATGGCCCTTTGGCGGGAATAGCGATGTTGGCCGGAGCAATGCCGCCATGAACGAAATCTCTCTGATGCGCATAGTCAAGTGCGGCAGCAACGTCGCGAAAGATCGAAAGCGTTCTGTCGAGCGATAACGAGCTTTTGGCAGCGAGTTCTGCACCTAATGAAATCCCTTCGTAGTGATCGCAAACGACATATTTGACTGACTCATCTATTCCAAAGTCGCGCAGAGTGGCGATACCCGGATGCGACAATGCCGCCAAGTCCCTTATCCGACTCTTCAGCCACTCGATGTGTTCAGGCCTGGTCGCCGCAGAAATGGGCAGGGCTCGAATAAGAACGGTCTTGTTCTCCGCGGCATCCGTAGCCTCATATTCGCATCCCAGCGCACCTGAATCAACCTGAGCGTGGATTACATATCGCATGCCCAAGACCTGTCCCGCACTACTGCCGCCCAGCATCGGCATACCGCATATCTCGCAGTCGCGCAGCATCGGCTCGCCGCAATTCATGCAGAAATCGACATCATCTGCATTCGGCACATTGCACGAAGCACACAGGTTTTCATATCTGGCTTTCTTCATACAGGTGTCATTCCCTATCAAATGCCTGCCTCAGGGGCGGCATTTGCTTGTGAGTCCCGACAATTGACCCACTCTGTGATTGGCCTGGTTTCCATCAGAGAGACCCGGGCCGGTCGTTTTGCAAGAGATCATTCACAACGGACAGTCAGAAAGCTGTATCCCGTAATTCCGTCCGTTCTCGAATATGTTGTTGTGCCTTCTTGATCTGATCGGGCGTCATCTTTGCCTGCAGGTCATTCCGGCTACGCATTGCATCTTCATCCCCCTGCAAGGCCGCCCGTGCATACCATACATGGGCCCACACGTTATCCTGTGAGACTCCACGGCCATGTTCATACATGGCTCCCAACTTGCGCTGTGCGGACACCAATCCCTGATTAGCTGCACGCTGGAACCACCCTGCGGCAAGACGATGGTCTTCATCCACGCCCAATCCCCTGAGATACAGCAACCCCAGGTTGCTTTGCGCTACTGCATGGCCCTGATCCGCCGCCCGCTGCAACCATTTCGCCGCTGCGTCGTAATCCTGTGCAACGCCTTGCCCACGTATGAACATCAACCCCAGGTCTGCCTGGGCGGCCGCAAGACCCTGCTCTGCCGCCAGAGTCAACAATCTTGCCGCCTTTTCAGAATCCTGCCTCACGCCCCGCCCCTGCAGATGCATACGGCCCAGCAGCAATCGGGATTGTGCAACCCCTTGCTCTGCCGCGGTTAGCAGCCATTTGCCTGCCAGTTCATAATCCCGGGTCACTCCCTGTCCGTTCAGGTACAGAAGACCCAGATTCGCCTGGGCGGGGGCATAGCCCTGTTCGGCGGCCCGCTCATACCACTTCGCGGCCTCCTCATCATCCCGGGCAACGCCTTTGCCATCCGAGTACATCAGTCCCAACAGGAACTGCGCAGCCGGCTCGCCCCGCTGCGCCAATGGTCTCGACTGTTCGATAGCAGTTTCATAGTCGGCGTTGTCAAATGCCGTCCACGCATCTCGTACATCCGGGCCACATCCCGACAGGAGAACAATCACAAGCAAGACGTACCCAATGAGAAGCAAGCCCGATCCCCGTGCAGCGCCGGATGTGCTGCGACACAATGAACGGGTAATCCGCATATGCAAAGATTGTGTTGCCATTCGTTCTATGAGGAGATCCCTTTGCTGTTGTCTATTGGCGCGTCTTGGCGATACGTTCGACCTGTTCCAGATATTCCTGAACGTTTTCGCGATACTTGAGTTGCTGAGCCTGCCTGAGCAGGGGAACGCCCTCAGAGTACTTGCCGTTTTGGACGAGCAACTGGGCGTGGCGAATCTTGGCATCGGCTGCGTGCTCTTCGATCGCTGCGGCACGCTCGTAGTAGAAGATAGCTTGTTCCGTTTCGCCTTTGCGGCCGTAGTATTGTCCGAGCAGGATCAGCGCCTCCCCATCGAGCGGATCCAACTCAACGATTTCTTTCAATACGGTAACTTCTTCTTCCGCCGAGCCATCGGCGACAGCGAGGCGTGCTCGAAGCTTAAGCATTTCCTTGCGTTGAGCGTCGGAGAGCTGATCGGCGTACTGCCTTTCAATCTGCTGGATCAGTTGCCTGGTTTCCTCGTATGCGGCACGAGCCGCCAGCACTTTGGCCGAACGCAGAGCACGGTCGGGTTTGCTGCCGGAGTCCTTCTTCATTGCTCGAATGTACGAATCAACCGCCAATTCGTACAGTTGTTCGTTAATGTAAATGTCGCCAAGCATATTCAGACTGTCAGCGGAGGACTTGCCCAGATGGTCCACCAACTCATATATCTCGGCAGCCTTGACAGGTTGGTCCATACCGATATAGGCGTTGGCCTGGAGCAGCCAGAAATCAGATCGCTCGGGGTATTCGGCGATGAGCAACCTGCAAAGGGCGATGGCTTCTCCGAAACGCTGCTGTTTGAAAAAACTCCGGGCCAACCCCATTTTCCAGTCGAGCGTGTTCGGGTCGAGGAGTATTGCCATACGATACGCGGACTCAGCGGACAGATGGTTCCCCACCGACGAGTATGCGAAACCCAGCAGTCCGTATGTGATGGCGTCGCCGCCGCCGAGTTCCACCACGCGGGTGAGCGCGGGCAAGGCCTTTTGGAATTCGGACTGCCGTATTCGGATCAGGCCGAGGTTCTTCCAGGCCCTTCGAAACTTGGGGTATTTGTCGACGGCGACCTCGTAGGTGGAGGCAGCCTGATCGAGTTTCTCCTGCTGAAAGTAGATGTTCGCGAGAGTGAAGTCGAAGACGGCGCTGGCGGCTTCATTGCGGTACTTCAGAAGTCTTTTCGCTGCCTCATCCATCTTGTCGGATGATATCAGTTCGAGCACCTCCTGCATCTGCTCGCGTTCATCAATTGTTACACGCGGCTCGATCTCGGTTTCGGCGATATAGCTTTCCGTGAACCATCGCTTAAAGCTGGGGTCGTTCCACATATCGAGTTCCATCTTGCTCAGATGGAAACGAGTACCCGACGTGCCGGCAGTGTCCTGATCAGTCCGGATATCCTGCTGAGACGCACCCGGAGCCGGAGTCCATACAGCCAGCAAGAGTACAAGCAACGCGCATCCGGCTTTCAGGCCGTCTCTTTTGCGCTCCACCATGCCGACCTGAACGGTCATCCCATATTCGAACCAGCGAGCGAAAAGGCTCATGCTTCGTGATATTGTCTTTCTCATATTCATAGTCCTTTGGGAAATGTGAAGGCACGACGCATACGAAATCGCACGGGCTTGCCGCCACGTTTTCCAGGTTCAAATTTCCACTTCCTGATCGCGCTAAGCACGGGCTTCTCGAAAACCGGATTGCTTGATTTCTCTATCTTGGGGTTGACGACTCTTCCGTTTTGATCGACTACGAAAATGACGTACACCTTACCCGGTGCATTTTCCCGCACCTGTCTGGTGATTGTCGGTCCGGGCTCATAGATGATCCGCGGTTTCTGGTCGAGTTCGGCCATTGTAAAGAGGCTCTCCGCCTCATCACGACCAGCGACGACCGTGTTGAGCTTGACAGCGAAGTCTCCCCCCAGCCATCCGTCACTGAAGCCGGGATTCAGGGCCAATTCAAGTTGCGAGAGATCCAGAGGCGGCGCGCTTTCGGTCAGTTCGGGCGGTTGCTCCTCTTCCTGCGTCTCTTCTTCCGGTTCTGGTTCGGGAGGCGGATCAGGCGCCTCCAGTTTGGCGGTATCCACGGCTTGCAAAGTCAGGTCGGTAGTCGGCGGCTTGTTCAGCGTCTGCATCAACGGCAGGACAAGGAAAAAGATCAGAGCAAGTCCCGCCGCACCGGCGACAACCACCAGCCGATGTCCCAAAGCCCTGAAGATAGAAAATGATTTGCGCTGGCGCATACCGGCAACACCAATACTCAAGTTCTCGATTTCCTCGTGGCAACGCTCACCTTGGCGGCGCCGGCCAGTTTCGCCTCATCGATTAAACGGACAAGCAAGCCCGACTGTGCGGAGGCATCGGCCTGAATAATGACGGGAACATCTTCTTTCTGCAGCATACGTTTGACGAGCGGCCGAACGCCACTGATGCCAATCTCACGGCCACCATATACGACCTCGCCCTTTTTCGTCAGTGCGATGAGGATGCTGGTCTTCTCCAGGCGCACAGAGGACGCGGCCTGCGGTTTGTCCACTTCCACACCGGTCTCTTCAACAAAGGTAGTGGTCACGATGAAGAAGATCAGAAGAATAAACACGCAGTCCATCAGCGGCGATATATCGATGCCGGTCTCGTTATTGTCGTCCGATGCCATCTGGCGAAAGCGACTCATGGCATTCTCCCATTTTTACGATGTTTCACAGACATATTGACCCGTCAGCGCTTCGAAGCAGTCGGGGCACAGCAGTTGACCGGAATCAATTCTGACCAACTGATCGCCGCGGAGGTCGTCCTTGGAGCAGCATTCGCAACTTGCGCATGCCAAATCATCA
The DNA here is from genome assembly GCA_964526785.1 of uncultured Pirellulales bacterium. GTDB lineage: Bacteria > Planctomycetota > Phycisphaerae > Sedimentisphaerales > Anaerobacaceae > CAZGMJ01. Next base: position 22,825 of record CAZGMJ010000027.1, read on the forward strand.
TGGTTGCTGTCGGTCTGAGCAGCGATGCGTTCAGCATGTGCTTGCAGCATTCGGACCAATCTGGGCCGGAGCGCACGCGGAGAGATCGCGGTATTCCGACTGCTGAGCTTTCTATAGAGATTTTGGGTGCAGACGGCCTCGAGGTGCGTAAGAAATGCCTTATAGCGCTCGTGTTTGCGCGTAAGCTGATACTGAAAGAACAGTCCAGGCAGCGCGATCACCAAGCCGGTTTCGGTGGTAATCAAGGCCTCGGAAATACCTTCGGCCACCATACCCATCGTCTTATCGCCACCCGAACCAGATGCGAGAGCGGCAAACGTCGCCAACATACCGGTAACGGTACCCAGCAGCCCCAGCAACGGCGCGGCGCTGACACATATCTTCATCACTCTAAGGTCGCGTTCAAACGGCGCAATTTCCGTTGCCTGGAGTTCTTCGAAAGACGTGGAGGTCTCCTTAAGCGAGTCACTTCCCGTGACGAAGTCGAGCAACTCGCCAATCGGACCTTTGCGCTGTTCCGGGTGGTCTATCCAGCGGCGCCACGTCTTCTCGCGTACTGAAGCGAAGCCCTTGCCGGAGAGTTTCAGATAGACGTGGATGCCAAGTCCAAACATGACAAGCGAAATAGCGGCAATGGCAATCATGGCCCACCCGCCCGACAGCCAGATGGCAATGGCCTGCTCCCACAGGGTCTTTAGTTGTTCGATTACTGCATCCATTGTCCGTCTCCGTTTCCATTACGTGAGATCTGTCCTACCAGTTGATCGTCATGATCGAGGACCGGCATGCTTATCAAACCGTGCTGGCGGAAGAGATTTCGAACTTCACTACGATGGGTGTCCACGCGGACGAAAAGAGGATTGGTGTCGGCCAGCGTCTCGACGGCGGTTTGAGCAGGCCGGGTCAGCAGATGATTGACCCGCAGGTGGCCTACGTATTTTCCGTCTTCGTCCACGACAAAAATGGTATCGACCTCCTCGGCAATTCCGGAGGCCCGAATCTTATCAATGGCCTGAGCAACGGTGGCGCCCTTTGTGACAGTGACAACGCGCCGGTTCATAAGACCGCCGGCATGGTCCCGAGAATACTGCCCGGTGCTGTCGGCATTATCCAGACGAGTCGGAGCGCCGATGCTTTGCAGAAGGAGGCGGGTCTGCTCCGGGGTCAACGCCTCCAGTTGCTCGGTTGTAGTATCGCGCCGGTATGGCGTCTTACTTACTTGATTGATGAATGCCACAGCGGCCTTCTCCATCTGATTGACGATGCTCCGCGCTTTGCGTGAAAGAAAAGCATGCAAGAGCAGCGAGGGAATCGCCACGATCAGACCGAACTCGGTAGTAATCAGCGCCTCGGAGATGCCGCCGCTGAGCGTCTTGACGTCGCCCGAGCCGAAAACGGTAATGAGCTTAAATGTGTTGATGATACCAGTGACGGTCCCTAACAGCCCGAGCAGCGGTGCCGAAGCGGCGCTAATGGCGATGAATGGCAGGAATCTTTGCAGCTTGAGTCTCGTTGAGAGAATCTGCTCATACATGACCTCTTCGATCAGATCGCGAGGTTCCTTGAGATGCTGAACACCGGTTTCGAGCATCCTGCCGATCGGCCCCTTAACGGCGCTCGCTTTGCGCTGAGCAGTTTCCTCATCATGACGGGCGACAGCGTCCAGAAGCCCACGGACCTGCTGTTCAGACGGTCGCCGCAGGAAGGCAAGAAAGACCCATTTGTAGAGTGCGACCAGCAGGGCAGCACCCGCCAGTGCGAAGATGGGATACATCACCGGGCCGCCCTTCTGCACGTGCTCCAGCAGCGATTCTCTGGTCTGCTCGATCTTGTGGGCGTTACCCAGTGTGGGGTCGAGCGGAAAGGAACCGGCGGCGTCGGTAATCACATTGGCAGCCGCGGCAGCGTCAGCGGGATTCTCAAACGTCATAACCGACGGCTCCAGTGAACCAAGGCGCTGCTCAACGGTCCCAACCACCCGCCCGTCCTGCGAACGGAACAACGCAGCCGGCCCGATCATGACGAATGTCCCCTGCTTGACCAGTCCGCTGGAATCAACGGCGGTCCCTTCGAATCGGGTTCCTCCCAGGGCGTCGTCCAGACGCTTGAGCGATGTCGAGAGCAGCGAAGCTTGAGCCTCATAGACCTGCTGTTCAGTCAGATTGCTGTTCTCAGGGGCGAGCCTGGCGGTCTCGATGATATCGCGATAACGCTGGATTTCCGCTATATGCAGACGCGACTCGAAATTGCGTATGTATTCGCTGAGCAGGTTGGAGAGATAGGCCGCCTCCTGCTGGCGCGACTTTATTTCCTGGCGGAGGTTGCTCAGGTCAAGTGTACGGCTGTCGAGCAGCCGACTGGTCTGCTGATATTCACGCCGGACCTCAATCAGTTCGGCTTCAAGGTCGCTGAGCTTCTGACTGAGCGGAATCGTCTCGGCGGCAGCCTGCTCCTGGAGTTCATGGAGTTCGGCGAGACTGCGTTCGAGCCGCTGCTGAACAGACTCGGCCGCCTGTTCGAATCCCCCTTTTGGCTGGTCTTGCTCTTCTTGCGTGGCGGGCTCGGCGAGATCGGCCAGATTGTTCTGTTCGACATCAGGTTGTTCAAAGTTGCGCGTGTACTCGCCGGTTTGTGCGAAGGTAAAGGCCGGACCGACGGCGAGCAGCAGAACAAGGATGACAATGTAGTGCGTTTTCATGATTGCGGGCTCGTCCTATCTATTGGATTTCAACGGGCAATTGTACAAAAGACGCCACCTTCTCGTTCTTGAATATGGCGATAGCGTCTGCAATCTGCGGAGCAGCCTGATCAGCAGGCTTCCACAGCCATTGATCGGCGACCGTTCCGATTCCCGCTACGGTCCCGTTGCCTCCGGAATAATAACCCTGACCGATCCCGAAATAGAGAGCCGCAACTTCAACCGAACCTCCATCCGGAAGCGAGCGAACTTCACTGAAGACCGACACCTCGCGGTTGAACTTGTCCATCTCGTTAAGAATCCCCACAATGTTCTGGAATCGTTCAGCAACACTTAGTTTTGTCTGCTCGACGTCCTCAGGCAGACGCTGACTGAGCGGCTTGACCCGCTCGCGAATAGGATCGGGCAGGCGATGGAGCAGTTGAGCCGTGTTCTCTTCGAGTGAAACCAGAACGGTTTCCAGCGAAGCAGAGGCTTCTTTGAGTTTCTCATTCTCCTTGAGCATGTCCTGACGTTTCTTATCCGCTTCCGCGATACTCTCTTCGGCTTCGTCGATCTTGTCTCGCAGTGACTTGATCTCGCGCTGCACGAGCTGAATTCGCTCGTTGAGTATCTGACGTTTTAACGCCAGTTTGCGTTTTTCATTTGCTATGGTTCGCTGGGTCTTCACATACTGCTCCAGAGTGGCTCGCGTGTTTGCGATATCCGGCGTGCCGTCCTCGTCGGAGGCAGCGAATGCAACCAGGCAGATGGCGCCGATAAGCAGGAGCGATCTGATGCTCAGTTTGCGGACTGTCATGTAGATTATGCGGCCGTTCATCTTCGTTTCCTTATGTTGTGCGCGTTATCCTCGTGATGCGTACGATTACGCGTTCCCACGATGTATCCTTCTTGTTCTATTAGATTTGTGTTAGCGATCATTAGAAACGCTGGCTGTAGCTAAGTGAAAACTCCATTCCTTTGCGGTACGAGGTCTTGGTTACGTCGCCGCCTATGTACCGCGAGCGATAGACACTCTCGATCTTGGGATCGAGCAGATTCTTGGCCTGAAACTTCAACGTGCCGTTCTCACTGAGCTTTCGCGAAAGGCTCAGATTGAGCGTGCCGTACTCGGTTTCATAGACGTTCGGGATATACCGGCCGTTCGCCTGGCCGGCCCCAGCAATAAGCGTATCGCCGCGAACGGTGTAGAAGAGGCCGAACTGCGTCTTGTCGTCAATGTCGTAGGTCAAAAAGAGATTGTAAAGGTGCTCGGGAGCGTTGGTCATGTGACGAGTAGTCATCGGGGCCATGATATTGGGCTGATTGAGCTTGTCGATTTCATCCTCCGGCAGCGTAACTTCCGAATCGATAATTGTCGCATTGGCCCCGATTGACAGGCCCTCCAAGCGGTCCCAGAAACGTTCCATTTTCTGACGTATCTCGAATTCCCAACCGCTCAACTCGCCCTCGGGATAGTTGATGGGCGTTGTGTATGTAAACTGAGCATTACGCTGGACGTATTCGATCGGTTCTTCGATCTTCTTATAGAAATAGGACACGGAAACCAGTCCGCCCTCGTACGGCGTGTAGTCCAGACGAAGGTCATAGTTTTCCAGCGCACTCATCTTCAGATCGGGATTTCCGATAAAGACATCCCCGCCAAGAAACTCCTGTTGCTGAATGGGCGTCAGTTCTTTGAATGTCTGGCGGGCGACGGTTTCACTATACGAGCCTCGAAGGGTCCATTTATCGAAGGGCTTAAATTCAAAGCCGATCGACGGCAGCCTGTCGTCCTGTTCGAACTCAACATCGGCATCGCCCGGGTTGAGGGCTACCGGTCCAGTCGCTCCGGGCGGAATCCACGTAACGTCCTGCTCCGGATCGTTTGTTATGCTCAAATCCGTGGTCTCATATCGGAACCCGCCGATGAACTTGAACGCGGAATTCAGAGGAAGATCGGCCATATAATACCATGCGGATATTTCCTGCTCGCCATCATAGTCAACGTCGATGTCGGCGGGCGTGATAGGGTGATCTTCCGACGGAAACTGCGCACTCCAAAACTCTTCGAATGGTCCTTCGTAGCGGGCCGTATTGTCATTGAAGTTGCTGAAGGATTCCTGATCGTACTCACGGACCACGGTATCGTTAAATACACCGAACTTGAAATACCCTTCGTCGCCACTCCATTGTTCGAACGGCAACTTAATGTTTGCAGAGTACTGGTCGCTCTCTTCCGTTATTTCCTTCCAGATGCGCTGAACATTGCCCAGCGTGAAGTTCGCAGCAGGCTTGAAGGGTGTGTGTACGGCAGGATCAATCGTCGGTGGAATACCATATTGAGGAAAGCCACGGTTCGCTTTCGGCCCCCACCACAGCGACCCAAACTGGCGCTTGTCGGGCTGATACATACCGGCGGAATTACGGGAGAGCACCCAGTCGATTTCAGGATTCATGAACGTGAAAACTTCCCCTACCTTCCATTCGGGATCCGGCAGCGTATGCCGACCGCTCAATTGCAGAGTTTGTGTGGTCCGCTCGGTATATTGGAGCGTTTCGGTACGAAGATACGGAGCCGTATCACGTTCCTGATTGCCCGGGCTGTTCGGGTCCATCGGATCGTAATCAGGGAAGTAGAACCGTTTGCCTCGCGTGTCTTCGGCAAGGGTCGCAACATCCTCGGCCACACGCGTGTACATATGCAACAAAGACAGCGAATGGTTGTCGGTTTCCAGCCCCACCGTACCCAGGGTACCCCATTTGACTTCTTCGCCACCTTGCGTGACATCAAAAAGCTGCGTCTTGAAATCTCCGGATCCGTGCGTCTGGACAGTCTGTGGAGTCATCGGGTCGCCTGGATCTTCGACCCAGTACTTGTCGTCGATTCCATCATCGAAATACGAAACGTTTCGGTCGTAGAAGAAGCTGCCAAAGCCGCCGATCTTCATGCCGTTGTCCAGAAGGTGCTTGCCGCCACCCGATACCGACCACTTATAGTCCATCGGCGCATCGTCGGTGGCAACCCCTACCGCACCATCCCAGTTGTCTCCGAGATTGCCGGTTTGGATATCGCGTTTCTCGTCGCCCCAGAAATTGACCCCGCCGCCGTTGTACGTCAGGAATTTATCGTTGCCCATCACCTGGTCGTTGAACGTGATTCCCGTGTCGAATTTGAATACCTTTTCATCGGGTATACCCTTGAGCATGACATTGACCGCCCCGCCGGAAGCGTCGCCCTGCTGGTCGGGCGTGAAGGTCTTGCTGACCTGGATGCTCTCTACCGCGGCAGCGGGGAACTGATCCAACTGCACGGCGCGCTTATCTGCGTCGGCGGTAGGCAGACGCACGCCATTCATCTGCGAATTGACGTAACGGTCCGGCAGTCCGCGGATCACAGCAAACTTGCCTTCCTGGACCGTTGCGCCGGCTACAAGCCTCAGGGCACCGGCCGCATCGCTGGCTCCCGCCTGACTCATAAGTTCGGAACTGATCGAATCCATTAACGCCGGGCTTTCCACACGCAGTTCAAGTAATTGGGCCTCTGTACCACTGCCAATCTGCACATCCTGAACCACAAATTCTTCCATTTCCGTGAACTCTCCGGACAGCGAAGCGTTTAACTCGGTCAACTGTCCGGGCGAGACGACGACATCGGCTTTGACCTGCCGGGTGTACCCTTCTTTTGCAAAGACGAGCGTGTAATTGCCCGGCCCGACCTGATTGAAAACATAGTTGCCCTGACCGGTTGCAGTGACCTTCTGCCCCGTTTCGGCAACCGTGACCTGGGCATTTCCCAGCGGGACGTCAAAGTCCGCATCGTACACCGTGCCGCGAATGCTGCCGGCTTGCTCGGCTGCACCGAAAACGTTTGCAGCAACGCAAGCAACGATTAAAGAAAGCCCCAGGAAGGCTCGCCAGGTCATCATGCTCGGCCCAATCCCTCATGCAACCCGGCCCTCCCGGCCAACGAGTTAAACTCGGAACTGTGGAGCATTGCACGCTGCCAACGGAAGGACGTACTCGTGACCGTCGGCGCTGATTCGCTGATTCCGATCGTTGATTTGACAACCTCGTCCTCAGTAGACAAGACCAATTGTCGGGGCTTCATCTCCAACCCTCGTCTCCATATTTCATCACACGCTCGGCAGAACGCTGCCATTCAACTAGTTGCTTATCACTGTCTCACAACATGTCGCGGATCGATTGCAGATCTGCGGCGCTGTATTTAGAGCTTTCTTTCACACAGATTCTGCTCATCATAGAATCTATCAGGGGTGTATGTGTGTACCGTTAAAGATGTGTTACCATCCTGTTAAGGATGTAAATTCCGGAGGTGCTCAGCCAATTCTGCTCCGCATGCCCAGGCAATGGAAATGCCCTTCCGCTTCGGCACCGCATTGCACACGCACAAAGAAGCACGAATTATCTATACGGAGGACCGACTTTCCACAGCCACAGAGAGTCCTGTAATCGCCCGCGTCACTAAGGCTACCAGGGGTCGCCCAGTCCTTTATGTATCGTACGGATTCTCTCCCACAGTTCCGCACCCGGCTCCACGGCGTGCAGCGCCATGGAGCAGCAAGTGGCAGACAGATCCTCGGCCCGCGGCCTGGAATTCGGATTGGCCACCCCCTCCGTGACAGCCAGTTCATAGACCGCCAATGCTCGCGGGGTATTGCTCATCATGGAATACGCTTCGGCCAGCGGCTGGAGCGATTCGGCGCGGTAGATGTTCACGATCCTATCACGCTTGCTCTCAAAGAGTTCCAGTGCTTTGTCAGCCTGTTCCTGAGCTTTCTCGATCTGGCCTGCACGGAACCGCAGCGCGGCTAACCTCGCCATCAGCGGAACGTGGTGTTCGGGCGGCCATTTGGCGGAATCCATAATCTGCTGAGCTTCATCTACCAACTCCAGCGCCTTGGCCTGATCTTCGTGAGCCAGTGCGAAATCCGCCAGGTCCCGCAGGAGTTCGATCCGAATGATCAGCGGTATCTTGCTCCAGGCATTCTCGATTCTCTGCTCGATCAGCGATCGCCTCTCGGGGCTGTCGTAATAGCGGTTGAAAAGCTGAGCGTACGATCTCAACGCATTGGTGGTAGCATCGAAATTGCCCGTAGCGACAAGATTGTGCAACGTTTGCATTTCCTGTTCGAAGTCCGCCTCGCCGGCAGCCATGGCACGCACGCCCACGAGTTTGCCGGACTCGGCATCAGCCAGGCTGGCCTCTAATTCACGCGCCCGGTCGGTCCGTCCCAGCCAGGCATTCGCCTGGGCCATTTTGGCCCTGATGCGATCTCTCCGCCACACTTCAATATCGCCTCCGGCAATGTTCTCGGCGACTTCCAGGCAGCGTTGTGCCCGTTGCGGAAGTGCCTGCTTCGCGCAATACAGAGCCAGTTCAGCATAGCATACGCCGCGCCGCCAGTTATCGATTCTATCCGCATATTCCAGTGCCCGCTGCGGCTGGTCGAGTTCCAGGCACACGGCAACCACCGCCTGCTGGGCCCGCGAGCGGTCCTTGATATGCGGATCGACCGGGATGGCCGTTGCTGTTTCAAAGGCTATATCCAGCAATTCCTTCTGGAAGGCTGCCAGCGGCTTGTCTGACAAACCATCTGCTTGTCCGGGTGTCTTGCTGTCACAACCGCAAGGCAGCGTTGCCAGGACGGAACCAACTATCAACACAATCGCTCTTGATGTAATGGCTTTCATATTCATACGCTCAGTATAACGCAAAAAGCGATCTGATGACAAGACCGCCTGGCCCTGCCATCAGATCGCACGTTTACCTACATGCTAATTCGAAGACTCAGCGATTACTTCCCTTCCAGCCAGGTCGCCCCGACCACCGAGAAGTCTGCGAAATCCACATCGCCGTCATTGTCCAGGTCACCGTCATCGGCAACGCTCATCGAAGTCGAGTCGTTGGCGGTGTTCATGGAGGTGTCGGTCATGCCGTATGCATCCACCGCAGTCCAGCCTTCCAGCCAGTTATAGTAGGGGCTGAAGCCGCCGCGGAACGGAGCGGGCGTAAAGAATCCGTCGGCCGGAGCCTTGTTGACACTCACTACCGCATCGTTCGCAGCACACGGATTAATGCTCAGCACCGGCACCATCAGCTTGCCGCCCTTGACGACCGGCTCGCCGCGAGTAATGGCCTGAATCGGACTGGCATCGGCGGTCACATTATTATTGGCCGCATCGCGTACACCGCGGGCGTCCGCCTCCGTGTAGGCATCCGGATGCAGGTTGTTGTAGAACACGCAGTCCGTGATTTCCGCCAGCATCCCCGAAGTCTGAACCGTATACAACTGTGCCGGATCGGCCGCACCGATGTTCACCGGTGAGGTGTATGTGTACGGCGTCATCCACGTATCTTCCCAGGACAGCGTACCGTTGTAGCCGTAACCGCTGGCGCCGTCGCCATCATCACCGTCGGCGCGAACCAGTTTCTCGCCGAGGTCCATGAAGATGCAGTTGCGATACTGCATGCGGGCGTTATCACGCCAGGTCGTGCCGCCGTCGCCATCGACCGGCTGACCGACCACGGTGAAGTTGTAAACCGTGGAAGTCGTCACCGGTTGGGCGTCCGAATCCTCGGCACCGTCGGTCTCGAAGCAGTTGTCGCCAACACCGGAACCCTGCTTGGCATCGGTGCTGTACCCCTGCACGATCAGACCGAACTGGGCCCGACCCCGCCAACCTTGGTCCACATCGAAGCTGTCGTCGCCGACGTTCCAGATGTTGACGTACTTCAGGTTGACTGTGCCGCCCCAGATTTCGATACCGTCATCGACGTTGTTCATGATTTCAACGTGGTCGATGTCGGTCTCACGACCGATACCGCCCAGCGACAGACCGTTGAGTTCGTTCTGCAGTTCGATGACCTTACCACCGTAGCGAATCGACAGATAACTGATCGAACCGCTGTCGTCGTCATCATTGTCGCCACCGTAGATCACCTTGGTGTCGCCGGGGAAGTCCGCTACCAGACCTTCCATCTGCTTCTCGTTCAGACCGGTCGGCTCCTTGGTGTTGTCGCCTACCGGGAGACCGCCGTAATGGGAGGCCGAGATCAGGGCGTCGCCCATGATCGTCAGGTTGCCCCACTCGTTCACACCTTCGTGCCATGAGACCAGATCGTCGTTGGTCGAGGTCATAATGACCGGGGCATCCTTCGTACCGTTGACATAGATCTTGGCGCCGCGTGTAACGGCCAGACTGCCCCCGAGGCCCGCGGTGCTCTGCACCAGCGTGCCAGGTTCGATCGTCAAACTCGCACCCGGCATAACGTAAACCTGCTGCTGCAGGTTGTACACGTTGTCGGCTGTCCACGTCGTCGATGTCTCAATATTGTCCGTTACCAGAACTTCCGGCTTCTGGTTCATGGATACATCGGTCATGCCGTATGCATCCACCGCAGTCCAGCCTTCCAGCCAGTTGTAACTGGGACTGAAGCCGCCGCGGTACGGAGCAGACGTAAAGAACCCGTCGGCCGTAGCAGCATCTACACTGCTCACGGCATCGTTGGCGGCACACGGGTTGATGAATGTAACTGGAAGCATCGTCTTGCCGCCCTTGACGACCGGTGCGCCGCGAGTAATGGCCTGAATCGGACTGGCATCGGCGGTCACATTATTATTGGCCGCATCGCGTACACCGCGGGCGTCCGCCTCCGTGTAGGCATCCGGATGCAGGTTGTTGTAGAACACGCAGTCCGTGATTTCCGCCAGCATCCCCGAAGTCTGAACCGTATACAACTGTGCCGGATCGGCCGCACCGATGTTCACCGGTGAGGTGTATGTGTACGGCGTCATCCACGTATCTTCCCAGGACAGCGTACCGTTGTAGCCGTAACCGCTGGCGCCGTCGCCATCATCACCGTCGGCGCGAACCAGTTTCTCGCCGAGGTCCATGAAGATGCAGTTGCGATACTGCATGCGGGCGTTATCACGCCAGGTCGTGCCGCCGTCGCCATCGACCGGCTGACCGACCACGGTGAAGTTGTAAACCGTGGAAGTCGTCACCGGTTGGGCGTCCGAATCCTCGGCACCGTCGGTCTCGAAGCAGTTGTCGCCAACACCGGAACCCTGCTTGGCATCGGTGCTGTACCCCTGCACGATCAGACCGAACTGGGCCCGACCCCGCCAACCTTGGTCCACATCGAAGCTGTCGTCGCCGACGTTCCAGATGTTGACGTACTTCAGGTTGACTGTGCCGCCCCAGATTTCGATACCGTCATCGACGTTGTTCATGATTTCAACGTGGTCGATGTCGGTCTCACGACCGATACCGCCCAGCGACAGACCGTTGAGTTCGTTCTGCAGTTCGATGACCTTACCACCGTAGCGAATCGACAGATAACTGATCGAACCGCTGTCGTCGTCATCATTGTCGCCACCGTAGATCACCTTGGTGTCGCCGGGGAAGTCCGCTACCAGACCTTCCATCTGCTTCTCGTTCAGACCGGTCGGCTCCTTGGTGTTGTCGCCTACCGGGAGACCGCCGTAATGGGAGGCCGAGATCAGGGCGTCGCCCATGATCGTCAGGTTGCCCCACTCGTTCACACCTTCGTGCCATGAGACCAGATCGTCGTTGGTCGAGGTCATAATGACCGGGGCATCCTTCGTACCGTTGACATAGATCTTGGCGCCGCGTGTAACGGCCAGACTGCCCCCGAGGCCCGCGGTGCTCTGCACCAGCGTGCCAGGTTCGATCGTCAAACTCGCACCCGGCATAACGTAAACCTGCTGCTGCAGGTTGTACACGTTGTCGGCTGTCCACGTCGTCGATGTCTCAATATTGTCCGTTACCAGAACTTCCGCCGCATTGGAAGTGCCGGCAACGGCCAGAGCCACCACAATCATTAACGCTACCTTCCTCATCATACTAATTCCTTTCTTATTTGCGTTCTCGGGCATTTGACAAATCGGGTAACACACCCGACATCAAACACCCTCCTCTGGAACTCTTATTTCAGTTTTCTTCGTAACCCGGCCTCAACCCGAACAGACCGCAATCCTCTCTACGGCGGAGGGTAGCGCTCACCCGACTGCAATTCGGGCGCGCGACAAATCGGCTGCAGACAACGTCCCGCAAAGAGGACTTCCATATCGAACCTGTACTGGCATCTCGAAGATGACTCGCCAGACTCATCTCCTTTCGGGGTCCGGGCTGATTCATTTGGCAACATCGTGAAAACGCTTTCTTTGCGTACCAGCTTCACCCCTCAACTCCATTGTCTCCACGTTTCTTCAACTACTCCTCTGAACCAAAATGCCCTTGCATCTCCACCTCGCGGCTTCCTGCCTGCCGCCATCCCGGGCCAGTCCGGCTTCGCTGTACGTACAATGCTCTGTTTGAATGGGTCCCATATGCCACAGACTCTGCCATATCACTGTGCATGTATGATTAACGGCACCTTAAATTCTCGTTAAGACCCGAATTTCGGAGTGCTTTGTGCAAAGACAGCAAATGTACGAACAGGAACCGCTCTGTAATCACATATTCGAACCGTGATAGGCGAATCTCGTCCGTAAAATCAAAGAATCGGCATCGCACTCCGAGTTGCAGAGCAGAGAGAGTCATTGGGCGCGGATAGACGGACTTAATCACTGTGCCCGGACCACGGCACACTGGGGCCATGGGCGTAGCTTGAAAAGGCAGATATGACAGACCGCAAACCGGCTGAGCATGAAGCTGAATTTGAAGAAATGCAATATACCTCAAGCGAATCGGCATACAAGGTAAATCACTGCAGCCGATCGCCATAGGACATCACACAAAGCCAAAAACAGAAGGAGAACCGGTCCCGGCTGATCATATATCAAGCCGCTTGTGAACCACTCCCATCCGGATAAGGCCGACTTACGCTGCGGCACCCGCCTCATCTGCGCCGGTTCGGCAGTCTGGCAAGGCTGATCCGCCCTTCGCATTGTTACATCCGCCCCCAAAGCCGCTTCCTGCGAGACCCGATCCAACTCCGCGGACCCAGCATCTCCGGCCATCTCGCCGGATGAATAGTCTGCCTCGACGACATTTTCATCATCGTCCTGAACAGATTCAATGCCTTGTGCGGACGTCTCTTTGACATCCACAAAATGCCTCGCACGATCCGGCTTCAACGGCAGAAGCGTCGCCCGCCCCCCGGTCTGAGTCAATGACGCCTTTTCAACACAGCCCTCGTCCTCACGCCGAGTCAGCGCGTCGACTTCGGCTCGCTTGAACAACATCATCGACCCATGCCGATATTCGTGCAATTTGCCGCCTTCGGCGATGTTTCTGAGCTCATCTTCTGTTGTGTTCAGCTTTTCTGCTGCCTCTTTCGCGGAATAGAAAAGAGCGGCCATCTTCTTACCTTTCCATAAACTCCAGGGCCGTTCTCGGCATTGCCGACCGACCATATGAAGACTCAATGCTCGATACACCTCGCATCTTCAGCACAGGCGCTGTCATGCCACTGTGCCATTGTTATGATGCCTGAAGAATGTTAAGCAAACGTTAGAAGAATATTTCTTTCTTGCTACGTTGCTCGAGCGTACGGATATAGACCGACGAACGATGGCTTACTCGACAGCGATACGTGAATACGAACGTGCGAGGGAGCGACTCACCCATTAACGTGCGATTCGAGAGAACTCGCTTGACGGCTGTCGTTCTCGGCAGAGAATATGTTATATTTGCGTTAGTCGGTAGCGCAAGAAAGCACCTTCTGGCAGCAGCAGGTGCAAGGTTAGCTGCATGAATATCGTGGGGTATTAGTCAGGAAAGCTGCTTATGAACAGATTCAGACAGAGTGATATCCTCCTGAGCGTGATTCTCATCGTGGTGTTCTGTTGGCACTGTGGAGCCATGGCCAGGTCCGACATGGACAATTGGCCTTTCGAAATTTCCGTCGCGCAGCGACCTGGGACATACTGGTGGTGCCCCGGCAGTGCGTGGGACAGAGCGAGTATCGACTGGAACCTGGAGAATCTCAAGGCCGGGGGAATCGGTACGGCCCATATCATTCCCATCTATGGCGCCAAAGGTTACGAAGATCGATATATTCCGTATCTGTCTAAAGAGTGGATAGAATCGCTGCAATATATTCTGAAAAAGGCCCGTTCTCTCGGGATACAGATTGACATGACCACCGGTACGGGATGGTGTTTTGGCGGTCCCGATCTGGTACAGGAACATCAGGACACGAGGGCCAGTCTTGACAAGAGAACCGGCAAGTTGAGCTTCTCCTTCAGGCGAATGGTCAAGCGTGCCGCGCCTGGGGGAGAAGGTCACATGCTCAATCCGTTTTCACAGGGCGCCATTACTGCGTACTTACAACGCTTCGATGAGGCCTTCGAAGATCTTGCATTTCTGCCGCGAGCGCAGTATCACGATTCGTTCGAGTACCAGGCCAACTGGTGTACGGAGATGGCGGATGCGTTTGCAGAGCGGCACGGCTACGATTTTACCGACCATATCCAGACGCTCTTTGGCGACGATACAGACAAGGACAGCGCGAGTCGCGTCAAATATGATTATCGCCTAACGGCGGCGGAAATGCATCGCACGTTCATTGAGACATGGGCCGACTGGGCGAAATCACACGGTATGGCGACGAGAAACCAGGCACATGGCTCTCCGGCCAATCTGCTGGATGTCTACGCGGCGGTGGATATCCCGGAGACGGAGATGTTCGGTTCGCCGGAATTTCCGATACCGGGATTTCGGCATGACGATCGGTTTACACGGGAAGGTGATTCCGATCCACGGATTTGCCGGATAGCGTCGTCGGCTGCTCATGTGGCACATCGGCCGGGCCGGCAACTGGTGTCGTCGGAGAGTTGCACCTGGATGCGCGAGCACTGGCATGGGACTCTCGGGCAGATCAAGCTGGAAATGGACCTGTTCTTTTTGGCCGGTGTCAACCACGTCTACTACCACGGGTCATGCTATTCGGCGAAGGATGCCCGGTGGCCGGGCTGGTTCTTCTATGCATCGACCAAGGCGGACTGGCGAAACTCGATCTGGCGCGACATGCCATTTCTCAACGACTACATCGCTCGCTGCCAGTCGGTCCTTCAGGCGGGAGAACCCGCCAACGACGTACTTGTCTACTGGCCGATACACGATCTCTGGATGGATCCCGAAGGTGTGCTGCAATATCTTACCGTCCACCATAAGGCGTGGATGGACGAATATCGCATAGGAGATATTGCCAGTCTTATGGATGATGAAGGTTATGCATTCGACTTCGTCTCCGATCGAATGCTCCATGATATCCATTTTCGCAATGAGCGACTCCGAGCGCCGGGGGGGACGTACAAAGCAATTCTTGTTCCCAGATGCACGTACATGTCCGCGACGACGTTGAAGCGTCTTGGCGACCTTGCGGCCCACGGAGCCAATGTAATATTCGAGGATGCTTTGCCCGCCGATGTGCCCGGTTATGGACGCATTGCCGAACGTCGCGAACTGTTTGCGGCAGCGAAGAACAATTCCGACAGATTCGTGATTACCGAGGACATACCTGCGGCATTGAGCGATGCGGGGGTAAATCGCGAAACACTGACCGATCACGGCCTGCGATACATTCGACGCCGGACCAGTGATTCGTACTGGTATTTCGTCGCCAATCACACGGCAGATGATTTCAATGGCTGGCTCGATCTTGCCGTGCCGTTTGAGTCTGCTGTCCTGCATGATCCGATGAACGGTGATTCGTATTCTCTGCCGACACAGAGCAAGAGACGAAACCATCAGGTGTATGTTGACATCGCTGCAGGCGAGTCCGTTATCATTCAGGCAGCCGAAACCAGAATAGGGGTGAGACCCTATGCTCCGATTAGAGTCGCGGGTCGACCGTTTGTACTTGAAGGAGAATGGAAGATCGAGTTTCTGGAGGGCGATCCCAATCTACCGAATGCGTATTCCACTGATTCGCTTTCATCCTGGACGAATGCGCCCGATGAAAAGGCAAAGGTATTTGCGGGGACTGCCCGTTACAGTCTAAGATTTGACTTACCGCATGATGCAGGTGCGGATGATTATGTGCTCGACCTTGGCGATGTGCGAGAGTCTGCCCGGGTCAGGATCAACGGTGAGCAAGCTGCCGTTCTGTTCGCCCTGCCCATGCGCAGCCGTGTGGGCAAGTACCTCAAGCCAGGGGCAAATATTATAGAAATCGAAGTCACCAACCTATCCGCCAACAGGATACGCGAT
This sequence comes from uncultured Pirellulales bacterium, assembly GCA_964526785.1. Taxonomy (GTDB): domain Bacteria; phylum Planctomycetota; class Phycisphaerae; order Sedimentisphaerales; family Anaerobacaceae; genus CAZGMJ01. The sequence continues at coordinate 38,708 of CAZGMJ010000027.1, forward strand.
CTTGACGTTCGCAAGGTCAACTGGAAGATCATGCGAGACATCAACATTGTCACGCCAGCTTACAAACCTTTCGACGCATCGAAATGGCCGATCCAGCCATCGGGCCTGTTGGGACCGGTGAAGCTGATTCCTGTCACATCGAGAGCCTGGGCCGACCTTTGACGCAGGTCGGGACACTGGGCTGCCCACGAAACAGTTCCGCTTAGAATCACAGAGAACGTGATATCATGTCCTTATTGGCAGAACGATTCGACATCCACAACTGCGCGGCTTCACGTTAACGTTGTGCCTTCGCCCGTTTTGCAAATGTCCACGTCCCCCATTCACTTGGCATTAAGCGGGCTTCCGATGGAATATCGCTGGTCATTTGAGCAGCCTTATTGTTCCAATAGATGCGCAGCTTCGTATCAGCACCGTTACCGGCCAGGATGCCTATATCGCCCCTTGTTTGCATGCCTTCGTCTATCCCTTTCAAGCCCAACACAGCCAGCGGTACGGCCAATTCGTAATTGCCGCCGTGCCGGGCAAGTGTGACGTCCGTGCTGACATCCTGGACGCTGTCGAATTCTACTGCCCCGATAGGCGAGGTATAATTCACCGGCTCGCCGCGTCCCTTCCCTCCTACTTGCTGAAAGCGGACTGCTCGCAGAGGCTGTTTACGCTGACCACCCGCCCAGGTGACAAGAAGCCGCACGTCCCCTTCGGCAACGGAACTGTGCAGGCCGGAACCGCGATCTTCGTTAGCGTCAAAGTCCGTCCGCACCATCAGGTCGAGACCGCCACCGGTGGCAAAAACGTATTGCCATCCGTCTGCTGCATCGTTCCTCAAAAGATCCGGCACATTGGTGCGCCATGCTGCGTATAATGTGTCACCGCACACGCGCACCGCACCATAGCAATCAAACGCCTTGTAAATCGCCATCCAATCGGCGTCCTGCCAGTCGTCCAATGAGCCATCGATCGTGGGGGCTTCCTCTGACAGCAGAACGGCGGCACTCTTTTCCACTTTCCGCAAAGCACCAGGCACTATTCTGGTCTCCGGCAGTCGAGCAAGTTGCTCTTTGGACACATTGATTGTCCATGCCGGTATTCGCCTGATCGTTTCAGCGCCAATAAGTTCGAAGACACTGCTGCTTTCTTTGCCCGCCATTACGTATACAGTGCTGTCTTCCATTTGCACCGTTGCCGGCCAGAAATGCTCGGACTTGAACGTTACATCTTTGACAATCAGGCCTTCATGGGCCTCGGGATAGCTCAGCGTCGGCTTGGTGCGTTCGTCGCCGCCCAGGTCCGTCACATACAGGCCGTCAACAGTCAGCAGGTACAGCGACCCCTTGTAACCGTTGAGTACAAACATTTGCCCGCCTTGCCCTTCGGCAGGAGTAAACGGATAGCCGATGCAGCGTTGAGCGTTGATCAACTGGCCGGCGCGCTCGGCAATCTTGGTTGCCTTCCATCCATTGATGTGCCAGATCAGTTCGTTGTTCCGGTAGGCCCGGCAAACACGGGCTTTTGAATAACCGCCCATAGGGAATATGAAGATGTCGTTGTGGGCCTGAACCACATCCGAGAGGTGTTCGGCCCTGTCGGCCGCGACAGTGTGCCACTCACTGAGATCCCACATCGGCACGCCCTTTTCATTAAACACCGGCGGGGGAATATGCACACCATCGGTTGTCGCAATGGACATATCTTCGGCCATCGTAATGCTCGGCAAATCCCACCGGCCGGGATATTCGCGAAAATTCACGAATTGCAATTCCTCCGGCTGTGGAGATTTGTCGAGATTAAGGTCGGACCAGATCATATGTCTGCCCTTCCAGTGACCGTGCCACGCCTTCTCTTCGAGCACATCCTTTAATTCAGGATGTTCATTCAGCGATACGCCAAGCAGTTCTTCATCGTCTTCGCGAGGCGCTCGTCCCACGTGGGCGATCCGCTCAGCAACCAGCTTTTCTTCGTCGTACAGATATACGTCCAGACTGCCTGTCGCGAAGTATGCGGGGCCGAAAAAGCGGTTGGTCATGTAATGCCGTCCATCGATATATATGCTGGATTCCGGGCATCGGCCCTCGCTGTAGCCTTTGCGCCAGTAGATGCTCCGTGGCGGCATGTTTCGATCATTCTCCCAATCGAGAGAAAACTCCATTCCCTGCAGGCCGCTGGAGTAGTAAAAGCGAGTTCGGTCGCGAGGGTCGATGTGGCCGCCGCCACCGTATTTCGGTGGACCATACCAGCCGCGGTCAAACCGCCCGGTATTGAAGTCCCAGCGGCTGATGCGCTTGGGTCCGTAGTCGGCTTCGGCCACCCAGAGCATGCCGCGGCTGTCCACAGCCATGCCTGAAGGCCGCGTCATACGTTCTTCATCGTATCGACCGAATTGTGGGCCGCCCGGCTTGCCGACAACTCTGACGGGTTTGCCGGATGAATCGAACACCTGAATCTGATGCCTATCGCCGAGAACAGTCACGAGTATCTCTCCCTGCGGACCCAGGCGCACTCTTCCAGGATCCTCTAACCCATCAATAACCGTCTCAAACTCCCCCAGACTCTTCTTGCGTAGTTCAGGCTTGTCGAAACGAAGCACCCGTCCCCTGCTGGTCATATACAATCGTCCCCTGGCGTCGTATGCCAGACCCCGGGGGTCTTCAAAACGCATCCGGCCGAACTGCCGATCCTTTTCGCGGGTCAAGTCCACAAGCACAATGGCATCCGATTGCGGATAACTGACAGCGACTATCCCATCGCGGACCGCTATATCCCTTCGGGCACTGAGATCCAGCCAATGCCAACCATCCTCCGGTGTTTCGGGGGCATTGAGACGAACCAGGCGGTCGTACATTCTGCCATCATCTATATTCCGCCTCAGACCATGCAGTTCCTCGCGAATGAGAGCGTAGGCATAGTACGTATCAAGCGCCCCGGCGCCCTCGTCCCGACAATTTACAACCCCCGAGTTCCATCCTCGGATCTTGGCGCCGAAGAGTTTGCGGCCGTCAAGATTCAGCCACATCGTGCTGTGTCCCGCTTCGCCGGTGGGAGCGGACACCATCACTTGCGGCTGATCACCGTGAGGCGAACCGTCCGGCAGATAGAGCACATCAACGGGCGGGGTGTGGTCGGCCAGCCAGCCGCCGCTGCGACTTCCGCTGAACCACGGTGGCTTGCCCGGGCTTTGTACGGAGACCTGATAGCGAAGCGCGAGGCCATCGTGCACAAGGCCGCGAATGCGATACTCGCCAGCCTCGACCCGCCGGCGGCGAACATCGTAATGCTCTTCCCTGGTCAGTTTCTGCCCCACGTCGTAGCCATCCCAGTATATGATGTGCTTGCCCGCTTCAAAATACGTATCGGCAATCAGATTGTTGACCCGCTTTCCTTTCGTATTCTCAACTACCAATGTCACGTAACCGGGTTTATCGAGTGTAAACGTCACGGGGATACGCATATTGGAGACTGCCACAATATCTTCGACCGCAACCACAAGCACCATCGCCATCAAAACTGACATACAAGCAAGTGTTCTGCTGATTCTCTGCAGCATATGTTCTTACTCCAAATGAAAGCTGTTTTTCTTCCTGCGGGTTTCAAACTCCGGCATCTTAGACGGTGACGAAGGGATACACTTACTGATCCGACCTTCGTTGGCGGTCTCGTACAAGATGCCTGATTACGACCACTCAATACGTTGGATAAACCAGCGATCTACACCCCGTTTTCGCACCAATATCCTGCTCTTGACGGCGCGTGCTACGTTCATGCGACTTGCAGCATGGTAGACATTTATCAGCGGCTGGTCCACCCCCTTTTTCGACCGAAATCACCAATGGTCTTTCTGAAACGAGAGTCGCGAACATAGGCCCCTACGAAGGACAGCAGAAGTGTCTTCACAAGTTCTTGCTGTAGCAGCATCTTCTGCTCGGCCACAAAGAGCTATCGTCACTGGTAAATCACAAACATTCCGCCAGCGACAATGGCTCCATATGCTTTGGTCGATGGTGCATCGCAGGAACATACCTTTCTCGCGGGTGGCGAGGAATCTCCCTTGAAGACCCTTTCGTACGAACCAGACTGTCTGTACACTGGTTATACGGCCGGGAACATCCGGCCAAAGTCATTTGATCTGAAACCGGAGCACTTAGAACCTGAGGCCACAGTGTATGAAACCATCCGTCAGAGTACTTCCCCGTTCCGTTGGGACATTGCTGTGTCTTGTGATAGCCGGGAGTCTCTATGCTGAGACGATCGGTCGAATTCAACCTTACACGGAGAATCCACGTTACTGGCAGTATCGCGGCAAGCCCATACTGCTGCTTGGCGGCACAAAGGACGATAATCTGTTTCAGATTCCCGACCTGAGAGAACACCTGGATCTGCTTGCAGCCTGCGGAGGCAATTACATACGCAACACCATGAGCGCTCGCGACGCGGGCAATGTGCAGCCCTTTCGCAGGCTCGCCGGCGGCAAATACGATCTGATGCAGTGCAATTCTCAATATTGGCGGCGGCTGGAGCATTTGCTGCAACTGACGCATGAAAGGAAGATATTCGTGCAGATCGAGGTCTGGGCCTTCCATGATTTCAATCAGAAGACCTGGTTGGAAAATCCGTGGCGACCGGCCAACAACGTCAACTATACTCATGAAAATACGACGCTGCGCAACGAATCCGTAAACCTCGGGTCCCGCAAGCAGGAGTTCTTTTTCACAGTGCCGGCCATTAACAACGATCAAATAGTCCTGCAACACCAGCAAAGATATATCGATAAAATCATCGAGTACACACTGAAATACGATCATGTCCTCTACTGCATCACCAATGAGATCCATCCGCAGTTCCCGCCGCAGTGGGGCTGGTACTGGGCCGACTACATTCGGACCGTGGCTTCCAGGGCGGGCAAACAGATCGAGGTGACCGAGATGTTCTGGCAACCCGACATGCGATCCGGGCAACATGAAGCGTCTTTCGGGCATCCCGAGATATACAGCTACTTCGAATGCTCGCAGAACAGCGCCAATTCCGGCGAGGAAAACGGCCAGTATATGCAGTACGTCTATTCGCAACTCCAGGACCATCCGCGGCCGATCAACCATGTCAAGATCTATGGCGCAGATACAGGGCCTTCCTGGGCGGAAAAGTCGGTGAATGCAGAAAGGAGGTTCTGGCGGAATATCATTGGCGGTTCGGCTTCCAGTCGGTTTCACAGGCCGCCCACCGGTATCGGATTAAGCGACACGGCGCAATCGCACATTCGCTGTGCACGGCTGCTGACCTCGGAACTCGATATCTTCTCGTGCCGTCCCGATATCGATTACCGTCTCTTGAAAGACCGGGCCCCGGATGAGGCGTACCTGATCTACCAAACAGGCGCTCAGTATGCAGTATTCTTTCCCGCAGGCGGGGCCGTAGGCCTGGACCTCACGGATGCCACCGGTTCATTTCACCTCAAATGGTTGAACATCCGCCGTTCGGCCTGGGGCAATACATCCACCGCGGAAGCGGGCTCTGTGGTGCGCCTGAAGGCTCCCGACGCAGGTTTGTGGCTCGCATTGCTGCAGAATGCTGCCAAAGACCACTTGGCGTCAGCTTCAAGTGGGAAGTAAGCAGGTAGTCAAATGACGTGTGTAATCGCGACGTGCACTGTTTCAGACCAGAGGAGTAAGTCCGTGTATGTATGGCCGGATCCTCCGATAGTCGGCGGCCGCACGCAATTGGAGGCACAGGATGAGAGCAAGTGATCGGTATTGCTGGCATAGCCACGAAGTTCGGTCGTGGTCATCTTTCCATCGGCGAATCGGTTGTATCCTGCTGTTTTCCGTCGGATTAGGGCTGCCACTCGCATACAGCAAGCCGCCATATCCACCAAGCCATGTTATTCGCGAGATACGCTGGGCTCCGACTGACACGATTATCCGTCGCGCAGTCGGCGGAGACAACTGGCCGGTCACCTGGGCGGACGATGATGCAATCTATACTACTTGGGGGGACGGTTGGGGTTTTGAGCCGAAGGTTCCAAAGAAGTTGAGTTGTGGATTCGCGAAGATTCTCGGGCCGCCAGAAGATTTCGCGGGCGTCAATATCCGCTCCGAAGCCGAACAGATCGGCGATGGAAGGGCCGGCCGCAAGGGCTGGGGAATACTCTCTGTGGACGGGATGCTGTACCTGGCAATGGGACATGCCGACGGGGCCGGCGGCCAGAGTCAGCTTGCCTGGTCGGATGACCATGCTCGGACGTGGACTTTTGCCGATTGGAAATTCCCTCAGTTCGGCCTCGTTGGATTCGTCAATTACGGCAGGGATTATCAGGGCGCCAGGGACAATTACGTCTACGCCTATTCACACGATGACCCCCGGGCCGATACACCGGCCGACCGTTTCATCCTTATGCGGGTGCCGAAAAGCCGGATATCCCAGCGCGGCGCATGGCAATTCCTTGAACGAGTAGATGCGGGGGGCACCCCGGTCTGGACATCGGATGTCGGGCAGCGTGGGTCAGTCTTCTCGCATGAGGACGGTTGCCTGCGATCGGCGATAACGTACAATGCTCCACTGGGCAGATATCTCTGGTGGCAGCAGATCCCGGCGTCCAAGGACAGCAAGGATCGCGGCGATACCCGCTTCGAAGGTGGTTTTGGAATCTATGACGCCCCGGAGCCCTGGGGGCCGTGGTCTATGGCTTTCCATACCGAGCGATGGGATGTGGGTCCCGGGGAACACGGAGATTTCCCCGCGAAGTGGATCAGCGAAGATGGTCGCGAAGCATGGTTGGTGTTTTCCGGCGAGGATGCCTGGAGCGTGCGAAAGGCTACCTTCGTTCTTGTTCCAGATGCGAAATGATGTGGATAATACGATTCAGATGAGGTTACCATGAAGTGCAGGATTGTACGAGTTCTATGGGCGTTGACTTTTTCTTCGATTCTGACAGCGGCACCGGATCAGGGTCCTCCGATACATCTCGGCCAGGATACGCTCGGCGTATCAGCCAATAATCGGTTCCTGGTGCATCAGGACGGGACACCTTTCTTCTGGCTGGGCGACACCGCCTGGGAACTGTTTCACCGACTCGACCGCGAGGAGGCGAACCGATATCTGGAGGACCGCGCCGGCAAAGGCTATACGGTCATCCAGGCGGTGGCCCTGGCTGAGCGTGACGGGCACATCGACCCCAATCCCTATGGACATCTACCGCTGATCGATCTCGATCCGGCCCGACCTGCTGTCAGGAACGGTCCAGAGAACGATTACTGGGATCATGTGGATTACGTCGTGGATAAAGCCAATGAACTGGGGCTGTACATCGGCTTTTTGCCGACGTGGGGACGGTACTGGCACGACAGCGTCCATGAGGGCAAGCCGTTATTTACGCCTGAGAACGCCGAAGCGTACGGCCGCTGGCTCGGACGGCGATACCGCGATAAAGCTTTGATCTGGATTCTTGGGGGCGATCGCACAATCGAGAACGATCGGCACAAACAAATTATGCGCGCCATGGCCCAGGGGCTGCGTCACGGGGACGGCGGCAGGCATTTGATCACTTTTCACCCGCGAGGAGGACAGGGTTCGGCCCAGTACTTCCACGACGAGGACTGGCTCGATTTCAACATGCGTCAGAACGGTCATAACGTCAAGTTCAACGAAGGCTTTCACAATACCCGGAAGGATTATGACCGGACACCGACCAAACCAATCATCGATGGCGAGCCGATCTACGAGGATCATCCAGTTTCTTTCAGAGCCGATCGTCTGGGGCACTCCATCGCTTCGGATGTCCGCCGACCTCTGTACTGGAATCTGTTCTCCGGAGCTTTCGGACACACCTATGGACACCACTCTGTCTGGCAGATGTGGCAGCCCGGCCGTCATCCGGTGAACACTCCGCTGATGCCGTGGTTTGAGGCGATCGACCAGCCGGGGGCCGGGCAGATGCAGTACGGCCGCTGGCTGATCGAGTCCCGCCCGTTTCTGACCCGTGTGCCGGATGATTCGATTCTGGCCCCCCATTGCTCGGATTCCGCTGTTCGGAAAACACAAAGGGCGTCTGTGAACACGGAATTGACACACGTAGTCTACACTCGCGACAAGGCCGGTAGGGCCGTCTTTTACATCGATGGAGTTGCAGTGCAGACAGAGCACATTCGTGGGGAATTGTCCGTTTGGGACGATGACTTCCGCTTGGCATTGGGCAACGAATTGACCGGCGACCGGCCCTGGCTTGGGCAGTTGCATCGAGTAGCTCTTTATCCTCGTGCCCTTACTGCCGGCGAGATTGCCCGCTCTGCAGAGACGGGGTATGGCAAGAGCCCGGCCGGACCTGTTGCACTCTACGCTTTCGATCATGGGACAGGGCGCATCGTGAAGGATATCTCCGGCGCCAACGGTCCGTTGGATCTCCGGATTGAGGACCCCTCCGCCGTCCAGTGGCTCGACGGGGGCGGTCTGCGGATATTGCGACCTACGCTCATTGCCTCGACCAAAGCGGCCACCAGAATCAGTGACGCGGTACGCAAGTCCGGGACGATCTCCATCGAGGCTTGGATTACGCCGGCTAATACGACACAGGAAGGCCCCGCCCGCATAGTCACAATCTCCCGCGACACGGGCGTGCGAAACGTCACTCTGGGACAGAATGCCCGGGCCTATGAGGTACGGCTGCGTACGACGACGACGAGCGCCAACGGCGAACCGGCACTGTCCTGGCCGGATGGTGAAACACTGACCGTGCCAACCGCCGTACCGGGGACCGGGCGATACCGTTTTGTTGCCACGCGGGATCGTGAGCGAACGTATGCGATGATTTATGCTCCGGTGGGGCGCCGTTTCACGGTACGCATGGACGCTATTGCCGGTCCGCGGGTCAAGGCGTGGTGGTTCAATCCCCGCAACGGTCAAGCCGGCACAATCGGGGTATTCGAGAGCAAAGGCCTGCAGGAGTTCATTCCGCCGAATCAGGGCGAAATGATCGACTGGATTCTGGTTCTCGACGATGCGGCCAAAGGCTATCCTGCTCCGGGAACCCGTCAAAGGTAAGTGGACTCCCCGAAGACCCGATCTGAGCCGAATCTCATCTCAGGCATAGGCGATGACATCAGATCAGAGGGGCATGCTGTCAGGCCAAATACCTAGGAGGGACTCCGCAAGGTTGACATCAATCTGAAAGATTGTTGCTATGGGTGAATATCGCACAAACAAATAGAACAGCTAAACAGGGGACACACCATGATAGGGACAATCGTGCTGCTCGGATCTCTGATTATTCTCAACAGTGCTGTGCTTTCATCCGTAGGGTTGGCCGGGATGCCGTCGCCGCTCGTGCGGGTGGCTGTTAATGAGGGCGAATCGCCGTGTCGGCTCATTGGCGGTATTCAGCGGCTGGATGATGGGACGCTTTCGTTTCCGGCCCAACCGACTGCAGGCGAGTGGGGATGGGTCGCCTTGGGCGAGGATGGGCAACCGCTCAGAGAGTTGGAGGGCTTGCGGTCGTTTACAATTTGCGGTTGGCTGGCGCCGAGTTCACTGAGAACAGGTTCCGGCGGCAATCGCATTGCATTCAACCTCAACTACAATCGATCCGGATTTGATCTGGTGCATCTTGACGATGGTCGCTTGCGACTGGCGGTCAACGAATGGCCGGACGGGGTCCGCAACGATTCTGCACATGGCAAGCTCAAGCTGGGCCAGTGGACGTTCTTCGCTGTAACTTATGACGGAACCGGCGGGAAAGATAACGTAGCCTGGCACTTCGGCGGTCCTGATTCGGCGGCAAAACTCGACAGAAGAACCAGCTATACCGCCGGACCTACAGGCTCCGACAGCGGCCCGCTTACCGTGGGCAATTACAATCGGACGATTCATAATCACGGCACGGATCGCCAGTTCCGGGGTTACCTGCACGGAATTCAGATTTTCGGCAGCAAGCGCGGCAAGAACGGCGCCCTCGACATTGAGACGATCAGACGAATTGGGGCCGATGAAGCAACACAACCGAACTTCGCGATAAGGCCTGAGAAGGCCCGCAGTACACCGCCGCTTGATTCGAAGCAGCAGACCGATTCGGCCGAACCGGGCGTCACGATTCCCGCGCCGCCAAGCGGCACGCGGCCGCGCATCATTGCCACCACAGATGGCGAAATCGACGACCGCTGCTCGATGGTCCGTTTTCTCCTGTACGCCAACGAGTGGGATATCGAAGGGATCATCTACTGCAGTTCGAAGTTCCATTGGGTTGGGCACAACTGGGATGGAACTGAGTGGATTCAGAAAGATATCGCCGATTATGGTGCGTTCTATGACAAACTCAAGACGCATGCTTCGGACTTCCCTGCGCCCAGAGACCTGCTCGATAAGGTCTTTGTCGGCAACATCCGCGATGTCGGTGCCATGGATCGCGATACGCCGGGTTCGGATCGGATCGTTGAGGTTCTGCTCGATTCCAGGCCCGGTCCAGTCTACCTGCAGGCCTGGGGAGGAACGAATACGATCGCTCGGGCGCTGTGGAAGATTCAGCACGAGCACCCCAACCGAATGAAAGAAGTCTCAAGAAAGGCAATTCTGTTCATCATTCTGGACCAGGACAAAACCTTCCGCGAGTACATCCAGCCAAATTGGCCAAATCTGCTGACCCTGGGCAGTTTCAGTCAGTTTGCAACGATTGCCTATCGGTGGGACCGAAAGATACCGGAAGAACTGCATAAGTACTTCGACCGCGCATGGATGGAGAAGAACATCCTGCGCGATCATGGTCCTTTGTGCGCCCGCTACGAGGCCCATCCTCAAAAGGGATTTCGTTCGGAGGGCGATTCACCGGCCTTCATGCACCAGATCGACGTCGGCCTGCGCAGCCTGGAGCATCCGGGCTACGGCGGTTGGGGCGGCCGGTTCACTCGCGAGAAGCCCGGCAGCGCTGTGTGGAAGGGAGCTCGGGACGGCGGCGATTTGGGAAAACCTATTTGGCGGTTCGCCGAAGCTTTCCAGAACGACTGGGCGGCTCGAGCCGATTGGTGTGTCCGTGACTATGAGCATGCGAATCATCCGCCGCGGGCCCGTGTGAATGGCCCCCTGAACCGAACCGCTTTAGCAAGTGAACGCGTGGAGTTGAATGCCAGACTTTCAAGCGATCCCGATGGGGATCGCCTGACGTTTGAGTGGTGGCAGTACACGGATGCAGATACATGTGAGATGATAGTGGACATATCAACCGCACAGAACGGTGCTATCGCTGAATTCAAGGCGCCGGATGAACCGGGCAAGACGGTTCATATGATTCTGGAGGTCACCGACAGCGGGGATCCGCCCTTGACCCGCTATCAACGCGTTATCGTTACCATTGAAGATTGAGGTCATATTACGGAAGGGCAAAGGCATGAGACTCTTCATTACGTTGTCCGGTGTGTTGCTCGCATTTCTCGTCGGTTCAACGGCGCTGGCCTCGTCGCCCGCTGCGGTGCCGACTTTCGAGTGCGTCGGACTCTACTGGAAGCCGGACGCCGTCACGAATGGGGAGGCGAACGTCCGCTTCCGGGCACAGGCCGATACGGCCTGGCGCAAAGGGTATCCACTGTGGTATGCCGAGCAGGATAATGAATTCCGCGGGAGCCTGGTGGGCCTTCGGCCGGGGATAACTTACGAAATCGAATTGACACACTCTTCCGGCGAAGAAGCCTCTCTGACGACGACCACTCGCAGTGAGCAGTTGCCCATCGGGAAGATAACGCGTCTGCCGGGCGGCGAGTCGGATAAGCCGCTGCGAATCAACGAACCGGGCACAGCCGATGCGTGGCATCTTGTAACACCGGAGCCGGGGACGAAGACTATAATAGACGTTTTCGATCTGCATGATATGTGCGTCGAAATCGCGGCGGACTACGTGATCGTCCGGGGACTCGAACTGAAGAATGCCGGCCGCCATGGCGTGCTAATTCGCGAGGGCGTGCAAAATGTGGTCGTGGAGAATTGCCATATCACGCGATGGGGGCGAATCGGCGGCGCCCGTGTCTGGGGCGTCTTTCATGGCTCTGACAGTGCGATCTACGCTGAGAAGGGCACCGGTGGCCTGGTGCTGCAGCGCAATCTGATCGAGCATCCCCGCGGCGGCGCCAATGACTGGGAATCCGGCCATCCCACCGGGCCCCAGGGGATCACACTGCGGAACTCCACCGGCGGCAATATCATCCGTTACAACGAAATCCGCTCGACCGAAAACCACGGATATAATGACGGAATCGGCGGCAGCAGCAACTTCAGCTTCGAGGGCAGCCCGAATCGCGACTCGGACATCTACGGCAATATCATCGCCAACTGCTGGGATGACGCGATCGAGAGCGAAGGAGCGAACATGAACGTCCGCATCTGGGGCAATTACATCGACAAGACCTTCACGTTCGTCGCGACAGCGGGTACGTCGAAAGGACCGCTATACATCTATCGCAATGTTTTCGGCTCGAGCCGCATTTCGCATCAGGATAGCAGCGGCGGAACGATCGTCAAGACAGCCGGCCCCGATAGAACTCTTACGACCAACGGCAAGGAGGCTCCCGGCGATTGGGGACGGCGGTACATCTTTCATAACACTACGCTGCAGCCCAACGGCCCCCTGAACGTGTTCAGCGGGCACGGCGTCTGTGACGCGGTGACGCGAAACAACATCTTCCGCGTTCGCGGCAACACCTATCCACCCCGTTCCGGCGACGGCCCGCCGAACAGCTTTCGCAACGACCTGACCGGTGGCTACCTTGGCGGGGGATTCATCCGCTCGATGTTCGTACCCTCAAATCGAATGGAGTGGTTCCTGGCGGCAACGGTTCCTGGCATCAAATGGGGCAAAGTCAGCTATTCGCGCAGCGGCAAAGACTTTACAATCACCGATCCGCTCGTCCAGGTAGCCAACCCGGCAATTGACAAAGGCGCCCGTCTGGTTGGTTTCAATGACGATTACAAAGGTGCCGCTCCGGATATCGGCGCCTTCGAGAACGGCAATCCGCCCCTGCGGTTCGGGCGGCAAGCAGCGCCCGAATTCGTCCGGGCCCCTTGGGAAGTCCATTGACGTGATGCCTACAAGAACGAAACGCATATGCGGGAAGAAGAACCATGACAAATACAATGCATTGGATCGTTTTTGCTATCCTGGGATTCTGTCAACTCGTCTGCATCGGACCGACCAATGCGACGGAACCCGTGCATCTCGTGCAGTGGCAACCGCATGACATCTCGCTAATTGCCGATCGCGACCATGCCTGGTGGACCTTCCCGGCATCGGCCCATTTCATACATGAGCAAAGCGACTCAAGAATCCGTATAGAGGCTTTTTGGGACGGCGGTCGCAACTGGGTGGTACGATTCGCGCCGACGTTGCCGGGCCTGTGGAGATACACGACGAAGTCCGGCGATCCCGGCTTGAACGGGCATTCTGGCTCTATCGAGGTGCGCAGGCCCAGCGAGCGGCAGATCGCGGCGAATGCCAACTACCGCGGCCACCTGCAGATCAGTCCAAATGGACGTTACTTCCAGCACGCTGATGGGAAACCCTTCTTCCTCATGGCTTCAACACTGTGGGCCGGCAATACGGCCAGGTGCGGCCTGGGCTCGAACCAGGACGGTCCGTTCTTCCGGTACCTCTCCGATCGCAAACAGAAGGGCTTCACAACTATCCTGATGCAGTTGTTTCACGGCTTTGGGGATTACGGCTATGGTCGTCATCCCGAGGCCCTGGGACATCGAAATGAAGGCGGCAGGCCTTTCCACAATGGCGTCGTGACAGAGTTGAACCCCCAACACTTTCGATATCTGGACCAGCGAATGCACGGCATCTGGCAGCGGGGACTGGTCGCGGCAACTCCCACCGCATGGTTTGGCAAGACGGATAAATGCCATTTCACCCTTGAAGACGCCAAACGTATCAGTTGCTACCTGCGGGTTCGCTACGGAGCCTACAACGGTCTCTGGGCCCTGTGCGGAGAATACCAGTATACGTTTCGCGACTGCGACTGGACGGCTGAGGACATTAACGAACTGGGCCGTGCCGTCCAGCAACACAATCCGTATACACATCCGCTTTCCATTCATCCCAGCGGCAGCACCAACTGGCCCGCCCCGCACAACGTACAGTCCTCCCGCCCCTTCCATCATGAAAGCTGGCTGGATCATCACTGGCTGCAAACCGGCCAGAGCGTGGACCGGCTCCACAACATCGTCAAGCGAAGCGCGCAAAACCGGGCTCTCAAACCGACCAAACCGGTCTTCTGCTCAGAGTCGTACTATCAACGCGCCAACGACCCACAGGACGTCTACCACATGCGATGGCAGGCCTGGAGCGCGTTTCTCAGCGGCTGCGCCGGTTACGGCTACGGTGCGTTTGGGATGTGGCAATTCTATGATCCGGATGATCCGAAAGGAGAAACCGGCAAGAAGATGGGCCGCCCGTGGTGGGAAGTCCTCCAGTTCGACGGCCCGGCCAAGCTGAAGCATGTCGCTGCACTGCTTATGTCAATCGAATGGTGGAGGCTCGAACCGGCCCGAGAACGCTTGAAGATCAATGGCAAACCGTGCCCCGCTCCGACCAGTGCCGATCTGACTGCGCCACATGCCGCTATCATCCCGGACGAACTCTGGATCGTATACGTCCCGCAGGGCAATAGCGAACGCAAGATCAGCCTTCCGTCGGGTGTTACCGGCAGGGCAAAGAGGATGCGCTGGTATGATCCGCGTCATGGCGTCTGGTCGAAAGCAGATACAGCAGAACACGGGCGACAAGGCCGACTGCCTTCCCGACCGACACCTTCGGATGAGGACTGGGTCTTCCTCCTGGAACTCACCAACTGACGAAGGCTGTGCCGAGGGACGTCACGTCGCTGAAAGCCGATGACGCCGCAAACGCGCAGCCTTTGAATAGCGTCCGGCTGACAGGTGATCTTGCGCACCAGAAGAGCACCGTCGCTGTGCCGTTCCATGTTGCCCTGAATCGACATGACCTCAAAGTAACATAGACCGCTTTTCCGACTCGCGGAATCATGGCTAAAATGCTCCTTCTTCCAGGCTGCGACCGCGCAAGAATGAAAGGTATTTCGAGTTCGTACACTTAGTAAGAACCGCTCAGGCGGTGCGTTTCCGGTTGTTGGCCAGGAGAGACGCGATATCTTCCTGGACCATATACAGGCAGGGGACGATTACAAGGATGATGGCAGTGACAAAGACAATGCCGAACCCCAGCGAAATAGCCATTGGGATCAGATAATTCGCCTGTTGAGACCGCTCGAGAAGAATCGGCGTCAAACCGCCGAACGTCGTAAACGTGGTCAGGAAGATAGGACGAAATCGGCGGACGCCGGCCTGGTGAATCGCATCAAAGGCGCTGTGATCTTTGCGCTTCTTGTTGGCATAGTCAATCATAATCAACGAATCATTGACCACCACCCCGGACAGGGCAATCACCCCCATCACGCTGATCAGCGATATATCGTGGCCAAGCAGCATATGTCCGAGCACCGCTCCTACGATGCCGAACGGAATGGCCGTCATCACAACCAGCGGCTGCACGTAGTTTCCGAAGGCAATCGCCAGAAGGGCGTAGATCACCAGGCTGGCCAGAATAAACCCGCCCCACAGCGACTTCGTAGACTCCCGCATCTCCGCCTGGCTTCCCTCGAAGCTCCATGTCAGACCGGGATAGTCGGCCTGCAGTTGTGGCAGAATCTCATCCCGAATAGCCTTCAGCACGCGCGTCGTCTCCCGAGGAGGTTCCACATCCATGCCCACGGTTACCACACGGCGACCATCCCGTCGATGAATTGACGTAAAGGCTTCTCCGATCTTCACTCTGGCCACCTGCAGCAGGGGAATCTCGGTTCCGTCAGTTGTACGAATAATGAAATTCTCAAGGTTATGCAAATCCTCGCGTTCCCGTTTCGGGAGTTTGACCCGCACCTCAATCTCATTGGTTCCCCTTAATTGCCGTCTGGCAACCGCCCCATAGAAGGCGTGGCGCACCTGCCTCCCAACTTCCGACGGTGTCAGTCCGAGGCTTTGTCCTTCCGGCAGCAAGTTGAAATCGTACTGTATTTTGCCGCGCTCGTAATTATCCGTCACGTCCCGCGTTGCTTCGAACCGCTCCACCTTTTCCAGCAGGTCCTGGCTGGCTTTCTCCAGCAAATCGATATTGGAATGGCTCACATCGACGCTGATGTCGTCACGATAGCCGCCCGGACCGCGTTCCGCTTCGAAAGTGATCTGATCCACCCCTTCGATGTCTCCGATTTCGTTGCGCCAGAGTTCGATTACTTCATCGGCGGTTATGTCCCGTTGTTCCGGCGGCTTCATTACGATCTCGACATCAATGAAATTCTGCCCGCGCACATTGGTCTTTATACCCTCGGCCGCCTTGTATAGATTGTGCTTTTCGAACATCTCATTTGTCGAGCGGGTAATCTGCATCGCCACGCGTCCCGCCTGCTGCATCGTCGTGCCGACAGGCAGTCGTACCCCCGCTTCGATCTCATCGGCGGCCACCTCCGGCATCATGATCATGCCCATATGATCGCTGTACGCATAGGCTCCAACGGCCAGCAGCAGGGTAAGAGCGATGCTCAGTGTCACATATCGATACCGAATGCAGATTTCCAGAAACGGCCAGTATAGATGATCCACGAAATACTCAAACCAACGAGCAAAGGTCTGCTGTCCCTGGCGCAGCGTCTTCGTCAGCACGTTGCCGTCTTTCTGGCTGCTGTGCGCCAAATGGGCGGGAAGTATGAATAGCGCCTCGACCAGAGAAATGATCAAGATTGTAATCACCACGGCCGGCAGCGGCCACCAGAATTTACCGGTCGTCCCGGGAATGAAGAGAATCGGCACAAACGCCACGATTGTGGTCAGAATGCTGAATACCACCGGCCCGGCAATATCGCGCGTACCCTCGATCGACGCCCGCATCAATCCCATACCCTGCTGGCGATACTCATACATGTTCTCTCCCACGACAATGGCATCGTCTACGACAATCCCGATCACCACCAGAAATGCAAACATCGAGATCATGTTCACGCTGACCCCGATCATCGGCAGAAAGGTCATGCCCCCTATGAAAGAAATCGCCATCCCCATCATTACCCAGAACGCCAGCCTGTACTCCAGAAAGAGCCCCAGGATTATCAACACGATGATCACAGCCTGAAATCCGTTTTCGATCAGCAGGAATAAGCGGTCCTCGTAATCCTTGGCTCTGTTGCTGTCGATACGAACGTTCACCCCTTCCGGCACCGCTTGGGAGAACTCCTGCAGCACCGAATCCACCGCTGCGGCAATCTCCAGCGGCGACTCACTGCCCACCCGGAACACTTCCAGTTCCACGGATGCCTGCTGATTGAACTGTGAATGAAATCCGATCTCTTCAAACCCGTCGCGAATTTCGGCAATGTCTCCCAACAACACCTGGGATCCTCCCGGTGTGGTCACAACCGGAATAGTCGCATACTTCTCGGCCCACTGTTTTCGCTCCTTCAGGCGCAGAAGAATCTCCCCGCCGTGCGTGTCAATAGAGCCAGCGGGAATATCCCGGCTGGACTGCTCCACAATCTGTGCCACTCGTCCCAGCGTCAGATTGTACTCGCGCAGCCGATGATGCGGAATCTCAATGTGGGTCACATAGTCCGGCACATTGCCGATGTCCACCTGCGTAATCGACGGGTGATTCAACAACTGATTACGCAAACGCTCAGCCAGTTTTCGCAGCGTCCAGATATCCACTTGCCCGTAGATTCCAATTTCCATCACATCTCGCTGTCGGGCCTGCAGGCGCACCTCGGGCTCTTCGATATCTTCCGGAAACGTTCGGATCCGCGTTACCGCCTGATCGATGTCCTGGAAGGCTCGCATGCGATCCGTCCCGGCGACCAGTTCAATCCGCACCGAACCGGAACCCTCCCGGGCGGTTGATACTATTTCTTTGATCCCCCGGACGCCTCGGATCGTTTCCTCCACCGGCAGCAGAATTCCCTGTTCGACCTCCTCCGGTGCTGCGCCGGGGTATGACACCGACACCTCGACAATGTCGAGCTGAAACTGCGGGAAGACTTCTTTCTGTATCCTAAAGGCAGTCCACAGTCCGGTGCCCAACAGGATGATCATCAGCAGGTTTGCTGCGATGGAATTCTGCGCCATCCATGCGATGGGCCCCTTCCATGTCCTATCGCTCATATGTCGGCCGGAAGACGATTCATTCATGAACGATCTCCGGCAGAAACGTCCCTTACTGGAGCACGTTCCGTCGACGTCGGTTCGGATTCCTTCAGACGCAGGGCGGCTCCTTCCACCACTGTAGAGAGATTCGTCATCACCACCAGGTCGCCCTCATTCAGGCCGTCTCGGATGTACGCATACGTCGGGTCGAGCAGCGCCACATCCACCTTCCGAATCGCCAGTGTCTGGTCTTGCATCACCCAGACCGTGTCGTTGCTGCGCAGATAATCACGGCTGAGTCTGATGACGTCGGCCAGTTCTTTGCCCTGCATGCGCACTTCGACAAACAGTCCGACGATCAGCTTCGGCAGATTCCAATTTTCCGGCAATAGCGATAGCGGGTCCTCGACCGTTACCAGGACGCGCACCATGCGCGTACGGTCGTTCAGTTCGCCGATGACTTTATGCAGCCGCCCGCTACGGGTGACGCCGTCCGGCCATGCGGTCTCATGCCGTACTCGGACCTCGGAAGGCATGTCGCCGCTGTTTTCGGGCAGCGGCAGCCACTGAAACTTCGCAAGAGCAACCTCGGTCTCGATCCAATAGGTCGTATGCCCGACCAGCCGGGCGAGTGGTTCTCCTGCCGTGACCTGTGAGCCGACGTTCACGCTCCGCGTGAGCACCTGGGCATCAAACGGCGCCTTGATAGTGGCTCGCTCCAAATCGAGACGGGCCTGTTCAACGGCCGCCTGCTGGAAATCCACTTGTGCCCTGGCCGCCTTGAGTTGCGGCTCTCGCAGCACCAGAGCCTGATGTCTGTCAGTTAGCTCTCCCTCATACAGATTGTACTCCTGCTCGGCCACATTTTGCCGTCCCATCTCAACGTCGAGGTCCGCCTGCGCTTGCTGCAAATCGCTTTGACGCTGCGTGAGAACATTTTGATAATCCGCCGGATCTATCTGGACCAGCTTGTGCCCTTCTTTCACGATGCCGCCGGGGGTGAAATTCTCCGCAATCTCTATGATTTCACCGCCGACGCGCGGAGCCAGCACAATCTCTCGCGAGGGAATCACACTGCCAACTGCCACAATGGTCGGCCGAAAAGAGCCTGACTCCACATCCGTTACCTCCACAAGCATCGCCGTCTTCTTTGTCGCACCGCTGCGCGTCGCCGTCGGTTCCGTGGTAAAGATCAAATAGACAATGCCGACCCCGCCGATCAGAACCAGTCCACTGATCAAAACGCTCTTGGCCCAGACTTTCATTGAGAGTCCTCCTGTCGAGTGTCCAGCCCTCCCGCCAGCGCGCGATACAAAGAAATTCGATATGCAAGCAGCGTCATTCGGGCTGCAATCACATCCCGCTCCAGTTGTTGTTTGTTCGTCAAGGCGACCAGCACATCGATGTAATCGCTGACACCATTGAGATACTCATTATTCAGCCGCTCGAACGTCTCTTCTGCAAGAGACGTCTGCTCCGTCAGGCTGATCAAACGCTCGCGCTGCTTCTCTTCAAGAATCAGTGCATCCTCCACATCCTGAAAAGCCGTCAAGACAGCCTGTCCGTAGCTGTAAAGCCGCTGCTCTTTCACGGCCCGCGTACGGTGCACTTCCGCCTCACGACGCCCCGCGTCAAAGAGCGGAGCGGTCAGGCCGCCGGCAAATGAGCGAACCCAATCATCAAACAACCTCGCTGTACCCGTATCCGTCGTATACACCGAGGCGGTAATAGTCAAACGCGGGTACTGATCGCTAATCGCCGCCGCAACGCGCTGGTCCGCCGCCTGCAACTGGTGGAATGCCGTCCGCACATCGGGTCGTCGCTGGACCAGTTCCGCCGGCACCCCTGTTTGCGGCAGCGGAGGTAGGTCGGGAACAGGATGATACACATAGGCCGCTTCCATTGCGGGCGATTTGCCCATCAAGACAGCCAGGCGATGCTCCAGTACCCCCATCCGCGATTCCGCGGTAATCAGTTGCTCGCGCGTGGATTCAAGCAATCGTTGCTGACGCAGAATGTCGGCCGTTCGGATTTGCCCGCTGTCGAACCGGCTCTTCAGCAGTCTGAGGATCTTTTCGTTAGCCCCGATTTGCTCCCGGATCAATTGAGTCTGAGCAAAAGCCTCGTTCAAACGAAACCAGGTGAGCACAGTCTCGGCAGCCAGAGACAGCGCAACAGTTTGATAATCCGCGCGGCGAGCTTTCGCCTCATACCGCCGGGCGTCGACATTTGAACGGATCCGCCCCCAAAGATCGACCTCGTATTCAGCCGCTAACCCCAGTTGTGAGGTCCCCGAATCGTCCGATTGGCTCTGCGTTCTCGCACCTTCGGCATATCCGTCCGCCATCGGATAGAGCCCGGCCGATTCCCTGACGACAACAGCCTCCGCTTCCCGCAATCGCTGCCAGGCGCTCCTCAGTGTGAAGTTCGCGTTCAGCACCTCTGCAACGATCGCGTTTAGCTGCGAATCCTCGAAGATGGTCCACCAGCGATCAGGAATATCCTGCTGTCCGGAAGCCGAAAAACCCTGCGGCATATCCACGATATCCGTAACGGGAGTCGAATCCACCGAACAGCCGGTGTGGATAAACAGAAGTGCAGACAGCAACAGGCTGAGCAGTGCAACCAGGCCAGACGCGGAAATATGGGTTCGTAGGTTCAAGAACGTACTTCGGATATTATTCATGGTTCAAATGAATCTCATTGCTGAACGGTATCTTACGTCTATTCCTTTCCCTGTCAAGCTGATCAAAGAGTCGAATCGGATCGGCCGTGCGTATCACAGGCGTCTGGACTGCACACAACTGATGTTGGAACGATGCCTCGATCCTGCAATCACCCGGGCTTGCATTGCGAACGAATCGATCCTTGCGGCGAAGCTCCGGGCAACATTGCACAGGCCTTCATACAAACGCTTGCATCACCGTTTTCAAAGACAGCAGATGCCGCCGGCGCACCCGTTCACCCCTGTCGCGCTCAAAACGATTTGGTCCAGGCCGTCTATTCTGATACAATGGTTGCAGTGGGAAGGATTCCGGAAGGATCAATGGATGGCCCCGGCAGGGCAGATTCTTGCGCACGCAGGGATTGAGGCTAATGTGGCGCAGCTGCCCGGAAGTCCCGGCCGGATACAAATCTAATAGGCGTTATGACCGGTTTCGTGTGGGAGCAGAAGAAGATGAGAATGCGAATACTTGCAGCAATGACAGCGTTCGGATTGAGCGCAGTGTGCGCGGCGCAGGATAACAACAACGAGGCGGCGGCAGGAATAGACGCACGACGAGCCGCACGTATCGAATCACATTTCGCTCAGAGGATCGACGAACTGCGATGGCGGACAGAACGCGAACTGATGCAGTTGGAAGCAGCCGAGAACGCACGGCCCGTACTGGCCGGTCCGGCTCGACTGGTGAACTATGTAGAGACCGTCCTGGCAATTCACAACCGCACAGCGGTTCAACCCGACAATTCGATCGAGCGATTGGCCCTCGCGATAAACCGAGTGGCGAAGCTGAAGAGCGAGATCATCGCCAAGATGCAATTTGAAGCAGCTATACTCGAGCGCCATATGCACGCGGCTCTCCGCAGGCTCGAAGAAGAACCTGCGAACCCCGCCGGGCCGTCGCAGGAGGTTGCCCCGCCAGCCGGGACGGTCACCGCCATCATCTACTCAACTGACAAGCCGGCAACGATTATCGACGGCAAACTACTGCACGAAGGCGACACGATCGACGGCGTAATGGTCGTAAAGGTCTATCTCGATAAGGTCGGCCTGGGCAAAGGCGACAGAGTGTGGACGCAGCACGTGGGACAGCAACCGCCGCAATAGAGCCTATGCTGTGACGGGCAAGACATTTTTTGCAGCGGTCGCGATATGATACAGGTGAAGTGCCCTGTGTACGATCGTCTCTTGCGCGAACACTTCTGGACAAAACAACCCGCATATGCTATTATCGTAACAGAATGCTAACAAAGCCCAGAGATTCCTGAGGAGGATAGAAAATGGCACACGAAGGATTCATTCGTACCCGCGTGATAACCGCCTGCCTGTTGTGCGTCAGCTCCCTAACCTTTGGCGCCGAATTCTTCACAGAGACCTTCAACGACTATCAGACCGGCATATCGCCGTGTCCACTATGGATGTGTGGTATAGATCCGTCTGTGACGATTGCAACGGATGAAACGATTACGGTCTCAGGCAGGAGTTGCCGCTTCAGCGACCCGGGTGGCCCCATGTCCGGATGGATATCGCATCCTGTCGATGCAAACTCACAGGTCGTTCTCGAATACTACATGCGAAGTGCGAATCAGAACTATCAGGGACCGCAGGTGATCCTGTTTGACGGCGAGAACCGGGACTACTCCGTCGTTTTCAGCAATGGACTGGACGGTGGTTTGGAAGAACGCATAGGCTTGGCTGGTGTCGATGGGTGGGTCGATCCGAACCTGTTGGAATACGAAGCCGATAAGTGGTACTACGTCGTTCGCGTCATTGACTGCAATGCCGGCACAGGTAGTTTCCATATCGAGCAAGTGGACGATCCGCGTAACCATAGCACCTTTGAAATCGCTCCTCCGTCTTCAATGACCGGCGTAGATAAGGTAGTGATCTCCACTTCGCCGGATCAGGCATGCGATGGGTATATCGATGAACTCCGCTTGACTTGGCCGCCAGTGCGGGTGATTTACGTCGATGACGATGCCGGCGGAGCAGATACAGGTCTATCCTGGCAGGACGCGTATCGGTTCCTGCAGGATGCTCTCGCAGATGCGAATTCCAATCCAGGCCGAATCGAAATTCGGGTCGCACAAGGCACTTACAAACCGGATCGCAGCGTGGCCGAACCAAACGGTTCCGGGAATCGTTCCGCAAGTTTCTTCATGCAGAACCATGTCGCACTCAAAGGAGGCTATGCAGGACTTGGGATTCCAGATCCCAACTTACGCGACTTTGAGGGTTTCGAGACAATCTTGTCAGGGGATCTACTCGGAAATGACGGTCCCATTCAGGATCATGAAGCCACCTTGAATGATCCCTTCAGGACGGACAACAGTTACCATGTGGTAACCGCCCGTCGCGTCTATGTCTCAGCTTCCATTGATGGCTTTACCATAAGCGGGGGGCACGCCGACGGGGAGCAAGAGAATGCCAGTTGCGCCGGTTTGTGGGCAGACTATGCTGGTCCCCGCATAAGCAACTGCCTGTTTCATTCCAATTGTGCCGGCTGGGTAGGCGGGGCGCTTTCTATCATGGAGCTCGACCTTTTCGCTGTGGTAGACAACTGCACGTTCATCAAGAATTGCGCTGCACACGGCGGCGGTGTTGCATACAACGGAAATAACAACAAAGGAGTCTTCCGGCGGTGCCGATTCTCAGCTAATCAAGCTGTTTTTCATGGGGGAGGAATGTCCACAGAAGTAGCCAATCCTATGATCGTCGATTGTGAGTTTTCAAACAATACGGCAAATTGGAGTGGCGGGGGTTTGTGGAATGGACCACGCGGCCAACCAGAAATCATCCGGTGCCGTTTCAAAGACAACTTGTCGAGAGCTCAAGGAGAGGATTTCGGCGGGGGCGGGTTGATCGACGAGGCATTCCTCGGAGGCGCTGTTGTTGCGGATTGTATCTTCGTCAATAACAGGACCACAGGTACACAGTACAGAAACGGACGCGGCGGAGCACTATTCTGCAGGGGCGCGAATACTACTGTGAATAACTGCACTTTTGTGGACAATGCTGGCAGGCTGGGCAATGCAGTGGCTATTGGCGACTACGAGCATTGGGATGGTTACTCGATTCCAGGTACTCTCAGCGTTCGCAACTCAATCCTCTGGAACGGCGGCAACGAGGTTTGGGCCGACGCCAACGGAACGATCAGTATTGCATATAGCACCGTATCACTCACGGGACGCACGCCCTATCCAGGACCCGGCAACACCCAAACCAATCCGAGATTCCTGAATGCTGCGGAAGATGATTTTCGACTCCTGCCAGAGTCTCCTTGCATCGATACGGGCGATCCGAACTTCGTCGCTTCCCAAGACCAGACCGATGCGGGCGGAACGGCAAGAGTACTTGACGGCGATGAGAACGGCTCGTTCATCGTCGATATGGGTGCCTATGAATTCGATCCGGCCAGGCCGATCATCGAGATGTCACGGATGCAAGTGGATTTCTATGGAATTGAGGGAACCAATCCACCCGAGAGTCAATCCCTTGTCATTAGCAATGCAGGCGGCGACGTACTCGAATGGATAATTGAAGAAGACTGCTCCTGGCTTGAGGTGGATCCCGTCTCAGGCAATTCCGAAGGCGAGTTCAATCTCGTCAACCTGCAAGTCGATACTGAGGAACTTCCTGAAGGAGAATACGAGTGCGAGCTGGCCATCTCGTCCCCAACGGCGCTGAACAGTCCCCAGACGGTCCGCGTAATGCTGACAGTAGTCAAGACGTGCATGCCGCAAGAACCGCACTACACTTTACAGGGCGAAGAGTTCATGAAGTACGCCGCGGAAGGACTGAATGCAAGTTGCTGGTGTCAGCCGCCATTTGGACAGGGATATCAGTGTGACGGCGACACCAACGGTAAAGACTCGGGTTTTCCCGCCGCCTATCGCGTCTATATCAAAGATCTCAATCTTATCGTGGATAACTGGCGGAAGAAGCTGGGCGATCCGGCCCTGGACCCCTGTGCGGATGTTGACCACAGAGATTCCGGCTTTCCCGCGCATTACCGTGTCTTTCTTGGCGATCTCAATACTCTCGTCGCCAACTGGCAAAAGAGAGACGCGGATTTGCCGGGGGACTGCCCGCGGGCCGAGTGAGCGTACACGCCGCGTCAACTCTTGATCGCCGTGACGAATTGTCTGGTCTGCGGCGACTGATTGCGGTGGGCTTCTTTGAATGCCGTTGCGGCTTCGGCTGCATCTCGTGCCGCTGTCACAATACCGCGGCGATGGTATTGCTCGGCGGACCGTTGCCGGCGCGGTTGGTGGCGATTACGCGGTATTCCCAGTCCACGCCGCGCTGCTGCGCGGTCAATTCAGCCCGGCATTCGACGGCCATCCCGACGATGCTCCACCGTCCCTTCGGCCGCTGGCGCCGTTCGATGCGATAGGCCGCGACCGCTCCACCGTCGGCGGGCCTTCTCCACTGCAGCACGATCGAATTCTCGCCCTGCCGGGGCGCTTTGAGCGACTGCGGCTGGCCGGGCGGCTGCAGGGGCGATGGTGCGGCCCGCGCGCCCCAGCCCAGGGCCGTGAGCTTGCCGTCGTCGTAGTCGACGGCGTCTTCCGCGTATCGCAGGACGGAGCGCACGGCCGCGACAAGCTGCTCGCGCCGGGCCTGCTTGGCGGCGGTGGCCTTCTCCGCGGCGGCCTGTGCGGCGGTCTGCTCGTCGCAGCACCGGACAAACTCGGCCAGCAGATCCCGGAGCTCTGCGGCGGTCACCGGCGGGCTGGGATAGTCGGCCGGATTGTCCGCCAGACCCGCGGCGATTCTCTCAGCCAGGGCCATCAGCTCTGCCCGGCGCTTGGGGAAGCGTGCCATAATGAGTCCCTCACCTTGCCTCGCTGTAAGTGCATTGTTCGGTCATTCTAAACGGTGCAGAATCCGGATCACATCTCGCCTGCAATACGTTTCTATCGACTCCCAACGCGGCGATCTTGAGGTGACATGCCGTATTTGCAGCTTGAAATACGGCGTTTGACGCTTGATATGCCATATATGCAGCTTCCTATGCGGCGGATACAGTTGCAAATAACTCATTGGCAACGATACATGCCGTATATACGGCCGCACATGCCGCATTTTCAGCCGCATATACCGTATTGGCGGCTTGATATGCCGCGTATGCAATGTGATATGCCGCATATTCAATTTGAAATGCGGCATTTGCACTTGGCGATATGCGTTTTTGGGCCGGAAATCGAGGTTTCGAGCTATGGGACGTTCCGGCAGAGCCAGCGCGGGCGCTGATTTTCAGCCGCAGAGGATGCGAAAAGACGGAAGATAATACGGAAAACCATCACCCAGCCTCCGAAGCCAGATTCTACGCCGGACACGTTCCGTCGGCGGCGCGAACGATATGGACAATCAACAGTGGGAAAAACCCGCAGGAAATGCTTGTCTGATGTGGATAGCCGGAGGTATAATCCGGAGTCCCGGAACACAGGAGACAACACAGAGGTTTTTTCGAGCATTGAGAGCGCGAATGGATATGTGGAGAATGCGGGTAACTGAAACTTCAAAGATATCAGAACGTCCCCACCTCAGCGGGTCTGACACGATGACATTGAGCTTTCAGATTCCGTATGCGATTTCTCTGGGCGTTATGCGTAACTTTGGTTCAAGAGCACGGCGACGATTGATTCAGATCCAGATTTGAAGGAAAGACAGTATGGGACAGCCAAGAGCATTTATCAGCTTTGAGATGGAAGACAAGTGGGCGCGTGACTTTCTTGTTCAACAGGCGAAAGACAAGAGAAACGATATCGCGTTCTTCGATTTCTCGGTGAAGGACCCGTTCGACTCCAAATGGAAGACCGAATGCAAGAAGCGCATTGCGCTGACCAAGGGTACTATTGTCTTGGTTGGACAGACAACTTGGAAATCGGAAGCCGTCCTTTGGGAAATCGCTGAGACCATTCGGCAGAATCATTACATTTTCGGCATCCAGATAAATAGGGACAGGACACATACTATTCCGAAAGGCCTTCCGGTCAAGAACGTTATACGTTGGGATTTCGCACAGATGGTTAAGTGGTTAAAGACGTGGGAGTGACTAGTCGTGTATTTGGACGACATTGCAGCCCGCATTCGGTCTTACATTCCTGCCGACCGGATGCCCGATGAGAACGCAAAGGAGTTGTTGCACCTCTATGCCTTGCTCCTGAAGGCAAAAGGTACTGCCGTGACAGAGAGTGACATCCACGATGCATGGTCCGTCTGGATGGCACAGCGTGAAGCAACACATGAATCACTGGTCCCATACGAGAAGCTGCCCCCTACTGTTCGTGATCAGGATGCTGTTTTCGCACACGCCGTGCGTTTAGCCTCTCAAAGTTTCGAGCAGAGTGAGGCAATGCTTCCCCTCTTTGAGAAGGTTCTTTTCCCCTCTGGCCCGCCGAGAGACAAAGAAGCCGTCGAACAGACTGTCGAACTCTACAAGATCATGGTTTCGAGTTCTGAAAGTCTCGTGAGGCGGCGACAGGCGGTTAACACGTTCTTCCTGACTATCAATGGCGCGCTTCTCACTGCGTTTGGACTCATTGTCAGGAGTTCCGGCGCAGATAGGCTCGGTGCTCTTGGAATCTCCGTGTTGGCGGTAGCCGGAGCAATCGGTAGTGTCAAGAATGTTTCGCACTTTGGTTCTTCTTAGTCCTTGATCTGGTCATGGTTCATAGCTCTGGCACCCCATGGGGTGCGGCGGT
>CAZGMJ010000028.1:0-65454 GCA_964526785.1 uncultured Pirellulales bacterium
GCGGCCAGGGGCCGCGATTGGGGTGTTTTTTTTGACAGGATTGACAAGATGAGCAAGATTGCGGAGGAGGTTATGCGGTGGAATGGGTCGGCCGGGTGTTCGCTACAGCAGTCTCCTTTCGGTGCAAGCATCTCTCGGAGCCTGCCTTTGCGTCCACTGTGTTGCTGCGCACCACGGGATTGGCCGACCCGCCGGGACGCGTCTATAGGTGCCAACTCGGTCGCTATAGTCGATTTACAGGATAAAGCAGACGCAGCGGCCCTGGGGAGGATGTGGGTACTTATTCGTTCCGCTCGACATGACAGCGGAGTGGATGTGGCGGTGGAAGTGTTTGTATTGGCGCGGTTTCGGATTATCTCTGGTAATGGGCGGTGCGTGGGGCTACAATGCGCGGCGATGATGGAACGGTTTCGGGTTACAGGATTGACGTTGGATAGAAGGGGCGGCAATGGCGCCACACGAGCCAAGCAAGACGCTTGAGGGCCGGATCGGACGGCTGCTGGCCGGTCAGACGCTGGGTGTGCTGGCCACGAGCGACGGCGGGCAACCCTATACGAGTCTGGTTGGCATCGCGGCCTCCGAGGATTTGCGGCAGATCGTCTTCGCGACGCCGCGGACGACGCGAAAGTCCGCCAATCTGCGGGCCGATGCGCGGGCGTCGATTCTCGTAGACAATCGGTCGAACGAGGTTGCCGATTTTCGCGAGGCGATGGCGGTGACGATCATCGGGGCGGCCCGTATTCTCAGGAAGAATCGGCGCAGCAAATTATATCAATTGTATCTGGGGCGGCACGGGCACCTGGCGGATTTCGTTGCGGCACCGACGACGGACCTGATTTGTCTGGAGGTGCACAGCATTTACGCGGTTGAGCGGTTTCAGCACGTTACCGAGCTGCATTTTCGACGATGAAACTGACCTACGAGTTTTCAGAGATTCAGCCGGCCGATCGAGCGGCCGTAGGCGGCAAGGCCTTTGTGGTGGCCGAGCTGTATCGCCGGGGTTATGCGGTGCCGCTGGGGGTGTGTATCTCCACGGAGGCATACGAGCGGTTTGTGAACGAGACGGGTCTGCGCGGGCATATTCAGATGGAGTATGGTCGCAAGGCTATCGAGAAGATGCGTTGGGAGGAGATGTGGGATGTGGCGCTGCGGATCCAGCATAAATTCCTGCGGACCGAGATGCCGGGAGATCTGGCGGGGGAAGTTGTGCCGGCGATTCGGCGGGCGTTGTCGGGCAGGGCGGTGGCGGTGCGGTCATCGGCGCCGGCAGAAGACGGCGAGCGGGCTTCGTTTGCGGGGCTGCACGCGTCGTACGTGAACATCCGCGGCGTCGAGAGTATTTTGAAGCATATCCGACTCGTGTGGGCGTCGTTGTGGTCGCATGCGGCGATTCTGTATCGCAGGGAGATCGGGCTCGATATCGCGTCGAGTTCGATGGCGGTGCTCGTTCAGCAGGTGGTGGCGGGGGACGTTTCGGGCGTTGTGTTCACGCAGTCGCCGCAGCATCACAGCCAGGGGCTGGTGGAGGCGGTTTACGGATTGAATCAGGGGCTCGTGGACGGGGCGGTCGAGCCGGACCGGTGGGTGACGTCGCGAAGTTCGGGTCGCGTGCTGCAGCATCATGCGGCGGCGCGGAAGATATGCATTGCGGCGTCGAGTACGGGGACGCGCGAGGTCAGTCTGTCGGGCGGGCAGGCGGCCGAGGCGCCTCTGGACGAGCAGGGGGTGCTGCGGGTGTGGAAGCAGGCGAGGCAGTGCGAGGACATATTCGAACGGCCGCAGGATGTGGAATGGACGGTGCGGGACGAGCAGCTTTATCTGCTGCAGTCGCGGCCGGTGACAACAAGGGCCGCATCCGATCCCAAAGACAAGCGGTCGTGGTATATGAGTTTGACGCGAAGTCTGCCGGAGTTGCGGCGTTTGAAGGAGCAGATAGCGGGCCGGCTGCTGCCTGAGATGGAGCGGTACGGCGAGCGGCTGGCGGGGATATCGCCGGGCGACTTGACGGATGAGAAATTGGCAGCGGAGATCGGTAAACGGCAGCGGGCGTTCGACAAATTCCGGCAGGCGTATTGGAAGCTGTGTATTCCGTTTGCGCATGCGGTGCGGCTTTTCGGCGAGGTGTATAATCGGATGTGCGCGCCCGGCGAGCCGTATGAGTTTACGCAACTGCTTGCGAGTACACCGATGGTGAGCATTCGGCGCAACAGGCGACTAACGGCGATGGCTCGTTTTCTGGAGAAACACCCGGATGTGGGACGACGGCTCGAGCGGGATGCCGGTGCGAAGACGGGTGCTTTCGATGAGAAGATCGCGGAGTTTCTGGCTGATTTCGAGAACGTTGCATGGGGGATCAGTCGAGGCGATGAGGATCGGCGGAGGCTCGTTCGACTGGTCGTGGCCATGTCGCACGGTCGTCGCGAGGCTTCGAAGGCAGGCGGAAAGGAGGGGTTGCGGGAGCAATTTATTTCGGCGTTTCCGAGAGCACAGCAGAGCGAGGCAAAGGAGCTATTGGAACTGGCCCGCGTGAGTTATCAGTTGCGAGACGACGATAACATCTATCTGGGCAGGATTGAGAGCGAGTTGCAACGTGCGTTGGCCGAATCGCGGAGGCGGATCGGCAAGCGGCTGCCGGGGGGCAGGGACTTTATGAACACCGAAGAGGCTATCCTGGCACTGAAGGATCCGGCGTATCAGCCCCGTTCGGAGACTGCGGGGCGAGCGTCGAGGAAGTATCGCGTGCGGCCGCGGCAACTGATCGGCCAGGCGGCGGGGCAGGGCATTGCGACGGGGACGGCCCGGGTTGTTTCGGGGCGGGAGGACATCTTCGATTTCGAGCAGGGGGAGGTGCTGGTTTGCGATGCCATCGATCCGAATATGACGTTCGTGGTACCTCTGGCGTGCGCGATTGTGGAGCGTCGAGGCGGGATGCTGATTCACGGGGCCATCATCGCCCGGGAGTACGGGCTGCCGTGCGTGACGGGCATACCGGACGCGGCCCAGCTTATTCAAACGGGGATGACGGTGACGGTGGACGGGTATCTTGGCATTGTGACGGTCGCTTCGGACGATTAGCGAGACGGCGGAGCGTTATTGCCTCTGGCAGCCGGGGCAGTAATAGGTTGTGCGTTTCCGGGGGCCTTGGATGATTCTCAGGATCCTCCTGCCACAGGCAGGGCAGCTCGAGCCGGCGTTGCGATACACGCGGTGCGTCCAGCGGCCACCCATGCGATAGCTTTCCCACATGACTTTGTGGACGGCCTCGGCAAGCCGACGGAGGTGTTTTGCGCCAAGATTAGCTGTGGGGATGTCGGGGTGGACGCCGGCGAGGAACATTGCTTCGCTCTTAGCGACATTGCCGACGCCGCTGATTACGGACTGGTCGAGCAGCGCCTGGCCGACCGGCAGTTCGGAATCCGCCAGCGCGCGGGCGATACGGGCGGCGTCGCAGGACGGGTCCATGACGTCGAGGCCGAGGGAATCGAGTTGTCGAGCGACGGTTTCGGCGTCCAGGGGGCGAAGCATCTGGCCGCTGTAGTTGCACATGCTGACGTTGCCGGTCTCCAGGGCCAGCCACATCGGCTCGGCAAGCAGCAGGAGCGGGCCGCTCAGCTTTCGCCACTTGCCGCGCATGAGCAGATGATTGTGGAGGAAGAGGCCCGACTCGAACTCAATGAAGATGTGTTTGCCTTTGCAGAAGATACGGCGGACCATTCGGCCTGAGAGTTCGGCGGCCGGGCGCTCCAGGTTCGGGCGGGACGTCAGACAGCGGCTTATCCTGCGGCCCTGCAGGGCTCTTTGCAGGCGTTCGGTAACGAGTTTGACTTGCGGTCCTTCTGACATTGCGGTTCGGGGCCGGGTGGTATCCAATCGACGGGGCTGTCTTACGATTCAAGGTCTTCGATGCCGGCGTCTTTCCAAATGGCGATGACTTTTCTCGTGGCGGTTGGGAAGGCGTATCGCCCGAGGTTCTTCGGAAGCACCCATTTGCACGCGGTGCACGTCTTTGGCTGCGGGCGGCCCGAGGGGAGCGCACAAAAGAACGCGTGGAGTCGGATAGAGAAGTGCGTATAGGCGTGGTTCACGACGGCGATACGGCGTTTGATCTCCACGTCGATCTCCATTTCTTCGCGCAGCTCGCGCTGGAGGGCCTGGCGGAGCGTTTCGCCTCGTTCCTGCTTGCCGCCGGGGAATTCCCACAGGCCGCCGAGCAGTCCGCCCGGCGGGCGTCTGTCGATCAGTATTTTGCCGCGGCGGTGTATGATCCCGACGACGACGGTTCTTCTGATAGTTTTGCGCGTGGGGCTCGTCTTTGGCAGCGTGTCCTGGAGGCCGGCGCGTCCGGCGCGGCACAGCGATGACAGGCAGCAGTCGCGGCAGAGGGGGGATCGGGCCCGACAGATCAGCGCGCCGAGTTCCATGAGCGCCTGATTGAACCGGCCGGGGCTGGTCCGGGGGACCAGGTCGGATGCGATAGCCCAGAGTTGCTTTCGCGTTTGCGTTGTCTTCGGATCGGTCTCAATCCGGTAGAGGCGGCACAGAACTCGAGCGACGTTCGTATCGACGATAGGTTCGGCGGCGCCGAAGGCGATGCTGGAGATTGCTCCGGCGGTGTAGGGACCGATGCCCGGGAGTTGGAGGAGCGTTTTGCGTTCGGGTGGCAGGCGGCCGTCGAAGTTCGAGACGATCAGTTTTGCGGCCTTGCGCATGTTCAGCGCGCGGGAGTAGTAGCCGAGACCTTCCCAGTGCTTGAGGACGGTGTCGGGGCGTGCGGCCGCGAGCTTGTGTACGGTGGGGAAGCGCGTTAGAAAGCGCTCGTAATAGGGCGTGGCGGTCTCGATCCGGGTTTGCTGCAGCATGATTTCCGAGACCCAGATCGCGTACGGATCGTTGGTGTTTCGCCACGGCAGATCGCGTGCGCTTTGCCGGTACCAGCGGATGAGGGCACTTTGGAGTTTTCGCTTTTCGTTCGTCGGCACTGTATTATTCTTCGAGCTTGTCTGCGGCGGCCGCGTCCGTGAGTCGCGGATGCGGCTCGACTCACAGAGGTTCATACAACGGGTCTTCGGTCCCGATCCTGAAATGCTGTCAACCACCCCG
Source organism: uncultured Pirellulales bacterium (assembly GCA_964526785.1). Taxonomy (GTDB): domain Bacteria; phylum Planctomycetota; class Phycisphaerae; order Sedimentisphaerales; family Anaerobacaceae; genus CAZGMJ01. The sequence goes on from CAZGMJ010000028.1 coordinate 5,101, forward strand.
AACGCACATAGTCAGGTGCGCTATCCGATATTGATGCTGTGTACGATATGCGGCGGTGCGGGTTCTGTCAATGCTGTGCGAAAAAGCACGCCGGGCGTGTACGGGCGACATTCCGTGTTTGCCCTTCGCCAGGTGATGCAGATGTCTGGGCGGCTGCCGCAGAATCATGCGACAAATTTCCTTGCACCGCGTACGTCTCGCTGATAGCATAAGAGTATCAGCGAGCAGCAATGTGATACGATCGGGCGGACGCGCGAGCGGCACCGTCCTGATTTGTGGCGATGGCAAGAACAATATAAGTAGATTAAATCAAGTAAAGCAGAAGTCATTATTAAAACATAAAGTTTCGAGATCCGAATTATATGTTTTGGCTCAAAACCACATTCGTATTGCTAGGATTTGCGGTTATGATTCTGGCTTATGTTGGGATTCGAAAAACAAGACCTTGTTTGTGGGAATCATTTGAAGCAAAAGGAATACCGCAAGCACAAGTCAAACGGATACTCAAAATATGCCAGATAGTATTCGTTGTAACGACAATAACCACTGCGACATTATTTTCGCTGTTTTTTGTTATTCAATATTGAGGGTAATAGTTCATGTCCAGATGGAGAATATTGGAGATGATCTCCAATATCGTGGTTTTGACATCAGTTCTTTTTGTCTACATCGCAACAAAACCAAACCGTAACTGGATTTTCAACTGCCAAAATGAAAATGAAGAGAAAAATAGACAATTTGTTCGGAAGTTTAGTTTTATAGGTCTGATATTAGCAGTATGTTGGTTGTTAATGATTCTTTTGTGGTGGGAAGAGTGAATGTTTGAATAATCGCAAGTATCTGAGCCAAGCTGACGTATCCCGACAGCAGCTACATTACATATGAGTACGATGAGCTTAGCAGGCTGCCGCAGAATCATGCGACAAATTTCCTTGCACCGCGTACGTCTCGCTGATACCATAAGGCTATCAGCGAGCAGCAATGTGATATGATCGGGCGGATGCGCGTGCGGCACCGTCCTGATTTGTGGCGATGGCAAGGAGCGAAAGATCATGACACGCCGAAATATCGTTCTCCTGCTGGTAATGTTCCTTTTTCCTGACAATACTGCTTGTCCAGGCACTGCCTTCGGCGCAATTGTCCGCCGGCGATGCGCCCTCCGCGGCTGTCCGCAGCTCAACACCGCCCACACGCGGCCTGCTCGCTAAACGAACACCGTCGAAAGCAGAAAGACATATCTTGTCTTCTATCCGGCATGCGTTACAGGCTGACGAAGAACAATGGAGAACGCTCAAGCCAACACTGCGCCACGTGCAGCTTCTTCGCAGGCAAGCCAGCGTCGGCACGTATCTGACGTTAAACCGTTCGAGCAGCGACGACCCTAAATCCCACGAGACAAGGGCATCGGCCGGAACGAGACATCGTCCTGGCCGCGCACCGCGGTTTGAGGTAGACGAGCGTCAGCAGGAGAAGAACTGGACGTGGCGCAAGCGCTGGGACGAAGTGCCAATTACCGAGCGTACGGAGGGAGAGAAGCTGATCGACCGCATCATCTTCCTGCTCGAACGAGAAAACGTGCCCCCGCATCTATTCCAAAGACAGATGAAGGCCCTGCGGCAATACAGGCAGCAGCAGCGCAGAGAATTGGATAACGCCATGGACGGTGTGCTTGAGCACCTGACTATGCGGCAGAAAGCAGCTCTGGTCCTAATGGCATGGCTGTAGGTGTAGCAGAATTGGCGGCCTGACTTTATGCTATTTATGAACGAGGTTATGATGAAAGGCCGAGGATCTGTACTGTTCTCAATCATAATGGTGTTATTGGTGATCGGATTCACGGGACCCACACGGTCCCAGATGCCGAAGGGAGGCCCTCCAACCAAACCCGGAATGACAGCCGAAGAGATGATTGCTGCGATCGAAGCATGGCAGGATGCGGAAACGCGCAGGAGTCGTGATCTTCTGCGAGAAGAACTCATGGTTGGAGCTCAGCGGGTCGTTCGGGTGGATGATCGCCAGTGGAGTCATATACGCCCGTTAATTGATGAGATACTCGAAATGCTTCGCCGAAGTGTACATCCTGATTGTCAGCCGTGGTATTCCCCGGAAGACAAGCAGTTGTGGTGCACACTCTTGGAAACTCGCGATCCAGCGAAGTTTCGCATTCAACATCACAATGCCAAGACTCCTGATCAAATGACAGAGGCGGAAAAGGCTGTCGAGCAACTCTTGACATTGGTTGTCGATGAAAACGCCACCGATGCACAGCTCAAACGGGGAATCGAAGCTGTTCAACGCGCCCGCAGCGACGCGGTCGAACAGGTGCGACAAAAGCAGGAGGAGCTTATGGACTTACTTAGACATCCGCGCCAGGAAGCGTTCTTTCTGATTATCAACATTCTCGACTAAAACGCGCACTATCAGAGCGGCCTTCGGTATTACCTATGAAATCCATATTCAGGCGTTCTGACATTCGATATAGCCCAGCCCTTGTCTGGCGGATGACAGCGCGTAGAATGAGGCTGGTTGCCGGACCTATGCGGGTGCCGGACGCAGACAGTTGCCGTAAGGACAAGGACATTGCTATACTATGATCACAACTGGCGGGTACTGGCCGAGTACGACGGCTCGAACAGCCTGCAGCAGAAGTTCGTGTTCGGCAATTATATCGACGAGGTCCTGTTCATGATCGACAGCGACAGTACCGAATACGCCGGAACTCCTCCCGGAACCTGTTTTGCAACGAGATTGAGCGAAGAGTTCATGGGCAAGGCCGGAGGTGAAAAAGGCTCACAGGCGTACTACCTGTACGGCGAGAACCTTTTTCGCAGACAACGCAGCCCCATGGGCTCTGCAGCCAATCGCAGTAGAAAGAGGTTTCGGGATGAGTTCCTTACCCACGATCATCTCCACAGCCCCGCCGTACTGCTCACCCTCGGCGGTACCATCCACGAACGCTACGAGTACGACGCCTACGGCAACCCCACGATCTACACCGGCGACGGAGGCGACGGCAACTGGTTCGACGGCGATGAAACCAGCGGGGAATCATCAGCCCTGGGCAATCCCTATCTCTTCACCGGCCGGCGCGTAGACTTCCTCGACAGCAACGATCTGGTCCTGCAGTATAGCCGAAACCGCTACTACGACTACTACAGCGGGAGATGGCTGACGCAGGATCCGCTGGGATACAAACGTAAGGCCGCAGAATGCCTGAAAGATTTTCATCTCAATATTGCAGGCTTCTTGGGTGCTAAGAATTACTGTGAACCTGACGGCTTTCGCTGTGATAAGGGGGAAACAGTTCTGCGAGAAGACCGGAAACAGAAGTGCGAGAAATTCGAATGGAGAGCAGAATGAATCAATTCAAGGCGGCCGGTCATTCGAGAACTCTCATTATTCTCATACTGGCGTTGACCATCTTCATATCTTCCGGGGTTCTGTTCATCTGTTTCTTAAAGGATGCGGATAGACCGAGTGCAGAGGGCTACAACTCCGAATGGATACGCCATGTGAAGAGCATCTCCGATGTTCAATATACACCGGAAGAAGTAGTTGAAACACTTGAGCAGCAGAAGACGATAAAGACGCAAGAAATGTATGATGCCGCCTGCTTCTACGTGTACCATGCAGATGAGCGCGTGGTGAAACAGCTCATCGCAAATCGCCGCTTTGAAATGGACGTTCGGTTGCCCGAAGACCCCAATGCCCGCGTGTCCGCCCCAAGATGTGGTGCATCAGGACGTTTTCTCGTGCCACTCGACTTGGGACCACAAATCCTGACCGATATCTATCATCGCGAATTGCTGCGGTACGCTACGGTCAAGAATGCCGATGCTCGATTTGTGTATTTCTTGTTGCGCTCGGCACCTGATAACACTCCAGAAAGCACCCATTTCCAGCGCATATTCCATGACGACATTATGGCATATCTTAGCATATACGCAAACTACCGAGACTGGCCAACGCTTACCAACGAGGCTAGACAATGCATCGTTGATTATCCCTGCGGATGGCGAAGTTGGGAATCTATTGACGAAGTTTTGAAACTGGCGTTGCAAGAAGGAGCCGAAGTTGCTTATGTTCTGTATTTTGAACGTTATGCTGATAATTACCAGTCGTTTTCAGGTGACTATCTCGTCGACGCCGTCGACAAGACGCACCGATACGAGTTCAAACACATCTTTCGCGGCTGGCGCAGTAACGATGTCCGCGGGACGACCCTCATTGAGAATGTCACATCTGACACGGCCGTCATCGAAATACCGTATGTTGAAGAAGTGTTCTCCATGCTCAGAAACGGCGAGGACATTCTGTCTCTGGTTGAAGTCTTACCTGGCAATATGATGAGAATTCCCTTAATACTAGCAGATACCGTAGAATTGGAGTACCGAGTCCGTGTTAGCGCATTGTGGTGGCATCGATACTATATGACACAATTGTAACCGTATAGAAACCGTGGAATTAAGAACGCATTTGACGAGGTCCTGTTCATGATCGACAGCGACAGCACCGAATACTACTACACGCACGATCATCTCCACAGCCCCGCCGTACTGCTCACCCTCGGCGGTACCATCCACGAACGCTACGAGTACGACGCCTACGGCAACCCCACGATCTACACCGGCGACGGCGGAGACGGCAACTGGTTCGACGGCGACGAAACCAGCGGCGATTCCTCAGCCCTCGGCAACCCCTACCTCTTCACGGGGCGGCGCGTAGACTTCCTCGATAGCAACGATCTGGTCCTGCAGTACAATCGAAATCGCTACTACGACTACTACAGCGGAAGGTGGCTGACACAGGGTCCGCTGGGGATTGTGCCGAATGCACATCGAAATCAATTTAATCCAGATCGACAGTATCAAGATGGATTGAGCTTGTATGAATACGTTGGTTCCAGACCAGTATCAAACCGTGATTACGTGGGTCTGAAATTGAAAGGGATATGCCCATCAGGAAAATGGTGGTTTGGCGGGAAGGTCAGCACTACCCATGGGTTCGGTTGTACTGTTCAAACCGGACGAATCAAATGGGCTTGCAGACAACGAAGAGTCCGCTGGTTCAACATTTACAAATGTACTAATTCGGCGGATGATTTTGAGCAGCCTGTGTATAGGCAAGCTATTGTAGAGGGAAGGATATGGATTGCCGGTATTGCTGGTGGTGCTGGCATCGGAAGAACCTACGTGAAAGGCAGCACAACAGGAGCAAAAACTGGTGAGGAACTTGCTGGCATCTCATGGTCACGTCCAGGCGTTTCAGTTTCGTGCGTTTTCGGGGGAGCCAGTATTTCCGGCGGGGGAGATGATCGATCCGGAGGCGCCGGCCTCTATTTGACTGGCTTGGGAGTTGGGTTCGACCTCATTTGTGGTCAGTACACTAGGATCACGGAGCCCTACTACGAATCAGTGCCCAAACCCTTTGACTATGACCAAGCACTTTTGGTGCGATATGGTCACTGCGAGAAGACTGACGTCCGAGAAGCTACTTCTGCTGAGAGAAGGTGGGAGGACGTACCAGAGACGGAGGGTCCTTCTGTACACTGGAAACCAAGAGAACAAGACGGAAAGTAATTCTCATAGATTCGCGTTCAGATGTGAGAATAGAAGGCATGGTCAACACCATTGTGGAAAGGATCCAGTCAATGCGCCTGCATGGACATACTACGACTGATGCTCCGAAAGGGGGTCAGAGTCTCAATATCGTCATCATCCTCGCGGCAGTCTTCGTAGCAGCCGTTCTCCTATTGTGGGCCATCGCGAGAAAAGGATTATCTCATTTAGAGCAACAGGATAAAATCGAGAGGTTGCATGAATTGGCCGAATCTTTGCGTAAAGACATGAGAATGAATGAGACTGCAGAGCAGCCACTGTGGGGTGCAAATCTTGATCGTATGGAGAGGGTTGTGAACATCCTGTCGAATTCAACAATTGATCAGAGCGTTATTACATACATTGTGTGTATTTCACAAATGAATGAAGAGGGGAGAGTACTACTTGACCTGAGATTCGTGGACGAAAGCGATCTTGCACTGCAAGTCAACTATTGTGAACGGAAGAACAGTTCCGATCTTGGCGATGTCTTTGCTACGTCACAAATGCTGGACACTTTGACTTCTAGGAATACAGAAGTAAGAATGGTATTCGCGGGTGTGAAAGCTGACAACACTCTGCGGGATGGATCGGAGCCGTATAGTGCACAGGATTATGTGGACGATATGTTTCCGCTTTTCCTAGTACCCGAAGAGATGTTCAAGAAGATTGTTACAGGGCACGGGCAGTTCATTCTCCTTGATAAGCAAGGAAATGTCCTGGATCGAGCCAGACTAGACGACTTTGACTACGGTGTTCGGGACAAGAGGATCGAGGCGACTCCGATGTGAATGGCACATCTGCATGAATATCGCTTCGAAACCCGACGTGCACTGGCCGAGTACGACGGCTCGAACAGCCTGCAGCGGAAGTTCGCCTACGGCAATACCATCGACGAGGTTCTGTTCATGATCGACAGCGACAGCACCGAATACTACTACGCTCACGATGATCTGCACGGCCCCGCACTGCGGCCTATTTCCGCCAGCAGTGCCCCCTGGAAGAGGGGAGTACACCAAATATTCCATGACCGAGCCGGAGACTTGAAGTTCGCAACAGGGTCAGCATGATATGAAATCTGAAGAGAAAACGAGAAAGCACAGCTGCGACGGCAATACGGCCTGTTATCTTCTCTGCGTGTGCCTCACGAGTCTTGCGACAGGTACCACAGTTGATGCGGCAGATTGTGATTCTGAGGGGGCGCTGAGATTCTTTTCCATGACAGAATATCGTGACGCTCGATAATCGAAGGAAGGGAGAAACAGGCGACATACGGCATGTCTGCATGAAGGGGCCGTATTGCGCGTACTCGATTAATGACTCGCTATTTGCCCTTCATCCGATGATGAAGATGCGCAGGCCGCTAACGCCGGTCCAGACTTCTGTCTACTTGTCGACAACGTTGATCTTCACCATGTTTGAAATCATGAAGCCCTTGTCCCACGATTCGATCCTGCGCATGGCGACAAGGTGGTACGTTCCAGGCTCCTTGATGTCAAATATGGGGTAGATGTCAAACCAGTGGGCTGTTGTCTGACCGGGCTTGACCTCCTTGCGCAAAACTGAGAACACAGAGGGGGGCTTGTCCCAGTTTTCTTCGATCTTCTTCATATAGTCAGTAGTGGGTACTGCCCGCCCATCCGGGAAGAACAATCCCAGTCTGTACAGCGATCTGGACCTGCGTATTCCCTGCAGCACAATTTCTGTTTCACCCGAGTTTTTGATCAGGACTTTGATCCCAATTGGCCCTCCCAATCGGTACTGCTCTTTGTCCGGCTCGATCGACATCGCCACTGCCCGAAAGGAATTTCCGTAAACGTGCTCATCTTTTCTTATCATCGGGTCTGTCTCATGATCGTTTTGCCTGGCTGCATCAAGGCCAATGGCAAACAGCACACATGGCAGAATTCCGGCAGTCACGAGATGTTTGCGCGTCACTTTGCGTACCTCCCAAATGGATTCAGTCAATTTACAGGCCAATCTCAGACTTATTCGCAGTCCGGATACGGCGGGTCATTCTTCGCGGGGTCTTTCCCTGCGGCACTTGCCATTTGACTCGATAGCTCTTACGCCTGCACTCAAACATGGCCGATAATACCCGAACCAGGAGGTCGGTTCCAAGTATCCCGTCAGCAACATGGGCAATATATTCTCAGAAAGGACTGCCATACCATGACTGGGGCTTCGTCCGGGGGACGAAGGGCTTGCATCTTCAGGGCGGGTGCACTACGATGGTGACGTGCCGGCCGGGATTTGGGGATGTGCAGGGTTCGGTGGCCGGCATGGATCGATGAGAGCTTGTTGAATGGGAACGCATATATGACTCGACTCTGTGTACTTCTGGTCGGCATGCTGGCCGGTTCTTTGTGTTGCGCCGAAGCGGCGGCGGATGCTGTCGATACGTCAATGTCGGACGGTACGGCGGCCGGGACCTCCTGTCTCGTTACGGATTTCAGCGGGGGGTTCGACTACAGCTATCTTTCGTTCGAGAAATCCGCGGCGGTTGCCGACGGCGTTGCGCGCATCGTCGCTGAGAACGGCAAAGGTGGAAGCGGGATTATTCAGCGATGGGATTTCGGGCAGTTTGGTGCATACTCGCCCGCAATCCGGGCCAAGGCGGGTCTGAAGAACCAGGCAAAGCAAGTCAAGCTGAGCTTTAACGCGAGCGGCGGCAAGCGGCTTTTTGCATACGACATTGAGACGCTTGGGCAGGATGCGTTTGTTCTTCTGCTGCCCGAGCACGGCCTGGCCCTTTCGCCTGCGGTCGCAAACGAGCCGAATCAGGCGTTCGATCCTGCAGAGATAGAGGGGCTTCAGATTCAGGGGGACTGGTCGAGCGGGGCGGTAGACGTGCTTATCGACAAGATCGAACTGGTCGCCCCGACGGCGGAGATGAAGGCTCAGCGGGCGGCCTACAGGGAGGAACTCCAGCGCAAGCGGGAGCGCGAGGCGCGGGCTGCGCAACGCAGGCGAGAGGAGACGGCGAAGCTGCTGGCGGGTGCGCCGCATCCGGCGGACGGGCCGGACGTTCGTCACGTCGGCATGGTCGCGGCGGATACCATTTCACTCATCATCGAGGCTGGGGAGATAGTCCTGAGAAGGCAGACGCCTTATGTTCCAAAGACAGGGGACAAGATCCGACTGGGCAAGAAGGGCGAGAGCAAGAAGGTGTTGTGCTGGAAGGAGGGGGAGGTTGTCGAGGCTGCCAAGGGCACTTATCTGCTGCGTGATACAGACGGTAGCGGCCGGCTCGAAGAGATGGGGCCGCTTGTGGAAGATCGGAGTCTACTGGCCCCGGGTCCGGCGTACGAGGGAACAGCGATGACCGTCGCGACCATCGATCAGCCGCGTGCATACCGGATTGTGTCCGCAGGCGATCTGCACTTCCGCACACCCGCGCACCCGGCGGCAGTCTTCGTCAAGAGCAAGCCGACGGGGCAGGCGGACGGAAAGACTTCTGTGCGGTATCATGTCTATCTTCGGCTGAGCGAGCCGCTCGAACAGGGGGCGGACTACACGATCGAGATGGTGGGCGTGAACACGCGCCAGAAGCAGGTGAAATTCAGGAACGAACCTCGGCAGGTGCGCAGCGAGGCCGTTCATGTGACGCAGATTGGGTATCGGCCGAGCGATCCTTTCAAGCGCGCGTATCTGTCGCTGTGGATGGGGACCGGCGGGGCGGCTGCATACGAGGTCGATCGCTTCGAACTTGTGGATGCCACGACGGGACGGACCGCCCATACGGGCCAGGTTGTGCCGGGCTTTGCGGCGGACCGCAAGGAGAGCATTCGCGGCAAGAAGAACAACACGCAGACAAACGTGTACTACCTCGACTTCCACGAGTTCGACAGGCCGGGGACATATCGCGTGTTTGTGCCCGGTGTCGGGGTGAGCTATCCGTTTGATGTCGCGGAGGATGTCTGGGCCAAAGCGTTTTCGACGTCGATGCACGGCTTTCTGTCGCATCGCAGCGGGATTGGACTGGGGGCTCCGTTCACTGAATATGAGCGGCCCCGGCCCATGCATCCGGCGGACGGGTTCGGCGTGTTCGAGCTGGACGTGACGTACTGGACGGGGGAGGCCGATGCGGTCAATCGCAGTCTGCGGCGTCTGCTTGGATCGGAACCGGAGGCGTCGCGGCTTACGGAGTACCCGGGCGCCTGGGGCGGCTATATGGACGCGGGCGACTGGGATCGCCGGAGCCAGCATCTGATTGCGACATGGGTGCATCTGGAATTGCTGGACTGCTTTGGCGCGTATTTCGAACGGTGCAAGCTGGCTTTGCCCCCGAATGAGGCCAATGACGGGCTGCCTGATATTCTCAACGAGGCGTTGTGGAACCTCGATTTCTATCGTCGTCTGCAGCGGGGTCACGGTGGAGTCGGAGGAGGGGTCGAATCGACGTCGCATCCGGTGCCGGGCGAGGCGAGTTGGCAGGAATCGCTGCTGGTCGGGACTTTCGCGCCCGATCCGGAGACATCGCTCCGGTATGCGGCCTGTGCGGCAACGGCGGCGCGGCTGCTTGAACAGTATGACAAGGCACTGGCTGCGACATACGCGTCCAGTGCGGTTCGGGCATGGAACTGGGCGAATGCGAATGAGGACGGGGCGATCAGGTCGGAGAGTACGAGGACCAACAGCCGCGGGGGCAAGAGTCCGGACAAGCTGCGCGAATCCGTTCGCGACATGCGGGCGCTGGCCGCGGCGGCTCTGTACCGACTGACCGGCCGGGCCGAATACCACGAGGCATTCAAACAGTGCTCGCTGCTGGTGCTCGGGGACGTGGATCCGGGCAAGCAACTCCATTCGATTTTTGCGTACGCGCGGCTATCCGACAGGCTGGCCGATTTGCGACTACAGCAGAAGGCGATCGACTGGTTTGAGGATGCTGCGGAGGACAGCATGGAATTCGCCGGCGGCAATGCATTCGGCATCACGTGTCGTGTGCCGATGCTTCCGCTGATCGGCTATGTCGGCTACTATTCCGTGCCGGAAACATCGCTGGGGGCGATCCTTCCCAGGGCTCACTATCTTACGGGCAAGCAGGAGTATCTACAGGGGGCTCTGGCCGCAGCACATTTCTCAGCCGGGGCGAATCCGATGAATATGACGTTCACGACGGGCCTCGGGCACCGGTGCCCGAAACATCCGTTGCACGTGGACAGCCAACATGCGGGCATTGCGGCTCCTACAGGGATCACCGTGTACGGTATCAACGACCCGGCGATGTCCGGCGGCCACCTGGACTGGGCCCACACATGGTATCTGCGAAACAGCATGATCCCGAACAGCCGGAGTTGGCCGGCCGCCGAGTTCTATGTTGATCTGGGCAACTGGCCGCCCGTGAATGAATACACGGTGCACCAGACATTTGCGCCGATCAGCTTCTACTGGGGCTATCTGGCGGCTCGACCAGGCGGCAAGTAGGGATCGGGACGCATGCACGGATGCGGCTTGCGGCGGCCAAGTCTGTGAAATCCAGGGCCTGACTCGGTTACTATTGACCGTGCCGTGGGCGGGGATACTGATTATAGGCTATATGGTGAATCGTGAATGTTACGAACGACAGATAAGCCGGCTTGTTTTTTGATTGCCATTCTTGTGTTGGGAGCGACTACGGGACTCCGGGGTCGGGACGGTGGATACACTGCTCATGTCCCATTGCATGATGTTCCTCTCCGATTGGCTGCGGTCGATTCCTCACATGATGCAGGAGAAGACTACGTCGTTGTCCGGCCCCGGGAATATGGGGGTGCGCTTCGCAATCCAATGAAGGGATTCACGAATCGGGGTTTCCGTGAGGACAACGAATGGGCGACGCTGGCACACTGTTACATTCGGTGGAATCAGATTGAGAACCACGAATCGGACGACATAACCAAGATTAAGGAATGGTGCGACGATCATTGGCGAGGGGTGAGTGAACACAATCAGAAGGTGATTCCGCGTGTATATCTGCACTGGAGCGGTAGCCGAAAGTACTGGCCCGCCGACATGCAGGCAGACGATTACACCAGCGAGCAATTCATTCGGCGAGTTACCCGTCTGGTGCGGCGGCTTGGGACGTGCTGGGATACCGATCCGCGAATTGCACATATCGAAATGGGCATTATCGGCAAGTGGGGCGAGCATCACAGTCCTTCCCCGACTCCCGAAATACAGAGGGTGTTGGGTGCGGCCTTCCGTGCTGCGTTTGTCAACAAGCAGGTCCTGGTACGCCATCCCTGGAAGGAGTTTCAGGGCTATGCATTCGGGGGTTACTGGGATTCCTGGGCGCATGCCGGCCAGATGGATTCGCATGGCAAAGGCATGTTGGAGATGGGAGATCGCTGGCGCAGCAGTCTCATGGGCGGCGAAACGGCTTATAACTGGGGACGCTACAAGGAGCAACCTGGGGACAGCCCGACGGATACTGTGTCCGATCCTGTGCACCGCAGTTTCCTGATCGATACCATTCGCTCCCTGCATTGTACGCAGTTGCGCTGGGTTGCTGACTACGACCAGAGCGATCCTGCGGCGCGAGCGGGTGCTGAAGAAGTGCAAAAGGCTTTCGGGTATCGTTTTGTGCTGGAGCAGGTGCGGTATCCGAGACGCATCGATGCCGGTGAGTCTTTCGGGGTGTCGTTCGAGGTCGTGAATACGGGGTCGGCTCCGTTCTATTATGACTGGCCGGTGGAGTTGAGTCTGTTGGAGCCGGATACGGGTCGCCCGATCTGGCGAGAACGATTCGCGTCGGCCGACATCCGAACATGGATGCCGGGAGATTGCTGGGATTCTTCTCGCAGAGCGTATGCTCAGCCTCCCGCGTCCACCAGCGTACGGGACTCCTTTATGCTAGACAGGACTGTGCCATCCGGTCCGTATCATCTGGCTATCGCCATACCAGACCCGGCGGGGAATGTCCCTTCATTGCGAATGGCGATCGAGAATTGCATCGTCGGCGGCCGGCATCCGGTGGGAGTGATCGGCGTAGGGATGCGCCCGGCGATCGTGCAACTGGAGTCCGAACGTTTCATCGATCCGCAGACCGACACGACGCTTCGCTACTATCCCGCCAAAGTCATTAAGGCAGAGCAATGACGGGGCCTGCGCTGACTCGCGCATTGCCTTGCTGACAATCATTGTCAATTAGTGAAAGGTGGTATTATGACGCGTATGTTCCGATGTCTGCTGGTCGTTGCGTTGCTGAGTATCACTGGTATTCGGTCCCTTGCAGATACTCGCACGGTCCCCTTGCTGGAAGGCGAGAGGTTCTGGGGCGGCTGCGTGACGGATGGCCGGGCCATGCCCTTTGGCGCAGAGGAGTTTGCGCGAGATCTTTACGGCAATACGGGCGGCAATCAGGCCCAACCGCTGCTGATCTCGAACAAGGGACGATATGTCTGGAACGAGGAACCGTTCCATTTTGCCTTTGACGGCGAGAATCTGAAGCTCGAATCGAGGGCCGGCAAGTTTGAGATCGGCATTCAGGGTGATTGTCTTGGCGAGGTCTACAGATACGTCAGCCGGACCTATTTCCCCAGTACGGGTGAGATCCCTGATGAGTTGCTGTTTGTCAAGCCTCAGTATAATACCTGGATCGAGTTGATCTACGACCAGCGTGAGGACCGAATCCGCAAGTATGCCGCTGACATCCTGGCCAACGGTTTCCCGTCCGGGGTACTGATGATCGATGACAACTGGCAGGAAGACTACGGCGTATGGGAATTCCACCCCGGGCGATTCAGCGATCCAAAGGGCATGGTGGATACGCTCCACGACCAGGACTTCAAGGTGATGCTGTGGATTTGTCCCTATTTCAGTCCTGACTGCGAGACTTTCAGACTGATGAACAAGCAGGGCTATTTTCTCAGAGACAAGCGAGGCGGGACCTATATACGCAAATGGTGGAACGGTTACAGCGCCTCGCTCGATCTGACGAATCGGGAGGCCGTGGCGTACTTTCAGGGCAGGCTTGCCTACCTCGTCGAGGAGTACGGTGTCGATGGTTTTAAGCTCGACGCCGGGGACGCCGGCCACTACGACGATTCGAACATCAAAGCTCAACGGGCTATCAGTCCCAATGTGTTCTCGGAATTCTGGGCCAGGCTCGGACTGCCTTTCAAACTGAACGAGTACCGGGCCTGTTGGAAAATGGCCGGCCAGCCGCTGGCGCAGCGTCTGCGGGACAAGGGGCATAACTGGCGTGATCTGGGGCAACTTATCCCGGATGCCCTGGCCCTGGGACTGATGGGCTACGCCTACACTTGCCCGGATATGATCGGTGGAGGCGAATACTCCTACTTCTACAACAATCCCGACAAGCCTCTGGATCAGGAGCTTATAGTCCGTTCGGCCCAATGCTCGGCTCTCATGCCGATGATGCAGTTTTCGGTCGCTCCGTGGCGCGTGCTGAACCGGGAGAATCTGGAGATTTGTCGGAAGATGGCCCTGGTGCACGAAAGGATGGGGCCCAAGATTCTCGCCATTGCCAAAGCTTCCGCCGAATCGGGCGAGCCGATGGTGCGCCACCTGGAGTATATGTATCCGCACCAGGGCTATGCCAAGATCAAGGACCAGTTTCTGCTGGGTGACAGTATTCTTGTGGCGCCGGTCCTGGAGCAGGGCCAGACGAGCCGTACGGTAGTCTTCCCCAGGGGTCTCTGGAGAGGAGATGACGATTCTGTCGTCGAGGGCCCGTGTACGCTTGAGATCAAGGCGCCACTGGATCGCCTGCCGTGGTATCGGCTGATTCCGCAGAGATCGCCCCGCAGTCGCGATTGACACACAGATAGCCTATACGCAACTGTTCAGTATTGTCGTTCAGAATCGTCGGGCGTACCAGCCGCCAATGACACCTGCATTGCGCCCCGCAAAGCAGCCTTCGGCATCCATTGAATTCTCTGGAGCGGTGCAGTCGCCGATCGCGTGAGGATCAAAACGGCCTTGCCAATCACGCACCATATCTTCTATAGTGTAAACGATCCGGTAAGAAACTGCATTTAAGGACGAACATGGCAAGACTTACCCTCGAACTCGAGGAAGTAATACGGATACTGGTTGCTCACGATCTGCTACCCGGCGAGGTTGTGAACCCGACGGCAAAGGGGGACAAGATCCATTTCATGATCAAGGTGGATTCTTTTATGATCCCCCGCATTCCGGCCTCCCTGGAGTATGTGCGTCTCGAGGGTAACGACATGATCTTTCATCTGACGGTTATCAGCAGCCGTTTCAACAGCGTTCTCGGCCGGCTGAAGCGGGCCTTCCATCTGAACGTTCCCGAATGGATTCGGCTTGATCTGCCGAAGGTGCTTGTCGATACGGAGAAACTCCTGATGGAGAAGAACATCCAGGGCGTTACGGTCGAAGAGGTCACCGTGAAGGACGGGGAATTGACGGTTATTACTTCGAGTGCATGAGGGACCTGAAGCGGGGCGGCGGTCTTTAGAGGGGTAGAATATGCGTGGCGGGGGCAGGGCATCGGGCGTGGACAGCGGGGGCCGGCAGAGGCGAGCGGCACGAGGCGAGCACAATCGGGTCAGTGCACGCCGTAGAGTTCCAGTCCGGTAGACTCGTGATTGATAAGAACGCGAACGCGGGCGATGCGCATGGGGTGCGGCAACGGCAACCGAAAGGTTCCGGCTGAATAGAGTTTCTTTCGTCCGTTCCGGTTGAAGGTTTCGGTTCGCGGGCCGCGGGGCGTATGGTAGGACACTTCGATGTCGTTGATTCGAAGATACGAAGCCTTGTGGCCTGTCCGCTTGATCCGCAGTTCCCGTACGGGCTGGTGGTACGGGTTGCTGCAAAGCGTTTCGAGCCACGTGCTGTCGCCGGGAGGGGTGGTTCCCAACAGGACTTCTTCAGGGACCGCCTGCACGAAGGCGGGTGCGTTCGGCAGGTTGAGATTCAGGGTGCTGCCATGGAAAGCGGAGGGGTGTTGCGGTACGCCGGTGACTTGCAGACCTGCGGACTCGTGATTGATGTGTATGCGTATTCTATGGACGATCATCGGCGCCGGCAGGGCGAGGCGAAAGACCCCGTTGCCGTAGAGCTTGTCGCGTCCGTTCTTATTGAGCGTGTGGCGAACGGGCCCTCGGCGGGTCCGGCCCGTGATTTCGATATCGTTGATGCGCAGGTAGCGGGCGTGATTGCCGGTGCGTCGGAGGCGGATTTCCTTGATCAGGCCGGAGTAGCGGGTGTCGCAGAGCATCTCCAGCCATGTGCTGTCTCCGGGCGGAGTGGTACCCAACAGGATCTCGCCCGGGTATGGGCTTGCTGCGAGCACCATGGTCTGCTCGTACTGCTGGATGAGAGCCTTCATCTCGGCCAACAGGCGGTTTGCGGCGAGGCTATCGAGGACGGGGCCCCGGGACATGGTGTCGAGCTGTTCTGCGTGGGCGAGGACTTGCGAAGAGAGGGTTTGCAGTTCCCTGCCATGCCCATAGCCAAGGTAGCCAGCGACGCTCGCAGAGACGATGCAGATCGTTGCGAGGCATCCGAAGGCGGCGATGCGGCGGGTCGGTTTGTGTTTGGGCGTTTTCATTTTCGCGGCCTTTGCATTTGGGTTGATTCGTGCGATTCTTCTACAAAAGAAAGGCGCGAAGGCGGGGGTTTGTAACGCAAAAGCCTGCGGTCCAAACAATTGGCGGGGCAGGGGCGTACAATATGCGGCCTGGTTGGGCGTACGCGGCCGCGACGAAGAGGAACGCTGGTATTGCAGGAGGTTCCAGGGCTTTTTGCTTGGCGCTTCGGCACTGCGGCCGTAGACTCGCCTGCGTCTAATTACAGTTGGTGCATGAGTTTAGAATGAAACACGAACCGGAACAAATCGCGCGCGGGTTGGAGGGGCGTGTGAAAGGCGATGTCTTTTGCGACATACTTCACCGTGCGGCTTTCAGCACGGACGCCAGTATCTATCGGATTGTGCCCGTGTGCGTGGCGGCCCCTCGGGATGTGGAGGACGTGGCGCAGATCGTCAAGTATGCGAGAGACCGCGGCATCGCGGTGGCGGCCCGCGGGGCGGGGACAGGGCTTGCCGGCGAGTCTCTGACGGACGGTATCATGCTGGATATGACTCAGCACACGAATGCTATCGTCCGGACGTACGAAGACGGCGGGTTTGTAACGTGCCGGCCCGGTGCGGTGCTGGGTGATGTGAACGGGCATCTGAGAACGCTGGGACGGAAGATCGGGCCGGATCCTTCGAGCGCAAATCGCGCGACGGCAGGGGGTTGCGTTGCCAACAATGCGACCGGGGCGCACTCGCTCGAGTATGGGCATATGGGCGGACATGTGGTGCGGCTGCAGGCTGTTCTGGATGACGGCAGCGTGGTTGATTTGGCAAACGACATGGACCCGGGGCAGGCGGGCAATACACGATTGAAATCGATCGGCGAACAGTGCGCCGATCTGCTGGAGCGAAATGCGGGGGTGATTGCGAAATCGATGCCTCGGACGAAACGCAATCGCAGCGGCTACAGCGTGGGAGGCGTTTATCATGATGGCAGGCTCGATCTGGCGCGACTGATGGCGGGTTCTGAGGGTACGCTGGCCGTCTTTACGGAGATTACGCTGCGGACCGTCGCGTTGCCGAGGGCGAAGGGGCTGTTGCAGCTTGAGTTCGATTCGCTGCAGAAGATGGCCGAGGCGGTTGTTCCCATTGTCGAAAGCGGGGCGACGGCGTGTGAAATGATGGGGCAGCGTCTGATCGGGATGGCGCGCGAGGGGCTGGCGCATTATCGGGATATTCTGCCTGCGGACGCGGCGGCTACGCTCCTTGTCGAGCATACGGGCGACGATCCGCAGGAGGTCCGGGACAAGCTGTCGGCGACCGATTCGGCAGTCGGCGAGATTGCATCGGACCGGCAGTTCTTTCTTGGAGAGCAGGAACAGGCGAGGCTGTGGAAATGCCGGAAAGACGCGGGGCCGCTGCTCTACCGGCACCGGAGCAAGAAGCACCCGGCGGAGTTTATGGAGGATGTATCGGTCGAGCACACGCGATTGGGGGAGTATATCGCGGGTCTGGAGGAGCTGGGAAGGAAGTATGATTTTACGATGTCCTATTTCGGGCATGCGGGCGATGGTGAGCTGCACCTGCGGCCGTACCTGGATTTGGGCAGTACCGAGGACGTGCAGAAGATGCGGGCGATTGCGGAGGATGTGTTCAATCTTGCGTGGTCGCTGGGGGGATCGATCAGCGGCGAGCATGCCGATGGTCTGGTGCGGGCGGCTTTCATTCGCGGCCAGTACGGGCCTGAATTCTATGAGGTGCTCTGCAAGATCAAGGAGATTTTCGATCCTGAGGCGATGCTGAATCCGGGCAAGATCATCAACGCCGATCCGGATGTTATGGTTAAGAATCTTCGGCGGGCCAAACACGTACTGGCGGAGCGGGCAAAGTCGGAGCTGATCTTCAACAGAGACGAGCTCGAACTGGAACTGGAGCAGTGTTACGGGTGCGGGCTGTGCCTGAGCAAGGATCCTGAGACGCGTATGTGCCCGGTCTTTCGGGCGATGGGAGAGGAACTGGCCAGTTCACGGGCAAAGGCGAATCTGCTGAATTTCTGGGCGACGGGCCAGTTGGATGAGAAGGATTTCGAGTCTGCCGAGTTTCGCAAATTCCTGGATCTGTGCGTGAACTGCAAGGCGTGTCAGCAGGATTGTCCGTCGGGGGTAGATATTTCGACGCTGATGGCGGCGGCCCGGGCGGAGTACGCCAGACGCAAGGGGCTTCGAAGGACCGAGCGACTGCTCAGCGGCAATCGTTTTCTGAGCATGGCGGGCAGTGCGTTTGCGCCGATATCCAATTTCTTTATGGGTCTACCCGTGTTTGCGTGGTTCATGGAAAAGGCAATCGGTGTAGACAGACGACGCGGGATGCCCGGGTTCCTGCGGGGGTCTTTTATCAAAGCGGGGCGGAAGTACATGGCCGCACGCGAGCCGATAGAGGCGCCGGTGGACAAGGTTGCGTATTTTGTGGATACGTACGCCAACACTAACGATCACGAACTGGGCTTTGCGGTGCTCGACGTGCTGTATCATAACGGGATCGAGGTTATGATTCCCGATCAGTTGCCGGCGCCGCTTCCGGCCATCGTTTACGGGGACGTCAAACGGGCGAAGAAGGATCTGCAATACAGCGCAAAGCATCTGGCCGAGGCGGTTGTTGCGGGATACAAGATCGTCTGCTCGGAGCCGAGTGCGGCATTGTGCCTGAAGGATGAATTGCGGCACTATGTGACGGGCGTCGAGGCGCAGATGGTATCTGAGCATACGTACGAACTGATGGACTATCTCCGGGGGATGTACGAGCATGGGAAGCTCAAGAAGCCCGTTGTTGCCGGTGCGGAGGAATACGCTGAGGGGTTTGTATATCATTTGCCGTGCCATCTGGCGGCGATTGGCGGGCAGGGCGCGAGCATGAAGCTTATTGCGGATCTTTGCGGGATAGAAGTGGATGATCTAAGGGCCGGCTGTTGCGGATTGTCGGGCACTTTCGGGATGCAGAAGAAGAACTACGATTTGTCGGCGCAGATCGGAGAGGGCCTGAGCCGGGCTTTGGCCGATTCGTCCACCCGGAACGTGCTGACCGAATGTGCGGCTTGCGCGATGCAGATTGAGCACATCAGCGACAGTGTAGTCCGACACCCGATCAAGTTGTTGGCTGCGTGTTACCGGGGCGAGCCGGCGGGAAAGGATTCGAACAATGACTGAGACCAGACTGAAAGAGGCGGTACTCTGGGATCCGGCGGCGGACAAGAAGGTGCAGTGCTATCTGTGCTCGCATCGGTGTTTGATCGCCGAAGGCAAATCGGGACGCTGTCGGGTGCGCAAGAACGAAGAGGGCGTGCTCTATTCGCTCAATTATGACAAGCTGTGCTCGGCGAATCCCGATCCGATCGAGAAGAAGCCTTTGTTTCATTTTCAGCCGGGCACGCGGAGCTTTTCGGTGGCCGCGATGGGCTGCAATTTCCAGTGTGATTTCTGTCAGAACTGGCAGATCAGCCAGGCGGCGATTGAGACCGGCCGGATCGACGGGCAGGCGGTCCGTGCCGAGCAGATCGTCGATTCGGCGGCGCGCGCCGGTTGCAGCAGTGTCGCCTATACGTATACGGAGCCAACGATCTTCATGGAATTGTGTGCGGACTGCGGGCAGTTGGCGCGGCGTGAGGGTTTGAAGAATGTGTTTGTCAGCAACGGGTACATGACGCGTGAAGCGGTGGACTTTGCCGCCGCGTGGCTTGACGGCATCAACGTGGATCTGAAGGCATTCACGGAGGATTTCTATCAGCGGCTGTGCAAGGCACGGCTGGAGCCCGTTCTGGAGACTATTGCGCACATTGCCGGGCAGACCAACATATGGATGGAGCTAACGACTCTTCTGATTCCAGGCGAGAACGACTCGGACGATGAACTGAGGCGATTGACGGGGTTCATTGCGGAGAAGGCGGGCGTCGATGTGCCCTGGCACGTGAGCCGGTATCATCCGATGTACAAGCATCAGAGCGGCGGGGCGACGCCGACGAAAAGCCTGCAGCGGGCGTATGAGATCGGCAAAGAGGCCGGTTTACGCTATATTTATCTGGGCAATGTCCCCGGCGATCAATTTGAGAGCACGTTTTGTCCCGGTTGCGGGCGGATGCTTATCGAACGGCTCGGATATAGCATAGGGGCCAATGCCATTGAAGAGGGCAAGTGCCCGGACTGCGGCGAAAGTATAGCAGGCGTGGCCATGAGTGGATGATTTTGTTGAGCGGTGCGGCGGCATCGAATTAATCGAGAAGAGAGCATATGAAAGTAATTGCTGATGCGAACATACCGTATGTGGAGGAGTGTTTTTCTTCATTGGGTGAAGTGCAGGTGATGCCGGGGCGGCAGATTACGCGGGGGGTGCTGTCGGACGCTGATGCGCTGGTCGTTCGGAGCATAACGCCGGTCAATGACGAACTGCTCAAGGGCACGCCGGTTCAGTTCGTAGGGACGGCAACCATAGGCTACGACCATATCGATCTGGATTTTCTTGAGGCCGAGGGGATCGCCTTTACATCGGCGCCGGGGTCGAATGCGAACTCGGCGGCCGAGTACGTGGTTGCCGGCGTTCTGGAAGTGGCGCAGAAATACGACATTGACCTGGAGGAGAAATCCATCGGCGTTATCGGCGTCGGCAACGTCGGCAGCAAGGTGGCGGCCAAAGCGGCGGCATTGGGTATGAATGTGGTGTTGAACGATCCGCCTCTGGCTCGCCGGAGCGGCGACGACAAATACCGGCCGGTAGAGGAGCTTTTCGAGTGCGACTTTATTACTCTGCACGTGCCTTTGACGACGAGCGGCGCGGACCGGACGTATCATCTGGCGGACCGGGCTTTCTTCACTTCTCTCAAGGAGCGGTGCGTATTGATCAACGCGTCTCGCGGGGCGGTGGTGGAAACCGACGCACTGAAGAACGCCATTTACTCCGGACGGTTGCGGGGCGTGGTGCTGGACGTCTGGGAGAACGAGCCTAAGATAGATCTCGGACTTCTCAAGATCGTTGATATCGGAACGCCTCACATTGCGGGTTACTCGCTTGACGGCAAGATCGCGGGTATGATGATGATTTACGAAGCCGCGTGCGAGTATTTTGGAGTTGCGCCGGCGCATGAGGCGAACGAGTTTCTGCCCGAGCCGGCCATTCGCGATCTGCGATTGAGCGGTGCGCGCGGCACGCCGCTGGATATCGTAGCCGGGGCGGTTCAGAAGATCTATGATATTCGCAGGGACGATACACGATTGCGGTGGGTATGGGAGAAACCTCAGGACAAGCGAGCGGACTACTTCGACAGCCTTCGCAAGAATTATCCGGTGCGGCGGGAGTTTCACAATACGACGGTTGCGGTGAGCCCCGGCGATGCAAGACTGCGAGCGAAGCTGGAAGGTATCGGATTTGACGTGCGGCAGATTCGTTAGGGAGGCTGGTAATGGCAAACAGCGGGCACGACAGGGCGCGCGATACGGTTTTGTCCGACGTATTGGAATGGCCGGGGGGGAAGCTGGATTTCTCCGGCGGATGTGTTGTGATGGGCGTGCTTAACGTGACGCCCGATTCGTTCAGCGACGGAGGGCTGTATCGCGACCTTGACGCAGCGGTTGCGCACGGCGTCCGGATGGCCGAGGAAGGGGCGGCGATTATTGACGTCGGCGGCGAGTCCACCAGGCCCGGCTCGGGGGCAGTGGATGCCGGCGAGGAGATCGTGCGCGTGATTGGCGTCATCGAGCGACTGGCGGCGCAGGTTCGCGTACCGATCAGCATCGATACCTCGAAGTACGACGTGGCCAAGGCGGCGATCGAGGCCGGTGCGGCAGTTTTAAACGATATCACAGCGCTGGGCGATCCCCGCACGGCGAAGCTCGCGGCCGAGCGCGGGACGCCGGTGATATTAATGCACATGCAGGGCACTCCGAAGACCATGCAGCGGGAACCTCGATATGATGACGTCGTGAAAGAGGTGTTGGGGTTTCTGGTTCGGCGTGCAAAAGAGGCGGAAGGTGCGGGCGTGGCGCGGGAAAGGATATTCATCGACCCGGGGATCGGCTTTGGAAAGACGCTTTCGCACAATCTCTCGCTTCTGCGAAACATTGAGCCGTTCGTGGCAACAGGTTATCGCGTCCTGGTCGGAACCAGCCGGAAGCGTTTCATCGGCCACATTACCGGTAAGCAAGTCCCCGCAGACAGGACGTTCGGGACTGCTGCGACCGTTGCACTATGCGCTGCGGCGGGGGTGTCCGTCGTTCGCGTGCACGAGGTGTGCGAGATGGTTGATGTGGTGAACATGGCCAACGCGATTTCGCGAAGCGGCCTCGTCGAAGACGGACACACATAAAGCCGCCCCACCTGGAGAATTTCAAGACCGGCGTCCATGGTCGCGGACGTTGGGTGCCTGGCTATTCCACGTCGAGGGCGATCTTGAGCACCTGTTGCGTATCTTTGACGAATTCGATCTTCAGGCCCTTTTTCGCTTCGTCCGGCACGTCGGGGACATCCTTTTGGTTTCGAGTCGGCAGGATGACGGTTTTGATACCCGCCTGCTTTGCCGCCAGTATCTTCTCCTTGAGTCCGCCTATGGGCAGCACAAGACCGCGCAGCGTGATTTCCCCGGTCATGGCGACTTCGGGGCGCACCGGCTTTGCCAGCAACAGGCTGACCATGGAAGTGAACACCGCTATCCCCGCGCTCGGTCCGTCTTTGGGCACCGCGCCGGCGGGGACATGCACGTGATAGTCGAAATCCCTGAATGTCTCGGCTTCGATGCCCAGTTTGTCGGCGTTCGCTTTGACGTTGGAGAATGCGGCCTGGGCGCTTTCCTTCATGACATCGCCGATTTGGCCGGTCAACTGCAGGCGTCCTTTGCCAGGCATGGACGCCGACTCGATGAACAGCAGTTCGCCGCCGACGGGCGTATACGCCAGCGCCGTGGCCACGCCGGGGATGCCCGTTCGCAGCGCCAACTCCGACTCGAATTTGACCGGCCCCAGGATATCCGCCAGCGAACGGGCGTAGATGGTCGCTCTCCTGCGCGTACCTTTTGCGATGTCGGTGGCGACGGCCCTGCAGACGGCGGCGATGTCCCTTTCCAGATTGCGGACGCCCGCCTCACGCGTGTATCCGCGGATAAGGGCCCGAATCGCATCGTCCTTGATGGTCAGCTTCTTCCTGCTCAGGCCGTGTTCTTTGAGCTGTCGCTTGACGAGATACCTTTTGGCGATGTGAAGCTTTTCGTTTTCGGTGTAGCCCGGCAGTTCAATCACTTCCATGCGATCCTGCAGCGCCGGCGGGATCGGGCCGGTGAAATTTGCGGTGCCGATGAACATGACGCGGGACAGATCGAAAGGCTGGTCGAGATAATGATCGCTGAACGACGAATTCTGTTGCGGATCGAGCACTTCGAGCAGGGCGCTGGCCGGGTCGCCCCTAAAGTCGCTACCGATCTTGTCGAGTTCATCCAGCATGAAGACCGGATTTCTGCTGCCACACTTGCGCAGTTCCTGCAAGATGCGGCCCGGCAGAGCGCCGATGTAGGTTCGCCGGTGGCCACGTATGTCCGCCTCGTCGCGGATGCCGCCCAATGAAATGCGCACGAACTTTCTTCCCATCGCTTTGGCTATGGATTGTCCGAGCGAGGTTTTGCCTACGCCCGGCGGGCCGACGAAGCAGAGGATGGGGCTCTTGCCGGCGGGGTTGAGTTTGCGAACGGCCAGGAACTCCAGGATTCGGCGTTTTACTTTCGCGAGGTCGTAATGGTCGCGGTTGAGCACGCGTTCGGCCCTGTTGATATCGAGTTGGTCTTCGGTCCGGGCCGACCAGGGCAGTTCGCACACCCAGTCGAGGTAGGTGCGTATCACGCTGTGTTCGGGTGATGCGGCGGGTATTTTTGCGAGCCTGTCGAGTTCCCGCAGGGCCTCCTGTTCGGCCGGACGCGGCATCCCGGCCTTCTCGATGTTCTTCCTGATCTGACGCAGTTCTTCTGTTTTGGCGTCCTTCTGTCCGAGTTCGGACTGGATGGCCTTCAACTGCTCCTGCAGAAAGTACTCGCGCTGACTCTTGTCGATCGATTCCTGGACCCTGCCCTGAATCTTATGGCTCAATTCGAGCACCTCGAGTTGATGCGCCAGCAGTACGGATATGCGCTCGAGTCGCTTGGTTGCGTCGAGTTCTTCCAGAAGTTCCTGCTTCACGCCCACTTCGATATTGAGGTTGGCGGCGAGAAAATCCGCCAGCGCGGACGGGTTCTCGATATTCTCCAGCAGAACGGACGCCTCTTCGGGCACATTGGGGCTCAGAGCAATGACGCGGTTGGCCGCATTGCGCACATTGACCATCATGGCCTGGAGTTTCTTACTCGCGCGCACCCTGGCCTCGAGGGCCTCAACCTTCGCACGCAGGTACGGTCGAGTCGTCGTGGGTTTAAGGACTTTGAACCGGGTCAGGCCGTGGACAACGATGTGCATTGTGCCCTGCGGCATCTTAATGACCTTCAGAATGCCGGCGGCGGTTCCGACCGTATAGAGGTCTTTGAAACGCGGTTCGTCCACGTCGGGATTGCGTTGCGTCAGCAGACCGATGACTGCGTTTTCTGTTTCGGCTTGCGCCAGCAGCGCTTTGCTCTTGTCCCTGCCGATGGCGAGCGGTGTGACGGTTCCCGGATAGGCCACGGCGTTGCGGATAGGGAGAATACCGATATCCTTCGGCAGTTCGAATTCGCCCGAGTCGGGCATCTGCTCGTCTTCATTTCGGAAGTACGGCTCGATTGCAGCCGGATCGTCGCCGGCCACCTCGATTTGCAGCATATCGCCGGCGGGCAGGACGTTTTTCATATATTGGGCCATGTTGTCCAATCCAATGACATCGTTTTCGCGCACAAGAACCCCACGCATCATACAGGATATAGACGAAGAACCAAGGCGAAAATACAGGGATTCACAGAAGGGCTATCCATGCGAGCGGTATGGAGCGAAGCAGACGAGTCTATTTTCCATGACGCGAATGGGCCGACCCCGTGCTTTCAGGCTCGGCCCATCGCTGATGTGATGTGGATAAAGTTCTGTTGTGTGCGGTTGCACCGTTGACGAACGAGCGTTCGTCCGGCGGCTACTCACACGGCGGTTCGTTGGGGTCGTCCTCAACGACGCACGCGGCGGGCGCGGCGCCGAGATCTGCTGCGTTGGCTTTGACGGCAAGCGACACCAACATGCAGACGATCAGGACGAGTCCCAGAATATTGAACATCAGCTTCTTCATGGCAGGGAACTCCTTAAATGGGGTTTGCCTTGTGGTTGCATCTTCTATATCTTCCGTTCTATTGTTCGGTGTAGGTTTCGGGCAGTGGCCTGATGATGATCGGGCTGGTAATGCCGCTGGGGAGCATCTGATCCTGTGCAGGCGTGACGCTGATTACGCCGATGTCCCCGAGTTCGGTGGTTTCGGAGCCGCCGTCGTCCAGCGTTGCGCCGATATTGGTTACATAGCCTGAACTCCACTGCGTTGTGTCGCACATGGAGATGATCGTCCCGTTAATCTGGGCGTTGCCCCGCACGTCGACGATGCCTCCGACGATCGCCCCGGTCAGGACGTTGTTGTCGTTTTGTTCCGGGTTGGTGTTGCCGAGGTTCACATTGAAATGCGGCGCCAGGATAGTGGCCTCATCAATGCCCGACTGATTGTTGAAGTTGGCTTCTCCGGTGAAATAGAGGCAGTTGTGTTGCCATTTGAGCTGTTGCGGCACATCGGTGATGATCGTGCCGTTGAAATCGCAGTCTTCGAATCGGACGTTGTTGTAGTGGTAGTTTCCGCTCTTGTAGCAGTCGATATAGAGCACCCCGTTGAACGTGCAATTGCGGAACAGAGCATTGCGATCGTCGGGCAGGCGCACATCCGTGAAATCGATGTTCTCGTATACGTGTCTTTGGAGTCGGCGGTTCCACGTGCTGGACGGGCTACCGTCTCGCGGGTAGTTGTAGTTGCCGGAGGCGTGGGGGAAGTACTCGACCTCGATGGTGGACGACGACGAGACATTCAGCAGGCCCGAATTATACATGTCCGTGTCGTAGTGCGAGATGTCCATGCCGGGGATTGCGCCTCCCTGGTCGTAGTTGATGCCTTCGTGGTAGCCCTGCACCTCGTCATCGGAACTGTAGATGCGATTGCCAGATTCGTCGAACATGGGATTATCGTTGGCATCCAGCGTTTCCATTTGATAGCTCTCGTTCTTGATCTGGTCGAGCGTGAGCACGGTGTTGATCGTGCCCAGAACCGAACTGTCGCTGGTCATGTTGAAAGGGGAAATGCTCGGCACGTCCCACGAACTGAAGATGTCGCCATGTATGGTGGTGTCGCCCGTGAGCCACATGCGGCCGCGGCTGGCTATGGCATAATTCAACACCTGGCTGTCCTTCGTGATTTTCATATCCATCAATACGCTACGGCTGACGTCTCCGTCGGCGCCGGTGGCCTGGATGTAGAGCGTGTGCCAGTCGTCGTCGTAACGGTAGAAGCGGAGGGTGAAGGTGGTGCCGCTGTCGTCGAAATTCAGGGCCTCCGTGACGATTTCGTCGCCTCCGCCGAGGGCGTCACTGAATCGCGCGGCGGAGTTGACAGTCCGGCCGTCCAATGCCGTGCTCTGCAGGTGCGTGCACAGGCTCGACCAGGTCTGATTCGCTTCGGTATCGCTTACGAAATTCATACCGGTTTGCGGCAGACTGACGGTCGAGACGATGTACAGCGCGCAGTCGGCGCCCGACTGGGCGGCGGCCAGGGCGGCGTTGACCTTGTGTTGATTGTGGGCAAGTTGTGCGTTCGTACTGGTCATCCCGGCCATGGATACGGCCAGAGCCGAGAAGATGAGTACGAAGATAAGGGATACAATCAGCGCGATGCCGCGCCGATTCCGACGGATGACTTTCCTGAGCGGTCTCATTTTTCCCCCCTGTGGGAAACGGACGATGCTAAGCTGGATGTGTTGTAACTTCTATTGTATTCCGACTAAAATATACGAAACGCGCGGGGTATATCCAAGCAAATGCGGGAACAGAAATATCGGCGGTTGGTCTGCTGCGCTTCCGATAAGACCGGGATTCTATGGGGTCCTGTGCGTCGGATCGGTTGTTTTTTGCTCGGCGAAGTAGCTGCTGCGCGCGAACGGTGCGGATATCACCCAGGAGAAGCCCATGGCGGTTGCTTTTTCGTGCCACGAGTCGAATTTGTCGGGGTGCACATACTCGACGACATCGAGCGAATCGGCCGACGGTTTGAGGTACTGGCCGATGGTCAGACGGTCGCATCCGGCCTTTCGCAGATCGGCGAGGACCGCTTCGACCTCGGTGTCGGTTTCGCCCAGGCCGAGCATAATCGAGGACTTGGTCTGAACGTTCCCGTACGTCCGCTTTGCCATGGCCAGCAGATCGAGGGACCGCCGGTAATCCCCGCCTCGTCTGGCGACGGGGTACAGGGAGGGTACGGTTTCGACGTTGTGTGCAAAGACGAACGGCAGGGCGTCGGCAAGGACGTCGATTGCGGCCTGCCCGCAGCCGCGAAAATCGGGCGTGAGAATCTCGAACTGCATGTCCGGCCGGCGTTGGCGCACTGCGTTGACACAATCCCGGAAGTGCGCGGCGCCTCCATCGGGAAGATCGTCCCGGTCCACACTCGTAATGACGAGGTAGTGCAGTTGCATCTGCTCGGCCATTTGTGCGAGCCTGTGCGGTTCGGTCGGGTCGGGCGGCTGCGGCTTTCCGGTCGCAACGGAGCAGAACCTGCAGTTGCGCGTGCACACGTTGCCGAGGATCAGGACGGTCGCGGTCCCGCGGGCCCAGCACTGGCCGCGATTCGGGCAATTGGCGCTGCTGCAAATGGTTTCCAGGTGCAGGGAGTTGAGTATCGATTCGGTGTTGCGGAAGGCCTGGTGTCCGGGCAGGGGCCTGCGCAACCAGGGCGGCAGCCGGCGGGAGCGTTTGCCGTTGGCTTGAGGAGTTGGGGGTGTGGGGCGACTCATCCCGAGCCTCCTGCGAAGCGATCGGACACGAGGCGCGACAGAATGCTTCTGGCCGTCTCCATCTCAGCCCTGCGGCCGGTTTCGGCAAGAAAGGATGTCATCTGCACCTGCATCAGGCCGCACGGAACGATCAGGTCGAATATGCTCAGATCGTTGTTGAGGTTTATCGCCATGCCGTGGTGCGTGATGCCGCGCGATACGCGCACGCCGATTGAGGCGATCTTGCGATGCTCGATCCAGAGACCGGGCAGTCCGTCTCGTGCGACGGTCTCTATGCCCAGTTCCCGCAACAAATCGGCGCCGATTGCTTCGAGTTGGCGGATGTACTGAGTTATGCCGAGGCCCAACTGTCTGAGATCGCATATGGGATAGAATACGAGTTGGCCGGGGTTGTGGGCGGTGCTGCCGCCGCCGCGGCGGATGTCCACGACGTCGATATTCATATTGGCGAGTTGCTGGGCGGAAGCGAGGAGTCTGTTGGCGCTCTGTCTTGCGCCCAACGTGATAACCGGAGGATGTTCGACGATCAGCACCGTATTGGCGATATGTCCTTCCGATCTGCGCCATCGGAGGGTGTGCTGCAATTCCAGGGCCTCGCGATAATCCATCAGCCCGCAATCACGGATATCGAGCGGGAGCGGCGAGCTGTGCGGTCTTTTGGTTGATTTGGCGCCGGCTATCGTCATACCGGACATTGTAACAGACGGATGCGGGCGGGCCAGAGGAAAGTCGCGCAGATTCCCACGGTTGCGGCTATCAGCGCAAGAAAAAGAGGCTGTGAGTCGCGCTCTCACAGCCTCGCAAATCAGTATCTGCCGTTAGCGGCAGGTTGTAGTCACACTATCCTGCGGCGACGGAGCCAACCGATGCCCATCATGCCGACACCAGCCAACAGGGCCGCTCCGGGAGCGGGGATGATGGTGGTCGTATCGGGCACGGCGATGTGATTTGTAGGGCCATCCGAATCAGGGTCCATGAAGCCTTTGTTCCAAGCAGTAACATCTGTCTTTTTGCCCTTATCGTTCACGACACCGTCTTTCGCGTAGAAGTCACCCCACACTGGAGCACGTGTGGAAGTAAATTCGACCACCAATGTCGTAGAGTCGGTGCTCGTATCCCACTTGATACCTCGCATGAGACCGGGCATGTCAGGGTTGGAATTACCATGGGATGTAGCGGAGTAATCGTCCAGTAGCCCTTCACCGCCTTGATCCCATGATGTGACATCCTTTTCACTAAAAGTTGGGGAGACCTCTATTATCAAGTGGCTAATGTCCTTTTCGGGCACCGTGAGCTTATACCAGTAACTCCATAAACCTCCGTTGTTGGTGACCTCCCACTCCATTGACGAGGCTCCCGGCCAAGGGTTCTCCGGGTATCCAACTTGGGCAACGGTGCCCTCAATCTGGTTACCTGTGAGCGTGCCAGTCAAGTTCGGCAGGGCATACAGCGATCCTGACGCAAACACGGCACAGAGCGCCCAGCAAGTCATAACTCGTAAGGTGATTTTCATTAGTCTTACCTCCTCTGTAAATGTGAATCTCAATCTTCTTCTCTCAGCACCAATCCCTGGGAGATCACAATCGGAAGCGCAGGCCCCGCTGAGAATGAGATGCTTGCACTTCCACAGTGCGTCCTTCTATCATCCTTTGATTCTAATGTCAAGTAAAAAAGTAGGATTAATGAAGTTTGAAGTTTTCACAATCGACGCATTTGCTCAATACCGACTCAGGCCGGTCAACGCCGTTATTTGCCTATTATGTATTCGAGTACGTGAGCAGCGTGTTCGACCATTTCCGGGCAGGTCGATGAAAAAAGCTCTTTTGTCTCAGCGATCTCTAATCCTTTTGGGGTAGTTATGTCGCATCCAAGCAACTCCGGGCAGGTAAGCGCGCCCGTGCGATTTTTGAATTCGGCGGCGAATTCCTCCACCAGTTCGCCGGCACGCTCCTTCGCTGCGGCCGGATCGTCCGTTTGCTCGGCGGCGTGGAGACCGAGAACGATGAAGGCCCCAGTCACGGCACCGCAGATCGACCCCTGGCGCATGCCGCCGCCGAAACCGGCGGCGACGGCCATTGCAGTTGCACGGTCCAGCCCATATTGCGGGCCATACGTTGCGGCGACGGCCTGTGCGCAATTGAATCCCTGCCTGAAAAGGTGTACGGCCTGATCGACTTGCGTTTCCATCTCATTACCCCTGCATGCCCAATGAACGCTGTCGAGGCTAGCCCCGCGGCGGATTGTGCAGGCTCAGGCCGTAAGCGTCCTCGGCGGCTTCTTTGAGAACTTCCGAGACCGTCGGATGCGGGAAGCTGACTGATGCAATGGCTTCGGTGCTGCCAATGAGCAGCCTGGCTGCTCCTGCAAGTTCCGTAACGGTTGCTCCGACCATGGTTACGCCGACAATGCGATCCGTCGCGTTGTCGCGAACGGCCCGGATTTCGCCGGCCGTTTCGTTATGTGCGGCGCTGCGGCCGTTGGCCCGGAAATACGCCTTGCCCACCGAGACATCCATGCCCGCCTGGAGACAGGCCTCTTCGGATTTGCCGACCGAGGCTACCTCGGGAAACGTGTATACCGCTTTCGGGACGAGCGACGAATCTTCAGCCTTTTCATCGCCGCCTGTAGCGTTGACCGCCGCGACTTCCGCCTCGGCAAACGCACCATGCGCCAGATATGTTGTGGCAATGGCGTCGCCTATCGCGTAGACGCCCGCCGCGCTGGTCTGCAACGTATCGTCCACGACGATGGCGGGGCCGTTCATATCGAGGTTGAGGCCGTCGACCGTTTCCCGATCCACGACCGCACGTCTGCCCACCGAAACCAGCACCTTTTCGACTTCGAGCTTCTTGCCGCTTTCCAGACTGACCGTCGCGGGCGAGGCTGATTTGTCGACGCCGGTGACCTTTTCGCCGGTAAGCGAATCAATGCGCAACTTTTTGAACTCCCGCTGCATCAGCCTGCCGACCCAGTCATCTTCCATCGGGATCAGGCGGTCCAGCGCCTCGACGATTGTGACTTTCGTTCCCATTGCAGCGTAGACGCACGCCATCTCGCATCCAATAACACCACCGCCGACGATCACCATCGACTTCGGGATCGCAGGCAGCGAGAGCGCTTCTGTGCTGCTGATGATGGTTTCGCCGTCGAAAGGCATCGATGGAATTTCAATGGGCTGCGAACCGGTTGCGAGAATGACCTTCTGCGCCTGGATTTCAGAGGTTCCGCCTTCGCCTTCGATGGAGACGGCCCCGGGCCTGGTCATAACGCCACGGCCCGGCAGCACCGTGATCTTGTTGGCCTGAATCAGGCCGGTCAGGCCCTTGCGAAAGCCGCTGACGACGGCTTCCTTGCGCGCCTGTATCTTCTCCCAGTTCGGGGCGGCCGACGGTATGTCGATTCCCATATTGGCGGCGTGTTTGGCCATCAGCAGTGTGTGTGCCGAGGCCAGCAGAGTCTTGGACGGAATGCAGCCGCAATTGAGGCACGTGCCGCCCATGTGTCCTTTCTCAACTACAGCGACAGAGGCGCCCCTCTGGGCGCAACGAATCGCGGCAGAGTAGCCGCCCGGGCCGCTGCCGATTACTACAACATCAAAACTATCCGGCATTGAATAACTCCTTGTACTGTCTACCTGCTGTCAATTGTCTTGTATGCGTGCTCGCCGTTGACGTGCACGATTCTCTTGTTCCACATCTGCGTTTTCGGCTTGATGGGGATTGGCTTGCCATCTACGGAACTGCTGCAATCGGCGGCACGCGAATCGAAAGCAAGCTCAAGATCGTCAAAATATACACCAATTTCGTTGCCTTTACCAACGTTTTCGTTCCAGACGCCCAACGTCAGGACCAGCCGGTCCAGATGGAGCGAGGCGAACGTCTCATCGCCGCGAGCGTCCTGGTCTCCGGCGATATTCACGACGACCTCGTGCCACTGCTCTGGCGGGGCGGTAATGTCGAAATGCAGAAAGTCCGGCCTTGAGCCGTACAGCCCAACGGGATTGGGAAAGCCCTTGCCGATCCAGTAGAGCATGTTCAGGCGACTGCTGCTGCCGTTGAATCCCTCAAGCCAGATGTACGCCCCGGCCTCGGCCGAAGGGTGGAACTGTTTAGCTGCGAGTTGGTAGCGTGCCTTAAGCATTGGCCTGGTATCGGGCCTAATCGCTATGGCCTGGCAGAGTCGATTGATTGTCTGCGGCATCCGATCCTGTCCGAGCGCCAGGGCGCCCCGCGGTCGGCAATAGAGATATAACGCGCTCGATCCGGAACGGCCCGCGTTGTCGACCACCCTGCATATCGAGCATGGATCCTCATCTTCCATGTAGACAAACCGTTTGTGCCAGCCCGCCAGTCCCTGCTCGAAATCGGCGTTGACAAGCGACTGCTGCGCAGGCAACCTCCATCTCTCCGTCAGCCACAGCGGCCACTCGGCCGGGTCGAAATGCTCGAACTCTTCCGGATATCGATGCGTGCCGCCGTCGACCGTTTCGAAACGTACATGCGCCTGTTCACCCTGAACCGACACCACGGCGAAACCCTGCGACGGACCATTGTCAAAATCGGGCTCGCCGAATCCTCGGGGCCGGTAGCCAGCGGGCGGCAGATTAATGAACTTCGTTCCGCGATACGTGCGTGCGGTTTTGAAAGACGCCTTGACAGGGATGTGCGTGTGTCCGCTGAAAACGTATCGGACATTTCCGTGCCGTGTGATCAGATCCAGCAACCGCCGTTTGACGGGTATCTTTTCGGCATACGTGATCATCGGGTCTATGCCAAGCGGCAGCAGGTGCACATGCTGGAAGAAGATGGTGGGGCGGTCGCGATGTCGGCGAAGGTCTTCTTCGAGCCACTCGAAATAGTGCGGATGGTTCGGCCAGAAGTCCCGCCGAAGCGGATCGGGCCAGACAACAAAGTGCCACCTGCCCAGGTCGAAGGAATACGCGATCTTCTCCAGGCCGTTGATTTGCTTTTGCGCCCGGAAGTAGTTCGCCAGCGCATCGTGATTGTAGCCCGGCGAAAAACGCGCGCCGTAGCGGGTCTCGTGATTGCCCAACTCGAACAGCACGGGGCACTGCAGTTCGCCGAGGAATTCGAGCATCTTTGCGTAGTTGGACCATTGGCCCTTGCTGTCGACAATATCACCATCGACGAGAACGAATTCGGGCTTCGGCGTGAGGCGATTGACGCGGCGGACGTTCCTGGCGACGACCGGATTGTGTATGGCGATGCGCTGCGGGGCCTCGTTGCTCTTGTCGGCGGGGTCTCCGCCCTGCGGGTCGGCGAATATGACAAAATCGAAGTCGTCGCCCGTTCGCGCAACGCCGATTTGCTGAGGATCGATTTTGCCGATTTCCTTATCGAGCAGGAAATTAGCCGCGACGCGGACAGCGCCCGCACGTGTATTCACATAGCCTTTATCAAGCACATCCTTCAGCGGTATTACGACCCGACCCCGGGACAGTTCCAGCACGAGTTCTGTACGTGTCGTGGCGTCCCGGAGCCTGAGCGTGAAGACGTCGAAATCGCCTTTGGTAAGGCGGCAGGTCCAACGGCCGGCGGCATTGGTCGGGTGGTCTTCGCGAGGCTCAAAGAAGAACCGACGGACCCGAGCGATACGGCCGCCCACGACCTCGAAGCATCCTGATACAGTGGTGTCCGGTTCGTCGCTACCAATCTCGATGCGCAACAGAACGTCTCCATCGCGCAGGCGGACATCACCAAGATCCGCGAAGACAGGCGCAGAGCCCGCGGCCCGCATGGTCATAGCGCGTTGGTTGGCAAGAAAGACCGATGCCGCCCCGGCACCCGCGGCTTTGAGCAAGTCTCGTCGTGCGATATGTCTGCTCTTTGCCACGGTTATCTCCTGCTGGGGTGGCGTCCCCATTCGTGTGCTCGCGCCGGGTCATGGTTGGGATTCGGCTTTGGCATTTTGGCATCTACGGCCTGTCGCCAGGCAGCCAGTTGTTCCTGCAGGTGGGCCGCCATGCCGGGCAGTTCTGCAACGAGGTTGTTGCGCTCGCCGAGATCGGCCTCCAGATCGTACAGTTCCAGCCTGCCGTCTTCGAAGAACTCGATCAGTTTGTATCGTCCGTGACGAATTGCCCCGGCCGGCTCGGAGTGATGGTAGTGCGGATAATGCCAGTAGATGGACTGCCGCGTGAGTCCGCCCTGGTGCGTCAGGAGGGGCATCAGTGTTTCGCCGTCGAGGACGTGGGCGGGATCGCGATTCGCTCCGCAGACGTCCAGCAGCGTCGGATAGAAATCCACGCTGGTGACTACGTCTCTGCAGACGGCGCCCGGTTCAACCACGCCCGGCCAGCGAACGATCAACGGTTCGCGAATGCCGCCTTCATAGAGCGTTCCTTTCTCGCCGCGAAGCGGGGCGTTGCTGCAGACGGGACTCATGTCCCCGCCATAGCCACCGTACGGCTTATACAGGCCGCCGTTGTCGGAATAGAAGATAAAGAGCGTCTTCTCGGTCAGCCCGAGGCTGTCCAGCTTGTCCATGATGCGGCCCGTGCTATCGTCCAGATGTTCGATCATGGCCGCATAGACCGGGTTGTTCACTCCGGTCGCGGGTTTAGGCTTGCGTCGATACTTGTCGACGAGCTTGTCGGGGGCTTCCAGCCGTATGTGAACGGTATGATGCGAGAGGAACAGGAAGAACTTGTTGTCGCGGTTTTCTTCGATGAATGTGACCGCTTCGTCCGTGAAGCCGCTGACCTTCTTATCGCCCTGGTTCTTTACGCCGTAAGCGACATTGTCGAAGCCCTGGTTCTCCGGCAGGTACGGCTTGCCGCCGAGGTGCCACTTGCCGATATAGCCGGTCGTATAGCCCTGTCGCTTCAAAGCCTCGGCGACCGTGACGGTCTCCAGCGGCATATGCAGGCGATTCTCCGGGACGATAAGGTCTTCGTAGGGCCGCCAGTGCCCGGGGATGAAGTCCGTAATGCCGATGTGCGCGGGGTACTGGCCGGACATGATGCTGGCCCGTGTGGGCGAACAGACCGGGCAGGCCGCGTACGCGTCGGTGAATCGCATGCCTTCGGCTGCGAGCCTGTCGATGTTGGGCGTCTCGTGGAATGTGTTGCCATAGCAGGGCAGGTCCGACCAACCCATATCGTCCACGAGAATAAATACGACGTTCGTGTCTTCAGGTAGCTTGTCCGCGCTCACGCGCGACAGCGATTCGCAGCCACCGACGGTCAGAGAAGCGGCGCCGATGCCGATAGCCTTAAGAAAACTGCGACGGTTCATAGCTGTAGCCTTTCAAGTCTGTCCATTCGTTCACTGTTATTGATTACGCCTCCATCTTCGTCCCGCTGTCGCCGCCATTATATGGCAATCCGCTCTCAAAGCAAACGAAAGGCGGTAAGGTGTGCCGAACGGCTAATGTGGGCGGTCGGCGCCGCCATACGCGCCGACTCCGAACTCCAGCGGGCGTCCGTCCGTTTCGAATGCACCGATATCCGGACCTGCTCCGGCATAATGATCGTTGAAATAGGGTATGGCCAGGCCCGCATCGCGGCCTGGACTGTCGGCTGCGAGCGGATACCGGCCCAACGGGGCGGCCGGATCGTATCGAGGTGTGCCATGTATACCATGTACCTGGTGTCGATTGGCAGGAATTACCCTGCCGGAGTACAGGTCGTAGTCGTAATCATTGTCCCGGCATTCATCGCGGCGTTCCTGAATCGAGTAGCCCCGCTGTTGATACACGTGCCAGATATTGTTTCGCGAGACGTGGTTGATCAGTGCTCCGCCCCAGTCGGACAGACCGAGACCGTGTCCCTGCCACGTTCCTTTGGCGCGGATCTCTGTAACGCCGGGTTGAAGGAGCGTGTTGTGGAATACGTATGTCCGCCCACCGCCGAAGATCGAACCAATGCCCGCCTTCAGGAACGGACCTCCCGAGAGTTCATCCGGACGGCGCTGCGAGACGGCTGTGACGTTTCGCCAGATATAGAGCGGCCCGGCGTGCGTGGCCGCGCTCGCGATGGCCACCATCGAGCGGCTGATGTAGTTGCCCCAGATTCGCACGTTACAGTTGGCGCCCTCGGATTCGATTGCGTCATCCCAGCAGTGCGAGAGGCGGTTGCCGTAGATATCGGAGTCGCGGTTGGGGGCGCCGAGCGCCGAGAAATTGTGCCCGCCGCCGATGATGTCGTTGTAGTAGTGGTCGGCGTCGGACCAGATGTCGTTGTAGCGAATGACATGGTTGCCGAGTGTGTCGTAGAACGTAATCGCCTGCGGTCCGTTGGGATGCCAGCGTTTGTCATTGCGTTTGGGGTCGAGCCGCTTGCGATACTCCGACCAACTGTTCGTATCGTGGCGTGGATGGTGAATTCTGCATCGCTGCACAATAATTCGCTCGATGGAGGGGACGAACATGTTGGACTCGCGCGCGTACACCGCCGCGTCCATGTTGTGTCCCCACCTGGATCCCTCCAGTTCGTCCGGCCGGCCCCAGCCCGATATGTCGCACCGGTCGATCACAACATCGTGGCAGTCATCGTAGATACGAATGCCGTGCGTGCCGGCGTTCCTGCAGGTCAGGCCCCTGAGAATCACATACGATGCCCGGACCTCCACGCAATGCTCGCTGTTGCCCGCAACGTCTATCGTCGCTTCGGCACCGGGCTGATGGGTATAGAGCGCGTAGCCCGCGGGAGTTCCCGATTGGTCGATGCGCAGGGTCCTGCCGGATTGCTCGGGCAGGATGGTTGTCCTGCCTGTCGGAAATTCGTGATCCCACGTCCCGGCGCGTACGAGTTCTCTCGCCTGTCCTTCCTCCAGATGCAGTTCGATCTCGTACTGTGTACCCGGCTGGAGGTCTACGATACTCCCGCGATACTGGCGGGCGAAATCCCCGACCGATATCGAATCTCCTCTGTGCCGTTTATGCCTGTCAGGATCGTGCACATACCTGAAGCTCTCCGGCCCGCGGCGGTCGAACCAGAGCGGCAGGGCGGCTGACCATTGCGCGGTTCCGACTTTGCGATAGCGGACGCGGCAGGTGTTGTCCGGCGAGCCGTGTTCCGTGTTCCAGTACAGGCTGAGGCACTCGAACGTCGGCACCACCTTTGGCGGACGCGCCATACACGCGCCGCCCACTATCAGCGTACACAGCAGGAATGCGTTGCGTCTTTGCTGGTGCAAGAATGGCGTATGCATGATTCTCCTTGTCCCGCTCAGCGTCTGCTACTTGTGTGGGGCGATCAGTTGAAACTCCCAGATCGTCGGTCCGTCCGCAGCCTCCAGAATGTGCAGCCGCACGCGTCTTGCCGTCACGGGGTCGAACGTCTTCGAGAAGTCGCGGCCTATTCGCCGGCCGGTGAGGATCGTCTCCCACTGCTCGTCCCGCCGGACCTGCAGTTCGAATTTCCGCACGCGGTCGTACTGCTCGTTAATCTTCACCCGCGAAAACGTCGTCGGCTTGCCGAGGTCCACTTCCAGCCATGCCTGCTTCGTCCCCCCGTCGGTCGCCCATCGCGTCGCTTCGTCGTCATCAACGGCCATCGCGGCGCTGTAATGCTGGTTACTCTGAAAGACATTCGACGCCGTGGCTTTCGCGCCTGCTGTCAGAGAATCCGACGGCACGGTGCAGGCGGGTATATCCAGAGCGTTTCCCTGCACGTGCAATGCAATCAGCGTGTCGATTTCCCCGCGGTGACTCTTCGGCACCGATATTTCAATGCCTTTGTCTGTCTGCCGGACGTCCACGGTTCCACCTGTAAGGACGCGGCTGCTCTCAATCGTGCTGGCAATGGGCGGCAGACGCAGCACATCATCGGGCCACTTGAGCACGTGCACGTAGATAACGTCCTCGCTTCGCGTGCTTGCGCCCCAGGCTCCCGGCTTGAACGGGCCGCCCCGCGTGCCGTAGATGCTTGGCCCATACTCATCGAGCCAGCGGCCTATCTCGCGCAGCCGTTCGACCTGCCGAGGCTCAATCCGCCCGTCGGGCATAGGGCCGACGTTGAACAGGAAATTGCCGTCTCCCCCGGCCACCCGTACCAGCGTCTGTATACACTGCTTGAGCGACTTCATATCATCGTTCGGCTTCCAGGCCCACTGGCGGCAGATCGTCATGCAGGTCTCCCAGGGGCGGTCCATCTGAAACTTGCCGATCCGCTGTTCCGGCGTGTCGTAGTCGCCCGCGTTGAGATGGGGCTGCTCGGTCGTACCGGCCATGCCGTGCCGGCCTTTGCTCACGCGGTTGTTAATAATCAGGCTCGGCTGAATCCTCTTGAGATACGTGTACAGTTCATTGCCATACTCCGGCGTCCACGGCTTCTCCCATTCTCCGTCGAACCACATGATTCCGACCGGGCCGTAGTCTTCCAGAATCTCCCGGGTTTGATTCTTCAGGTACTGATAGTATCGAGGCATGTTTGGATTCGGCTTTTTGGTTCGTCCGCCGGGGCTGCCGAGCGGATAGTCCGGATGATACCAGTCGCAGATAGAATGGTACGTGCAAAACCACAGGCCGTGCTTTTTGCATGCGTCGGCCAGTTCTCTGAGAATATCACGCCGGAAGGGGGTGTTGCCGATGTCGTAATCCGTATACTCCGACGGCCATATGCAGAAACCGTCGTGGTGCTTGGACGTGATGACCAGATATTTCATGCCGGCATCTTTGGCGATTCGCACCCACTGATCGGCATCGAACTGCGTCGGATTGAATCGCTTGTAGAGCTGGTCGTACTCCTCGGTCGGCACCTCTCGGCCCCGCGACCAGCCGATTTCCGTGCCCTTGAGGCTGACCGGCCCCCAGTGAATGAACATGCCGAAACGCATGTCCCGCCATTGTTCGAGAGCCTCTTCGTCCGGTTGCAGCTGTGCCTGTTTGTCCGTCTGTTTCGCCGCGAGGCTGTTCGCGCATATACCCGCCGCCAGCAAAACGATAGCCAATGCCGCGTAGTAGTCTAATCGACGTCTGTTGCACATGGTTGCGATCCTTTCCAGCAAATTGCTAATGGTCGGTCGATGAGTATACCAGAAAGCATACAGCCCCGAAAGCGGACGCATCCATGGCGCCGGCGATGTGCCCAGCGTGTGTGTACGGGGTCGAAGACGGATATTGTGGAAAACGCGGATTTTTCTTAGGTTAAAACGCAGTTCGCTCGTGTCGTATGTGTGACGAGCAGGTATGTGGTAGCCGACGGGCCTATGGGAAAGCTTCAGGACAAGCGGTTGGTACGCCAGTGTGGCAGCGGAAGCGCCGCCGCACTGCAAAGCATCTATGACAAGTACAAGAAGGATATGTTGAAGCTGGGCTTTGTGCTGTGCAACGACAGAACCGCCGCTCAGGATGCGGTTCACGATGTCTTTGTCGCCTTCGCCCGTCGGGCTTCGACCCTGCATCTGCGCACGAGCCTGAAGGCCTACCTGCTTACGTGTGTGGCGAATCGACTCCGCAACCTCGGACGCCGACAGTTGCGGACTTTCGCGCAACTCGATCATCTGGACTGCCCGGCTTTGGTCGATGGCGGCCCCGCCCAACTCGCAATGCGGGCGGAACAAGCCGGCCGGATCGAGTCGGCGATGGACCAATTGCCATTCGAGCAGCGCGAAGTTGTCATGTTGCACATTCACGCAGGCATGAAGTTCCGCGAGATTGCCGAAGCATCCGGCGTCTCGCTCAGTACGATCCAGAGTCGCTACAACTACGGCCTAAACAAACTACGTTCAGCATTGGATGGCGAGGTGGAAGGATGACGCCTCCGGAAAATATCGAAAACCTGATCAGACAATTCTGCACTCAGAAGACATCCGGCCTGCAGACACCGCCAGAATTCGACGAGCGCACCCTCAAAAACGCCCGAGAAGCCCAGCAGAAAGCAACCGCCGAACACACCACCACCGCCTCAGACCTATGGAAGACCCTCCCAGGCAGAAACACCCCAAAACTGGCCGCCGCCGCACTAATACTCATCGCCGCCCTGTTAGGCCTCTATCATTTCAGCCTTCCGGTCAATATAGCGGCGCCGGCATTTGCGGATGTGATGAAGAACATGCTGTCCCAGAAGTGGGTGTACATGTTCGAGGAGGATCGCAGATCAGGCCACATCAATTGGGATTGCTGGTACAATCCTGCCCGACAAGTAGTCTACACCAAGAACAGGCGGAACAGTAACAGGTCTATCTGTGTGCAGGAAAACACGTCCGGCCAAGTTCGAGAATACAAGGATGGCATAATCACTATCCGAAAGCCCGATGACTCTGACTTTGACGATATGGCGGAGTGGATTCGTCAGATCATACCGTTTGGCGGCGTGCTCGGTTCCTACGAACTCGATGGAGCCGACATCGTCCAGCGAGAAGCATTGTACAACTCAAGGCCCGCCTTGCTCTACGAGATCAGGATGTCGCTGCCGGACAATACTGTGGTGCGCACGGATATATACTCGTGGCTGGTGGACAAGAAGACTCACCTCCCGATTATTTGCGAGTATGCACACCAGCTCACTAGCACGCGTGATGGCAATATCACTCAGCACGTACAACATAGTCACAGATATGCTTTCGACTATTCCGATACCGGCCCGACCGACATTTACGATCTGGGCGTGCCCCGAGATGCCAACGTCGTAGATGAAAGGCCTAAGCCGGAGATTCAGGAACTGATCGACAGCATCGAACAGGCCAGACAGACAACACACAGTTGCTACGCCGCCCTGATAGTTAAAGGAAATGAAGTAGACTGTCTGATCATCAGGGACCGGCGGAGGGTCCGTCGCGAAGTCTTCGAATTGCAGATCAATCGTTCGGACTGGGAGTCCCATAGGGAGCAGCATACCCAGGCAATGGGCGGCACGTTCGACAGCATATATCAGTGGCTTGGTGCATCAGACATCATATCACGACCTGGTATCTCTATCTACGACGGGCTATTCTTATATCACACAACCGACCAAGAGATTGAAGATGACGAGCCTGTACGCATGACTCGGATCCGATCAGGCTTTGGCAATGATGCGTTCTCTTCCTACTGCTGGAGGTGGATGCCGGAAGGCCACATTGTGACAACGCCATATTCCGAGCAGCACAACCTGATCTGTACGCTCAGCGGCGACTGGTATACCTATTACGACCCCGCAAAGGGGTATATGTGTGTGCGCCGAGAGGACAAGGAGGGACAGGTGCACTGGGAAGTGGCTGAATTTGCACAGACGGTGGCCGGCATGTGGTACCCCACCAGGTGGAACCCCACGAAGACAGGACAAACACGGATCTACGCCCGGGATCTGAACGATCATCTCAGAACACAGCTCGATCCACAGTCGCTGCCGAATTACGTTGACCACCGCGAGTTGACACAACAAACGCGTCCACAGCAAACTCAAAAAAGACAAGACAATCAGGCCACTGAATACACCGGTTTCACACCGTTACACATGGCTATATATCGGCAGGACATACAAAAGGTGAAGGATCTGCTGAAAGAAGGCGCCGAGGTTGAGCCCGCTGAGGATACCGGAGCCAGCCCCATGGAGTTGGCAATCGCCTCTGGCAATCTGGAGATGGTCAAGCTGATTCACGAACATGGCGCCGACTTTATCAGCAACGACGAGGAGCGTCGCGATGCCCTCGGCCTTGCCGTCAAAGAGGGGTTCATCGATGTCGCTCAATTCCTGCTCGCCAACGGCTCCGATATTGAAGCACTCTACAAGCGTCACTCCCGCCCCCTGCATTATGCCGCAGCCAACGGGGACCTCCCGATGGTTCAACTGCTCCTCGATAACAAGGCTGAGCTTGATCCGACAGACCATGAAGGTCGAACACCCTTGTACCATGCCATAGACTCAGTTGCAGGAAAGCTCGGTAGCAAGCCGATCAAAAGAGAGATACTGCAAAGATTCAAAGATGTCATCTCGCTGCTTGTCGAAAATGGTGCTGATATACACGCGCGCCGCGACTCGGGCCAGACCGCCATGTCACGGGCGGTATCCTTTTTCGTGGATGACCGACGCAACGCAGAGCAGCAAATCGAGCTTCTCAAGTTCCTCATGGAACGCGGCGCCAATCTGGAGGCCGATGCGGAGCTGCGGAATGGCAGATCAT
The DNA here is from genome assembly GCA_964526785.1 of uncultured Pirellulales bacterium. Lineage (GTDB taxonomy): Bacteria > Planctomycetota > Phycisphaerae > Sedimentisphaerales > Anaerobacaceae > CAZGMJ01. The sequence goes on from CAZGMJ010000028.1 coordinate 47,269, forward strand.
CCTTCTATAGGGCCGCGGAACGAAAGCGATACGACATCGTACAAGCCCTGCTCGAAGGCGGCATTGATCCGTGGTTAGTGGCCAATGGAAGGTTTTCGATGACCAAACACAATCTCTTGCATTACGCACGTGAAACCGGCGACACGAGATTGCACAACATGCTCTATCCCTATATGAAAGAGAGGTTGGAGCAGACACACAAGGAGATTCTTGATGTTGCCGGCAAAGTGCTCCGCGCGTGTATGCACCGCGATACCGATGCCATTGCGCAGTTGTGCATGGATCACCCGGAATCGGGCCGGGAATGGGACTACTGGCCCGCACAAATAAGAAAAACATACCGGGGACATGAAGACCTCTTCGACAAAATCGCTCCCGGATGGTTCACCATCGATGGCTTGGCCGAAGTGTACATCCCCATGCCGGAAGGCAGGAAGGAGAAGTGCGCTTATCTGGGCTTCTTCCAGTATCCGGACGGCCGGTGGAAATGCATCTCATATATGCCGTCGAGACGTGCGCCCGACCCCGTTAAGGGCAACCATAACAGCTACTTCCTCCAGGATACCTACACGTTTGAAGGATTAGGGAACTTCCTTTACGATCAGACGCCTAAGCCCGAGCGCACCAAAACCCAGGACAAAGGCCAATTCGCAGTCGATGGCAAATTCGGTGGAAAGGTGATTCTCACTGCCCGCGAGGATGCTCTGGAGGTAGACCACGATGAAATGCGGTTCAACAGGCAATATGTCCTGCTTACACCGGAATGTGTCAAACTGTATCAAGGACAAGACTTGACGGTATACAGCGGGCAGTACACCCTCGACCAAAGGGACCATCCCCAGCGCTTGGTCTTCCGTCCGCAGACGCTGATCGTCGAGAACGGCGAGTCCGTGCATACCTTCACAGTCGAGAATGGCCAGGTCCTGCTGACCCACGGGGACCAGAAGACCAGAGCGGATCGCTTCGTCTTGGATTTAAGTATATTTGAAGTGACGTCCGTCGAATAGATGGCTACCGGACGAGGAGTCTGCAGGCTATTGGCGGCGGCAGAATCGCAGCGGGATTGCACCGTCTTCCGGCAAAGCCCTCGACAAGCCCGTGGCGCGTCCGAATCAACGACGATTGAACCGCCTGCCCATGCACGAAAGACACGCCCGTCGTGCAGCGTCTTGTTCAGCATGTCAGCGTAGCGGTCCCCATATTTTCTCGAGCAGATCGTGCAGAGCGGGATCGTGTTCTTCCAGTTCGGCGCGGACGAAGGGGTAGAAATCGTTGCGGTAGAAGTACGCTTCGGTTCCCTCGGCGAAATATTCCTTGTGGTCGGTCATCGCGTAATGGCGGACCGTCCTGCCGTTGTAGAGCAGGACCTTCTCATACGTTCCGGCCTGCTTCGCCTTCCTGTATGTCTCGATTATGGCTTCGTCGTCGAAACCGAGATACCGATCGTGATAAGCGTGGGCCAGTTCGTGGAGTACGACCGCGGGGTGCTTGATCATCTGATGACGGGCCAGGAGGGCGGCGGCTCTCGGGATGTGCACCTTCTTGGCCAGTCGCAGATCGTGACCGTGGGCCTTCAGCCAGCCCGGATTCGGATGGTACTGCATCGCCCCCAGCGTCGGATGATGATGCTCGATCCATATCTCCAGCTTGCGCATCTTGCCTAGTTGTTCTTCGGGCACGAGAATAGCTACCCGCTGGAGGTGATTCGCCAGCATTTTGAGGGCTTGCGCCCCAGCCTTGCTGTGTTCGCCCTCCAGCATGCTCGGGTCCACGTGCACGGTCCAGCCCTCGATCTTGCGAACGACAGGGTCGAAGCGAACGCCGACCGGCTTGGACGAGCCCTTTGCGGCGTCGTCGGATTTCGCCTCACCGGCCGAGCAGATCGAAGATGTCCGGCATGCGATCAGCAGGAAACACGCAAGCAGGAGTATCATTCGTCTTCGTACGGTCAGTCTTTGGATGTTCATGCTTTGCCGCTCCTCTCAAGGGGAGAATAGGGTCATGGCCGTCGTGCGCACGTACGCACCCGATGCCGTAAGCTGCTGCGCCGCAGTATAGGAGAACCTGTCGTGTGTGAATATGCAGCGCCCCAGCCCGGCCGTACTCGATTGTCGATGGTATCATACTTCACGAGATGCTGCTCGGCAACGCTCGGGTTCATTCCTGCGGCCGGGTTGTCGGTCGGAACTGTCGATCCTGCGAGGAATGAAAGAAAGACTGGATCGGCGCCGGATTGCGAATTAGCTGTTCCCGCGTCGCAGCAGACCGGAAAGAAAACGAGAATATCCAAAGAAAATAGCCGCCGGCGTGTGGCCGTTATCGGGGTTAAGCGGGAAGCTTTGGCTCGTTCGTGGCAAGAAAGATAAGATGTCAAGATGCGACTTGAGGCTACCTTCGCAAGTACGCCAAGCGGTCGCCGACGGCCCAATATTGCGCCGGTTACGAACGTGAGTACGCAGGCCGGGACGGCTGCGAAAAAGACTCAAGGACCGGAGCAACAAGAGCCGATGGAGAGATTGCCCCTGATGGGCTGACGACGAGTGTTTCAGAAATATCGTGATGATCTTGGACTTAAAGGGATAGACTCAGTCGCGCGTTATCAGGGGCTTTTTTTGTAGCTCGCCTTGCCCGGCCGTTTCGCACATCGAGGCAATACGACCGCCCACTTCAGAACGCCCGGTTGGCCCACGAGCCAACGGCGTACACCATACGTATCGCTGTCCGTTCCTGGCGCGACCGGCGCGCGTCCTTCGCGAGTATGATCGATGCCATCCGGCATGGTACATTCTATCGGATGCTCGATTTGTCGCCTATTTGCAATGCCTGCGGGCGAGATGTTATCGGAGTGATTCTCTGTCTTGCCGACGGGTTCGTGCGGTTCGCCAGATTATGGGGCGTACCTGCATTCTCCATGTTATATAAAAAGGTATCACAAATCCATAAATAGTTGCGCGTATCCCTTGACATGGGATACCCGGATGTGGTAAAATACAAGGAATTGGGGGTGATCGAGTTTGCCTTCCTGAGGCACATCCTTCACCGAATATGTTGTCGAAGACGCTCTGTTTGTTCTGGCCCGCGGTGCGCCCGGGATGCGCCGTAAGGGACGGGCGATCAACAGCGTCGTATCGGCAAAGGGGATTTACACAATACGTTTAAGGGGGAAAAGTGATGAGAAGGATGACACCAGTTGTCACAGTTCTTGCAATGATTCTTGCGGTCGGCGTGCATGCCGACACCGTTGCTGTGCTGGACTTCCACTTCGACAATGACGGCGGAGTGGGCGAGGATTACACCGACGGGGGCACCGTCCACGACTACTCCGGAAACGGCAACACAGGACACCTCAGCAGTACGCCGGGCGTGCCTGAATGGACGGCCGACGGAATCGCCGGCGGGGCGTTCAACTTCACCGGCACCGGGGACACCGGCCAGAGCGTTCTGGTCAACCACGATGATTCGCTCAATCCGGGTTCCGGCGATTTCGCGCTGGCGCTGTGGATACTGACGCGGGACAATGTCGACGGGGACGTGCTTCGCAAGGGCTCAAGCGGCAATTCCAGCACCTGGTATAAGATCGAACATTCGCCGTCAACCGCAAACAACAAACTCAGCCTGAACTTCAACACGACCGGCAACGACGCCACCGTCCATTCGCAGAATGCGTATGCTGACGAACAATGGCATTTCGTCGTCGCACAGAGAAACGGCGAAGTCGCTGAGTTGTGGATTGACGGGATACTCGACGGCACCGATACGATATCCGGGAGCATCTCGAACACGGGCGATCTGGCAATCGGCAGCAAGGACACGCTGGACGATGATTTCCTCAACGGCATGGTCGACGAACTGACCATCTACATGGGAGCGTTGAGCGAGCAGCAGATTCAGGAGATGTACTCGACGATTCCCGAGCCGGCCACGCTGACCTTGCTCGGCCTCGGTTGTATGGCGTTTCTGCGGAAGCGTAGATCGTAAGCGACACCATACGCTTACTTTTCGACGGGCTGCGGGTCACCATCTCGCAGCCCTTTTTCGTTCGACTGCGTTTGACGAACACTCCTGATCAGCGGCGTGACAGCCTGGATCGGCCTGTTCGGCGGTTGCCGGACGCTTTGCGTTTCGCAGCCACCCTTTTTCGTATCGTTCTGCTTTGTGCGCCATGCGCGCCGCGCTGTCCGCAAGCCCTGTGAGCCTCTGCAGAGCAACAACCCATCCACAGCGGAGTGGGGGATCTTATCACTGTCCTGTGCCGATCGGACGCAAGGCTCATGACGCCATGCTGTTCGATGCGGTTTGCGGAATCGCGTTCTTCCGTGTATGCTGCATCGCATCGGTCCGGCAATGACCTTCGGCGGTTGCGTTGCAGTTGCAGGATCGAAAAGAGTCTGTCGAGGAGAAATGGATGGCGTATCGTTTCGACATGGGACAGCCTGTGCAGGCGCAAGTGCATCGCGTGGCTCGCGAGCAGATAGACAAAGCGCTTAGGGAAATCGCAGATGAGCAGCTTGACCGCCACGAGGCCGTGCATCAAGTGCGCAAGCGGTGCAAGAAACTGCGCGGACTGTTCCGGCTGGTTCGCGGTTCGTTGTCGGATCCGGATGCGTATTCGTTCGAGAACGGCTACTTTCGCGACGCGGCCCGGGGCCTGTCGGCCCTGCGGGATGCAGAGGCCCTGATCGAGGCCTATGACAAGCTTCTGAAGGAGTGCGACGCCGGCACGGACGTCCGGCGGCTGTCCTGTATTCGCGATGGACTGGTGAGTCACAAGCAGCGGATCAGTCGGGAGACGCAGGATCTCGCCGAGGCACTGAGCACGTTTGCCGGTAAGATGGAAGAGTCGCGAAGCCGCATCGACATCTGGCGGCTGGATACGGACGGTTACGAGGCGGTCGCCTATGGCCTCAAAAAAACCTATGGGCGCGGTCGTCGGGCGATGGAGCAGGCCTACGATGAACCTTGCTGCGAAACGTTTCACGAATGGCGCAAGAGGGTCAAGTATCATTGGTATCACTGCAGACTGCTTCGCAACTTGTGGCGGCCCGTTTTGAAGGCGAGAGTCGACGAGCTTGACAGACTGGCGACGCTGCTCGGCGACTATCATGACCTGGACGTGCTGCGATCGCAGGTGGAGAGGATGGCCGGACAGACAGACCCGCAGGCGCGCGATCGGCTTGGCGCGATCATGGACGGACGCCAGCAACAGCTTCGCAATGAGGCGCACCCGCTCGGCGCAAAGCTGTTTGCGGAGAAATCCAAACATCTGTGCAGACGTGTTGAGTGCTTCTGGAACGCTTGACGGCGAATGGCCGGCAAGTTACAGGCACGACGGTCGCCGGTGGGAACTGGACAGCAGACTGGGGGCCATCTATACTGTCGCGGCATAGAAATCCGCTGGAATACACAGCCGTCATTTGGAGGATACCTATGAAGGCCATTACAAGGGAGTTCATGCGGGGCAGGCTCGAGGCTTTGTCTGCGCTTACGCAAACGGCTCGTGAACGGTTCGAGGAGTATTTGTCCGAAGAGGACATGGCGAAGAAGAAAGACGTGCGGGATCGGCTGAACAAAGTGTTGCGAGCGACACGCGACCAGCACCAGGAAGTCGTTGAGTCCCTGGAGGCTGCACTGAAGGAAGACGGCTTGTAGCAGGTGGCGGACCGGGGGAGCGATCGAGCCGTTCGAGCCGTGCTGTTCGCAGATCGCTTCAGCCGGTTGTCAGATGATATTGTACTTCTGCAGAAGCGCGTCCAGGGCCTGCTCCATGGATGCCTCAAGTGCAAGTTGATCCGAAGCCGAATACGGTGCTTTTGCGAGAAGCCTTTTTGCGGAATGTCCGCTTGACGGTTCCACCGACGGATCGGATCTTCTGCTGGAGACTCAATTCCCTCAGCCAGATGTCCAGCAGAGGGACGCCCTCGTATTGCGGCACCGGCACGCCCATGCACTTGAGTGTCAGCAAACGCCCCCACAGGGCTCCGAGGGCGGTTGTCTGTCCCGGTCGGGACTTCGGCAAAGCTTCGGGGGCGGCCGGATCGAGGACCAGATATCCCGCTTCCGCGGCGCGGCGGACGAACTGTCTGCCCGTCTCTGTTCGCGCGATCACAAGCGAGCGACCCGGCTGGTAATCGGCCGTATTGCGATGCCATGCGTCAGCCACGGCGATGTCCGCGTGTTCGCCCGTGTGGTCCGGGCAAATGTAGCATCGCCACTGTCGGCGCTTTTGCAGAATATCACCCCACGATTCGTCGTATGTCAATTGTTCTGTTTTCTCGGATTCTCCTTCGGAATGGTCGACGGTTGCTTTGCCGGGCCAACCGTAACCGCGGTAGCGCACGCTGCGGACCGCCGCGAGTTTACGGACGCCCATCGCGTGCATCATCTGGAGCGTCCCGAGCGTCGAGGGCGTACCCCCGCAGAAGAAGGCTATCGTGATGCCGAGGTTCTGCGAGAGGGCGGGTCGAAGGGCCGCCGTCTTGCGCACGGCGACGACGTCGCACGGCTTGCCTATGAACGCACAGTTACCGGGGGCATTCTCGATCATGTGCAAGCCGTCGCACGGACTGGCGGGAGCGTATCGCGAACCCGTGGTTTCGAGCAGTTGCTCGCGTGTGGTACTGAGCGTCGTGCGATTGAGAAACGGTATATCTTCGCGCGCCTTGATGTGCAGAGTGCCATGCATGCCCGCGGTTTCGATGGCACATAAAGCCAATGCTGTGGCAAGCCCTCCGCTGGCTCCGCGGTAATGAATCTCCGGATCGGCCGCGTGACCCTCCCATATATCGAGCACGGGGCCCCACGCCCGATACAGGCCGGGATCGCATTGCCGAGGACATGATTGTGGATCGCGGGTCAGACTGATGCCGGGACATACGGCCAGACCGTCGGCCAGGAGATTCGCGGGAGCGTTCGGATCAATAGCGCGCGGTCGGCGGCCGTAGCTGACCGCGTCGACCATTTCGATCTGGCCGGAGCATGCGAACGCACAGGCCCCGCAGCCGCAGCACAAGTGCCACGCCGCCACGTCCTCGACTGACAGGATCTTCTTCACAGAGATACAGGCTCCTTCATGGAACGAGTTGGCTGTTCGCAGAGTATATCGGCACACATCGGCATTGTGCTCAGGTTTTCGTTGGAAACACCTTGCAACCTGGCGGCCGGGCAGTACGGTTACTTCTCGGGCTCGGGTGTGTCTGCGGACCAGATGGCCTTTATGGTGGCCTCCTGAGCGAAACCCTGCGGCACCGCTTCGCTCTTGGTGTTGGCCCAGTACCAGTATTGGTCGCCGACCGGCGAGTGCAGAATGCGGCTGCCCGGCATTTGCAGAAAGCCGTTCGGATCATGCCTCCGCACCCAGTGCCAGGCATATCGCAGCCACAGATTGCGGTAGTCGCGGTCCTGATGCGCAAACCAGGATATCTCATCGTATCCCCATACCCAGCAACTGCCTGCGTGCGGCCGGCCCGGCTGACTACTCGCGCCCCAGTTGTCCACCTCCACGAGGTAAGGCAGATGCTCGCACTTCCACCCGCTCGGCGTCTTTCCGCCCATGCTGCGGCCGTAGATGCTGTCGAAAGCCCCCATTTTCAGCACGCCCTCCTGCGGTTCGTCCGCGATTTCCACAATACGAAGGGGAAAGGAGTGAAAATCAAACAGCAGATTGTCTTTATATCGCATGCCGCCGGTCGGAACGTGCGCGTCGCACAGGACCATTTTGCGCCGGGCGTGCTGAGCGGCGTAGTCTCTAATCCGCTGGAGCAATCGCCACCAGTGTTCGTGCTCGGGATCATTCCCGTCCATGATCTCCGCCTGCCCGAAGTGGATAGCTTCGCAGCCCACATTGATGTACGAGGCGGCGGCATAATAGAACCACAGCTTCGTTTCCAGGCGGCTGATATCGGGCACGGACGCGCCCTGCCACCATTGGTCTCTTCCGCGACCGCCAGGATATACCATTTGCTCGTAGTCGAAATTGCGTCGCTCCGGCTTGCGGTCGAATGCTCTGAACACCCATCCGGGTATCGGCAGCTCAGATACTTCTTTTGACACGATCTCGAAAACAGCGGCCTGGAGGATCATCTGTGGATCGGCGGCATGGACCTGTGCTGCGTGCCGACCGGCTGTGGTGAGCATTTCCGGCAACTGTGCTTCATGACCCCAGCGATACACCGTTCGTCCGGCGAATTTCGCGCCGATATTCGTCAGCATGCGAACGTTGTCCTCGAAGTTGCCCTTGCCTGTGAGCAGGTCGAGCATTGTAATCGACCGGGAGAGATAATTCTCCAGGACCGGCCGGCTGATGCGGCTCTCGAACGTGTAGTCGCGCTCAGCCCCCGCGGCCGCAGGGCTTGCCCCGCACACTGGCCGGCCGGGCAAGAAGCACAGGACCGCGATACTGGTTAGCATAACTGAATTGCGTTTGGTCATGACACATCCTCTTCGGCAGGCTCGCGGACAATGACCCGCAGCTATTGGATGTTTTCAGCGTCTTGCGGCCGATACTAATGGAAACTTGCCCCTCGTGGCAAGCCTCCGCTGAACCGACTCGCGCGCTGTGCCAGAGTGTGTCCGCCGGGTCTCGCGCACCTGCTCAATAGAAACCGTGATCTCCCATCGGTCTCCGTACGCGGTGCAGCGGCAAAGAAAGCCTGAAAAAGATGTAAATTAGCACAGCCGGCGGTGTATAATCAGAGAGCAGGGTAGAAGGCGTATTGATAATCGGGGATGTTACCCGTCGAGGTGTCGTAGAACCCGATGGCTTCGGTTTTGTCCGGCGATATCAACCGGGCCGGCGCGAAAGACGGACATGCTGAGGCGTAGTGTGGGTTGAGAATGCAGCGTATGGCGCATATGAAACGAGTGTCTACATATGTCATTCTGGCGGTTGTCCTGGCTGGATGCGAGGAGCGTTCGGGGCGGGTGGGCGAGGTACGGCAAGCCGGAGAAACCCAGGTGAAGATGGTGCCATTGAAACCGCAGCGGATGCAGGCCGGGCATATTGATTTTATCCCGCACGAGAGGATTCCGAATTTGACGAAGGACTGGCAGAGGGACCAGGAGTTTCTGGTGCCTGAGGGAGCAGGCAATGTAGCTCTGGGCAAGCCGGTGAGCAGTTCCTGCCGGCAGCCTATCATTGGCGAGCCGAATATGATTACGGACGGCGCGATGACCAGCAGGCCGGAGGGGTCATCGTATTGCGATGTCGAGCTTGTGCCGGGAGTGCAGCATGTGACAATTGATTTGCAGGGGTCCTACGACATCTATGCCGTTCGGTTCTGGCACTGCTATCCGATGAACCCGGTGTATCTGGATGTGATCGTGCAGATTTCCGAGGATGCGGACTTCGATGGGCGGGTGCATACGCTGTTCAACAACGACCATGACAATTCAGCGGGTCTCGGTGCCGGCGACGACAAAGCATACGTTGAGAATCCATGGGGCAAGGTGGTGCTCGCCGAAGGTCTGAGGGCTCGATACGTTCGGTTATACAGCAATGGCGGTTGGGGAAACGGGCTGAATCACTACGCCGAAGTGGAGGTATGGGCGACGCCGGCGGATTAAGGGCCGGCGTGTAATGCTATGCGCTGACCGAGAGATAACTGCGATCGCTGAGCGCACCGCCGATGGTTCCGGCGGTTGCAAAGCTCTTCATCCTGTGGTCCGGCGGCATTTCGCTTTCCCCAACCTCCGGATGCCGACGCATCGTATCGTGCACGTGCGGCTGTTTCCAAATCTGCCTTGCGCATACAGGCTGTTTGATCTGCAATTTGGCCCGCAGCGCAAAGAAGCGGCCGAAGCCGCTGGATTCAACGGCATCGGCCGCGGGATGTCAAACAGGACCAGCCTATACGGAATACTCGCGATCTTTGGTTATCCCGGGCTGCGGATAGGGGTATACTCCGTCGGCGTCGGCTTTGAGCGGGGGTGGCGAGTCCATTGTGAACTTGTCGACGCCCGGCGCCATCTCGTGCTTGCAGTTGAGCATTTCGTCGTACGTGATTTCCTGGCCCGTGTGTGCGGCCATGCGTCCCATCGAGCTGACCATGCTGACAATCGCGCCTCGCTCGGCTTCATTGTAGGGCGTGTCGCTGCGGATCGCGTCGACCAGATCATTCCACTCATTCTGGTACGGGTTGCGCTGGTCGCGCGGGACGTCGGACTGCCAGAGCATGTTTGCCTTGTCCGTGTTCTGGCCTTTGTAGATGCTGGACGGCAGTCCGCAGTCGCCGCTTCGTGAAGCGATGGCGATGCCCTTGCTGCCGTGGACGTAGCTGGAGTAGATATTGTTGCAATCGTCCATGCACCGGCCGTTGAAGTTGAACTTGCTGCCGTCGGCGAACGTGTATTCGACCGAATAGACGTCAAAATTCTGGTCCACATAACGCCTGCCGTCGGGGCTGTAGCGATAATGGCGGCCGCCCAGCGCCTGGGCCTTTTCCGGATAAGCGCCCTTCATCCAGCAGAGGTGATCGATGTGGTGGATATAGAAATCGTTGAAGTTCCCGCCGCTGGCCCAGATGAAGCTGTGGAATCGCTTGATCTGGTAGAGCAGTTCACTCATGCCGCTGTTGGGGTCGTATGCGAACGACCGGAACGAGCCGCCCGGGCCGTGCATGCGGTAGCCGCGCATGAGGATGACGTCGCCGATCTGGCCGTCTTCGATGCGCTTCGCCAGTTCCTCGAGGGCACGGCTGTGGCGGGACATGAGGCCGACTCCGACCTTGAGATTCTTCCTGCGGGACTCTCCGGCCAGTTCGATCATCTTGCGCGTGCTGGGGCCGTCGACGGTGACAGGCTTTTCCATGAACACGTTGAGGCCTTTCTGAATCGCATACGTGAAGTGTACCCAGCGAAAGGCGGGGGGCGTGGTCAGGATGGCCACGTCGCCGGGACTCAGACAATCCATCGCCTTCTTGTATGCATCGAAGCCGATGAATCTGCGGTCCTGGGGGACGTCCACGCTGTCTTTGAATGCGTTGTTCAGGCTGTTGTAGCTCCCCGTGAGGCGGTCTTTGAAAACGTCGGCCACTGCAACGAGCTTGACCGGGCCCTGGTTGACATTGAGGGCGTCTCGTGCCGCTCCGGTTCCGCGCCCGCCACAGCCAATAAGGGCGATCTTGATCGTTTCATCCTGGGCCGCGTAGAGGCTTGGTGCAATGCCGGCGGCGATGGCGGAGGTGGCGGCGATCTTGCCGGTGTTCTTCAGGAAGTCCCGGCGTGAAGTACCTTTCTGTGTGCTTTCGCTCATGGTGGGCTGTCTCCTATTCATTCGATTTCCAATACCATACCTGCTGCGGAAACCGCACGTCGCAGTGGCGCGCGGTGATCCATGCCGTTACCGTGCCTATTATCGCTGTTGGCGTGGCATTCGCAAGTGCTCTCTGCAAGTATTCCCCGGCCAATGACAGGTCCATGCGCACTGAGAGGGTCTGCAGGCGTCCGGCCTTTGGCGAGATAGACGCGGGTCGGCGCCTGCTACTTCTCAGGTGCAACGAAGCGGACGTTCTCGACGTGGTCGCCGATACGAACGCGCTCGGCGTCGCGGGTAAGCGCTGAACCGATGACGGTGATATTTTCGAAGGTGGTATCCCGGACGTTATGTTGCGCATCCGCTCCCAGTATCTGAACGAGATAGGGGCCGGGCGAACCCTCAATGCGAATGTCCCTGAAATGGACATTGCTGATGAATCCCGGGACCTTCTTGCGCATGTACTGGTTTACGACCGGACGCAGGCGAATGAATTGCCGTTGACCTTCGCCGTGCATCCGGATGTTCTCAATCGTGACGTCTCGAAGCCGCATATCCTCGCCCGGTTCCAGGAGGAAGGGCGTCATGGTGAAATGAATAATATCCAGATTGCGGAATACGATATCACGCATGAATTCGGCCCGGCTCTCGTGGCCCAGCAGAAAGATGCGGGCGCGGTCGCACCAGAGGGTGCAATTTTCGACGGTGATGCGTTCGACGTTGCTGTTGTCGTTGATGAAATCCAAACCTTTGAGGGCGATGCAGTCGTCGTCGCTTCGGATGAAGCAGTCGGTGATCAGGACATCCTGCGAGTTGCACGGGTTAATTCCGTCGTCGTTCTGGACGCGGGAGTTGCAGATTTTGACGTTGCGAACGGTAACTCGCCTGCAGTTCTTCGGAACGATGGTCCAGTGCGATGCGCCGCGGAGCGTGATGTCACGAATCTCGACGTCGGTACTGTTGCGGATTGCGATGAGATTGCCCACCGGGCCGGTCCGCCACTTCCAGTCGGAGCCGTCGAGGATCCCGCGTCCGCGGATACAGACGTTCGAGCCCCGGACGAGGACCTCGGCCTTGACCACGGCGCCGCCTGCGAGATAGAGGGTTTGGTTGCTTGAAAGGACAATTCTTTCGGGTTTATGCATCCCCGGGCCGAAGTAGATCACGTTCTCATCGCCGTCTTCCGGAACGTCGGTCTCAACAGGATTGGCAAAGAGCAGCAAAGGAGCCTTCTTGCCGTTCGGCTCGATACTGATCTTGCGGGGCCGCGACAGAGAGAATGTCATGGTATGGCGGTCGACAATGGTCGGCTCTATGCCGTACGATTGTGGGCGGATGATCACATTGTCGAGCGGTTGTTTGGATTCGACGTGCACGGCAACGACGCCCGAGAAATCGAAGTTGGCAAAGCAGTAGTCGCCGCCATGGTCGTAATTGCCGGCAAATGGCGGATCGAGCACCCGGGCGGTATACGTGGCGATGTCAGTCTGTTCGACGCGAAGCGCGTAATCGGAAGAAGAGATTTCCTGCTGCGGAGCGGGCCACGTAATCACTCTGGCGGCGCCCGCATAATACGGTGAGGCTGTCAGGACGAGAATAGCAACTATCGCACCGATCCTGGCGACCGGTGCAGTGGCGGCGCGTCGTCCTCGTGCGGCATCGACGTTCTTGAGAAAAGGCATGGCAGTCTCCGAGAAAGCGTATATCGTACGACCATCCAATCGCGTCTACTACTATGATAGCAGTCTTTGTCTCGCTCGCAAGCGTGCAGGTTCTTGCATCGGGCCGACCAGGCGGGCATGCCGCTTGAATACCAGGGGCCGGTCGGTTAAGATAGGTGTGTGAATGGACACGGACCGGCGATATGTAACGCCGGCGGGAACGATCCTGTTGTTCAACCAGGCGAACAAGGAGACGATATGGCACGTTCAAGTGAATCAGGCAAGGGCGGGAACCCAACGCGACGGGATTTCTTGAAGGCTTCCACGGCCGTTACCGGTGCTGCTATGGCCGGTACGCTGGGCATCAGCAACCGTATTCATGCCGCCGGCAGCGATATTCTGCGCGTGGGCATGATAGGCTGCGGGGGGCGATGCACGGGAGCCGGCCAGCAGGCACTGACGGCGGACCCCGGGGCGAGGCTGGTTGCGATGTGCGACATATTCATGGACCGCGTCAAGGGCAGTCGTAATGCTATCAAGGGCTCGAGAGGCGATCAGGTCATGGTGGACGACGATCACTGCTTTGCAGGCTTCGACGGGTACAAGCGCGTAATAGAGGCCTCGGACGTCGTCTGCATCGCGAATGCGGCGAAATTTCACCCCCTTCATGCCTATACGGCGATCAAAGCGGGCAAGCACGTTTTTGTGGAGAAGCCGCACGGTATCGATCCGGCGGGAATGAAATTGATGCAGAAGGCGGCGGACCTTGCTAAGAAAAAAGGCCTTTGTCTGGTGTCCGGGCTCCACAGCCGGTATCACACCGGCTACGAAGAGACTGTCAAACGGATACACGATGGGGCTATTGGGGATGTAATATCCATCGAGGAGAACTTCCTGCGAGGGCCGTATGGCGTCATCGACCGCAAACCCGGGCTGACGGAACTGCAGTGGCAGTGCAGCACACAATACCATTTCCGCTGGCTCTCGGGAGACGATGTTCCACAGTCTCTGGTGCACAATCTCGACAGGTCGAGTTGGGTGATGCACAATACGGTGCCGAGCAAATGCCACGGGCTGGGCGGCCGGTCGTCGATGACCGCGCCGATTTACGGCGATGTTTTCGATCATCATTCCGTGGTGTACGAGTACGACAACGGCGTGCGCATCTACGCGTTCTGCAGGACGACCACGGGGTGCTACAACGATTCATCCAGCAAGATACTTGGGAGCAAGGGCCAGGCCGATGTGACGCGGTGCAGGATATGGGGCGAGAACGAATGGCGTTGGGAGGGACGCTGCAATCCATATCAGCGCGAGCACGATCTGATGTTTGCGGCGATTCGCAGGGGCGAGCCGATCAATAACGGCAATTACATGGTGCCGAGCACGCAGGTCACCGTCATGGGACAGATGTCCTGTTATACGGGCAAGGAAGTTACGTACGACCAGATCAGCAAGTCGGACTTCTACTACCCGCCCATGCCCCAGGATTGCCGCGACGACATGGAGCCGCCCGTCAAGGCCGGCCCCGACGGCAGTTATCCCGTGCCCGTACCCGGACAGACAAAACTCATTTAGACATAAGAAAGCAGCCTGCCTATCGGGCGGGCTATACATGATGTGCCGGGGCACTGACCCCGGTATTTGCAAACTAGATTGAGGAGACAACACAGCATGAATCGAAGTCGGATATTGATGTGCGGTTTGATCGGTGCGGCCTGCGTTTGCATGATGGCCCCGGCCGGCGACAAGGAACCGCCAAAGAAGTTTACTGAGACGATCACTACCAGCGACGGCGAAAAGATCAGCTTCGATATGGTGCTGATTCCGAAGGGTTCGTTCGTGATGGGCAGCCCTGAGGATGAGGCGAACCGGCGCGAAGACGAGGGCCCGCAGCACGAGGTCCGGATCGATCCGTTCTATATGTGCACCACCGAGACGACAATCCAGTTGTTCATGGCATACTATCAGGAGACCTCGACGACGAAGAAGGGGCTCGAGGCTCTGGAAGAGGCGCGGCTCAAGGAGAAGGCGGCAAGAGAGCAGGGCGTGGACGCCGTGACCGGCCCCACACCGGTATATGGCGATATGACAATGGGTTACGGTCCGTTGCATCCGGCCATCGGCATGACCTGGCACAATGCCATGACGTTCTGCAAATGGCTCTCGATTAAGACGGGAAGGAAGTACCGTTTGCCGACCGAGGCGGAATGGGAATATGCCGCTCGGGCCGGGGGCAGCGGGCCGTACGGTTCCATTGCCGAAGACGACTTGAAGGACTTCGCCGTATATGACGAGAACTCCGACGGCGAAACGGGCGAGGTCGGCAAGAAGAAACCCAACGCCTGGGGTCTGCATGATATGGCGGGCAACGTGTGCGAATGGGTATTCGATTTCTACGGCCCCAGCGCTTACGCCGAGAATGCGAAACAACGCCCCGTTGCGAATCCTAAAGGGCCCGCCGAAGGCGACGTACATGTTGCACGCGGCGGCGACCATACATGCTCGATCGACGGCCTTCGGTGTGCCGCTCGAACATACGAAGAGCCCTGGTGGCGTTCGGGCGATCCGCAATTCCCCAAGAGCGTGTGGTGGCTTCCCGAGATGGACTTCATCGGTTTTCGCGTGGCCTGTTCGGTCGATACGCCTGAAAAGTAGCCCGGGGGCAGGCGGCTGAGAATCGTGCCTGCAGATTGGCCGGGCCACGCCAATGGTGTGAGCTCAAGGCATGGAGGTAGATGTATGCACGGCAGATCTGTTGGCGAATGGGACCACGTGCGGACGCTTGGCGTTTTTCTGTGCTGTGCCCTAATTGTGCTCTCTACGCTCGGATGTGTAACGTCTCGTGCCGCCGGTGATCTGGTCGCGGAGCAGGACGGATCGGACAATCTGCGATTCTCTGCCGGCGCAGACGGTGCGTATCAGTTCGACACGGGCGTCGTACGAGGCGAAATTCGGTTTGGAGAAAAGACACTGGGCTTGTCCTCGCTGGTGCACAAGCCGACGGGAGCCAGACTCGATGGCCGATACGGCATTTTGAGCTACTACCGCATATTCACAGCCGGCAAGCGATACGGCCACGCCGCATGGGATTGGCCGTGCGATGCGAAGATACTGCCTGATGGGTCGGTTCAGATCTTCTGGCACGCACAGGCCGATCACCCCTTTGAAATAGCGGCGACGTATCGCTGGCTGAATCCGTCCACCCTGGACGTGGTGACCCGCGTGAAGGCCGAAACGGGATTGGCGGATTTCGAGGTGTTTCTGGCGTCGTATTTTGACAAAGCCTTCGAGGTGCCTTCTGCCTATGTCAGCGGGGATGCCGAACCAGCGGGTATGCGGCGGTTTCTCACGGCGAAGAAATCCTATGGCAACTGGCAGATGTTTCCCCGTGATGCGGACGTCGTATCGATGATCCACGACGGCCGATGGACCAGGCCGCCGAATCCGGTGGACTGGGCGATCATGCCCCAATTGGCGGGCCCGGTTTGCATAAGACGCGGCAGCGAACACGATCTGACGGTGGTCCTGATGTCATCTCCGGTTGACTGCTTTGCGGTATCGATGCCGTACGAAGGAGAGACGCACTACTCGTTGTATCTGTCGCTGTTCGGCCGGGATATTGCGGCCGGCGATGTGCATACCACACGATGTCGATTCCTGGTGGCCTCAGATTTGTCCAACCGCCACATCGTGAACCAGTACGAAGCATACCTGCGGGAATTGATCGCTGAGGGCCGCTTCGACAGTGACAACTAACCCCACAAGAAGTGGCGCACGCCATACGGTTTGCCCAAACCAGATCTACTCCGTCTCACGCAGCCGCCTTAGATAGTCACGCGATTCTCGTGCGATCAAAGGCGACAAACCGAGCAGGGCGATGAGATTCGGCACGGCCATAAGGGCGTTGAGGCTGTCGGCCATGGTCCAGACGAGATCGAGACCGCTGATCGTACCGAGAAAGACGAACACGCAGAATATGTACCGGTAGATGGGGACGGCTTTCGGACCGAAGAGGTATTCGAAGCAGCGGTCGCCATAATACGACCAGGCGATCATGGTCGAGTAAGCGAAGAAGACCAACCCGAAGCTGACGATCCAGTGGCCGTACCGCGGGATGCCCTGTTCGAATGCTTCGGCGGTCAGACCCGCTCCGGTTGGTAACTCGTAGGGTCGGCCAGCCTCATCAAGAAAAGGCTCCGGATTCCGACCGACACTTCCCACTACCTGTACGGTCTTGCCGTTGAGCGTCGTGACCATCGGCAGGCCCTTGCCTTCAGGCCCGTAGAGCACTTCACCCGAAGGCGCCTTGACCTGCCACGCGCCGGTGATGACGATCACCAGAGCCGTCAGCGTGCATACCACGATGGTATCGACGAACGGCCCGATCATCGCCACGGCGCCTTCCCGAACCATCTCCCGTGTACGGGCCGCTGCGTGCGCGATAGGCGCCGAGCCGAGGCCGGATTCATTGCTGAAAACGCCGCGGGCAACGCCTTTCTCAAGCGTGCGTGCAATGACGACGCCTGCTATGCCTCCCCCGGCAGCGATCGGAGTGAAGGCGTAGCGGAATATCTGCGCAAAAGCGTTCGGCACCGCCGAACTGTTGCGAAGAATGATCACCATCGCACCGGTCAGATACGCGACGCACATGAACGGTACAATGCGCGAGGCCACGGTGGCGATGCGCCTGATCCCGCCAACGATAACGACGCCCACGAGCAGGGCCAGCAGCACTCCGACGATGGGCTTTACAGCCAGTGTCCCGCCGATGATCGGAACCGCCGGATCGATCCGCTGTTGTTGCCAGGTCTGGGGAAAGACGGTCAGCAGGCCGTCAACAACGGAGTTGGACTGCACGGCGCAGCCGATGCCCAGCGAAGCAAGACTGGCGAAACATGCGAACAAAACGGCCAGCCACTTGAGCCCGAGGCCGCGCTCCAGATAGTACATTGGCCCGCCCGAGGCGCTGCCGTCTTCGTGAATAATGCGGAACTTCAATGCGAGCGAGCAACTCGTGAACTTCGTGGCCATGCCCACAAAGGCGGTCACCCACATCCAGAAGACCGCACCCGGGCCGCCCAGCGCGATAGCCGTGGCCACACCAGCTATATTGCCGGTGCCGATGGTGGCCGAGAGAGCCGCGCAGAGGGCCTGAAAATGCGAGATGTCGCCTTTGTCGTCAGGATCATCGTACTTGCCCGCGATACAGCGGATCGAGTGCCAAAATAGATATGGTTTTTCCCGTCGCGGAGCCGATGGGTAAAACCAGATTGG
>CAZGMJ010000029.1:0-22336 GCA_964526785.1 uncultured Pirellulales bacterium
TCACTGTGACGGTCGCGGCAAACCGAAAAGAACCTCGCTTGTTTTGGGACTAGTTGATTAGAGTTGCGGTCCTGCTCGTTTGCTCATGTCTCACGCGCCAGAGCCAAGACAAGGAAGCAGCGTACCAGAGGGCGAGTACGGGGCCGGGGCGAGATTGCGCCATCCGACCGCTTTGTACGGCGCCGCAAGGATGCTCACTTCTCAGGCAGTCAAGAGACGAACATTCGGAATCAGGCTGATGGGCTGCTGTATTGGCGTAGGCGGCTTGTATCGAAAGGGCTCAACGACTATCATTGCTGTTGGTTCGTCATGGTTGTTTCTCTTAATGCATTACGGAGTGTGATATGGGTACCGATGGGTTGAGCAGACGCGGGTTTATCAAGCGAGCGGGGTTGGGTATTGCGGTTGCGGCGCTGCCGGGCTGTGCGTGGAGTGCGCGATCGGGCGGCAAGGCCGCGACGGGGAGCAGGCCCAACATCATTCTGATCATGGCCGACGACATGGGGTACTCGGATCTGGGGTGTTTCGGCGGGGAGATCGATACGCCAAACCTTGACGCCCTGGCGAGAGAGGGGATGCGCTATCGGCAGTTCTATAACTGCGCCAAGTGCGGGCCAACGCGGGCGACGCTGCTGACGGGGCAGTACGATCAGGCGGTGGGCAAGTCGCATATGGAGCACGGGGTGACGTTCGGGGAGGTGTTGCGAAAGGCGGGGTATCGGACGATTATCTCGGGCAAGTGGCATCAGAGTCCGTTGCCGACGACGCGGGGGTTCGACCGGTATTTCGGACTGGCGGACGGCTGCTGCAATTTCTGGAATCCGGGGACGGAAGCTCGTCCGGGTGAGCCGGCGCCGGGCAGGAAGCGCAAGAGCGCGCGGCGGTGGGCCATCGAGGGCGAGGCCATTGCGGGATACGTGCCGGAGAAGAAGGACTTCTATACGACGGACGAGTTCGCGAATTACGCAATCGAGCGGCTGGAAGAATACAAAGGGGAGGACAAGCCCTGGCTTTTGTATCTGCCGTTTACGGCACCGCACTATCCGCTGCACGCGTGGCCGGAGGATATTGCGAAGTATCGCGGCAGGTACAGGATGGGCTGGGACGCGTTGCGCGAGCGGCGATACAAGCGGCAGGTGGAGATGGGGGTTATCGATGCGAAGTATGCTGTCTCGCCGCGGGATCCGGCGGTGCCGGCGTGGGAGACGCTGAGCGAGAAGGAGAAGGATGAGTACGATCTTCTGATGAGCGTGTATGCGGCGATGGTGGATCGGATGGATCAGGCGATCGGGAGGGTGTTCGCGAAGGTCAGGCAGTTGGGTGATTGGGACAATACGCTGGTGATGTTCCTATCGGATAACGGGGGCTGTGCGGAGAACGTGAACACGACGCCGGAGACGCCGCCGGGGCCGGTGGAGAGCTACCGGACGCTGGGGCGCGAGTGGGCGAATGCGTGTAATACGCCGTATCGAAAGTATAAGTCGAGCGATTATGAGGGCGGTAATTGCACGCCGTTTATCGCGCGGTGGCCGGGGGTGATCGAGCCGGGGACGATGACGGACCAGATGGGGCATATTATCGACATTATGCCGACGATGATGGATGTGGCGGGGGCGAGCTATCCGGAGCAGTTCGAAGGTCGCAAGATCAAGCCGCTGGCGGGTAAGTCACTGGTGCCGATATTCGAGGGCGGGCAGCGCGAGGGACATGAGTGGCTGTTCTGGCAGTTCGGCAAGGCCAAGGCGGCACGGCAGGGTACATGGAAGCTGGTGCGGTTTGGCGAGGCGGACTGGCAGTTGTACGATCTGGAGGCGGATCGCACGGAACTGCATGATGTGGCAAAGGAACATCCGGATCGCGTTGAGCGGATGGTTGCTGCGTGGGAGCGGTGGTGGGAGCAGTGCAAAGGGTAGAACACGGCGAGCGGGGGTTCGGGAGTGCCGTGCGGAACCGGTGCGTGCGGCCGAAAGCGGCTTGCGCCTACTGGGTGTCAGCGATCGGGATAGAGTTGGTTTATGGCGGCTATGAGTTCGTCGCGGGTTTTGGGTTTCATGAGGGCGAGGCGGACTTTTTTGCGGTTGGGGTGACGTTTGGTGTAGCCGACCATGAAGCTGCGGAATCTGCTTACGGCACGGCGTTGCGGGTGGGC
This sequence comes from uncultured Pirellulales bacterium, assembly GCA_964526785.1. Lineage (GTDB taxonomy): Bacteria > Planctomycetota > Phycisphaerae > Sedimentisphaerales > Anaerobacaceae > CAZGMJ01. The sequence goes on from CAZGMJ010000029.1 coordinate 2,150, forward strand.
GGCCATCATCAAATCGAGGTGTTCGAGCATCACGTGCTTTTGTTCGGATAGGTTCGGCGGGGGCGGTACGGGGCGGCCCTCCCACAGTGCGCGGAGGTCGCGGAAGATCCATGGGTTGCCGATTGCTCCGCGGGCGACGATGAATCCGTCGAGGCCGGTTCGTTCGATCAGTTCGACTGTGGCTTGTGCGTCGAAGATATCGCCGCTGCCGATGAGAGTCGTTTCCGGGAACCGAGACTTTATCTGGGCGAGTATTTCCCAGTTCGCCGTGCCGCGGTATCTTTCGGAGACGGTGCGGCCGTGGATGACCAGGGCGTCGATGCGGTGCTGGATGGAGCGCTCGATGATCTGCCAGAAGTTGGCCTGAGACTCCGGCTTGCGATTGACGCCGATGCGGAGTTTCATGATGAGCGGACATTCGACGGCGTCCCGGACGGCCCTGAGGATGTCTATGGCGGTGTCGGGTTCGTTCAACAGGGCTCCGCCGCGGCCGCGTTTGAGGACTTTCGGGGCCGGGCAGGCGAAGTTCAGGTCTATCAGGTCGTAACCGGCGGCTACGAGATCGCGGGCGGCTTTGGCCATGGTTGCAGGTGTCCTGCCGAGTATCTGGGCTCCGACGGGGTGCTCATCTGCGACGGGGCGAAAGCAGGGCTTTCGCAGGACGCGGGGTTCAGCGGCACTTTTGGCGAGCATAACGTCGGCCAGCGTGAACGGGCAGCCGAATTTGCGGGCGAGTTTGCGCATGGCGTGGTCGCTGTAGCCGCTGAGCGGCGCCTGGAAAAACGGAACGTCCAGCGTCAGCGTTCCGAGCTTCAAAGTACAATCGCCGGGCCTGGGCGGTATGGATCTGGCTTTGCTGTCTGACATGGCCGGTAGTGTAGCCGAACTATCCGCTGTTTGCCATTGGTTTTAGGGTGCGGACCAATTGATTCGCGTCTTACTCGAGTACTGCTCCAGCTTATGGTTGCCGACGATTGCCTACTGGCTCTTCCTGGTGTCGGGCGTATTCCTGTAGGACCAGCCGCAGTTCGTGCACTCTGCTTTGCCGGATGGTATTGTCTTGCCGCACCCTAGGCATTTCGACGGACTGGAAACATCGTCCTGCGGCTGCTCCCAGGGTACGTCCCAGACTGTCTTGCCGATTTGCATATCCCAGCCGTGGTTGGCACAGAGTTCTTCGAGAAGCAGCAGCATGTCGCGATTGCGATCACGTTCAGTGCCCATGGTGAGATTGAACAAACCATAGCCACCACCGCCGGTGATAACTTTGACGTGACACTCACTAGAACCGGCCAGACGCAACGTGATAACCGTCAACAGGCTGGACATTCCTCTGAAGTAGAACCGCTCATCCAGGATAAGCGTGACGTCTCCCTCCTGTGTCACATTGGCTCGCCGCATTTCGGACGTGATAAGTAACGAAAGCCGATCGACGCCCTTGCCTGAGATTGTCATACCGAGTTCTTCCATTTGTTTGCCTTTTGTCACAAGCACACGGTTTCAGCTAAGCGAATTGGAGGACGTCTCGATCTCTGTCAGTCTATCTGAAATCGAGTTCAGCTTCCAGAGGATGCCCACTCCGATGCCCGTGACATACAACATGATACCACAGGCGAGACATAGCCCGAAGTTGACCCATTCGCCATCCCGGCCGTGCAAGAACGCTGAGATCAGGTTCACCAGTGTGCCGAGAAGCAGCAGGATCAGAATCGTAATCCTTGTCTTCGAGTTCATGCGCATCGGCTCGTTCCCGTCGCTGTATTCTTTGTGAGAGGATTCCATGGTTGTGTTCTCCATGCTGCAGGGCTAGCGGAGTACCCCGGATGTTACGGCGAACTCTCCGTATACTCTTTCAACTCATCGCAGAGTTGCACCAGGAGCCGTTCGGTTCTCTGGCCATGGATGTACTTGAGTCCCCAGACGGCGCACTGATTGGCGAGTACGATGAGCACTGCCCCCATTGCCCCGGCCGGGATGCCGATGAACAGGCCGGTGTGAGTCTCTTCCTCCATTCCAGGCAGAGGTTCCTGGTACGAAAATATGAGTTGCCACCACCAGTAGAACGCCCCAATGAACAGGAAGGCGCAGCAAAACTGAAATATGCCATACCGTTTCGATCTGGCCAGACGCTTCCTGATACACTCGATATATTCTTCATCGGTCTTTCGTTTACGGCAGAGTTTCATGTCGTGGATCCCTCAATTTGCTGCTGTCTTCGGATTTGGCCCCGGTCATCGTATTCTGATATCTCCTCCGAATATGGTAATGAGCAATACGACATCGATCAACGCCTGTATTGCCACGAAGATGTAAGATGAGATGCCTGTCAGCGCGCAGGCCAGGACCAGGGTCAGCCAGATTGCGATACTAATAACAGCACCCTTAAGGCCCAATTCGTCACGGCCCAGGAAGATCAGAACCCAGAATACCAAGAATGGCAATAGCATCATTTCAGATCAACGTCCTTCGCGTCTTCCTTATCCTAAGTTATCTGTCTCAATGCCTCTACAACAAAGGACGCCCGTGCCATAGCCCGCCTTCAAAATACTGCCGTAATTTCACAATCCGCGTGTCTGGTTTTCTAGGCGTCGTATTGCGTGATCCGGCTCGATGGGGTACAACTTCGGTGTGGTTCGGCGTGTGTCCGGGCCGGCGTTCCGCGTGCAGGCGGGGTGTCGAATAGAGGCATGTTTTTGGAGGTATACAGATGTTGTGGAGATCGATATTGTTGACGGTGCTTGCGGGGTGTGTGCTGGTTGTCAGCGGCTGTGGTTCGGGCCATTCGGCCGGGCAGGGAATGGACGGCAAGTGGCAGCCGGTGCTGGCGGACGATCTTTCGAACTGCACGTTCAAGGAGGGGAGCTGGACGTATGAAGACGGCGTGCTGACGCGGAAGGGCGGCGGGGACATCTGGACGAAGGAGCGTTACGGCGATTTCGTTCTCGATCTGGAGTTCAAGGTGGCCGAGGGGACGAACAGCGGCGTTTTCATTCGAACGGACGACATCAAGCAGTGGCTGCATACCGGGATCGAGATTCAGGTGCTCGATTCGTACGGCAAGGAGAACGTCGGCAAGCACGACTGCGGTGCGGTGTACGATGTGAAGGCGCCGAGCGTTAATGCGGTCAAGCCCGCGGGCGAGTGGAACCACATGACGATTACGGCCGAGGGTTCGCTGATCGACGTGGAGCTCAACGGCAAGCACATTATCGACATCGATCTGAACGACTGGCCGGAGGCGCACAAGAACCCGGACGGGACGAAGAACAAGTTCAACATTGCGTATGCTGAGATGTCGCGTGACGGGGTGTTCGGATTTCAGGATCACGGCAAGCCGGTCTGGTACCGCAATATCCGCGTCAAGCGGCTGTAGGTTGCAGGTCTGCATTTGTGAGCGGCTGCGCCGTCACATCCGTGGCGGCGCGGTTTTTGCTGGAATGTACTGGTTCGACGAGGTGCGCTGCGACTGCGTGCGATTTGAGGAGCGTTGGTTATGAAGGTGCAAGGTGTCCGGGTGTTGGCGGTTCTAACGATGGTCTTGCTCGGTTCGGGGGTGGGCAAGGCGGGGCAGGCGGCCGATCGGCTCGATCTGCACGTGGTGTTGCACGGTGCGCTATTTCGGGGTGCGGAACCGGATGCGGGTTGTCCGTCGTTGATGCTGGAGCTGACGCGGACGGACGACGTCTGGCAGCGGGTGTGGGGCACGGCGGGGGATTACGGCAAGAGTTGCCATCATGGACGGGTGGTGCGCGCGAAGGTCACGGAGCAGCGTATCGAGATGCTGGTCGTGATGAATATCATGGCGGATTCGTGGACGCGCGGATCGGAGGGGCGTGCGAAATATGCGATAGAACTGATGCGCAACAAAGACGGATCGCTGAGCGGCACGTACGCAGGGACCTTTCACGGAGCGGCGGTGAAGGGCAAGGCGGACGGCAGCCTCAAACCGGCATACGAGCATGTCGGCGCGTATCCGGCGGTACAGCCGGGCGAGCATCCGCGGATTCTGTTTCGGGCCGAAGAATTGCCTGCGCTGCGGGCCAAGGCGCGGACGGCCTTCGGCCGGGCTGCGCTGGCAAAGATGAGCGATGCGGCGGGATTGGCATTGAAGTACCAGCTTACGGGGGATCGCCAATACGCCGAGCGGGCGAAGGACCTGGCGAGGGAACTGATGGCAAATCGCGATCACGGCAGCAAAGTGGGGCGGAGCAGGCCGTGGGGCCGGCGGGCCGAGCAGGTGGCGCTGGCATATGATATGTGTTACGATGCGTGGGAGGCGGATTTCAGACGGGAGGTTGAGGAGTATTTCGTCGAGATTGCGAATCTGATGTTCTATCGGCAGGCGGCGTTCGACGTGCACATTCACTGGCACATCGCCAGCCCGTATCCGGCGCCGATTCTTTACGGGGCGGCCATCGGCGGGCTTGCGATCTGGGGCGAGCAGGGGCCGGCACCGGCAAAGCCCGTGCATCCTTATGCAGGCCGGAAGGCGAATCCGACGATAGAGAGTGATGAGGGGCATGAGCCGGGCAAAGGCGCGCCCGTCAGTGCGTTCGAGGACGGCGAGATGCCCGGCGAGTGGATTTACGTCGGCGGTTACAAGCCGGAAGATGAAGGCGATTTCCGCAGGGCAGCGGGCGGGTTGAGGCCGGAGGTCGGCGATACGCTGAGCTTTGCGGGGCGGACGGAGAAGTGGCGAGCGATATCGCACGAACCCGATAAGGGGTACTGGAGTGCGGGGAAGTTCACCGACGGCAAGGTGTCCATCGATATAACCAATGCGATCGGGCGGGTGTATCACAGCACGAGCCTTTTCTACACGGTGGTTCGCAACGAGCGGCGACGATGGGTGCAGATTCGTACGGGATACGATCATGCGGCGGTGTATCTGAACGGCGTTCTGCTGGAGAACGAAGACTACGCGGAAGTGGAGGCGGGGCCGGTTCGGATGATGGTGGTTGCACGGATCGGCGAGACGAAGCCCTGGGGGCGGATATGGATGCGACCGCGACTGCACGAGGTGACGCAGGAAGAAGCAGAGGCGGGATTGGCCGCGACGGAACGGGAGTACGCCGATCAGGTTGCGGACTGGCGGTTCGATGTCGAGCAATGGAAGCGGATGGGCGGGGCGGACGTACGCTATATGAAGGTATTCGAGCACGGGCGGCACTGGATGTACCTGTACTACCGCGAAGCGGTCGGGACCGGCGGTTATCAGGCGGGATCGTATTCAACGATGTCGATGGAGGGGCCGGGCAGGTATGCGACGGCGTACCGCACGATGTTCGGGCGGGATGTCTCGCCTTATCCGGATATTACGCATTACGTGCCGCGGAAGATGTTTTGTCTGTTATATGGGGAGGACGGCGAGATTCTGTCGCAGGACATCAACGGGCTGACGGGCCTGCGGATCGATGAGTATGCGGAAGGACGGGACATGAGCGGCGAGTATATCGGGGCGATGTATCCGATTGTTCCACAGCGGTGGCGGCCGGCAGTGCTGTGGGCATGGAACCGGCACACAGCGGTGGACGGCGAGGCGGACGTTGCGGCCGTATTGGCGGACGGCAATCCGGTATTTACGTTCGTCCATTATCCTCTGGACGTCGAGCCTCATGCGCCGCAGGGGGTGATGCCGCTTGCGTGGGAGGCACCGGGGCATGGTTTCTACGGCTTTCGCAGTCGCTGGCAGGATACGGACGACTTTCTGGTGCAGGTGTACGGCAAGACACACTATTCGGGCGGGGCTTTCAGTCGGGACAATGCAGGGACGTTTCGCGTGCTGGGGCTGGGGGAGGTATGGTCGCACGGGCGGGGCAAGCCGATGAGCGACCGGTTCGGCGAGAACGTGGTGATCTTCCCGGAAGACTGGATTAACGAAAGCGCGTGCGGCAGGCTCGTGTATGCGAGCAGCGAGGCGGACGGGTCGGGCGTGGTGACGTTCGATATGCGCGATGTTTATGCGACGAGCGTGCGGCGGGAGGACGGCACCCGTCCCAATCTGTACGAGCGATACGGTGACGTGCGGCGGGATTCGGTGTTTCGCGATTCGGGTATCACAGGGTTGCGTTCGATCGGCGTGGATTATAGCGGCGCCTGCGGGGCGCCTTTGCTGATGGTTGTTGTCGATAAGATTACGGGGGGAGGAGAGAAGGTCTGGACGTGGCAATTGGACAGTCAGAAGGAGTCCATCGGCCGGGCGTCGGAATTCGACAAGGAGACGGGTATCATGGTCTGGCAGGGGAGGAAGATTCGGTACGACGTCGGCAAAGTGATCGGGGAGCAGCGGAGCGACATTGCCGACGATCCGTCGGCGAGCGTGCGCGGCAACACGTTTACAATACGGCGGGGAGATGCCACGTTGCGCGGGACGTTCATTGTGCCGACGGATGTGAATCTGCGGTTCGGGCTGTGGACGCGGGATTCAATCGGCTTCAAGCGGCATGTTATCCGGTCGAGCAGCAGGGCGGTGATGGCCGAAGGCGACGGGCAATTTTTCACCATCATTACCGTGCAGGACGGCAAGGCGCCGGAGGTTGAGGTGGACGGATCGGGGCTGGATGCGCGGGTCATGGTGGGCGGACAACGGGTGCGGTTCGAGGAGGATCGCGTGGTGTTCGGGCGCTGACGGGCCGACGTGCAGAAGGGCCGCGAATCCTGAGCCGTTGGAGTAAAACGAGCTCCTGGGTGCAAGAGAGTGGAGGGGAGGACAGATCGTGCGAAGGGAAGCGTGCGAGGGTGAGTTTCCAGGATGCAGTCGGACCGTTCGGCGGTCGGGGCGGCCGTATTGGCGTGCGCTGAAGGTACGGCGGCGATCATTTTGAAAGAAAAAGTGAAAAATCATGTATGAAGCCCGGCGACCGGGCATCTGTATAGGTAAAGATGCACAATGGCAGAGTTGACAGGACAAGACGAAGAGACGTTGGTTCTCGCTGCGAGGCGGGGCGACAAGAAGGCTTTGCGTGCTCTTTTGGGCCGGAACTGGAACTGGCTCAAGGCTCTCATATATAGCGTTGTGGGTAACGTCGATGAGACGGACGATGTGTTGCAGGAGGTTTGTGTCCGGGTCATCAGCAGCATTGAGGCGCTGCGGCAGCCCGAGCGGTTTCGGGGCTGGCTGGCGACACTGGCCCGGCGGGAGGCGCTGCAATATCGCAGACGGCGGAGTCGCAGGCCGGTTTCGCTCAGTGTCGAATCGGCGAGGTCGCAGCCGGACGAACGATCCGGCGAGTTATTTGAAAATATAGAACAGGCCGAGGAACACGAGCGGATTCTCGAGGCGATACGGGCATTGCCCGACAAGTACAGCGAGGCGTTTATGCTCGTGTACAGCGAAGAGTTGACGTATCGGCAGGCGGCTGAAGTGCTGGGAGTTCCGATCACGACCCTGCAGATACGCCTGGTGCGGGCTCGGCGAATGATTCACGAAAGAGTTGTCGGTAGAGACACAATAACGGACGGATAGACATGAACGATGAAATGCTCGAAATACTGATGGGTAAGTATCTGGACGGAGAAATCCGCGCCGACGAGCAGCAAATGCTGGAGGATGCTCTGGAGCAGGATACAGAGGCTCGGGAGTTGTTCGAGCAGTTGCAGGGATTGCATCAGAGGAGCCGGGATGCGGTACAGACGGACGTGCTTGCTGCGGGGCGGAGTTTCGACGATGTGATCGATAGTGCGTGGCGACACCGGCGGCCGCGTATTCTGAGCGTTATTGCATCGCCGGGGACGCTTCGCTTCGTTGCTGGTCTGGCGGCGGGGATTCTGATCGGTGTCGGCGTACATTTGTATTCGGCCGGAGGGCCGGCGGATACATCGCAGAACGGCCGGACGCCCGTGGTTGCACAGAATACCGACGATCGGGGGGCGGAGGCAGATTCAGGGACCGGGTCGCTGCGTCCCGAGCGGTCGCCCGCGGTGACACGGAACGTGGACTGGTACACGTTCACGGACGAATCGGGGACGACATACGTGGTTGAAGGATATCGAGAGAACATGGTTAAACCCGCGGTTTACGGCGGGAGGATATAGCATTTTGTGCGGGATGATGTTGGAAAGGACAGTGCGATGACGAAGAGAAGGTTTTTGTGGTCGATTGCAGCGATGGTTCTGGTTGCCGGGATGGCGCAGGGGGTTGCCGAAGGTCGGCCGCATATCGGTATAAACATGGATGCGACACCGCTCGGAGCGCTGCTGGCAAAACATCTGCGGCTGGACGAGGGGCAGGGCATCCGTATTGACAATATCGCGGCCGGCAGTCCCGCGGAGAGGGCAGGGCTCGAACGAGATGATATTATTATCGAGTTAGAGGGCAAGAAGATCGGCGATATTCAGAAGCTTATCGAGGTTGTTCAGAGTCTGAAAACAGGCGATCGAGTGTCGCTGAAGATCATTCATCTGGGACAGCGCAAGGAAATCGAAGTAACGCTTGCGGAGGCGCCGGAGGATATCGAGTGGAAGTATCCGCCGGAGCCCCAGGCGGTGCAGCGGTGGCAGCCGGGCAAGGTCTTTCGGCTGCGGCCGGGGGATGATGCATTGATCGAGATTCCGTGGCACGGGTTGATGGAACAGGGGATGCCGCCGGGTGTGGAGCCGTTCAAGGCCGTTCAGTCATTCCATTACGCAGAGGAAGGCAAGGACTACACGATTACGATCAAGGGCAATCCGCACGAAGAAGAGGCCAGGGTTATAGTGGAGGCGGGCGACAAGAAGCACGAGACGAGCGTCGGAGGTATCGAAGCGCTGCCGGAGAAGTATCGCAAATCGGCGCGGGATGCTCTGGCCAAGGCGCGGGAAGCGTCGAAACGCGGGCCGGGATTCGGACTTTCCCTGGATATACCGGCGTTCCAAAACCCTCCCAAACCGCCGCAACTGGACCCGGACCTGCTGCGAAGGCCGTTCGGTATGCGTGAGGGTTTCCACGAGCGGATCGAGAAGCAGATGCAGGAGCTTCGCGATCGGATAAAGGAGTTGGAGCGAGAGCGACGCAGTCCCAAGAAAGACAATGAGGACGAGAAGGAAGGCGGTTCACAATCGCCGGCTGAGGAGCGACAGGACAAGGCCTCCGAAGCGGAGGGGCTGATGTAAGACTAAGATTCGATTCCATTCTCTACTTTCTACTGAGATGACGGGGCAGCTCGGGTTTCGACCCGGTTGCCCCATTCTCATTGGTTCGCGGAGCAGGGCGCGGCGGCTTGGGAGGGGGATTGTGCTTCACTGTTTCGTACAGCGGTGCTATAGTCGGCCTGGCAGGCAGTTGGCCGACCGACTTTCGTTGTGCGAAGGAATGGTTCGGTCGTATTGAGGTCTTTCGGGAGGCAGCAGAATGCAGGTGGGCAAGATTAGCGACAGGATTGGCGAGGCCATGGCGGCGATTATGCTGATGGTGTTGTGCGGGGCAGCTTCCGTGAGTTCGGCGGGCGAATGGCAGGTGCGAATCGGGGACGATGCGACGGTAGAGATTCTGCGGCAGGGCGTGGTCGTCGTGGAGTCACAGTACGTGTTCTGGGGGCCGCAGTGGAGCTGGGCCGGGGTGGACATGAAGCTCGGTGCATCGAGTGCAAACGGCAGAGCGATTGTGGGAGGGGTTCAGCGGCTGGGCGTACAGATAGAGGGGCTGGTGCAGGCTCCGCGGCCCAATCAGGTGCAACTGCTGTGGAAAATCAGAGCCAACGAAACACTGAAGGATATTGTGGGCGGCGGGCTGGAGTTTCGGCTCCACCGGGGCAGCCCTGTGGTCGACGGATTGATGGAGGAGCCTCGGCTGATGGCGCAGCAGCGGGGGTGGAGCTGGCGGATCAAAGAGGGGCCTGCGATTGTCTGCGAGTTCGGCGAGTCGCTTGCGGATATCTATTTCGAGCGGGGCAACAAGGGGCAGATTCGTGCGATGTTCGCAGGCGAGCGGCTGGAGAAAGGTGTGCACACGGTGTCGATGAAGATGACGCTGCCTGAGGGGGCCGAGCTTGCACAGACGCTGGATGATCGGTACGGCCCCGAAGAGATCAGCGGGTGGTACCGTGATGCTCTGCCGCACGACAAGAGCCCGGTTGATCTGCGGTTTCTGAATCATCGACCTGCGGGGAAGTTCGGTTTCGTCAAGGCGGACGGTGACAGGCTGGTCTTCGAGAACGGCGACGAGGCCCGCTTCTGGGGCGGCAACATTGCGGCCTACGCTATCTTCACCGACAAAGAATACATCGAGGCGCAATCCAAGCGGATGGCGCAACTCGGCTACAATCTGATGCGGATACACCATCATGATTCAATGGGGTGGGTGGATCGGACTGTGATAGACCAGGGGCGTGATGATTCGCAGCATCCGGATGCGGAGGTGATGGAGCGGCTGGATTACTGGATCAAGTGTCTGCGGGACGAGGGTATCTATGTCTGGCTGGATCTGCACGTTGGACGGCTGTTCAAGGAGGGCGACCGGATCGGCGAGGGTTTTGCGGAGATGATGCGGCGCGGCAAACCGGGGAAAGGGGCGGAGGGCAAGGGCTATTGTTACTTCAACGATCGCATCGAGCAGTTGATGGAGGATTTCAACGCCAGGTACCTGAGCCACGTGAACAGGTACACGGGACTGGCCTACAAGGACGACCCGGCGATCATGGGGTTGCTGATTACGAACGAGAACGACATCACGGGCCACTTCGGCAATTTGATGCTGGCGGACAAGAACAATCCGTACCACAACCGAATATTCGAGGCTGCGGCCAGGGGATTTGCCGAGGCGCGCGATCTGGATTTTGCGCAGACGGTGAGGACGTGGGTGCCGGGTCCGAGCAAGCTGTTTCTGGCCGACCGGGAGTATCAGTGGAACCGGAGGATGCTCGGTGCACTGGAGGCGCTGGGTGTGCGGGTGCCGGTATCGACGACGCAGATGTGGGGTAATATGCCGCTGTACGGTTTGCCATCGCTTACAGCCGGGGGCATAATCGACGTGCATTCGTACGGCGAGGCCGAAGCGTTGAGCGTCAATCCTCGGTTCGAGGACAACTACGTGACCTACATGGCGACCGGACAGGCGTACGGCAAGCCTGTTTCGATAACGGAGTGGAACGTGCCGTGGCCTGCGGTGGATCGCTTCACGGCTCCGCTGTACGTTGCGAGCATTTCCGCGCTTCAGGGGTGGGATGCGCCGATGATATACAACTACTCGCAACGCGATTTCGGCCGGCCGTCGAGGCAGGGGACATGGTCCACATTTTCCGATGCGGCTTTATGCGGGGTCATGCCGGCCGCGGCGCTGTTGTTTCGGCAGGGACACGTTCGGCCCGCGAGGGAGCATTACTGCGTTATGCTCGACAAGGAAAAACTCTATCTTTCGAGCAGTCATCCGAAGAATATGGCGGCGCTGCGGACGCTCGTCGAGCGCAGCAAGGTATCAATCGGTTTGCCCGATGCACAAGAGCTTGACTGGGACGAAAAGACGATGGTGGGGCCGGGCGTGCAGGTGGTTGAGGATGTCGAGCGAGACTTCATCGGCAATAGTCGCGATGCAGTGCGCAGTGACACGGGCCAACTGATGCGGAACTGGGTCAAAGGGTATCAGGTTATCGACGCCGAGGGGACGCAGGCTGTTCACGGATGGATCGGCGGCGAATCGTTCGATTTGAAGGCTGTGGAATTCGATGTCGAGACGCCCAAGGCGGTCGTTTCCGTTTCGAGTCTGGACGGCCGGGCGATCGGGGCTTGCCGCAAGGTACTGGTGACGGCAATAGGGCGTGTTACAGGTTCGAAGGGTAGCGCGACGCCGTTGCTGTCCGAACCGGTAAAGGGCGTGATTCGCGTTGCGGGGCCCGCGGGGATGCAGTTGATTCCGCTGGCGGGCGACGGAAAGGAGTTGGAGGCGGTCAGTGCGCGTTACGTGGACGGTCGGTACATCATCCGGTTGCCCGCCGTGCGCGGGACGCACTGGTTCATGTTGAGCGATTCGGATTGAGGGGCCATTGTTGAACGGGGGCACATTCGTTAGCGGTGTTTGGGACATACACGGCGCTCTTGTGCCGGCGGGAACCGGAAGATGGACCTGCGGGCGCACGTATACGGCAATTGCAATGAGGTCGAGATGAAAGAGAATTGGTTTGGACGTGAGACTCAGGGAGCGGCCCGGCTGAATCGGCGAGCATTCATGCAGTCGGCGGCGGGCACAGCAGCCTCTTTCACCATTGTCAAGTCATCGCTGGTGCGGGGCTATGAGGCGAACAGCAAGGTCGAGGCGGGAGTGGTCGGGCTCGGGGGCAGGGGGAGTCTGATCGCTGGTTTGTTGGCCGAACACGAGGGTTACAGGATCGTATCGGTGGCCGACTATTTTCCTCATGTCGTCCAGGCGGCCGGTGAAAAACTCGGGGTGCCCGCAGATCGCAGGTTTGCGGGCCTGCTTGGCTACCGAAGGCTGATTGCAAGTGGAGTGGACGCCGTCTTTCTGGAAACTCCACCTTGTTTCTTCCCGGAGCACTGTCGAGCGGCGGTGGATGGCGGGTGTCACGTTTATGTGGCCAAGCCGCTGGCGGTGGATGTGCCGGGGACTTTGGCGGTGCAGGGAGCTGCGGCGAAGGCGAAGCAGGAAAGCCGCGTGTTCCTCGTTGACTTCCAGACGCGAACGGATCCGTTCAATATCGAGGCGGTCAAGCGGTGCAGAGACGGGATCATCGGCCGGGTGGGTTTGCTCAGTTCGGTCTATTGTGATGAGGCATTTGCCGATCCGCCCAAGACCAAGACAATCGAGAGCCGGCTGCAGCGGCTCATCTGGGTAAATGACATCGAACTGGGCCGCGGGATGCTGGTTAATGCCGGGATTCACGCAGTGGATTTGGCGCTGTGGATCGCGGGTGATCGGCCGAGACGTGCGATGGGCAGCGCGCGGCAGGTGAAGGCGGATGCGCACGGCGAGACTTGCGATGTATATTCAGTGACGTACCAGTTCGAGAGCGGCCTCGTGTTGAACTATCGCGGCGAGCATCTGCGGAACGCACACGGTTTTGCCTGCCGTTGCACCGCGTTCGGGCAGTACGGCTACATGGATACGGGCTATCAGGGCAAGACGTGGATTCGAGGCAACCAGGGCGGCTATAAAGGCGGGGAGGTAAAGGATTTGTATGTCCAGGGCATTCGGCGGAACATTGAGACGTTTCGTCGCAGCATTGGCGAAGGTGTGTACGACAATCCGACCGTGCGGCCGAGCGTCGACAGCACGCTGGCAACGATTCTCGGGCGTCAGGCCGCCCGCGGCAACACGGAGTTGACATGGGAGCAGATGCTGCGCGAGAATAAGAAGTACGAAGCGGATTTGTCGGGATTGACCGGGTGATCTGCAATCCTCAGTGACGTATAATGGCCGAGTGGGAATGATTCTGAAGGTACGGGTATGACATATGGACCGATAGTGAGTGCGTTGGCGACGGCGATGTTGTTGCTGGTTTTGACTGCGGCCGGTTGCGGGCCGGAATTCGTGCAACTGCCGGACGTCAACGAATTGCCCGCTGTCGAGGAGTTGCCCGATCCATTCATGATGAACGACGGCATGCGGGTGGCGAATCGGTATGACTGGACCAAGCGCAGGAAAGAAATCGAGCGGATGTTGCTCACCTATCAATACGGGCGTATGCCGCCGGCGCCCGCACAGGTGAGGGGCCAGGTGCTTTCCAGTGCTGTTGCATTCGGCGGCACGGCGGTCAAGCGTCACGTGCTGATCTCGATCGTGCCGGAAGAGAACCTCCTGCCTTTCGGGGAGGAAGAGTACTTCAATATGAACGTTGGTATAATTGTTCCGCGCGGGCAAGGGCCATTTCCGGTAATCATCAAGAACTACCACGACATATTCAAGGTGCCTGTGGCAGAGGAGTTGGTCGGCAGGGGTTACATAGTCGTGGATTACAAGCGGACCGATCTCGATCCGGACAGGAGGAACGTTGTCGGCGCGGCTCAGGCGGCATATCCCGAGTACGACTGGGGGACTTTGGCGGTCTGGGCGTGGGGCGGTATGCGCGTGATCGACTATCTCGAAACGCTCGACGAGGTCGACACGACGAAGATCGTCTTCACCGGCCAGTCGCGGGGCGGCAAGACGGCCCTGTTGGCCGGGGCCCTGGATGAGCGGATTGCAATTACGGTGCCGAACGGATCGGGCTGCGGTGGTGCGGGATGCTATCGCATTTGCGACGACAGGGCTGAATCGTTGGAACAGATTACCGATCCGAACCGGTTCGGCTACTGGTTCGCGCGGCGTTTTCGAAGATTTGCCGGCAGGGAAGAGCGTCTGCCGTTCGATCAGCATTTCGTGAAGGCCATGGTGGCCCCGCGTGCGCTGCTTTCGGTCGATGCGCTGGGCGATCTATGGGCCAATCCGTATGGGACGCAGCAGACGTATCGGGCGGCCAGGTTCGTGTATGCGTTTCTTGGCGTGCCCGAGCGGATCGGCATCCATTTTCGCCAGGGCGGGCATGAACAGAGCGTTGAAGACTGGCGGGCATTGACAGATTTCGCCGACAAGATATTCTTTGGGAAAGAACCGGCCGAGGAGAGACGCTTCGACGAGTTGCCTTTTCCGAAGGCGCCCAAGCCGTTTTCATGGTCGGCGCCTGTTTCTCGGTAGAAGTATTGTGTGCGGATGCGGCCGGATGTACTATCGAACATGGAGCTTTGGCCGGCTGTAGAGGAGAGTGTCGGCGACGATGTGTTGTGTTGCCGGTTACTCGCAGGCATGACTTGTGCAGTGTTCAGGCGTACAGGGGCCGGGCGGAGGCTATTGTATGGGGATGTTTTGACGGGATTTGATTGAAAGAGACGGATTACGGCGGTCAGGACCCGCCGGGTGTCGGTCGAACAGAATGTGAGGAGTGAGACATGAACAAAGTCTCCGGTTTTATGGTTATCGCAATGTTTTTGGGCGCGTTATGGCAACCTTCAGCGGGTGCTCAGACGCGGGAAAGGTCGCAAGTGGCAGAAGAGTATACATGGCAGCTCGAGGATATTTATCCGTCGGACAGGGCATGGGAGCAGGCAAAAGAGGCGCTCACAGGGCGGTTCGATGAAATCACGCAGTACGACAACAAGCTGGCGGATTCGACGGAGATGCTGTTGGCGTGTCTGCAGCTCAACAGCGATATTTCCAAGACGTTCGCACGGCTGCATAGCTACGCTCACATGAAATCCGACGAGAATACGCGGAATTCGAAGTATCTGGCCATGCAGCAGGAGATTCAGCAGCTTGGGCCCGAGTACAACGCCAAGGCCGCGTTTATCGCGCCGGAGATTGCCGCGATGGATCGCAGCAAGATCGACGAGTTTATCGAGGCCGAGCCCGGCTTGAATGACTACCGCATGTTTCTGTACGACATACAGCGAACCAAGAAACATCTGCTGTCTGAGGAGGAGGAACAGATTCTCGCACAGTCTGGTCTTATAGCGGGCGGGGCGTATTCGATTTACAGCGTATTCAGCAATGCGGATTTTCCTTATCCTGAGATCGAGCTGAGCGACGGGACGGAAGTGGTGCTGACCAAGGCGGTGTATTCGCAGCATCGGGCCTCGGCAAACCGGGCGGACCGGGAGGCGGTGTTTCAGGCGTTCTTCGGGGCTTTGGACAAGTACCGCGCGACGTTCGGCACGCAGCTTTACTCGCAGGTCAACAAGGACATTTTCTATTCGCGGGCGCGGAATTACGAATCGTCGCTGCGGCGGGCACTCGACGGCGACAACATCCCGACTGAGGTTTACAGCGTGCTGATCGAGAACGTGCATAAGAACCTGGATTCGTTCCATCGTTATCTCAAGCTCAAAGAGCGGATGCTTGGCGTGGATCAGTTGAAGTACTCCGACGTGTACGCGCCGGTGGTCGAGGGGGTGGATCTGCAGTACAATTTCGAGCAGGCGAAGGAACTGGTGTACGATGCGGTCAAGCCTTTAGGGTCGGATTACCGGAGAGTTGTCGGCGAGGCGTTCGAGAATCGATGGATCGACGTGTATCCGACGCCCGGCAAGCGGGCGGGGGCGTACTGCAACGGCAGCGCATACGACGTCCATCCCTATATGCTGCTCAACTATAACGGACGATACGATGACGTGAGCACTCTGGCGCACGAGCTGGGCCATGCGATGCACAGTTACTACTCGAACAAGAATCAGCCTTATCCGATGGCGGACTATGCGACGTTCGTCGCGGAGGTTGCTTCGACGCTCAACGAGGCTTTGCTGATCGACAAGATGCTCAAGGAGATCAAGGACGACAGCATTCGTATGTCGCTGTTGATGAGCTATCTCGACGGCGTCAAGGGGACGGTATTCCGGCAGACGCAGTTTGCAGAGTTCGAGTGGCGAATTCACGAGAAGGCGGAGCAGGGCGAGGCGCTGACCGGGGATGTGCTGACGCAGCTTTACGGCGATATTCTGAAAGCGTATTACGGCCACGAGCAGGGCGTTTGCGAAATCGACGATTTGTATGCCATTGAGTGGGCATATGTACCGCATTTCTATTACAACTTCTACGTATTTCAGTACTCGACGTCGTTCACGGCTTCGACGGCCCTGTCCGAGCGAATTCTGGCGGACGAACCGGGGATCGTTGACAGGTATACTGCATTTCTTTCCGCCGGAGGTTCGGATTATCCAATCGAGATCCTCAAGGAGGCGGGCGTGGATATGACGACGGCCGAGCCGTTCGAGAAGACGATGGCGGCCATGAATCGTGCGATAGATGAGATCGAGGCTATTCTCGACAAGCGCGGCAAGTAGCGCTGATCGGCGCTGCAGATCGACGGCGGTCGGGCCGAGACAAGCAACGACAGATCTCTGGCGATCCCGTACGGCATGTGATCGGGGCGGCGCGTTCCGGTTGGCAGCGGGTGGATTCTGCGCCGGCAAACCGGTACAATAGGCACCGATGAAACGGATTGTCTGTTCGCCTGTTTTTGTGGATGTACGGTCGAGACGGCCCGTTGAGAGTTGATGAAATCCGGAAAGCGGTATGATGTCGAAAATGCATGCTCGTTTGATAATGGCAGTGGCGATTGCGGCGGCCCTGCCGGCAGGAGGCGCGGATGTCGATGCAAGGGCCAAAGCGACGGCGGTTTCGAAGGCTGATTTCGAGGCGCTGCGACTGGCGATTGAGGATTTGCGTGAGACTTTCGGTAGTGCATATCCCGGGGGCAAGGAGTACTCTGCTGAACTTCGGAACCTGCGGGGCGGCCGGGAAGGAGATACCGGGTCTGTGCAACAGGAGTTCCGGGAGTTAAAGCGGCGGGCTATGCTGGCCAATCCGTTGCTGGACTTCGACGAATTGATTGTACTTAAACGCAAACGCGGGCAGTTGGGTTTGCCCGTGAATCACAAGTGCAATTCGGGTATTGAGCGGACGGGGTACGACAACGAACTGGCGATTCTGCCGTTCGTCGAGGAGAGTGGAGGGGTGCGGACACTGTACAGGCCCGAAGGGGGCGAGTTCGTCGGCGAGATGGATTTGCACTGGGATGCGGATACGCTGCTTTTTACGATGCCGAAGGACGGGACGTGGCAGATATACGAGATCGGCGTCGACGGCGAGGGACTGCGCCAGGTATCGCGGGATGAACACAAGGACGTGGATAACTTCGACGGATGCTATCTTCCTGACGGGCGGATCGTGTTTACGTCGACGGCTTCGTATCATGCGGTGCCATGCTGGCATGGGAAGGAGCGGGCGTGCGCCGTGTACATCATGGATGAGGACGGCGGGACCATGCGTCAGTTGTGTTTCGATCAGGATCTGGATCTGCATCCATCGGTGTTGCCGAGCGGTCAGGTTATATTCAGCCGGTGGGATTACAGCGGAACGATGCACATCTATCTGCGTCCGCTGATGGTAATGAATCCGGACGGGACAGGCCAGCGGGCGGTATACGGCAGCAACTCTTACTGGCCCAATTCGCTTTATTTTCCGCGCGGCATTCCGGGTTCGCCGGACAAACTGATTTCGGTACTGTCGGGTTACCACGGCGTACCGAGGATGGGCGGGCTGGCACTGATCGACCTGACCAGGGGCTGGCATGAAGCGGACGGCATCGTGCAAATGATTCCCGGACGGGATGAACCCATCGAAACGGAGATTACGGATCGGCTGGTTGACAAATGGTGGCCGAAGTTTCTGCACCCTTATCCGTTGAGCGACAAGTACTTTCTGGTTTCGGCTCAAGTGGACGCCGAGTCGCCATGGGGTATCTATCTGGTGGACGTTTTTGACAATATGCTGCCGATTCTTGTCGATGAGAAGCAGGATTTCTTCGAGCCGATTCCGCTGAAGAAACGCGCGAAGCCGCCGGTGATTCCGGACCGGGTGGATATGACGCGCGACGATGCGGTTGTGTATCTGCATGATGTGTACGCCGGACCGGGGTTGGCGGGCGTGCCTCGGGGTACCGTCAAGCAGTTGAGGATTTTCGCCTATCACTACGGATATCCGGGAATGGCGGGTCCGGACAAGATCGGATCCGGCGGCCCGTGGGAGGCGATGCGCATCATCGGAACGGTCGAGGTGGCGAAGGACGGTTCGGCCATGTTCGAGGTGCCGGCCAAAGTGCCGCTGAGTCTGCAGCCTCTGGATGCAGAGGGCAAGGCGGTGCAGCTTATGCGGAGCTGGTTTACGGCCATGCCCGGCGAGACGGTTTCCTGCGTGGGATGTCACGAGCATCCGCGCGACGTGCCGCTGATGGATCAGCGGGCGGCGGCATTGGAGAAGCCCCAGCAAATTCAGCAGTGGTACGGACCGCCGCGCGGATTCGATTTCGAGCGCGAGGTTCAGCCTGTGCTCGATGAGCACTGTGTTCGTTGTCACAACGGGCGGCCTCGCGAGGACAAACGCAGGATACCCGACCTGCGGGCGGAGCGGTTCTTTACGGATTACGAGGGCAGAGAGCTCGCCAGGCTCGGCAGAACAAGGCTGCATTCGGCGGTGAAGCAGGCCTGGGGTGGAACCAAGATCAAGTACACGCCTGCTTATGAGGCGCTGGTCCCATACATTCGCAGGGTGAACATTGAGGACGATGTGGAATTGCTGGTGCCGGGCGAGTATCACGCCGACACGAGCGAACTCATACAGATGATGCTCAAAGGCCACAAGGGCGTTCGCCTGGACAGAGAAGCATGGGATCGGCTGGTTACGTGGATCGATTTGAACGGACCATGTCACGGGACGTGGGGCGACGTCGGGCCGATACCGGAAGGGGCAGCTAAAAGGCGGCGTGAACTGGCGAGGCAGTACGGCGGTCCGGAAGAAGATCCGGAGGCGGTGCCCGCAGTTGCTCATGCAGAGAAGGCGCGTGCGCCGGACACGGAAAGTCCTGCATTGTTGATGGATTCCCACAACGGGCCCGGCAACATAGAGTCCCGGCGGCATTTGCCGGTAACACCGGTTGCTCTCGGCGACAAGGGTATATCGAACAAGGTTGTCGATGTGGCGCCTGGCGTGCAGATCGAGCTTGTGCGCATTTTGGCCGGGCGGTTCTGGATGGGCGAGCGGGATAGATCGCCGGATGCGTCCGGCATGACGCACGTTCGGATCGAGCGAGATTTCTGGATGGGGGCGTGCGAGGTGACGAACGAGCAATACCGGGCTTTCGATCCGGATCACGATTCGGGGCTTTTCACAAAGCGATTTCAGGGGCCGGACGGTCCGGGCTTGTCGCTTAACGGCTCGAAGCACCCGGTTGTTCGCGTATCGTGGCGGCGGGCAATGGATTTCTGCCGGTGGCTGTCGCGAAAGACTGGGATGCGATTTACTCTGCCGACTGAGGCGCAGTGGGAGTATGCCTGCCGGGCGGGGACGCAGACCGATTTTTTCTACGGCTCGGCGGATGACGATTTTTCGCAGTGGGCGAATGTTGCGGACAAATCCCTGAGCGTGCCGCCGGGGCCGACCGGGGGGCTGGATTCGAACATCAACCTGCATTTCGGCAAGGGGATCCTGGAGTCGGCGGTCTATGGAGGGGTGGTCGTGTGCGACGTGCGTTTTGACGACGGAGCCGTTGCCACGGCGGAGGTTGGTGCGTACAGGCCAAACGCATGGGGATTGCACGACATGCATGGTAATGTGTGCGAATGGACTCGGACGACGTACAGGGCGTATCCGTATGATTCGGGCGACGGGCGTGAGGACCCGGAGACGGCGGGCGAAAAGGTCGTTCGCGGCGGATCATGGCAGGATCGGCCGAA
>CAZGMJ010000029.1:22436-64775 GCA_964526785.1 uncultured Pirellulales bacterium
TTTCGCGTTGTATGCGAGGGCTTATCCAGGGAATCATCTCTGGTTCGCGTCGGAGACGGCGGGCGAAAAGGTCGTTCGCGGCGGATCATGGCAGGATCGGCCGAAGCGGTGCCGCAGTTCGTTTCGTTTGAGTTACCCGACCTGGCAACGCGTGCACAATGTGGGCTTTCGCGTTGTATGCGAGGGCTTATCCAGGGAATCATCTCTGGTTCGCGTCGGAGGCGGCAATTAGGCAATAGTCGGGACTGTCCGGCAAGGTTGCCAGAGGCAGTGAAATAGAGGCTATCGTTCAGGTGCATCTTGCGGTATCATGGTCGGCAAATCGTGGCCTTGCCAGGCTGGCAACTGTATAGTGTGAATTGTCAAATTCGAGGAGATGGAATGACCGGCAGGGTATTTCAGCTTGCTTTGGTGTTGGGTGTATTTGTTGTTCTGGCCGGGGCGATAAACGGTGCGGCTCCAAAGAGCGATGACTGGCTCGGGCCGTGTGCGGTTGTCTGTGATCCGGGTGGGCAAAAGCTCTATGTGGCGCAGGCGAAGGCCAATCGTGTCGCTGTTTATGACACAGACTCGGGTGCTATGAAGCCGTTGATGGATTTGCCGGCCAGTCCGACAGGCCTGGCGATCAGCGGCGATGGTAAGATGCTTTATGCAACGTGCGCCGCTCCGCAGGGGGTGGTTTGTGCCATCGATATTTCGGATGGCGAGACGGCTGATATGAGGATGTTCCCGGCCGGGCTGGGGGCCTGTTCGCCCGTACTGAGTCCTGACGGCAAGACGCTGTACGTGTGCAATCGTTTTGATGATGAAGTAGGCGTGTATGAAGCGGGCAGCGGAAAAGGGATTAGAAAGATCGCGGTCTTGCGTGAGCCGATAGCGGCGGCCGTGACGGGTAATGGGCGGTGGCTTTTTGTTTGCAACCATTTGCCGGACGGTCCGGCGACGGCGGACGTGGTTGCGGCAAGCGTGTCGGTGATCGATACGAAATCGCAGAAGGTGGAGCGTTCTATTCCACTGCCGAACGGCAGCACCAGCGTACAGGGAATAGCCGCGTCACCTGACGGCCAGTACGTTTTCGTCGCCCACGTTCTCGGGCGTTATACGGTTCCCACAACGCAGCTTGAGCGAGGGTGGATGAATACCAATGCTCTGAGCATCATCGACACGAAGGAGCGGAAACTGTTCGAGACGGTGCTGCTGGATGACGTGGATCGCGGGGCAGCCAATCCTTGGGCAGTAGCTTGCACGAAAGATGGAGAGCACGTCTGCGTGACCCATGCCGGTACGGATGAGTTGAGCGTCGTTGATATCGATGCGATGATCGAGAAGATACGGGAGCATCGGGGCAGTGAGACGGGATCCGGTTCGGGGGGTTACGGCGACCGCTATACGTCGGAGATTCCGAATCGCCTGAGCTTTCTCTACGGGATACGGCAGCGCGTCAAGCTGTCCGGCAAAGGGGCCCGGTCGGTCGCTCTGATCGGTTCAATGGCGTACGTGCCGGCGTATTTCACCGACACGATGAGTGTGGTGGACATGGCCGAAGCAGAACCTCGCGCGAAGCAGGTGGTGATGGGCAAACGCAGTGAAATGAGCGTCGAGCGCAGAGGTGAGATGCTCTTTCACGATGCGACGCTTTGTTTCCAGAACTGGCAAAGCTGCTCGAGTTGCCATCCGGGCAACGCACGGGTGGACGCGCTGAACTGGGACCTGCTCAACGACGGTTTGGGCAATCCGAAGAACACCAAGAGCCTGCTGCTAAGCCACCAAACGCCCCCGGCGATGATGCGGGGCGTTCGAGCGGACGCTGAGACGGCTGTTCGTGCCGGCATCACGCACATTCAGTTTGCCGTGCGACCCGAAGAGGAACCGGCTGCAATCGATGTGTATCTCAAGGCACTCCAACCCATGCCCAGTCCGCATCTGGTGAACGGGCAATTGAGCGCATCAGCCAAGCGCGGCAAAGAGCTTTTTGAAACAGCCGGCTGTGCGTCATGCCATTCCGGTCCGCTGCATACCAATATGCAGATGTACGATGTCGGTACGGGTGAAGGTCTGGATGCGGGCAAGGAGTTTGATACGCCGACGCTGGTGGAAATCTGGCGGACGGCTCCGTATTTGTATGACGGCCGGGCCGCGACGATAGAGGATGTGTTGACCAAATTTAATCCCAAAGACGAACACGGGAAAACGACCGACTTGAGCGTGCAGGAGATAAAAGACCTGGCGGAGTTCGTGCTTTCTCAATAATTATTAAGTTCAAAGGGCCTGAAGTAAGTTGTCGCTATCTCAGGCAAGAGACCATTGCCATCAGTGGTCATTTCATGTCATGCTTGCTGAACTTGAGCCAGGTACCCGACCCTGCACGTCGGTCGTCCGGAGGCAGCGCACCGGGGCCGCTTACCTCAAAGTCCGCAATATCCGCGTCCTCGGCCCACTGGCGAAGTGTATCAGGGTCACGAAGGCGGGCAAATCTCCTCGCTTGTGGTGAATCTGGCTTGAGATGGCCGTGCCTGCGCCGTACGAATTCGCGACGCGCCCATTCCGGATATTTGCTCCCGAGGCCCCCTCCTATCATCGCCTTTCCGCCGGGGCTTAGGACGCGATTGATCTCTCGAATCCCCTTTACGGGATCAGACCAGAACCAGATCGAGCCCCGGCTGAAGACCAGATCCACTGAATTGTCAGGAAACGGCATTTTCTCGGCTACGCCAACAACAGCAACCAGGCGGTTCCCCAGCCCCGCCTTTCGGCCCTTGTCTAATGCCTGGGAAAGGGCCTTAGCGTCGGGGTCCAAGAAGATGATCGTGCTTTGGGAGGCAGCCTGATTTTTCGATGACGCCACAGCCAAGCCAACCCCGCCGGAACCGGCGCCTAAATCCATCCAGACTCCCGTCTTGGGTTCCGACCACTCCAGAATATCCGACGCCACATAGGGATACCAGTTCGGCAGAGATCGACTGTTCGATGGTGATGCATCTTCGGATTCTGCCAATCCGTTTGTCAGAATGATAGCCAGTGAAATGGTCAAGATATGTTTGTATGCTATCTTCCAGGCTTGCTTCATTTAAGAATACCTTTCAAACGTCATTCACATTATCCATTTCTTTTGTATATTTCGCAGGCTCAGGACGAAAAGCACAACGCAAAATACCGCCAGTAAACCGAAGCTCAATGACAATGGCATGTGGTTTGTTTTATTTATCGAGGTATGCAGAATATCTGCACCATAGGTCAGGGGCAGAACGTACGACAACGGCTTTAGCCATACCGGCAACCTTTCAATCGGGAAGAACAGGCCGCACAGAAAGATCATCGGGAAGCGGAAGAAGTTCGAGAAAGTCTGGGCCTCGAAGACTTCTTTGACTGAGACGGCGATGAACAAACCCAGAAAAGTCGAACTTACGGCGATAAGCACCAGCGCAGGAACGAGGACCGGCCAGTTCACAGCCGAAAGGTCAGTCAAAAACATGGCAACAAGAAGGGGCACGAAAGCATTTACGGTTCCGAAAAGGATCGCTCCGGATGTCTTGGCCAACATCAGCAGCTCCAGCGAGATCGGCGCGAGCAAAAGCCTTTCGAACGAACGGCCCTTTTTCTCAAATGTGACAGTCACGGAAAGAACGCTCGTTGTTCCAAAGAGGATGCTGAGCGCCACAAGGCCCGGCAGCAAATCAGGAAGACTCTCCATGCCCAATCCCGACCGAATGAAAAACATAGTTATCCATACCAGCGGAAACAGCAGGCCCCAACTGATGTTGGGCGGTTTAAGGTAATAGCTCCGCATATCCTTGAGAAGGATATTCCAGAATGCGATCCACGCTTTCATCTCTTGCCTCCCATACGGGATTTCTCCTTTTCCTTCTTCATGGCATCGGTCTCAATGCCTGTGATCTGTACAAAGACGTCCTCAAGCGACGGTGTCACTTTTCGTGCTTCGGAAACTTGTACGCCATGTTCTTCGAGGAAGCGCACCACTGCTCCGGCGAGAATCGGTCTTCCTGCTTCAATTCGAATAAGATATTTCTGTGCAAAAGTGAAATTCATGTCCTGAAAAGATTCAACCAGTTTATTCTTTATGTTATTATCAGCATTTGTGCATACAATTTGTACGACATTCTTGTTCTGGAACGGTTGGAGTAAATTTTCAACTGTATCGGTTTTCGCTATATGTCCGGCGACGATAAAGGCAATGCGATCGCACAGGCGCTGAGCCTCCTCGATATAATGCGTGGTAAGAAAGATCGTAGTGCCGGATTGGTGCAAATCGGCGATTAGCTGACGCAGGTGCCGGGCGCTCGCCACATCAAGGCCGGTGGTAGGTTCGTCGAGAAAGAGAATTTCGGGCTGATGTATGATTCCGGCTGCGATGGTGAGCTTGCGTTTCATCCCCCTGGAATAGCCGCCGAACTTGCGATTCGCCGCATCTGTCAGGCCAAACATGCCCAGCAGTTGCCTGGCCCTGATGCGCCTCTGCTCTTTTGTCAATCCATGAAGCGCCGCGCAAAAGCAGAGGTTATCGAAGCCTGTCAGTTCGGGATAGAGATTGCTCTCATCGGCCACGACCCCGATAAGATGCTGAGCGGACCGAGCTTTACGAATGCAGTCAATACCGCCAATGCGGATATCTCCGGCGTCGGGGCGCGCCAGCCCTGTAAGCATGTTGATGGTTGTGGTTTTACCCGCTCCGTTCGGCCCCAAAAAGCCGAACAACTCGCCGGACTTCACAGAAAAAGAAATGCCGTCAACCGCTTTTGTATCGCCGAAAGCTTTTACAAGTCCCTCAACTTCGATAAAATTGTCATCCTTTTTCATATGCTTGCTCGAGAGATAGTTTTTTATGAAGCGGCTGTAATTTCATATGTGCCTTGATCCTGTTTCCACTCCCGATGTATCAAGCCCTGAGACTCCAGGTTCTTCAACATACTTGCAATATCCTCCAATTCATACGGCATTAGGTCTGCGATTTCAGTTTGCAGCTTTGGACCGCCGTCTTGGCGCAGCATGGATAAAAGCTGACGTTCCTCAGGGGGTAGTGTTTCCCTTTCTCTGCTCCTCAAGCCGTCGGAAGCTAATCTTGTGCGGTGAATAAGCCAAATCAGAAGAATCAAGACGATAATAAAGGCCGCTACATATACGGCGATCATCCATGGCTCGCCGAGATGATTGTAATGTGGATGTCGCATAATTACCTCCGTTCAGATTTTATCATATACTAAACAGTAATAACCTTGTCTGAATTGCAGACGACTTTATACTGATCCTTCAAAGTTGAAAGCGGACAGATTTCTGAGCCCTCGGAATTTCGTAATTTCAGACATGCTCCACATGCCAGAAACTCGCCGCCGGCATCCATCACTTTTTGTGCCTGGCCTTTTACATCGAACTGAGAATCTTCGATCTTGTCGATATCCACGCCTTTGCCGGACAGAAAGACGCGCACCTGGTCTCCCTGCTGAAGGCTGTAGAGTGCAAGACGCAAGGCGTTAAAAACAGTTTCAGGTTCGGTTTGCGTAACAATTATTCCAAGGTTCATGATCAATCTCCTTCTTGTTGACAAAAATTTGATGTGCCAGACTGCTCTTTGGCAGCACCGTGACATCCTGCAAGTAGTTTGTTGATTTCCGCTTTCCAGGTCCGGACCGTTTCTTCATCCAAACTGTAGTGTACGAAGTACCCTTTCTTTTCGGAAACGACCAGACCGGCGGCTTTGAGTATCCGCAAGTGCTGAGAAACAGCACCCGGCGTGATGCCAAGCCTTCTCGATAGCGCTCCAACGCAGAAAGCCTTTTCACAGAGCAGTCGAATAATTCTAACACGGGTATCAACGCCGAGGACTTTGCTTATCTCTGCTATTTTGCGATCCTGATCCATAGTTTTAGCCCTGTTAAGTATATTTGCATATACTAAAACAAATGTGGCAATCGATCAATATCATTTAAGAAGATTTGACAAAGGATCGCTTACGATAATCGTTTAGGTGTAGTTTTTCATAACTTCAACGATGTCTCTTTAGCATTTGAATCTTCTATGTGACTCGTGCTTTGATTGTCTAGCAATCGAGACTGCCTGCTATGCTACTGGCTAAAAGCAATATGTACAGGCCTCGCGGGCGAAGGTATGATATATGTGTAGTGTTTGACGAGAGTGGTGTATTTTACCATAAATAAATTGAGAGATTAAGCTATGTTGGCAAAGATAAAAAAGGTTTTGAATTGCAGTTTTCTTAGTTGTGTCATCGGCATTCTTTTAACATTGTCGGGCTGCACGGAAAATGAAAAGGCGACGGCCGAGGCGGAACTGGATGTCTACCGAGAAATGAGCGCCGTGGAACAGCAGCGGCAGGATCTGGCAGCGCAGATCGAGCAAAAAGAGGAGCAGATGCGCAAGCTGGCCGGAGAATACGGGGCGGGGCACCTCGACAGCCGCCTGCAGATGCAACTCGAACGGGTAGCGGCATTGACACAGGAACTGGTAAAGGTTGAGGCGCAGCGAACGAGGCTGGAGGCGCGGGTGGAGGTTCTCGACTCCATCAGTTCCAAGAGCGTCGAGCAGCACAATCAGTTGGAGCAGGCGAATCTGGAATTGGAGATGGCGAGGGCGTACGAGTCGCGGATGCGGGAGCTTATGAGGAAAGCAGATGCCGAGGCGGTGGAACTGGGGCGCAAGCAGATGGCCCTGGGCGATCTGGAGGAGGAGTTGGCGGCAGCTCGGGACAAGTACGAGCACCTGACACAGCGCATCAAAGAGATAGAGGCCCGGCCGAAGAAGGCGGCGAAGAAGTGGCCCTGGTAAGGTTCGACTGTATATTATTGTAAGGAGACCGTTGTATGCAGCATGAAATACTGTATAAGCCCTCGTACTCGCTGTTGCGTGTTTCGCTCGAACAGGGAGAGGAAGTCTGTGCCGAATCCGGCGCGATGGTCAGTATGTCGAGCGGAATTGAAATAAAGACCGCGGCCAAGGGGGGCGTTTTCGGAGCCCTCAAGCGAAGCGTGCTGGGTGGAGAGAGCTTCTTTGTCAATACGTTCCGGGCCGAGGTGGCCGGCGAGGTGACTTTTGCGCCGTCGCTGCCGGGCGACCTGTTTGCCATCGATCTCAAAGGGCAGACGCTGTTCACACAGTCGGGAGCGTATATTGCGGCACCGCCGGAAGTGAACGTAGATACCAAATGGGGCGGGGGCAAGACGTTCTTCTCCAGGGAAGGGCTTTTCCTGCTCAAGATCAGCGGGACGGGGACCGTCTTTCTCTCGAGCTACGGGGCAATCCATGAAGTGGAACTTCAGGCCGGGCAGAAGTATACGGTGGATACCGGCCACATGGTGGCCTTTGATGAGAGTGTAAATTATAACGTCAAGCGGGTCGGCGGCTTGAAGTCGACGCTGTTCAGCGGAGAGGGACTGGTCTGCGAGCTTACCGGTCCGGGCAAGATTCTGATTCAGACTCGCAGCGCCGATGCTTTCCTGTCGTGGCTGGTGCCGCAGTTGCCGAAGCGCGGCGATTAGTCGAGGCGGTGGATTATTCGCGAGCAGCAATCGACCGACCTTCGGGTTACGGCGATTGCGCGCGGATGGTGTTCTATGTACGTGAGGAGAATGGGCATGCGGAACTTGTTGAGGCTTTTGATCACGGCGGTGCTTTTGTCGTCTGCGCCATTGGCTGCGGCCGGTCCGATCAGCGGGCCGTTGCGGGTCCATCCGGAGAATCCACGGTATTTCGCGGATGGGTCGGGCAGGGCGATCTTTCTGGTTGGTTCGCATACCTGGGCCAATTTTCAAGAGCGCGGGGTCGAAGGGCAAACGCCCGATTTCGACTACGAGGCATATCTGGATTTCCTGGTCGACCACGGACATAACTTCATGCGGATGTGGCGGTGGGAGCATGCGAAATGGATGCAGTTCGTATCGGACGACACGCCGATTCGCTATGCGCCGATGGCGTATATGCGAACCGGTCCCGGCAATGCGTTAGACGGCAAGCCCAGATTCGACCTGACGAAATTCAACCAGGCGTATTTCGAACGGATGCGCGAGCGTGTTGTTGCGGCGGGCAAGCGGGGGATATACGTCAGCGTGATGCTGTTTCAGGGTTTCAGCATCGAGCAGAAAGGCACCAAGGGCGTCGATCCAAAGAAGGGCAACGCCTGGGAGGGCCATCCTTTCAACGCGAAGAACAATATCAACGGCGTTAACGGTGACATCAACGGCAATGGGGAGGGCGAAGAGACGCATACACTGGCCAGCCCCGAAGTCCTGCGGCTTCAGGAAGCCTACGTTCGCAAGGTTATTGATACGCTGAACGATCTGGACAATGTGCTCTACGAAGTATCCAACGAGAGTCACGCGGCTTCGACCAAGTGGCAGTATCATATCATCAAGTTCGTCAAGAAGTACGAGCAGGGCAAGGCACAACAGCATCCGGTGGGGATGAGTTTTCAGTGGGGCAGGAACAAGGGAACGAATGCGAACCTCTTCGAGAGTCCGGCGGACTGGATTTGTCCGAACGGCGGACAATTCCTAAGCGATCCGCCGGCCAGCAAGGGCAGCAAGATCGTTATTGTGGACACGGACCACATCAAGCCGTGGGACAGCGATCCGAGTTGGGTGTGGAAGAATCTGCTCAGAGGCAACCATTTCATCCTGATGGACAGCTACCGCGACTTTCGTATCGGGGCGCCGGCACAGATAGACTCCAAGCACGAGCCAACACGTGCGGCGATGGGGTACGCTCGCAGGCTGACTGAGACAGTAGCTTTGCATGCGATGGCGCCGACCGGGGACGCCGCTTCGACGGGGTATTGTCTGGCCGATCCTGGGCGCGAGTATCTGGTCTATCGACCAGCCAAAGCCGGCCCGAAGATCAGGATGAAGATTGCAGCAGGGCGGTACACCGCCACATGGATTGACGCATCGAATAGCAAACACAACCCGTTGGGGACGGTGAAGGTCGAGGGGGGCGAGCACAGCTTCGTACTGGATGGCAAGAGGCCCATGCTGTTGCATCTCAAGCGCAAATAACCCACGGCCCGTTTTTGCAGGTCTGCGACTGCGATGCGGTGGCTTCCGGCTGTTTCTTGAGTATCTGAGGTTACGCTTTGGGTGAACCGGTTATTTCCTCGGTATCTCGGGCACATTCCTGCGCGGCAACCATTGAGCCATTCTATTCTTCACAGCGGCGTGTTGCGGATCGCTCGCCAGGTTGTTCCACTCCAGCGGATCCTGATCATGGTCGTACAATTCTTCCGTGCCGTCACTGTAGCGGATATATCGCCAGCGTTTGTCGCGCAGCGAGTGATTATTACGCCCGTGTGTAGTGAGGGCGGGCCGATCCCATTGTGCCTGCGGATTTCTCAACAGCGGCACCAGACTCCTGCCTTCGAGTTCGGGCTTTGGCTTGAGGCCGCAAAGTTCGATCAAAGTCGGGTAGATGTCCAGCATGGTGACCGGACGGCCGCACTTCTGGTTTGCCCTGGTCAGGCCCGGCACAACGGCCATGAGCACATTGTGTGTGGCCTCTTCCCAGAGGGCGAATTTCCGCCAGTGGAGCTTCTCACCCAGATGCCAGCCATGATCGCTCCAGAGAATAATGATTGTGTTGTCCGCGTAGCGGCTCTCATTGAGGGCGTCGATCACTTTGCCAACGCAGGTGTCGACGAACGTGATGGATGCAAGGTATCCCTGGACGGCTTTTCGCCATTGATTGTGCTGAGTTACCTTTCTGTGATCTCCCTGCGGCCGGGCCATCTTCCTGCCGGCCTCCGGGACGTCATCGAGATCATCTTCTTTGACATTGGGCAGCGCTATCCTGTCCGCGGGGTACATATCGAAATATTTCTGCGGGGCGTACCAGGGCAGATGGGGGCGGAAGAAGCCGCATCCGAGGAAGAACGGCTTGTCGTGCCGCTTCTGTAATTCCGAGATAGCCCATTCGGCGACCTGATAATCGCCCATGGCGGGATCGTCTGCGTCGACCGGTCCCCAGTCAAAATGGGCGGTTCGTGGAATGCCGTTGAGCGGACGGTTTTTCGGCATCGGATCAGGGGGTTTGTTGCGGGTCTGGGAGGGGAAGTATTCCTGCCACGAGGGCGGGTCGGGGAATCCGCCGTGGTAGATCTTTCCGCCGCCGACAGCTCGATAGCCGTGCGCCATGAAATGCTGCGGGATGGTGACGGCGTCCGCAAGGACGGGCGATTTGCGCCACGGATTCGGGTTGTGGTAGACGCCCGAGGTGGATGGCAGGATTCCCGTCATGAGGCTGGCTCGCGACGGGTTGCACGCCGGGGCCGAGCAGTGGGCGTTAGTGAATAGCACTCCCCTCGCTGCAAGGCGATCCAGATTCGGCGTCCTGACATCCGGATGGCCTCCGAGGCAGCCAATCCAGTCGTTGAGATCGTCGATTGCCATAAAGAGAACATTTGGCTTGCTGCCGGGCGGCTGTGCGCTGAGTATTGCAGGTGTTGAGAGAGTTGCAGCAGCGAGCCCAATCCGCTGCAAGAAAGCTCTTCGACTCATGTGCGGCGATGTTGCTTTCATCTGTCGATCTCCTTACATGGCACAGTGAGGAACCTGCCTTCAATAGAAGAGTATACGCAGGCTATCCGGAAATCTAACAATCCACCTCTGTGTCGTCAAGCGGGATTCATCGGGCAACAAAGCATCCGGGCGGGTCCGCGTGAGCTCTTTAATGTCTTGTACGACAACAGGTTACAGAGGTGGGGGGCTATGGTTCGTCGATATCAGATTATTCCTCAGAATCGGTTTCAAGGGTCATTCCGGCTGCACCAGGCTGCGAAGCCCACGGACATGCGCGTTCGGCGAAAGGGTCTGCCGAGTTGTCCCGGCACGCCCCCGACGCCTTCCCGTGTCAAGCCTTGTCCACTGCCTTTTCGCCCGCATTCGGTTCGAGAACAGTTGTGAAACCATTCGAGAAGCGTTTGTTTTCGTGGAAAGAAATTGAAAATCACGGGCAAAACATTTGACAACGGCCGCGATTTCGGTACAATTTCGTGTTTCCGGTAGTGTAGCAGGAGTTCCTGTATGAAGACTTATATGGCGAAGAAGAACGAAGTTGAGCAGAAATGGCTGCTCGTGGACGCTGACGGCGCGGTTCTGGGTCGTATGGCGGCCGAGCTTGCCCCTATACTCATGGGCAAGACCAAGCCGCAGTATACGCCTCATGTGGATGTTGGCGATTATGTGGTGGTAGTGAACGCCGAGAAGGTGAAGCTGACGGGCAAGAAGAGCGTCCAGAAGCAATACGATTACTATACGCACCATCCCGGCGGACATCGGTATGTTCGATACGAAGAGATGTTGAGCAGCAAGCCCGAGAGAGTTATTGAACTGGCCGTTCGGCGGATGTTGCCCAAGAACAAGCTGGGACGCCAGATGCTCAAGAAACTGAAGGTGTATCGCGGCCCGGACCACGAGCATCACGCGCAGCGGCCCGAGAGGATTGAACTGAGTTAAGAAAGACTTTGACGATGGCAGAAGTAACAATAGATAATCCTGAATTCGGTACGGTAGAAAAGGCGGCACCGGCGCCGCAGCCGGCGCCCCCCCGGCGGAGCGAACCCAAAAGCGGTTACTGGTGGGGGACGGGCAGACGCAAGAGTTCGGTTGCGCGAGTCCGGATCAAGCCGGGCAGCGGCAAACTCCTGATCAACAAGAAGGAACTGGACGAGTACTTCAAGAGGGTGCAGGACCAGAACGCCGTTGTTGCGCCGCTGAAGGCCGTCAGTGCGGAAAAATCATTCGATGTCTTCATCAATGTGCGCGGTGGAGGAACCACGGGGCAGTCTGGTGCGGCGCTTCTTGGCGTTGCTCGTGCGTTGAAGGAATACGATGAGAACTACGTGCAGGCACTGCGCGAGAGCGGGCACCTGACTCGCGACCCGCGAATGGTCGAGCGGAAGAAGCCCGGACAGCGGGGCGCTAGGCGGAGGTTCCAGTTCTCGAAGCGTTGATTTGTGGAATATCTTTCGGATTGTTACAATGGCCGCCGAGACCTGATCTTCGCGGCCATTTTTGTTTAGGGGTATATGCATATGGTAAGAGTGGCGATTATCGGAGCCAGCGGCTATACCGGTGCCGAATCCATCGAGATTCTGCTGCGGCACGCTGAGGCGGAGTTGACGTACTTGACGGCCCTGCCTGAAGAGTGCGGAGCGGTTGGCGAGGTTTTTCCTCAGTTTGGGGGGCGTTGCGGACTGGAAATCGAGCCGTTGGACCTGCAGAAGCTTTCCGACAAGGCGGATGTGGCTTTGTGCTGTCTGCCCCACAAGGTGTCGATGGGCTTTGTGCCGAAACTGCTTGAAGCGGGCGTGAAGGTCATCGATTTCAGCGCGGATTACCGTCTGAAGAATGTTGAAGTGTACGAGCAGTTCTACGTGCCCCACACGGACAAGGTGAACCTTGAGAAAGCGGCTTACGGCCTGCCTGAACTGTACAGGGAGCGGATCGTAGGCAGAGATTTGATTGCGAATCCGGGTTGTTTTCCGACGGGTGCCGCCCTGGCGGTGGCTCCGTTGCTGCGGGCAGGCGCCGTCCGGACCGATCAGGTCATCGTCAACTCCGTGACGGGTACGTCAGGAGCGGGCAAGAATCCGTCGACGACGTTTCATTTTCCAAACATGAACGAGAACCTGTTCGCATACGGCATTGGAAGGCACAGGCATATGCCGGAAATGGAACAGGTGATGAGTGAAGCGGCCGGCAGTGCGGTTGGTGTTCTGTTTCAGCCGCATGTGGGACCGTTCGACAGGGGCATTCTCTCGACCGTGTATTGCCGGCCGGCCGACGGTGCCAGGACGAAGGATCTGGCGGGGCTCTATGAGGATTTTTACCATGACGAGCCGTTTGTGCAGGTCCGAGGCGGTTCGCCCGCGCTGAAAGATGTCGCGGGAACGAATTACTGCCACGTATCTGTGGCTGAGGTCAAGGGAACGATAGTGGCCTTTTCGGCCATTGATAACCTCGTAAAGGGGGCCTCCGGTCAGGCGATTCAGAACATGAATCTGTTGTTCGGCATGCCTGAGACGATGGGGCTGGAGTGATTGGCCATGGCTGATCAGGGCAAGTTGAAAATAGCGACATGCCAGTTCGCAGTAGGGCGGGATATCAAGCGAAATGCGAAGGCAATCTGCAAGTGGATACGCAGGGCCGCCGAGCAAGGGGCTGAGATCGTGCACTTTTCGGAATGTGCGCTGAGCGGGTACGTTGGGACGGATTTTCCGAATTTCGAAGGCTACGACTGGGATTTGCTGCAGGACCAGACCAGAGGCGTACTGGAATTGACGGCGGAATGCGGCATCTGGGTGGTTCTGGGCAGCACCCACCGGCTGTCAGGGGCGCACAAACCGCTCAACAGTCTGTACCTGGTCGATCCGGATGGGAATATCGTGGATCGCTATGACAAACGATTCGGCACGCCCGGGGATTTGCGCCGGTTGACGCCGGGCAATCGCTCGGTGCATTTTACGATCAATGGCGTGAATTGCTCGCTGCTGATCTGCTTTGACCTGCGTTTTCCGGAACTGTATCGGCAGCTCTACAAAGACGGCGTGAATTGTGTGATTCAGTCGTTCTACAACGCCCGACAGAGCGGTCCGAGCGTACACACGCAGATTATGCGCCAGACGATGCAGTGTCGGGCGGCGACGAACGGCTTCTGGGTCAGCATGTCGAATTCGAGCGGCTACTACTCGCCGTACCCGTCGTGTTTTATTCAGCCGGATGGGCGAATCACGGCTCAGTTGAGGATGAATCGGCCCGGGCTGATGGTCAATACCGTCGATTTGAGCAGACGTTTCTACGATCCGATGGCGGACTTTCGAGACATGGCGATTGCGGGCAAGCTGACCAATGGCCCGCAATCGTTGGACGACCCGCGGGCGGCGGATACCACGTCGCTGTAACCCGTATTCCCGCAATCGGCGGTATGGTCGACCATTTGGCCGAGATTGTAAGTTTCGGCTCAATAATAGAGGTTGGTCTATGTGGGCGGCCGGCGGGTGTGCCGGAAAAACCGCAGAATCAA
The DNA here is from genome assembly GCA_964526785.1 of uncultured Pirellulales bacterium. Classification (GTDB taxonomy): domain Bacteria; phylum Planctomycetota; class Phycisphaerae; order Sedimentisphaerales; family Anaerobacaceae; genus CAZGMJ01. The sequence goes on from CAZGMJ010000029.1 coordinate 36,474, forward strand.
CTGGAGGTGTTGCACAATGAATAAGCTCCCAATCATACTACTTGCTGTTGTGTGTCTGGCAGTGGCAGGCGGCTTCGTACAGGAAGACGGTGCGCCTAAGGGCGGTCAGTACACCGCGGCTGCTCTGGTCGAAGTGCTGTCATATGCGCAAAACGACCCGTTCTCTATCGAACCTGCGGAGATCGATCTGCAGCGCCAGCGCGCGTTTGAAACGTCGATGGCTGTGCTGATGCGTCAGCCCCATTTGTTTCGGCAACTGCTTGAACGAGAGGCGGTCCGCGAGACGGAGTGGTTCGCAAGCATGGGAAAAGACGAGCAGGAGGCCATGTCGGTCCTGCAGCAGGACTTTATCGCGTCAATCCGCCAGGGCACGAGCTTTCTCGAAGTTGGCATGACATGCAACGAGCCGAATGATGCGCTGGTCATTGTCGACGAAATGGTGCAGCTTTTTGTCGCATGGCGGCAGAGCGAGCAACGCCGACCGATTCAATCGAAGATCTCGTTGTTCGAGGCGAGGCATTCCCAGATTGAGAGGCAGATAGCCGCGGCAAACAGAGAAATGGAGGATGTTCGCAAGCGTACGGGCTTTAGTGATTTGTGGGAGCATCGTTACCGGCATCCCGCCGAGGCCCGGCTGATTCGTATCGAGCAGCGGCGCGACGAGTTGGTACTGGGCATCGACGAAATTGAGGCTGCGATCATGAGCGTACACGAAACGGATGTGGAGATACGCGATGCGCAGGAAGAAATACGAATGCTGCAAATGCAACTGCGCAGAGCCGAAGAACTCTATGCTTCGGCGGCGGACAAGAAAGAGAAGCTCGATCGGGCCCGCGCCGAGTTTCGACAGCTCGATGCGGAGCGGCAGCGCAAGCGTGCGATGCTGGCAGAGGTGGATCTGGTGCTGGAGAAGCTGAAGATGCTGCACGAGAGTCCGGACGTGTCGCGGTTGCGGCCGGTCAGCCATGCCTGGATCGCCGGGGGGCGGTGACAGCTGTATCAGGTATTCCCGGTACGTTACTCAGGGGCGTGCGCTTTGGCACACTTAGGAAATGTATAGTTGAGGCAGGAGAATGGCAAATAGTACGATTACTGCGGCCAGAGGCTTTCTGGCGGCCGGGATCAGTTGTGGGATCAAGAAGTCGGGCAAGCTCGATCTTGGGTTGCTCGTGTGTCCGGACGGGGCGGATGCCGGGGCGGTTTTCACTACGAACAAGGTTGTTTCGCAGGCGGTCGAAGTCTGCAGGAGTCATCTTGGCAGTCGCAGAGTCAGGGCGGTCGTGGTCAACTCGGGCAACGCGAATACCTGCACGGGTCGCAAGGGCATCGAGCATGCCAGGACGATGTGTGCACTGACGGCCAGGCAGATCGATGCCCAGGCGCCGGAGGTGTTAGTGGCTTCGACGGGCATTATCGGTGAGCCGCTGCCGATAGCAAGACTCAAGACAGGAATTCCGCGGGCTGCGTCAAAGCTCTCGGGCTCCGCAACTGCGGGGCTTGCCTTCGCCCGGGCTATCATGACGACCGACACCAAGCCCAAGCAGGCGGTGCGCAGGCTCAAGATATCGGGCGAGGAGGTCACCATTGCCGGGACGGTCAAAGGCGCCGGGATGATCGGGCCGAATATGGCCACGACGCTGTGCTTTCTGGCGACCGATGCCGTCATCAAGCCGGAGTTGCTGCAAACGGCGCTGCGGGATGTGATCGGCGATTCGCTGAACAAGCTGACCGTCGACGGCCATCAGAGTACGAACGACACGGCGATATTGCTGGCTTCCGGAAAGGCGGGGAATCGTGCTATCGAGCGGCGGTGCCCGCGCTATCGCAATTTCGCTGCGGCGCTGCTGGAAGTCTGCGACGACCTGGCCAGGCAGATGGCGCTGGACGCCGAGGGGGCGACCCGTATTTTCAAAGTGGTCGTACGGGGGGCGGCGACGCAGGCGGAGGCGGCGCGGGCTGCCAGGGCGATAGCGGATTATCCGCTGGTGAAATGCGCCGTTCACGGGGGCGATCCGAATTGGGGCAGGATTATCTGTGCGGCAGGGTCGTGCGGCGTGAAGCTCGACCCTGCGAAGCTTACGTGCAGGCTCGACAACGTGACGGTATTTCGCAACGGCTCGCCGGCGCGATTCGACAGGAAGCGTGCGGCTACCATCGTTGCGCAGCAGGAGCACACGATCACGGTGGAACTCGGGGCCGGAAAGGCACAGGATTTCTGCTATGGCTGCGATCTGAGCTACGAATACGTGCGGATCAACGCCGAGTACCACACGTAAGTAGTCCCGCAAAACGTGCGGGATACGACCGATTCGGGGGTTCTGGATTGGCGTAGGAGGTCGATTTTGCGCTTTCTGCGACAAAACAGTTGAAAATCCATTGTTTTGCGGTACACTGCTGAGAATTTTACAGACGCGTTGTGCGCACAGATTGTTGTTTAGATCGAAAGGAGCTGCGAAAGTGAACGTTCTCAAGAGAATTGCAGGGGTTTCGTTGCCGGTTCTGGCTCTGGGGTCAGTGGCCATGGCGGCGGAAGGTGGAGAAGCCCCGACCGGTGGTACGCCGCTGAGTTGGTGGATTGCTCCAATCGGGGCACTGCTCGCGCTTGGTTTCGCCTATTACTTCTACAAGAAGATGATGGAAGCGCCCGAGGGAACGGACCGGATGATTGAAATCGCGACCGACGTCCGCAAAGGGGCTTATGCCTACCTGTACAGGCAGTACAGCGTCGTGACGCTGGTTTTCATCATTCTGCTGGTGGTTTTCGGCTACTCGGCATACAAGGGGGTTCAAAATCCATTTGTGCCGGTGGCGTTCCTTACCGGCGGGTTCTTCAGCGGTCTGTGCGGCTTTCTGGGGATGAAGACGGCGACCAATGCGTCGGCCCGGACTGCTCAGGGGGCCAGCAAAAGTCTCAACAGCGGGTTGCAGGTTGCCTTCCGTTCGGGCTCGGTCATGGGGCTGGTAGTGGTCGGCTTCGGTCTGCTGGATATCACCCTGTGGTATCTGATACTCGACAAGGTGGTTTATACCGCCGCAAACATGGAAGAGGGGCTCAAGCTCTTCGGCCTGACGCTGGTCAAGGCGGGCATGGAGCCCGAACATAAGCTCGTCGAGATAACGACGACAATGATCACGTTCGGCATGGGTGCCTCGACGCAGGCCTTGTTCGCTCGTGTCGGCGGCGGTATCTACACAAAGGCCGCTGACGTTGGTGCGGACCTGGTCGGCAAGGTCGAAGCGGGGATTCCGGAGGATGATCCGAGAAACCCGGCGACCATCGCGGACAATGTTGGCGATAACGTCGGCGACGTGGCAGGTATGGGCGCCGACCTCTACGAAAGCTACTGCGGTTCGATTCTCGCGACCGCGGCTCTGGGGGCGGCATTGAGTATGAGCAAACTGCCCGAGGGTGTAACGGCGTTGAATGCCGTTCTTGCCCCGATGATTGTGGCGGGTCTGGGTATTATTCTCTCGATAGCAGGCATATTCATGGTTCGCTGTAAGGAGGACGCCAGCCAGAAGAACCTGCTGCGGGCATTGTTGCTTGGAACGCTCGGCAGTTCGGTTCTGATCGTACTTGCTGTGGCGGGTCTGGCAGCACTCGACTGGATTACCTGGGGCGTTTTCGGTTCGGTTGTTTCGGGTCTGGTGGCAGGCGTAATCATCGGCCAGTTCACCGAGTACTACACGTCCGACGAATACAAACCGACCAAGGGGATCGCCGATCAGGCCAACATGGGACCTGCGACGACGATTATCGACGGCTTCGCCACGGGAATGTATTCGGCAGGCTTTCCGGTCGTGACCATCGTCCTTGGTATTCTGTGCGCCTTTGGCTTTGCGGGCGGCTTTACGCATCTTTCAATGGGGCTGTATGGCATTGGTTTTGCGGCTGTTGGTATGCTGGCCACGCTGGGCATTACGCTGGCGACCGATGCCTACGGACCGATTGCGGATAACGCGGGCGGCAACGCGGAGATGGCGGGTCTTCCGCCGGAGGTTCGTGCGCGAACAGATGCTCTGGATGCTCTTGGTAATACCACGGCTGCGACCGGTAAGGGTTTTGCGATTGGCTCGGCGGCTCTGACCGCGATGGCGCTGCTGGCCGCTTATATCGAAGAGGTCCGCATCTGGATCGCACGTCTGGCGGCTGAGAGCGAAAACGGTATCTATGAAGTCGGCGGGGTAGTTTTTGCGGCCAAGGACGGAATCGAAGGTGCGATTAACGCCAAGAGCGCCGGGATCCTGCATTTCGTCGAGGCGTACAGTCTGACTATTATGAACCCGAAGCTCATCTGCGGCCTGTTCATCGGCGGCATGATGGCGTTTGTGTTCTGTGCGATGACCATGAAGGCGGTTGGACGCGCGGCAGGCGCCATGGTGAACGAGGTTCGCCGGCAGTTCAAGGAGATCGCAGGCATTATGGAAGGCGAATCCAAGCCGGACTACGCCAGATGCGTGGCCATCTCTACCAAGGGTGCGCAGAAGGAGATGATTCTGCCTTCGCTGCTGGCGATTGTCGTGCCCGTGGTTACGGGGTTGCTGCTCGGTGTTTCGGGTGTGATGGGGTTGCTGGCCGGGGGGCTGACCTGCGGCTTCGTGCTGGCGATTACGCTCAACAACGCGGGCGGCGCCTGGGACAACGCCAAGAAGTATATCGAGAAGGGCGCGCACGGCGGCAAGGGCAGCGAAGCTCATAAAGCCAGCGTCGTGGGCGACACCGTTGGTGATCCGTTCAAGGATACTTCCGGACCGAGCCTGAACATCCTGATCAAACTGATGACGATGGTCAGCGTTGTGTTCTCGGGGATTGTGGTCAAGTTCTCGCCCCAGATCAGCGAGTGGCTTCATCTGGGAGGCAACTAATGTCTGGTTGCGTCAGCCCAGCGGTTGATGCGATTTCATAATTGAGTTAGTCTATCGGGGCGGCCGGAGTGGCTGCCCCGTTTTTATTCACTTTGAGGAATGTATTTTGGCGCAACAACAAGACAATGGCACGGCGAGGGAGTTCGCAGTGGCGGCCGGTCGCGTGGCTCTGGAGCGCCGGTGTGACGCAGTGGCGGTACTGGATTTGCGCGGCAAGTCGCCGGCGACGGATTTTTTCGTTATCTGCACGGGGACGAGCGACCGGCAGATGCGCACGGTTGCCGATGAGATATCGCAGACTGGACGTGAAATGGGCCAGCAGCGGTTCGGCCGGGCGGGCTACGACCAGGCACGCTGGATCCTGCTCGACTTCGTGGATGTCGTGGTGCACATTTTCGATAGAGAGTACCGTGAGTACTACGATCTGGAATTGCTCTGGGGCGACGCCGAAAGGCTGCCGATTCCAACGGTCGAAAGTTGAGCAGAGGCGGCAGGTTGCAGTTGGATCGCTGTCGCGCGCACCAACGAATATCCATTGTAGGTTCGTGTAATGGAGGAACTTGTTTGAATGAAATCCGTCGTTGACGTACTGGAAGAACGCATATCGCAGGCCATGGCTGTCATGACGGGGCACGAGGATTGTCCCGCCATTGTCCGGCCGTCGACCGATTCGAAGTTCGGCGATTATCAGGCCAACGGCGTGATGGGCCTGGCCAAGCAGCTCAAGACCAACCCGCGCAAGCTGGCCGAAGAGGTTGTCGCGAAGCTGGATGTGTCGGATATCTGCCGGCCGCCCGAGGTCGCCGGGCCGGGTTTTATCAATCTGCGGCTCAAGCCGGAATTCATGGCCGCGGCCATGATGGAGATCGCCGGAGACCCGGAGGCCCTCGCTGTGAAGAAAGCCGGGCAGCCCCAAACGTACGTCGTGGATTTCTCCAGCCCCAATATCGCCAAGCAGATGCACGTAGGGCATTTGCGCAGCACCATCATCGGCGACTGCATCTGTCGAGTCCTGGAGTTTCTCGGGCACAAGGTCGTCCGGCAGAACCACATCGGGGACTGGGGGACACAGTTCGGGGTGGTCATCCTTGGCCTTTGGCATGTCTGCATGGCGAGGAGACATGACAAGCCACCCTACTATATGGCAGAACTCCAAGAGCTGCGATCATGTAAGGATGATGAGAATCGAAGGAGAGAATTGTGTAGCCGTATACGTGATCGCCACGAAAAGGACTGGCGTGACGATTCGAAAGATGAGATCGGGGATGGCAAGAAGATCTTCGGTCCCTTCCTTGACAGCTTGGACCGATCCGAGATGGCGGATTCTTGGCAGCAGCTCCTCCTATCTTACCAATATGTCAACATCTTGGAAGATTCGGTTCTCGGGATGGGGCTCACGATACCGACTCTCCAGGCAGGCATAATCCCCTACGAGAGTCTTTCTCGCCATGTTACCACGATGTTGCAGAAGAAAGAGGACGAACGCAACAAGCAGGAGTTTGATGCTTGGAACGATGCGAGAGAGATCACGTTGGACCACTGTGATGAGATCTATCGCAAGTTGGGCGTCACGTTACAGAGGGAGCATGTGTGTGGGGAGAGCTTCTATAATGACATGCTGCCTTCCGTCGTGGCGGCTTTGCAGGAGCAGGGCCTGGCGGTGGAATCCGAGGGGGCGGTTTGCGTTTTTCCTGAGGGATTCAAGAACAAGCAGGGCGAGCCTTTGCCTTTTATTATCCAGAAGTCCGACGGGGCGTATTTGTATGCGACGACGGATCTTGCGGCGTTGCGTTATCGCATGCACGAACTGCATGCCGATGCGATTGTGTACGTGACCGACTCAAGACAGAAGATGCATTTCGAGATGCTTTTCAAGGTTGCGCGCATGGCCGGATGGGTTGATGAGGATGTGGAATTGACGCATGTGATGTTCGGCAGCATTCTGGGCGAGGACGGGACGCCCCTGAAGACCCGCTCGGGAGAGAATGTCAAGCTGCGGGAATTGCTCGACGAGGCGATCGAGCGGGCCAAGACGGTCGTCGAGCAGAAGAATCCGGATTTGCCCGCCGAGAAGAAGGAAGAAATCGCAAAGGCGGTAGGCATCGGTGCTGTCAAATATGCGGATTACTCGAACAATCGTACGAGCGACTATATTTTCAGCTTCGACAAGATGCTCGCCATGGAGGGTAACACGGCTCCGTATATGCAGTACGCCTACGCACGGATCCGGTCGATCGAGCGCAAGGCTGAAAGCAGGGGGGTAGACATCGCATCCGAATTGTCGCAGATGGAAGCTCCTAATCTGACGGACGAGAGCGAACAGGCCCTTGCCAAGCATTTGATTCGGTACGGCGAGGCGGTGAAAGAAGCCGCCGGCGATTATCGTCCGAATTATCTGACGAATTACCTGTACGAACTGGCTCAGAAGTTCAGCGCGTTTTATACGAATTGTCCGGTTCTGGACGCGGCATCGGACAAGCGTCCGACGCGGCTGCTGCTGTGCGACCTGACGGCCAATACGATCCGGCACGGACTTAGCGAACTTCTGGGCATCTCAGTTGTTGAACAAATGTGAGAGGGCAAACCAATGGAAGTTGTTCAGATGGATTTTCGAGTAAGCACGCGCGACCGCAATGAGATGGTCGACATTACGCAACAGGTGGGTTCGGCCGTGAAGGAGTCGGGAATCTCGGACGGTATCGCAACAGTCTATTGTCCGCACACCACGGCGGCCATTACGATCAACGAGAACGCGGACCGCTCGGTCGTGCACGATATTCTGCTGACCCTGAATGAACTGATTCCGCACAATCGATCGGGCTACCGGCATGTGGAAGGCAATAGCGATTCGCACTGCAAGAGTTCGCTGATCGGATGCAGCAGAGATGTGATGATTGCGAACGGTTCACTATGCCTTGGCACATGGCAGGGGATCTTTTTCTGTGAGTTCGATGGTCCGCGGAATCGGAAAGTACTGGTACAGGTACGCGGTCGATAAAGCATACAGGGTGCAGGCAGGTGCTTCCTGTTCGCTTTTCAGGGGCGTTTTTGCGCATATGAGAGGCGAGGTGGTGGAACCGGCTGGGGGGGAGACCGGTGTTCCACGCTGCCTCGCCGAGGTTCATGAGGCTGCACAAAGCAGCGCAAAATACGCAAACATATTACCACCACGCGATCGAAACGAAAAAAAACCGCCGCACAATGGTTCAAAAAGAACAATACCTCTCAGGGGCATAATTGCCAACCCCAAACATTCTTAACATCCTAATAATACGCCTTTAGCGGCTAAAATGCAAGCGAAAAATGGCATTTTTCTTACTTTTCTCCTGTGCGCCGTTACTCCTGGCCCTGCAGATTGTCGTGGGGCGCGACTGCGATTATGGACCACGGTGCCTGTAATCGTATGCAGTCCGGGTACGATTACGAGCATACGGCCGCAGGGTGCGCGAGTATCTGCGGTATCTGCTTTTGACCGGGGATGTCGAGGTGTTTGATGTCTACTGCCGGGCGGAAGTTTTTTTGCCTTGGCAAGACGCGTGGTTTGGTGATATGCTACGCGCATCCGATCCTGGATCATGTGTAATTGGTGATCTTATCCTCGAATCAGTTATGTCAAAAATCGCCGAGAGAATAGAGCAAGTCCAGAGCAACATCAGTTCTGCTTGCGACCGTGCGGGCAGGGACCAATCCGAAGTCAAACTGGTCATTGTCACAAAATCCGTTGGTTTCGAGGAGATTCGTGAAGTCATTGGATTGGGTTTCCGCGACCTTGGGGAGAATCGCGTTCAGCAACTGAAGAAGGTGGCCGGTCAGGTGGAGCAGCAGGCCGAGTCGGGCGGTCCGGATGCTGAACCGATGCGCAGTGTCAACTGGCACATGATCGGGCACTTGCAGCGCAACAAAGTGCGGCAGGTGCTGCCAATTGCGTCTCTGATTCATTCAGTGGATACTCTGCGGCTCGCGGAAGAATTGAACACCGCCGGAGGCAAACTCGGGTTGCGGCCCAGAGTGCTCCTGCAGGTCAACGTTTCGAAAGAGCCCCAGAAGTACGGTGTTCCTGTAGGTGCTGTTACGCACTTGGCCGAGCAGATTGAGACCCTGCCCCATCTGGAAGTGTGCGGCCTGATGACGATGGCCCCACTGACGCACAGGAAGGACGTCGTTCGGGCATGTTTTGTTCGTGCGCGGGAGATTTTCATGGAAATGCGCGGCGAGCGAATTGTGGGACCGCAGTTCACGGAACTGAGCATGGGAATGAGTTCCGATTACGAGATTGCGGTCGAAGAGGGTGCGACGATCCTTCGAATCGGCTCGGCCATCTTTGCCGGATAAGCATAACCCCCCATTTTCAGCATCCACCTGCACGGCAGAAGAGAATATCTACAAAAAGCGCGGAAAAAGACTGCCCATTTGGAAAAGTGCCCCTCGCAACAGGTCGAATAGATCATATACGGTACAAGGGAAACCGCGTAGTGGTTGGCCCGATAAACGCATAGAAGGAAGCTTTTTCGCATGGACAAGTGGAAACAGGCGAGCCGAAAACGACTGCTGACAGCCTTTACGGACGTACTGTACCTGACGAATTCAGGGCAGATACCGTATGAAGTCAGGCGTCTGCTGAAGCAGAAGGGGCTGTCGTATGTAGTCTTGCCAGTAGACGAGTACTCGCGAATACGGCAGGAGAGAGACTTGATCGGGACCGTGATTATCGACGGCCAGGACATGGAGGCTGAACAAACCGAGCAACTGGGACGAGTAGTTGAGTCGCTTGAATTGGAGAACATCGGTGTGATCTTCCTGACCAGCCGAGTGAACATGCCGGTCAAGAGTTTCTCTATCTCTCCGCCCAAGAGCAGTTTTTCCATGTCGGGCACGACAGAGGCGGTCTCCATCGATGATCTGTGGGTGCAGATCAGCGTGAATTTGGCGTGTCGCAAGCGAGCCTCGGGCATGGCGATCAAACCCGCTCGCTCGATCGGTCATTCGCGGGTGTATAAGAACAAGCTGGCCGAACAACTCAAGATGACGCAGAGTCTGATCGAGAGTCTGGCCGAACAGTTGCAGCTTGCAGGGCGGGTGCAGCAGGACTTTCTGCCGACCCGGCTGCCGAGCACCGATACAATTGAATGGGCGAGCGCGTATGTTCCGGCTGAGTGGGTTTCGGGCGACATATACACGATCGATCGCATAGACGAAGAGCATGTCGGTTTCTATCTGGCCGACGTGGTCGGTCATGGTATGCCGGCGGCGCTGCTGACCATCTTTCTCAAGCAGGCTCTGGTGATGCGCGAGACGGTCGGGCACGACTACACCATCTTCTCGCCGGCCGAGGTTATGCAGCATCTGAACGTTCGGATGGCTGCGCAGAAGCTGTCGGGTTATCAATTTGCCACATGCTGCTATTGCCTGCTCGATACACAGACGCTCGAACTAACCTACTCGAGGGCCGGACATCCGTATCCGATTCTGATGCGAGCCGGCGAAGAGCCCAGACAACTTGAGGTTCGCGGGCCTCTTCTGGGGATCTTCGAGCAGGCGGAGTTCCTGCAGGCCGTCGTTCAGCTCCAGCCGGGCGATAAGCTGCTGATTTACTCCGACGGCGCCGAGCGATTCATCGGCGGTTACGATGATCACAGCGTATTTCACTTCGCCGACAGTTTTCTCGATTTGCAGGACGCCCCCATTGGCAAGATCATCGACAAACTGAAGGTATTCGCAAACAACGTTGAGGTGGATTCGCCGGAAGTGGACGACATTACAGCAGTCGGCCTGGAGGTTCACTAATCGAGCAATCACGTTGATCGATCGCGCCTGCACTGCTTTTTCTATTGATCCTCTGAAGGTGCGATATCGCTGAAGCAGCCGGCCGCGTGTTGCTTTAATTCGTTCAGCATCATTCGGCACGCCTGCTGTATTTCCCATTGTGCCTTGGGACAGATTCGCATTCGGAAGATATGCCGCCATTCGCGGAAATTCGCGGAGACGACGATTTCGCTTGTGCAGGCGTTCGGCAGAACGAAGCGTGCGTCTTCTTTTCGCAGACCCCGCTGACGCCATTTCCTGTACATAGCCTGGATCGTTTGCATATCGGCATGAAAATCATCTTCGTGTTCAGCCGGTACGCCCGGGGGGACAACATACGAAAAGCTGTCTTCGCTGACATATCGCTGCGATTGCTGAGAGATAGCGAGCAGTCGGTGGCGGACCAGTTGATGCGTCATAGCACGAGAGCAGTTGCGGATCCGAAATGTTGCGTAGGCATGTTCGAGGGGCGATTCATGCCCCAACTTGATCAGGCGTGCGATGAAATCCTTTTGCGAGTCTGCACCTATCTTGTCAAAACTCAAATAGCAGGTTCGTCCCGCCTGTTCGATGACATTCTCGGCGTCGGGTGTAATCGCGATCAGTTCAACCTGCAATTGTGTGGCACAGCTTGATTCTTGCATTGAGTATTCCCGCAATTTCTCTAAATCAGATTATCGTTTCTATTTGACGCTATCTACAAAAACCGCGCAGGCACCCGGTCTGTGCAGCTTATGCAATTGACATTTGCTGGTATGCGCCGTTCAGACACTTTTTGCCTCGAGTTTGCCGAGGACGGACAGGGCGGTATCAACGTTGCCGAATGGCGCACTGACTGCAAAGCCGGCTACGCGGTCGGCGACCATATCGACCATTTCCTGAGCGATTTGGATGCCCAGAGCCCGCCCCTGCTCGCGCGTTTGGGCCGTGGCCATGCGTTCAAGCACCTGCTCTGGGACCACTACGCCCGGCACTTCATTGGCCATGAATTCTGCGTTTTTGAAGCTCGTAAACGGCCATATCCCGGCGATCACGGGTATGGCGAAAGGCTCGGTCGCATCGAGAAATCGAAACAGCATGGCCGGATCGAAAACGGGCTGCGTAATGGCATATTCGGCGCCGGCTTCGACCTTCTGTCGGAATCGTTCGATCTCCCTGTCGAAATCTACAGCGACCGGATTGGCGCCGACACCAAGGGTAAGGCTTATCGGGGGTGAGAATTCGTTGCCTCCAATGTCGATGCCCTGGTTCAGATCGCGGATGACGTTCGTCAGTGCTATCGAATCCATGTCGAAAACGCCCGTTGCATGGGGATAATCACCAAGTTTGGGCGGATCGCCCGTGATGACGAGCATGTTATGAATACCTATGGCGAAAGCGCCCAGAATGTCCGACTGCATGCCGATGAGGTTTCTGTCCCGGCAGCAGAAATGCAGGATCGTTTCGATCTCTGCGTTGTGTTGAATCTGAACCGCCGTAACGAGAGGGGACAGACGCGAACTTGCCCGCGGGCCATCGGGAATGTTGATCGCATCGATTCCGAACTCGGCGCATCGCCTGGCTTTGTCCAGGATCGAACTGACGTCCACGCCCCGGGGGGGAGTAAGCTCGATGGCTGTGACTTTCCGTCCCGCGGCAAGAGCGGCGCCGAGTTTCGACTTCTCACCGAGCGGGGTCTGTTGCTTTGCTTCGGGCCGTTCGGGTTTGGCAACGGCGATCCCGACGGCGGGTTTCTTCGTTGCGGCTTTGTCCATCGCACGCACGGCTCGGGCGATCTCTGCAATATGTTCGGGAGTGGTACCGCAGCAACCGCCGATTATTCGTGCACCTTTCTCGAAGAAACGCTTGGCATACTCGGCCATGTATTCGGGCGTGCACATGTACAGTGTTCTGCCCTCAATCTGTCTGGGCAGGCCCGCGTTCGGCTGGACCGAAAACGGCTTTTCGGTGACGTTGCGGATATGCTCGAGACTTGTAAGCATGTCGGAAGGCCCGACCGAACAATTGAGTCCGACGGCCGTAGCGCCGGGCAGCGAGGCCAGTCGCGCTATTGCTCGATCGACTTTCTCGCCGTAGATTGTCTCGCTGAGGTCGTTTACCGTCAATTGTGCAACGATAGGCAGATTTGTAGCTTTGTGCGCCGCCTCAACGGCAATCAGCAGTTCATCTGTTTGCGAGAACGTCTCGAGAATCAGAAAGTCCACACCGCCTCTTGCCAATGCTTTGGCCTGATCTTCGAAAGCCCGAGCGGCCTGCTGGTTTGTCAAGCCGCCGTGCGCGGTGACCTGTCGGCCGAGGGGGCCGATAGCGCCCGCGACCAGGGCCTGGCGACCAGCCGCCTGGCGTGCAATCTTGACCGCGGCGTGATTGATCTGCTCGACCGCGTCCGCCAGACCAAACTTGCCCAGCTTGAGTCTATTGGCACCGAACGTATTGGTTTCGATGAAATCCGCACCGGCCTGTATGTAGCTCTCATGGATGCCGCGAACGATTTTGCTGTTGGTCAGGCACAGTTCGTCGTAACAACTGTTCAGAAAGACGCCGCGCTGATAGAGCATCGTGCCCATTGCGCCGTCGGCTATGAGGACACGGTCGGCCAACAACTGGAGAAATTCTTCGTTGGTCATACTGTATAGCTTCCTTGCTATTTGCTGTATGGACGGCCTTGTGGAGGACTATCCAAATGTTCTTTCTAATCGTGCGGACGCAATTCCTCAGACCCTGCATGCGCGACCTCCCGCGTCCTTCTGTTCTTTCGCGTGATTCGCAGAACAAATAGTAACGCATGGCCTATGGTGCCCACTGCGAACATCCGGCACGGTTAATGAAGAGCATATCGGCAGGGGAACGCGCCTTCAAGGAATTTTGCCTGTGAGGAATGCCGCAATGTCGGATTCGGTGTTCTTCCGGTGCGGTTCTGATGTTGTTGAGGCGTTTTCAATGGGTTCGATTTCCATATTTTCCTTGACAGAAACATTGCAGAGCGGTACCGTAGAATTGTGCAAAGCAGCAGGCGGGCGTATCGTTGTAGAACTGACGGCCGCGTTTGCTCTGCGTTGATGCATTAAGGTCCGCCTGCGGGATATCGGTCGTCGGTTTGCGAACTGGTACTGGTTGTGGAATTGGGAGTGACGCCATTGCCGAATGCGAGATGACGATGCCGCTGAGTTCTGCTGAATCCGCTCGATACGCCATTTATATCCTGTACCGTATTTTGTCATAATCACTTTTCTTCATATCTCTCTGGAGCATTCAGCCGGCAACTACGGCTCCTTTCCTGCGTAATTGTCCTGCGCGCAGCGTCATACTTACGCGGCGATGATGTCGCCTGATGTCTGTCAACACATACGCAGAAAGGACCTCATCATGGCGACGTATGGGCAAGAAGAAGCGGGCCAAAAGCGGCTCTTTCTACTTTCGATATTGATGATCGTATATTTTGCGTCGGGCATCTGTTCGTTGATGGATGAAGTGGTTTGGCTGCGTCTGCTGAAACTGATCATCGGCAACACCGTATACGCCTCCAGCATTGTCGTGTCGGTCTTCATGGGGGGCCTTGCGCTGGGAGCGGCCATCATGGCGAGGAGATGCAGGCGATTCAAAAGGCCGCTTCGAGCGTACGCACTGATCGAGCTGCTGATAGCCCTGTGCGTGCTTTGTTCTCCTGCAGCACTTCGATTTGCCGACAGTCTGTATGTTTGGATATGGAGAAGCATACGTCCTGGCGAAGGCGTGTTGATTCTCTGCCAATCAATGATATCGGGTGTGATTCTGCTGGTTCCCACAGTGCTAATGGGTATGACGTTGCCGCTACTGGCCATGTTTACGTCGTCGCTCGAACGGCGAAGCGTACCTCTGGTGGGCAGACTTTATGCAGTCAACATGCTTGGTGCAGCTACAGGAGTGCTTCTTGCGGGTTTCGTTTTGATCCGCGTAATCGGAGTTACGTGGACTCTGCGTGTTTCTGCTGTCTTGAATGTGGGCGTGGCATTTGGGGGGTACATCCTGCACCGGCGTTTTGAATTCGTGTCGATTACCAGTTCGGGTGAAGCGAGCCACGGCCATTCGTTTCGGCGACAGCCGGATGGTCTGGCACTGTTGGCATGTGGTTTCTTCCTGAGCGGTTTTGTCTGCATCGGGTACGAACTGCTATGGATGCGAAGCATCGTTCACTCAATCGGGAATTATACGTATGTGTTCAGTGCTGTGCTGACCGTGTACCTGCTGGGTAATGTGACAGGCACAGCGATCGCAAGTCGATTGATCAAGAACGTACGAAGACCGGCGCTGGCGTATAGTGTGGTGCTCTTCTCACTCGGCGTATTTGGCGTCTGCTACCTGCCCTGGCTGACTATATGCAACTTCCATCTGTTACCCGCCATTTCCACTCAGCCGGAGATGGCCTTTCTGGCGGGGCTGTTGCCTCTGCGTATGAGCAAGCCACTTATCGAATGTGCGGTACTGTTTCTCGGGCCATCGGTCCTTATGGGCATCGGCTTTCCCCTGATGCTGCAAGCCTGGGTCAATCGACGTGGCTCTGTAGGCGCATCTACGGGATGGGCTTACGCGCTGAACACCTTCGGAGCGGTTCTGGGCGGCGTGCTTACGGGCTTTGTTCTCATTCCCCTGATGGGATTGCAGCAGTCGGTTGTTCTTATGGGATTGGCGGCACTGTGGCTTGCAGCATTGATGTGGCTCAGGTTTATGCAACCGACCCTTTGCCGGTGGTTTGTGCGATTAGCGCTTCCGATTTGTGCGTTGTCCATTTCGGTTGCGACTACGTACATTCCTCAAGACCTCTTCCTGCGGACGGTTGCCTTGTCCGGCCGGGTCTTTGGTCATGAGATCGTTGCGATGGAAGAAGGGATCAACACCACCGTATCGGTGCACGAAGACTCTGAGTACAGATCGCGATACCTCTATACTTCCGGATGCATTGTTGCCGGCACATCACCCGGTTTCCGAGGCGACCAGAAGATGCTGGGGCATTTTCCCGCGCTGCTGAATCCGCGCACGCGTCGAACTCTGTCCGTGGGGTTCGGGTCAGGGGAGAGCACTACATGCCTTGCTATGCACGAGATTGAAGAGGTCGATTGCGTCGAAATTGCCCCGGAAGTTGTCGCTTGTGCGCTGAGGTACTTCCCGGAATTCCATAGTGGAGGCGTACTGCACCCGAACGTGAATATGATCTACATGGACGCGCGCAACTACCTGCATCTGACGGAGCGGTCCTACGATGCGATTATCAGTGATTGCACGGGCATGAGTCGTTTTGCTGAGAACGGGTCGCTCTTCACACGGGATTACTTTCAGTGCGCGCGCAGGCGTCTGAGCGGCGGCGGGATGTTCATGTCGTGGATTGATACGTATTCCACGGAAAGCGAGCCGGTAATCAACAGCGTACTGGGAACGATGATGGAGGTCTTTCCGCACGTGACGCTTTGGTATATGACGCCTGAGCCCGCTCCGTTCTTCATGGTCGTCGGATCCCAGGAGCCTCAGATGTTCCGTGTTCGCCACATAATGCAACAGATGCGGAAGGCGGAAGTGGGCAAGAGTCTGGCGAACGTAAATGTCTCAAGTGTGGCGGATGTTCTTAGTTGCTACATTGCAGATGAGCGGGATATTGCGCGAAGTTTTCAGGGCTTTCGCCGCAATACGGACGATCGTCCTTTCGTAGAGTTCTGCACGGTCCACGACCCTGCAGGCCGAGGGATTATGCGGAACTTCTTTGAGACAGTGCAGTCGGAATCCATCTGGCAACATCTTGACTGGAGGGGCCTGGCGGAGGCAGAAAGGGATGATGTAATGGCGGGATTGCAGCGTGTCCGGCGGGTAGCCAGATGCGTTCAACTTTCGCAGACAGCCGAGACATACGGCCAGAGCCTGATGCACTGCATGAATGGATTACAAATCGATCCGAGATACCCTGCCCTGTGTACCGCCAAGCGAGCAATCGAAGAGCATCTTCTGAATTCGGGCTTGCAGTGCCTGGCGGAGGACAACCGGGCCGGTGCTATGAGGGCCGCGGAGACCATGTTGGAGCATGATCCTAACTCCGCCAATGGTTGGGTTTTGCTGTCTCAGGTCAGAAGACACAAAGGGGCGGGCTCGCAAGCGCTGGAGGCGGCGAGACGGGCGATTGCCGAGGCTCCGGACGATCTATACGCACATTACAATCTATGGAGTGTGCTTGTTTCGCTTGAGGAGTTGGAGCAGGGCAGGGCGGCTATGGATCGCGCGGTGGAGATGTTTGGGGGCAACAGCGGGCTCAAGACGACAGAGGCGCACAGCCGATTGGGGTTCTAGCGGCGCGGAGACCGAATCCACATGCATCTGAGGCAAAGTCTGCTGAGTATGATGGGGCATTGGTCATTTCCGGTTGCGGCTCGCTCATCAGTCGTCCTGCAGCGATTGCATCTTCGTAAGGCGTCCGGTACATTTTTGTGATATAGGACGTAAGGATGGGCAAATTGCTCGCAAACGCAGCATAAATCACCTGCCTGGCGGCCAGAAGTCGCAAGAAGGACCCTGCTGACAGGCATATCGCGGTTTTCAGGAACCTTTATATTCGGTGCGGGGTTTACCGATATAAAGGCAGTGCAATGCGAAAACCTTCTGCGGATGGATCGTAAGGCAGTTATGCCTTGCAAGAAGCCGTGATGCAGCTATACTTGTATGGCTCTGAATGATGTGATAGGCCGTACTGTGCAGGAACGGCCGTCGCCTGTTTCATCGCAGAGCCTTCGAGAAAGGATGCAGATATGCCGTCAAAGGACGCCGATCTGGATAAGATCAAAGAGTTGATAAAGATTATGCGGGAGAATGATCTCGTCGAGGTCGAAATACGCCACGATGAGGACAAGATCTTTCTCAAACGGGCTCAGGCTGCGGAAAGTCCGGGTAGTATTGCGGCTGTTCCGTTCCTAGCGCCGACGCCCGGCGCGCCCGGCGTCTCCCCCGGGATTGCCCAACCGGCGCCTCCGAGTGGAGGCGTGGCGCCGGCAGGCGAGGGAGAACAGGGTCTGGAGGAGGTTAAGTCTCCTATGGTGGGCACGTTCTATGAAGCTCCCAGTCCGGATTCGGAGCCTTATGTGGAAGCAGGGACCCATATCGACGCCGGGGCTGTTGTTTGCATTATCGAAGCGATGAAGGTGATGAACGAGATCAAGGCCGAGGTCAGCGGAACCGTTGTCCATGTGCTCGCGAAGAACGGTGAGGCTGTGGAGTTCGGCCAACCACTCTTTAGAGTCCGACCCGACTAAGACCTGAACTGCTGCTCGAACGTCTTTCAAATTGAACCCCAGCTTGAGTGTGGACAGAGACCATGTTTTCAAGAATCTTGATTGCCAATCGTGGTGAAATAGCATTACGCATCATACGCGCTTGCCACGAGCTGGGTGTGGAGGCCGTTGCAGTATACTCCGAAGCCGACAAATGCGCCCCTTACCTGGAACTGGCGGATGAAGCGATATGCATTGGTGCGGCCAACTCGGCGGACAGCTATCTGAACATCCCGCGAATTATCAGCGCCGCGGAGGTCGCGGACGTTGAAGCGATCCACCCGGGATATGGATTTCTAGCCGAGAACATTGGATTTGCTCGTATCTGCGCCGATTGCGGCATCGCTTTCATCGGTCCGCCCGTTGAAGCAATGCAGTTGCTGGGCGACAAGGTGGAGGCTCGGAAACTCGCGGCCAAAGCCGGGGCGCCGGTAGTGCCGGGTTCGGACGGGGCAATCGAAAAGGAATCCGAAGCGATAGAACTTGCCAACAAGATCGGGTATCCGGTTATTATCAAAGCTGCGGCCGGCGGTGGAGGGCGCGGGATGCGGGTCGTGCACAACGAAATCAGCCTGCGGGCGGCATTAGGTGCCGCCAGTAATGAGGCCGAGGCGGCTTTCGGCGACGGAAGCGTCTATCTGGAGAAGTTCATCGTCGAGCCAAGACATGTGGAAGTGCAGGTAATGGTGGATAACGATGGTACCGCCCTGCATTTCTATGAGAGGGATTGCTCCATTCAACGCAGGCACCAGAAGATGATCGAGGAGTCGCCGTGTCCGGTTCTGGATGAAGAAGCCCGGGAAGAAGTTTGTAACGCCGCTCTCAAGATTGTGCGGGAGGCGGGGTACGTTAATGCCGGAACCGTGGAATTCCTGCTGGACAAGGACCGCCGGTTCTTCTTCATCGAAGCGAATACGCGAATTCAGGTCGAGCACCCTGTGACGGAAATGGTTACAGGGCACGACTTGATCAAGCTCCAGTTGAAGGTGGCCTCAGGCGAACCGATGAACCTCAAGCAAGAAGAAATCAGACATCGAGGCGTGGCCATTGAATGTCGCATCAATGCGGAAGATCCGGCCAACAACTTTACGCCGTGTCCGGGGGTAATAGAGCGCTATGTCGCTCCGGGCGGGTTCGGCATTCGCATCGACACCCACGTGCACCAGGGCTGGACCGTTTCGCCCCATTACGACTCGATGATCGCCAAGCTTATCGTGCACCAGGACACGCGAGCCGAAGCCATCTCCACAATGAGGAGGGCGTTAAAGGAGTTTATCATCGAACCGGTCAAGACAACTATTCCCGCCAGCCTCGACATCCTGGCGCACAATCTGTTCATTAAGAACAAGGTAGATACCAGCTTCGTGGAACGGAACCTCTAAAGCGCTTTGTTCCCGCGAACTGACCGGTTGCGGAGAGGCTACTTCTCCAGGGCCACCAAATCCTCATACGTTTCGCGCTTTCGTATGACGGAAAACTTATCGCCGTCGACCAGAACCTCCGGTGTGCGGGGCCTGGCATTGTAGTTGCTTGCCATCGTGAAGCCATATGCGCCGGCAGTGAATACCGACAGCAAATCGCCGCGTTCAACGGGAGGCAACGCTCTGTCCTTGGCAAGGAAATCGGCGCCTTCGCAGATCGGGCCGACCACATCAACCGGTTCGGTTCCCTCCAGCGCAAGATCTTCGGTGCGGGAGGGGGGCACAAGCTCGTCAGCAACGCGTGCAGGCCAGATGAAATGAAATGCGTCATACAACGACGGGCGGATCAAATCGTTCATTGCCGCATCGACGATGATGAACTTCTTTGCTCCACCCTGCTTGGTATAGATGGCGCGGGTCAACAGGATCCCTGCATTCGCACAGATGCTTTTGCCCGGCTCGAGTATCAGCTTGAGATTCTTATCCTTCAGAAGCGGGACGATGCCGCCCGCATACTCTGTTGCGGAAGGGACGCTGTCCGACTCGTAGTCCGCTCCATAACCTCCTCCCAGATCCAGCGCCTCGACCGTATGGCCTTCATTGCGGAGTCGGTCGACCAAGGGGAGTATCTTCTTGACTGCTGTCACAAATGGATCAATCGTCTTGCCGCCGCTTCCCAGATGTACGTGAATTGCACAGAGATCTACGGCTTCGTTCTTCCCATATTCGGAGAAGACTCTCACGGCTCGCTCGATATCGACGCCGAATTTGGTTTCCTTCTGTCCCGTCGCCGTGAAAGCGTGTGTTTTGTAGTCCACATCGGGATTGACACGCAGCGCCGCGCTGGGCCGCTTCTTGCCGGATGACGATGTCTGTCGCGTGAGTCGAATGAGATTCTCAAGCTCTGCTTCCGATTCAATATTGAAATACGCGATCTCGGCCTTTATTGCTTCGACAATCTCGGTATCCGTCTTGCCAACGCCCGCATATACTACTTTCGACATATCACCGCCAGCCTGCTGGATACGATACAGTTCTCCGCCGCTGACGATGTCGAATCCTGAACCTTCCTCGGCCATAAATCGCAAAATATTGATATTTCCACAGGCTTTCACTGAATAACACACGGTCGTATCCAGTTCCTTGTACGCCTGCTGGATCTTATGCAGGTGATCGAGGAACGTTGCCTTGCTGTAGACATAGGCGGGCGTGCCGACTTGTGCCGCTATTCGTTCAACATCGACCCCTTCGGCGAACAGTTTTGCTTCTTTATACTTGAACTGGTCCATATACACCTTTTCACTGTAATCATTGCTCAATACCTGATTCGTCTATTTCCGAACCGCCAGTATAGAGACTGCTGCCGGAATTGCAAGAAATGGCATTTCTGTGCCCTCGGGCTTCCGTGAGTCGGCTGATGACGGACAAAAAAAGACGGAAGAACCCGAAGGGTTCTTCCGTCATATATTGCCGTGGGACCACCTGAATCAATCGACTAAGGTCGCGGGCGTCCCCTTAACCTGCCACTATCATGCGACTGAATGGCAAGTTCAATCGATTCGGCCACTATTTCTTTTTCTTCTTGGTCTTTTTCTTGGCCTTCTTCTTCGTTGCTTTCTTCTTTGTGGCCTTTTTCTTCTTGGCTTTCTTCTTTGTGGCCTTCTTCTTCGCTGCTTTCTTCTTTGTCTTCTTCTTGGCTTTCTTCTTTGTGGCCTTCTTCTTCGTTGCTTTCTTCTTTGTGGTCTTCTTCTTGGCTTTCTTCTTCGTCTTCTTCTTTGCCATTATTTTATCACCTCCATATGGTTGATAAAAATCCGTTAAGCCTTTTCAGCTCACACCACAATTGCGAATCGTACCGTACGTATGATAACAGTGCCATATAATTATAGGAAAAGCACGTAAATTATCTTACATTTTCTTATCGTCCAGTAGTTTACGAATTCTTGACAGAAATTTTCACAACTGTGCAATGGTGAAGCGATTGCAAGCCTTGTGACAACCTTTCGGCTCAGCCGTTGCGGCAGTGCAGGTGACTATTTCACGCCACGTTCTTTATCAGTTGCTACAAATGCTTTAGGGGCGGTCTTAACGGCGATACAACACGGAAATTCGGCAGGGAAGACTTGTTGCCAGCGATACTGAAGCAGCTGAAGGTGCGCGAGTAATCTGCATGTTCGCTGTTGCATAGCGATTTGATGTCACCATCAGTGCGAAACTGCGCCTTTTTGTCAAACAAGCGAACAAATACAACGCGTATCCTTGAGCGGACGGAGTTTCTATCGTATTATATCTGCTGAAAATCTCACAGTTTGACTGTTACATTCTTATGAGTGACGACAAGGTAATTCTATTCGGCGGTACGTTTGATCCCGTGCATATCGGCCACACGGAGGTCGCGCGGTTTGCGCGTGACTATAAGAACGCTCGGCAAGTATTCTTCATTCCCGCCAAGCGCTCACCTTTGAAAGGCGCGATGCCCAGAGCAAGCGATGGGGACCGACTTGCGATGATCCGTCTTGCGATTGGGGACTACGAGTCGTTTGATGTGACCGACTGGGAGTTGCGCAAGCCCGCGCCAAGTTACAGTCTTCATACCGTTGAGGTGTTCCAGCGACGATTCGAGCAGGCGCAATTGCACTGGCTTGTTGGTGCCGATGGTGTGGGTGATCTTCAGCACTGGTACAGGATCACGGAGTTTCTGGATGCGTGCAATGTGAGCGTTATGTATCGTGCGGGTTATGATCCGCCCGATTTTCGCCAGTATGAGGCCGTCTGGGGGCGAGAAAGGGTCGAAAAACTGCGTAAAAACGTCATTCCAACGCCGTTAATTGAGGTTAGCAGTACGAAAGTGCGCCGCCGGCTTAGGGAAGGGGAACCGGTTAAAGAGTTGTTACATCCGGCAGTGGAACAATATATTCGCCGGCGGAATCTATATGCTGAGCAGAAATAGGGCGGTATTCGTGTCTGTCTACTGCGCTCGAGACTATCTCTGGCCTGCACATCCCACAAGCCAGTCACACCACAAATCGAAACCTTCTCCTGTCCGCGCCGATACAGGGAATATCCGGATGTCCTTGTTGAGAACGCGCGCATCGACTTTGGCGCGTTCGATATCGAAGTCAACGAGTCCCGCCTGCAACAGATCGATTTTGTTTATCAATAACGCCTTTGCCTTTGCGAAGATGCCTGGATATTTGGCGGGTTTGTCGTCGCCTTCGGTGACTGACAAGACGACAACTTTCCCATTCTCTCCCAGATTGAAGTCTGATGGGCAAACGAGGTTGCCCACGTTCTCGATAAAGACCAAATCCAGGTCCGCCACCGGGAGTTGGTCGAGTGCTTCGCGTACTTGTTTGGCCGACAGATGGCAAGCGCCCTGCGTGTTGACCTGAATGGCAGGTGCTTTTGTAGCCCTGATTCTCTCTGCATCAAGATCGGTCTGTATGTCTCCCTCGATGACGCCCAGCTTGAGTCGGCCCTGAAGATCCGTGATGGTGCGTGTGAGGATAGTAGTCTTGCCCGAGCCCGGCGAAGATATCATGTTGAGGCAAAAGGCCTTCTTCTCCTGAAAGAGCATGATGTTGTCGAAGGCGTACCTGTCGTTTTCCCCGAGTATTTTCCTGGCGATGTTTACTTTCTTCTTCATGATTCTACTCTTGTGTTTCGAATTCTATCTGTTCGAGCAGCAGCGGTGCGTCGGGCAACAACTCGAAGTCTTCACTTTCGCAAGCCGGGCACCGTACTTCGTCCACTTCGAGACTGTACTCGGCGCCACACGCTTTGCACTTGCCGCGGATCGGTTTGTGTTCGATGTGCAATTCCATTTTCTCACACACTGTTTCGCGGGCTATGGACTCAAATGCAAAGCTGAGCGCTTCGTCGTTTACGGCCGAGAGCTTGCCGCAGCTTATCTTCGCGCTGACAGGTCTGGCCTTGTGCTTCGTTGCTTCCTGCGATATGGCAGACAGCAGGCTTTGTGCGACAGCGGCCTCATGCATCAGCATATCCTCGGCAGTTCGCGGCCATACGGCATCTGCACAATCCGGCGGCCCCCGATACTCGTAATCATTTCCACCAGCGGCGTGCCTTGCGCTTCAATAACTGTGCCGATCACGCGCGCGTCCCTTCCAAGCGGGTGCTCCCTGCATATTTCGATGCATTTGCCGGCGCATTCGGCGGTCACAACTGCTGCGAATTTGCCTTCGTTGGCGATGTTGAGCAGGTCGAAGCCCAGCATTTCGGCTGCCGCGTGCACCGTTGGGTTGATCGGGATGTCATCCTGATGCAGCTCGATGCTCAGGCCGCTGGCTACTGCTATTTCGTTCAGTGTTGCGGCCAGGCCGCCACGGGTCGGATCGCGGAGGAACCGAATACCGTCGACGCTTTCCAGTAGTCTGCAAGTCAGTGGGGCGAGTGCCGCACAATCGCTTCTCAGTTCCGATTCGAAGCGCATACCTTTTCGTTGCGAGATTATTGTCAGGCCATGGTCGCCTATGGTACCGCTGATGATGACTTTGTCTCCGACGGTGATATTCTCGACGCCGAGTTCTGCGCCCGGCAGCTTAACGCCGATGCCCGCAGTATTGATGAATATTCCATCTGCGGAGCCCGATTCAACGGTTTTCGTATCGCCCGTGACGATATCAATGTTGTTCTCGCGTGCTGTTCGTCCAACGCTCTCCAATACCCGGTCAAGCGTCTCGAAGTCGAGCCCATCTTCCAGTATCAATGCCAGCGAAAGCGCCAGCGGCCTGGCTCCGGCCACTGCAAGGTCGTTGATAGTACCACAGACGGCCAGCTTGCCTATGTCGCCACCGTTGAAGAACAGCGGCTTGACCACGTAACTGTCAGTCGTGAAATAGAGATGTTCGCCGTTAACACCCACTTCTGCAGAGTCGCCAAGCCGACTGAGCGTTTCATTCTGGAGGTTGGGCAGAATATGACTGCGAATCAACTGATCGGTTAGCTGACCTCCGCCCCCGTGCGCAAGCAGGACTTTGTTGTTCGAATTTTCAGTCATTTGTGCGGTTCTTCCCTACGACCATATTTGTACCACGCCGCACAAGTTCCCTCCGAACTGACCATGCACGTACCGACCGGATCCTGGAGTGTACAGGTTGCAGCAAAAAGGCTGCATGCGGGCGGCTCGATCAGTCCGCACAGCACTTCGCCGCACCGGCAACCGGGGATGTCCGCCGCCGGGGCGTCGGCCATTTGGAAACGCTTGAGCGCGTCGAATTCGCTATACTCGTCTTTCAATCGCAGCGAACTCTTTTCTATCTTGCCAAGCCCCCGCCAATATCCGTCGGTCGCCTCGAAGCATTCATTAATTATCTTCTGTGCCGCCTGGTTGCCTTGCCTTGTTACAACCGCGCGATAGAGCGACTTCAATTCGCACCTGCCCGCCTGCAACTGACGGCATATATCCGCAAGGCCCTCCATGATCTGCACAGGTTCAAAGCCCACAACGACACACGGCCGGTCGAAATCCTCAACGATCTCGGCAAACGCGCCGTAGCCCGTGATCGTGCTGACGTGGCCCGGGCATAGAAACGCGTCGATCTTATCGTTCTTGCCCGAGAGCAGCGTTCGCATAGCCGGTACAACGAGCTTATGGCCCGAGAGGATGCAGAAGTTGTCCAGAGGTTCCTCAGATGCTTCCTGTACCGCCACCGCGGTCGCGGGTGTCGTCGTCTCGAAGCCGACCGCAACAAAGACAACCATCTTGTCCGGATGATCTTTTGCCAGTTGCAGTGCATCTTCACTGCTCAGCACGACCTCGATATTTCCTTTGGTTTGCTTTTTCTCAAGCGAACCTTCCGTTCCGGGCACGCGCATCATGTCGCCGTACGTAGCGATCAGACAGTCATCGCGGTCCGCCAGTTCAAGCACTCTGTCAATATAGCCCTGATCCGTCACACACACCGGACAGCCCGGCCCCGAAAGCAGTTTGAGATTGGCGGGCAACACGGAACGGATGCCATGGCGAAAGATCGACACCGTGTGTGTGCCGCAGACTTCCATTATGCTGATCTGGCGGCCAATCGCTTCACACGCCTCGTTACACGCTGCTTTTGCTCTTTCAATTCTGTCTAACATCGAATTCCGTACTCACCCCGAAACACGGTTGCGGGTTCGCTCGAACTCGTTAATCTGTTCGAAAAGCTGCCAGGTCTCTTTGGCCTCCTCTTCATCTATGAGTGAAATCGCGAAGCCCGCATGCACCAGGACGAGATCTCCCATCTTCGCATCAGGCAGCAGCGTCGTCTTAGCCTTGAAGCGATTACCCATCGCATCCACGACGGCTCTGTCGTCTTCGAGTTCCACTATTCTTGCCGGTATTGCCAAACACATAATATCCACCAGGAAGCCAAGGTAGCGTTCGTTCATGCTTGTGAGATAATTGCTGCTGCGATGGCAGCTTGTCCGACGGAGACGTCGCCATCGTTCGTCGGAAAATTACGATTCAATAATACGTTAAAGCCATCTTCTTTCAAGAGGCGAATAAGGCGATTCGCAAGATAACGATTGCAGAACACGCCTCCACCCAGTGCTACGGTGGTCAAACCCGTGTGTTCTCTTGCTTTCAACGCCATCTTACACAGCGCAGCCGTCAGCGTGTTGTGGAACTTCGCCGAAAGTATGCCCGGCTGGACCGCTGCGCGTATATCGTTGGCCAACTGCTTTATCATCGAGTCCAACCGAAACACTACGCGCTCGTCTGCGTTCTGCAGCAGTTCAAAGTCGTACCGGTCTTCTATACTCTCTTTGATAGCTGCCTCCAAAGCCATGGGCAACTGTGCGTCAAAATGGTTGTACGCTCCCATTCCCAGTGCCGCTGCGACTGCATCGAATACCCTGCCCAGACTGGATGTATTGACTGTGTTAACCTCTTTATCGATCTGGTTCAGAATGACCTGTTGCTTCGCAACATCGGGCTCAATCCCGCTCAATAACCACTGAAAACTCTCCAGAGCAAAATCTCTTCCGTATGCTTTGCTCAACAAGGCCAGGAGAGGTCGAATTGGCTCCTTGCTGGCCCGATTCCCACCGGCTAGTGGATAATAATCGAGGTGGCCGAACCGTTCAAAATCCGTCAGCGATGCGATGAGACATTCGCATCCCCACACAGCTCCGTCCACGCCATAACCGGTTCCGTCGCATACAATGCCGATGACCGGTCCCGAGGTGAGGTTCTCAGATAATGCACAGCCGATGTGCGCCCAGTGATGCTGCACCTCGATAAGCCGTTTCTTATTCAGCGAGCGCGCATGCCGCGCGGAGAAATAGCCGGGGTGCAGATCGCACGCGACGACTTCCGGCTCGACCTCGAACAGCCGGCGCAGATGTTCAATTGAGCCGACATAGTGGTGGAAGACCTCCGCATCCTCGAGATCGCCGATGTGCTCGCTGCAGATCAACTGGTTGCCCTTGATAAACGAAAACGTGTTCTTCATATCCGCGCCTGCCGCGAATATCTCCTGCGGGGCCGCCGTTTCGAGCAGGATCGGCGTGGGCACATATCCTCTTGCCCGCCGAAGCGGGATAGGCCGGCCGCCCACCATGTGCACGATCGAATCGTCCACCTGCCTGTATATCTCGCGGTTGTGCATCAAAAAGGCATCCGCGATCGACCCGAGCCGCTCCAGAGCCTTCTCGTTGTTGCATATCAGCGGTTCATCCGAGATGTTGCCGCTGGTCATTACCAGAACATCGAGGCCCTGGGCAAAGAGCAGATAATGCAGCGGAGCGTAACACAGCATAAAACCCAATGTGCCAACCCCTTGTGCGACGGACGGTGCAATGGCGGTGCCTTTCTTTCTTGGCAACAGAACGATCGGACTCTCCGGGCTTTTGAGCAGCGTCTCCGCCTCTTTGTTGACGTCCGCGTATTTATGAATTGTGGACAGTGAGGCCGCCATCAGCGCAAATGGCTTGTGGTCGCGTCTCTTGCGCTGTCGGAGAATTTGTACCGCCTGTTCATTGAATGCGTCGACGGCCAGATGGAACCCGCCGACTCCCTTAATCGCAACGACTTTGCCCGCCTTGAGCATGCACGCGGCCTCTGAGATGCTCTCAGTGCCGTGTTGGCGAATCGTCTGTCCCTCATTGTCGGTCAGCCACACGGTTGGACCGCACTCGGGGCACGCAACGGGCTGAGCGTGGAATCGGCGGTCCATGACATCCTCGTACTGCTCAGCGCAGCGATCGCACATCTCGAAAGGCGCCATCGTCGTATTGGGCCGATCGTACGGAATGGTCTTCACGATAGAGTATCGCGGCCCGCAGTTTGTGCAGTTGATGAACGGATATGCATGGCGAAAGTCATTGTCCTCTCGCATTTCGTCGAGGCATTGCCCGCAAATGGCGATATCTGCGGTGACCTGAGATGTTGCATTGCCTGCCGCTTCACTGGATTTGATAACGAACCCTCGCTCGTCCGGAACAATCGGTATTTC
This sequence comes from uncultured Pirellulales bacterium, assembly GCA_964526785.1. GTDB lineage: Bacteria > Planctomycetota > Phycisphaerae > Sedimentisphaerales > Anaerobacaceae > CAZGMJ01. Next base: position 64,305 of record CAZGMJ010000029.1, read on the forward strand.
GGTCGCAGTGGCCGAGTCAATGCGCGAAAGCGGTGGTTTATCGGGTTTTCTCTGCAGGCGGTCGAGAAACTTCGAGAGTTCGTTTGCGGGTCCCTGCAACTCGATGGTAACGCCCTGAGAGTCGTTCAAAACGAAACCGGAGAGGCCAAGCGACTGCGCAATTCGGTAGACTGCAGGCCTGAAACCCACCCCCTGCACGCGCCCGCTAACTTGTATGCGATGTCTTTTGACCAAGAATGCGCCAGACCATCCTTTCCTGTGCGGCACATTATTGCTTTGCCCCTAACAACGGTACAGCAGGGATTATAGTGCGGATGCCTGAGGCACGCAATTACTGCGTACCGTCGTTTTGTGCCCGAAATATGCCGTAAAAAGACTTGCAAAACCGACCGGCCTGTGCTAAGGTTCACAAACCACGGGGCCATAGCTCAGTTGGGAGAGCGCTTGCATGGCATGCAAGAGGTCGTGGGT
>CAZGMJ010000030.1:0-64192 GCA_964526785.1 uncultured Pirellulales bacterium
CGGACATAGAGACGCTTTTACATAAATCAAGAGTATTTCAGTGAACGCTTACGATCGAAGAAAGGCGGGTCCCTCCAGGATGTGCCGCACCTTCCTTCCTTAACAGAAACCTAACAGTTCTTTCGCAGGGCAGCCATAAAACGACCAGGATGGCTTCCGTTTTATGGTATACTGAGAGTGTCGGGATGTTTTTGTTCGTTCAGATGTGGCAAATGGGGACGCCTGGGTGATGTGCGGACCGCCTCACCGATGTGATCCTCGGCCTGCAGAATAGACGCTTGCAGGTTTTCGACGATGGAGCGTCTCTTGTTTCCGGTTGAATACGGAGATGGAAATAAATGCACATGGCTTGTTCAATACTGCTGGTTATTCTCCTGGGTGCAGCCGTGCCTGTGGAGGCCGACGAAGCATTGTGGATCGAAGGCGAGGATTACGTCAACTCATCGTTTAACGAGCACGGCTGGTACCAGGATAGCGGCATATCAAAAGACCTGTTCTCACCGGGAAGTCCCGGCGTTTCTGACGGTCAGTGGCATGCACACTTCACCAGCAATAACCATCCTGATTCTGCAACAGCTACCTATCGTTTCGACATCGAGGAAGGCGGATCCTACGCGTGGTGGATCCGACTCAACCCTTTCAGGAACAGCCATGGAGGGGCGGATTACGCGTACCGGTGGCGCGCGATTGATGGACTTTGGCGGCCCTGGAAGGACCTCGACGTCTCCGAGGCAAGAAGGAATGACATCGATCTGGTGGATCCTGGCATCGATATACGCTTTATCGCCTGGGCTTTCGGCGCCGGCCTGCAGTTGAGTCCCGGCGCGTACGAATTGCAGATTCGCCTGTCCGATAACGCAGGCGCCGATAAGGAGAATCATGGGGGGATAGATGTGATGGCTCTAACGAACTTCCCGTGGGCGCCGACGGGTATCGTGCAGCCGGACCCCTGCACGACTCCCGCGGGTACCGGCGACTGGTTCACTCTCATGGCCGGTCCGGATCCATTCTCTGAGGAATCCATCATCGACGTTAGTCACCTGATAGAGAAACCGGCCGGCACGCATGGATTTCTTACGGCACCAGGCAAGGATTTTGTGTTTGAAGACGGGCAGGTCGCCAAGTTCTGGGCCATTAACGCCGGCATGGTCGAAACGCCGGAAGCGCAGCAGCGTCAGGCCCGTTTTTACGCAAAGCACGGCATTAACATGATTCGCCTCCATCCGGTTGAGGGCTTTCTTGGATCCATGCAGAGCAACAGGTCGGTCCGTTATCTCGACCCGGACCGGCTCGACAAACTCGACCGCTGGTTTGCTGCGTTGAAAGCCCAGGGGATCTACATGACCTGGTCCGTATTCTATCACCATGTCGTGACGCCGGAAGATGGCATCGACCCGGCGCTCTACAATGAACTGCCCGATCGCGGCGCGGGCAAAGACACCTATGGCATGACTACATTCATTTCCGAGTACCAGGACGCCCAGTGGCAGTACCTCAGCATGTTACTCGAACACGTGAACCCCTATACCCAACTGGCATACAAAGACGACGCGGCTCTGGCAATTGTCGAGAACCGCAATGAGGACAGCGTGTTCTTCCATCATCCTCTAAGTGACGGCTTTGTTCGCGGGCAGTCCCATCCCCTGCATTGTGCTCGACTCAGGCAAATGTGGCAGCAGTGGGTCAAGGGCCGATACATGACGGACGCCGCGCTTGCAGCCGCATGGGGGGCCGGCCGTAAAACCAAAACGAGCTACAATGGCGACGGCTCGATCCGCAGCAGACCGGACTCAGTGGACGAGCCCGACATGTATATCTACGCGGCATGGGAAATGGAAGCCGACGGCCCTCGCTGGAACAAGTCGGCCGAGCGGGCACGTATGGGCGATTTCATCCGCTTCCTCGCCGAGATGCAGCGCGGCAGCTATGAGCTCTTTGAAAGCAGAATGCGAAATATTGGCTATGGTGGCGTTCTTGTCAGCACCGCCTGGAGGGCGGGCGGTCCGGCTGCATCCGCCGCAAATCTCTGGACCGACGACGCGCTCGACGCAATCGATCGCCACAACTACGTTGGCGGCGGAGCCGGCGGCCATGGTATTGAGGCCGGTTCGGTCAATAACGATACGCACATGACCAGGCCAGGCCGGGGAATTCTGTCGAGCGGACTGTGGCAGGTCGAGGATAAGCCCTTCCTGATAACCGAATGGACGCAGAAGCCGCCGAACCAGTGGAAGGCTGAAATTGCTCCGCTCGTGGCCTTCTATGGCATGGGCCTCCAGGGCTGGGATGCCTGCTATCATTTTGCCGGGTCGCGGTCGTATATGGGCAACGGCTGGCCCAGTATGCGTTCCTATGTCACAGAAACACCCCATTACATCGGCCAGTTTCCCGCTGTCGCTGTGGCCCTGTATAACGGGCACTTTCGCGAGGGTGAACTCGTCGCCGCAAGGCGATTCGCCGAGCACGAGGCATTTTCCGGTACCGACCTGCTCGATCAACGGTATGGCCTGGTCGGCTACGACGAAAACGAACTGCTCGCGCATGGTGCGGTACCCATCGAGGCCCTGGCCGCCGGACGAGTCACTCTCAAAATTGAGCAGGACCCCCGACGACCTCGTACCGTCGATTTGAGCCCATATTGGGACCGGAGCACGGGCACCGTCGTCAGCAATACCGGCCAGCTCGTCTGGGATGCTTCCGATGCCGTAGTGCGTCTTCAGTCGGACCGCACGCAGGGGCTCATCGGTTTTCCCGATCCCGACGTAACGTACGATCTGCCCGCCGTTACTATCGACGACATTCGGACACAGTTCGTCTCTCTGCTGCTAACCTCCCTCGACGAACGACCGATAGAGACCTCACGGCATATTTTAGTCACCGCGATGGCACAGGATAAGCAGTACGGCACCGTATATAGCGACGACGGTACGCAGCTTATCGAAACGGGCGGGCCGCCGTTGTTGCTTGAGCCGGTCCGAGCGACGTTCGCACTCAAAGGTGCGCCAATCACATCGGTCCGTGTGGTCGACGTCTATGGTGTGCCCACCGACACAACCGTTGATCGAAACGGCAACCGCTTCGCCATTGACGGCCGGTATGCCGCTTATTACTATCAGATACGTCGCGACATCGATCCTGATACCGCCGACCTGGACGGCAGGCCAGGCGTGGACTTTGCCGATTTTGCCATTCTGACATCGGACTGGAATGCGGCCGGCACGCCGCTTCACGGTGACGTGAACCGCGATTCGATTGTCGATCTGTGGGATTTAGTGCAGTGGGTGCGACACTGGCTTGCCGACTGCGAAGACATCGCGACGACAGAGTGACCCAACCCGGCCAGCGATCCATGCACATCACGTGCGGGGACTTGATCGGAAAATCCCATAAAGGGCATTTACAATCCGCGCTCAGATTGCGACAATATCCGCACAATTGCAGCATGCGAAAAACAGAACGCTATTGTATAGGAGAATCAACAATGACCACACCGCTCTCACGAAGATCGTTCATCGGCGCTGCCGCTGCAGTGGCAGCCTCTTCCGCGATCCCCACGCTCAGTCGCGCCGCATCGGCCAGGCCCGACTCCAAATTCAATGGTGTCCAGATCGGTACCATCACGTACAGCTACCGCTCCCTGCCGGGCAGTGCTGAGGACATTCTCACACATGTCACCAAATGCGGCATCAGTTCGATCGAATTGATGGGCGGTCCGGCCGAGAAGTTTGCTGCTGCGCACGGTTCCGCCAACGGTTCTATGGATGGCTTCCGAGCCCTCCGCAAAATGTACAATGACGCTGGCGTCAGTATCCACATCGTCAAATTCGGCAGTATCGGCAATAAGAATATGAGCGACGAACAGATCGAATACTACTTCAACGTCGCCAAAGCGCTTGGTGCAAAGGGCATCACCCGTGAACTGTCCGACGATGCCGCCAAACGCCTCGGCCCCGTTGCCGACAAACACCGTATCATGATTGGCTTCCACAACCACACCCAACTCAAGCCCGACACCTACGACGGAAAGATCCTCTCGTATGGCGATCATCTTGGTATCAATCTCGACATCGGCCACTATGTCGCAGGCACCAATCGCTCGCCCATTCCCCTGATCGAAAGGCACCGAGATCGCATTCTCAGCCTGCACCTCAAGGATCGCAAGGTCAACAACGGGCCGAACATGCCCTTCGGGCAAGGCGACACGCCCGTTGCGCTCGTTCTCCAGTATATGAAACGCAACAAGTGCTCCTTCCCGGCCGATATCGAACTCGAGTACAACGTCCCCAAGGGCTCTGACGCCGTCAAAGAGGTCACGAAGTGCGTCGAGTTCTGCGAGAAGGCTCTCGCATGACGCCGTAAATGAACTCGAAGGTTATACAAAGCATTGGAGACGGGGTGGTGCTGAGGTGCCGCCCCTCTCTTTGTGATCGCGAAAATATGCCTTCTCTGGACAATGCACAAGGACCTTTCCTCAGACTCACGTGAGGGATTAAGTGTATGACACAGAGGCACTTATGCAGGTTGGCGGGTATATATTCTGCGGCGACAGTAGAGTGTATCGCACGACACCGGCGTTCTTAACGCGTTACCTACCCGAGGCTGTGAAGGACTCGACGGGGCGCTTATTCCCATGCCACCGTCTTACTGATGCGAGAATTAGACAAACAGACAGGCCTGTATTGAATTCCTCACGGCAGTGGACATGACCGGCGGACACCCGCATCGTCAGCCTTGCTCGAAAGTGGTTTGCTGAACACAGTTATCATCTGCATCCGCATTCGCCGTACCACGATTTGCCAACACCACAATATGCTGAGCGCACCAAGTATATGAAATATTGGGATTATAGCGGACTTGCTCGAACTATGGGTATGTGCCGGCGTATTTAACAGATGTAGCATCAAATACTGTTAACGCATGGCGGTTTTCAAGCAAGTCCATGAAAAGGAGGTGGATCATGCGATACATAGTAGTGACAATGCTTCTCAGTGCAGGTCTCTTGATAGCAGGATGCGATGGCGAGCCGGAGCAATCAGCACAGAACACCGATACTGCCGGACAGACCGCTGCTAAGACTCTGCCCGCCCCTGAAGACGGTGTTATTGGGGTTTGGCGCGACAATGTCAGTAATCCGATCTTCTTCAGCAAAATCACCATACGCGCTGAAGACGGGCAACTCTATCTTGATCGCCAGTTCGATGACGGCAGCACCAGGCGGCGAAGACTGGTCGAGAAAGAGTCTCCGCTTGGACGACGATTCGATCCTGTCCCCGCCGTTCGCCTTGAAGACCATTGGGTTATTGACCCCAACGGCGATCTGCTGTTGCGCGACAAACACGGCACCGCGGCAACGGCCGGCAAGATTGAATAAAAACGTGGAAACGGGCGCACATCGGATGCTCTTTGCGAATGGGCGCGATTGCTGCGTGCGAGTACGTGCGCTTCATTGCTGGCTGTGAGCGGTCAACGGCAATGTGAGCAAATCGACCCCAGGCTGTCCTATATACACGAAGACACGCTTGAAACGTCTCTTCGGATGACAGTCCGTACACGATAGACGAGAACTGCGGGCATTTACCGATCGAGAGATGTGTCCGCCAAAAGGCCCCGTACGGTTTCCGACTCCATGGCCTTTTGCATGAAGTGCCTGCACTTGGCGATTGTACGCTTCTTGACCGGAAATTCGTCGGCGTTGATAACCTGGGTCGCGTGGGCTAGATGGATAATGTACTTCCCCATGGTACGCGGTGGCAGGGCGACGGTCTCGTAACCGCGATCCTCCAGCTCAAAGTAGAGCTTCTTGCCGCCCGTGAGTCCTTCGTCTCGGCCCATAACGAACGTAAGTTCCTCGCGGTGAAGGATTTCTGTTCGATATAGACTGCAGATTGTGCGATTATAATAGCGGTATTTGCCGGTGGGGTCGCCCTCGCACAGCAGTTTGCGTTTGAAGGTTCGCCAGTCGGTGGCTTTCTTCAGCAAAATACGCCACTGAGGGATCAGTTCCAGCTTGCCCGAGCCGACACACGCTATGTGTTCGTTCTTGTCAAAGTGCGACAGCAACGCGTCCAGCCAGCCTTGTCTATGCACAAAGGCATCCGAGTGCATTGACACAAAGAACTCGGTCCTGCATCGTTCGAGCGCCAGGTCAAGTGCGGCCGCGTGGGCGTAGCCGCCTCCCAACTCACCAGGTTTGGCCCGGCGTTCAAGCAGGGTAATCCAGGGCACGCCCTTGAGATAATCGAGCGACTCGTCGGCTGAATCGTTGTCGACAACGACAACCTCATAAGGATGCTCGGTGAACTTTCGAATGCTGCGCAGGCACAAGCGGGTTAGTTTGAGGGTTTTGTAGTTGACGATACAGATTGTGGCTTTGCCTTTGGTGTATTGCGACATGCTGCGTTCGTGGCTTGGGTCAGCGATTGGCATACATCGAATCGTAGTATTTCTGATAATCACCCGACACGACACTCTCCAGCCAGGCGCTGTTGTGCAAATACCAGTCGATAGTCCGGGCCAGTCCCTGTTCGAAATCGACCGACGGCTTCCAACCAAGGCCGTTCATTATCTTTGATGCGTCGATGGCGTAGCGCCTGTCGTGGCCGAGTCGGTCCGTAACGTGGCGAATCAGCGATTCGGGCTTGCCCAGATGCTTCAGGATCAGATGGACGACTTCAATATTCGGTTTTTCGTTGCACCCGCCAATGTTGTAAATCTCGCCGGGGGGGGCCTTATCGAGCACTTGCCAGATGGCTGTGCAATGGTCGTACACATATAGCCAGTCGCGAACCTGCATGCCGTCGCCATACACCGGTAGTTCCCGGTCGTTCAAAGCATTGTTGATCATCAGCGGAATGAGCTTTTCCGGGAACTGGTACGGACCATAATTGTTGGAGCATCGCGTAATATTGTACTTGAGGCCCCATGTGTGGCCGAAGGCTTTGACAAGCAGATCGGCCGACGCCTTGCTGGCCGAATAGGGAGAGTTCGGGCTAAGCGGCGTCTGCTCCGTAAAGAGGCCTTCTGGCCCGAGAGCGCCGTAGACCTCGTCCGTCGAGACCTGAATGAATCGATCGATCCCCTTGTCGCGAGCCGCTTGGAGCAGGGTGAGCGTACCGGTTACATTGGTCTCGATAAAGACCTTGGGCTCGTCAATAGAGCGGTCCACGTGACTCTCGGCCGCGAAATTGATGATCGTGTCAATGCGATGTTCCTCGATGATCTTCTCAATCAATGGCCCGTCGCAGATGTCCGCCTTAACGAATCGGTAATTCGCGTTATTCCGAAACTCGGCGAGATTCTCAAGATTCCCTGCGTACGTCAGCTTGTCGAGATTAACAACAAAACTATCCGAATGCTCCGATAGCACCATTCGTATGAAGTTGCTGCCGATGAAGCCGGCGCCGCCGGTTACCAGCAAGTTTTTTTCAGCCATGTTCAGTTGGCTCCCTGTGTAATCCTCGTATTATTGTCTCGGCGTTACGCTGCACTGTTCACCCGTGCCCGACGGGATTATAACAACATATCGGTGCTTTTGCCGCCCTTTCTTCGGTGGATATCGCAAGTTGTGGGTGATTACTGCGAAGGGCTGTAAATGGATTTGGCCGTATCGTTCCCTCATCTGTGAATATCACCGGCGCTGTGCCCCTGGAGAATTGAACCGGAGATTGACAGGCCGGCATCACTTGGATTAAGCTACGTCCCGTCGTCCGGCTTATGTTTGCCGGTTCCCCATCACGGGGCCGATGGGCAATATAGACATCAGAGAAGGGAGTTTTGACATGATGCATCCGAGACTGCTTTCACTTCTGCTTGCTGTCTGTTCGCTGACTGTCGCGGGCTGTGGCCTGCGGAGTGGGTATACGTTTTGTGAAGACGTCGCCTTTCTGGCCGAACACACCGATGTCATTGTGCTTTCGGGCGAGTCGGGCGAGAATCAGGTGGCCGTGGTGCCGCAGATGCAGGGACGGATAATGACCAGCACGGCGCGCGGCGCGGGCGGATTGAGTTTCGGCTGGATGAACAGAGAGTTGATCGCATCGGGAGAGTTTGTCGAGCATATCAATGTGTTCGGCGGGGAGGATCGCTTCTGGCTTGGGCCGGAGGGCGGACAGTTCTCCATCTTCTTCGAAAAGGGCGTGCCGTTCGATCTGGAGCATTGGTATACGCCCGCTCCGATCGATACCGAGCCGTTCGCGCTCGTTCGGCGAACCCCCAATACCGCCTCGTTCATGCGAGAAATGCAGTTGACCAACTACTCAGGTACGAAGTTCAAGCTGCGGGTGGATCGAGATATTCGGCTCATCGAGGGCGAGCAGGCCCGGGCCAAACTTGGATTCGCACCTGATGACTCTCTGGGATTCGTGGCGTTTGAGTCGGTGAACCGGCTGACAAACATAGGAATTGATCCTTGGAAGAAAGAGACCGGGTTGCTGTCGATCTGGATTCTGGGAATGTTCAACCCGTCGCCTCAGACGACGATCGTCATTCCCTACCGGCCGGGTCCCGTAGACGAACTTGGGCCGGTGGTCAACGACGAATATTTCGGGAAGATTCCGGACGACCGGCTCATTGTTGACGAAGATGTCATCTTCTTCAAAGGTGATGGCCAATACCGCAGCAAACTCGGCCTCAGCCCGTACCGGGCCAGATCCGTGCTCGGCAGCTATGATGCGCTGAACAAAGTGCTGACAATCGTGCGCTACAACAAACCCGAAGACGAAACGGACTACGTGAACTCGATGTGGGAGTTGCAGGACAAACCATATGCGGGTGACGTGGTCAATTCATACAACGACGGACCGCCCGCACCGGGGGCCGAACCGATGGGGCCGTTCTACGAATTGGAGACATCCTCGCCCGCGGCTGTGTTGGGTCCCGGCCAGACAATCCGGCACGTACACAGCACCTTCCATCTCCAGGGCAGTGAAGCCGCACTGAACGTTGTTGCGCAGGAAGTGCTGGGTGTCACGCTGGAAAAGACAACGACGGCGTTTTCGAATTGACGCATGGATGCACTTGTAGTGGATTGCAATCCAATGCCGCTGCCGTTGCTTGCCATGTGCGAGGAGAATCGATCTGCCAAATGTAGGAGAGCCGCACCGAATGAAGCAGTGTGCAATGTGCATCGTTTTCTGTGTGTGTCTCTTTGTGCCCGGCTGCAGGTCGGATAATCGCCGCTTCGTCACCATAGGAACCGGCGGCGTCACAGGCATCTACTATCCGACGGGGGTTGCGATTAGTCGGATGGTAAACAGGAAGTCAAATGAGTTCAACATCAAGGCAACCATCGAATCAACCAGCGGTTCGGTGTTTAACGTCAATGCCGTTTTGAACGGTGATCTCGTTTTCGGGATTGTCCAGTCCGACAGGCAATATCAGGCATATAACGGATTGGCGGAATGGGCGCCTCGCGGCAGACAATCCGATCTGCGGTCGGTCTTTGCGATTCATCCCGAGTCGATAACGCTGGTTGCTTCGGAAGAAAGCGCAATTCGCCGCATCGCAGATCTCAAGGGAAAGCGGGTCAATCTCGGAAATCGCGGATCGGGACAGTTGCAGAACTCGCGGGACGTTCTGGCAGCGGCGGGTCTAAATGAGAGCGATATCTCCGCCGAATACGTCAAGGCGGTTGAGGCCCCGGGATTGCTGCAGGATGGTCGAATTGATGCGTTCTTCTATACGGTAGGGCATCCGAATAGTAACATCAAAGAGGCCGCCTCGGGGCGAATCAAGGTACGGATCGTACCCATACAGGGACCAGGCGTGGACGCCATGCTCGAGAAGTACCCCTACTATGCCAAATCGCTGATCCCTCACTCGTTTTACCAATATGCTACTAATGAGAGTGATGTGCCGACGGTGGGCGTCAAGGCCACTTTCGTTACATCTGCCGCAGTCGATGATGCAATCGTCTACATTGTGGCTGCTGAAGTATTCAGGAATTTCGAGGCTTTCAAGAAACTGCATCCCGCCTACAGGGTCCTGACCAGGCAGGATATGTTCAAAGGCCTTTCGGCTCCCATTCACGAAGGGGCGTTGCGGTTTTATAGCCAGGCAGGGCTTGCGGAACATATACCACCCAGACTGATGATTGATTGATGCCTTCGACGGACAAAGGAACAATACACCGCGCTATCGTCGCGACAGTTGCACTGGCCTGGGCGTTCTTCCAGTTGGCCCTGCCCAGACTGCTGATACTCGATAGTGCCACCATTCGCAGCGTGCATCTGGCGTTTGGACTGACGTTGGTCTTTTTGACCGCGCCTGCACGCAAAGGCCGCAGCGGCAAACATCTACGGCAGGAGGCCTCGGGCCCAACGCTCACCAGTTACATACTTGCGATGGTCTCATGCGCTTGCGTCGTCTACTTTGTCGCCGACTGGGTGGGGATAATGACGCGCGCTGCCAACCCGCTTGTCCGAGATGTCGTTACAAGCGTCGTTCTGGTTGCAGTGTTGCTTGAGGCGTCGAGACGTTCGCTCGGTCCGGCCCTGCCCGTTATTGCCATCGCGTTTACGTTGTACGCCTTTCTTGGCCCGTATATGCCATCGATCATTGCCTTTCGCGGCGTATCGCTGAGCCGCTATCTCAGCCAGATCGTGATGTCGACCGAGGGCATCTTCGGAATTCCGCTGCGGGTTTCCGCGACTACCGTGTTTCTTTTCGTGTTATTCGGCTCCATGCTTGAGAAGGTGGGGGCCGGACACTTCTTCAATGACCTGGCCATTTGCCTTTTTGGAAGACTCAAGGGCGGGGCGGCCAAGGCATCCATCGCATCGAGCGGACTGACGGGACTCGTTTCAGGATCGAGTATCGCGAACGTCGTCACCACGGGCACGTTCACGATTCCGCTTATGAAGAAGGTTGGATATCCGGGCACAGTAGCTGCGGCTACAGAGGTGGCCGCCAGCACGAACGGACAACTCATGCCGCCCATTATGGGGGCGGCCGCATTCATTATCGCTGAGTACCTGGGAGTGGATTATTTCACCGTCATAAAAGCGGCCGCAATTCCTGCCGTCGTGTCATATCTTGCACTTTTCTACATCGCCCATCTGGAGGCGTCGCGGCTTGGGATGCAGGGACTCAAGAAATCGGACATCCCGTCGATCCGCACCGTGCTGAAGGACGGCTACCACTACCTGATTCCGTTGTTTGTTCTGATATATGAGCTGATCGTCGTGCGGCACAGCCCCAATCTGGCCGCTTTTCACGCCATTGTCGTCCTGGTGGCGGTGGTGCTGCTCCACAGCGCGCTGACAGCAAGGTATGCTCGCTCATCCGTTGCCGGCGCCGTCCGAGAAGCGACTGAATCGATACTCCGAGGAATGGTCGCTGGTTCGCAGAACATGACTGCGGTTGCCATGGCCACTGCTACGGCGGGCATTATCGTTGGTGTTGTGTTTATGGGATTCAGCGGAATGATCGTCGAGATAGTGGCGAGCTTCTCCCTGCAGCATATTCTCCCGTTGCTGTTAATTGCGGCTGTTACCAGCCTCATTCTGGGTATGGGCCTTCCCACCACGGCCACGTATATCGTGATGGCGTCGATTACCGTGCCGATTATCGTGGAACTGGATGCGGTCGTCGCCAATCCGATTCCGCTGATCGCGGCCCATCTCTTCTGCTTCTATTTCGGCATTCTGGCCGACGACACACCCCCGGTGGGCCTTGCGGCATATACGGCCGCGGCGATTGCCAAAGCCGATCCGGTCCGTACCGGTATTCGCGGCTTCATGTATGATTTGCGTACGGCTATCATCCCGTTCATGTTTGTCTTCAATCCGGAACTGCTCTTGCATGGCGTAACGAGCATTCCACAGGGACTTCTCGTCTTTACAATGGCTATACTCGGTGCCTTTGCATTCGCCAATGCCGTCCAGCGGTGGGCGCTGGTGAGGACACGGTGGTATGAAGTGCCGCTGCTCCTGGCCGCTTCGCTCATATTCTTCTACCCGGCTGTCGGAACCAGACTTTTTGCCCTGGACTACTCTCTGCGATACACCATGTATCCCATCGCCCTCGTTTTGTACGCAAGTGTCTTCGTCATGCAGAAGACTCGGACCGCGCAGACGCCCCCACGCGGTTGAGGATAGCCGGGGTCGTGCCCGTTAGCCCGGCAGATGCAATCACGTTGCATCTGCTATTCGCAGGCTTTCGCAAGTAGGGCCTTGGTAAACCTGTCCGATATATGCTATGGTATTGGCCGCAGAATGGGACATGCCTCACGGGCGGTTCTATTCGTGACTGTGACAGTTGTACTCTGACTATGATCCGGAGGAACGCACGCAGGTATGAACAAGAACAAGGTAAGACTGCCTATCGCTTGTCTAGTGGTGTCTTTCTGCAGTGTTGCAGCCCGAGCCGATCTGGCTGAAAGAATCGACGGTATTCTTGCATCGCAGAAGGGGGTCCATTATTCCATTCACGTGGTGGAGGCTGAATCGGGGCGGACGGCGTACGCATATGACGACAGAGAAGCTCTGATTCCCGCATCGAATATGAAGATTATCACAGGGGCGGCGGCCCTCGAATTTCTCGGGCCGCAGTTCGAGTACAAGACCAGAGCGGGACTGTGTGGAGATACATTGGTCGTGGTGGGCAGCGGCGATCCCCTGCTGGGCGACCGCCGCATGGCGGAAAAATACGGAAAAGAACCGGACTGGGTCCTGGATGATATCGCCGAAAAGCTGAAGACCCGCGGCGTTCGTTCCATTGAGGACATTGTCGTCGATACGACGATCTTTGACGATCAACGGGTACACCCGCGCTGGCCTCGAGATCAATTGAACCGCTGGTACGCCTGCGAGGTGAGCGGTTTGAACTATAACAATAACTGTGTGGATATCATCGCGCGGCGCGTAAACGGGCGCGTCGTTGTGACGACCGAGCCTCTCACGCGCTACCTGCTGATGATCAACGAGATAACTCCGATTGCCGAAGGGGACAGCGCAATCGGATCCTACCGAAACCGCCACCCGAACAAACTGACGCTCAAAGGACGAGTCAGTTCGCAGGCTACGCTTGCGGATGTGGCGATAGAGCGGCCGGCGGGATTCCTGGGGTTTTTGTTGGCCGAGCGGCTTGCGTCCGAAGGGATCAAAGCCGAGGGAAAGCTCCTCGAAAAAGAATTCGATTGCACGGAGCAGTGCGATGTCATCGGAATGTACACTACCCGAATGGCCGACTGCCTCGACCGATGCAACAAGAATAGCCTGGGGCTCGTGGCCGAGTGTTTCGTTAAGACGATCGCGGCCCACAACGATCCGGCCCGAAAGGACGGCAACTGGGAAGAAGGTTGCGAACTTATCGGACGATTTCTTTCGCGTATCGGCATTGACGAAAGCCAGTACTATATAGACGATGGCAGCGGTCTGAGCAGGCAGAACGAACTCAGCGCACACGCCATCACAACCGTCCTGCTGCACGTCTACCGCGGAAAGAACTGGGACATGTATGCCAGGTCGCTGGCGGTGGGGGGGCTGGACGGAACGCTCAGGAAGCACTTCAAGCAGGAGCCCTACAAGGGCCGGATACGCGGCAAAACGGGATACATCGCGGGTGTCAAATCGCTGTCCGGGATATGCTCGACGGACCGCGGTGACTATATATTCTCGGTACTTGGCAACAGCGGTCCATCACGCAGTGCCATCAACAGTATCGCCGAGGCAATCATCGATGAGTACGCTGTCGAGGCAGACGATACATCGAACGCAAACGGCACATGATGATCGGTGTGCGCCCGCGATGTGCCCATTATCCGATCTGTGTCACGGCCGATAGTAAACGACCAGACCCCGCTCGAACTCCGTGCGCCCCCAACGCTCGTCGATAACGTTCGCAAACGGCTCTTCCAGAAATGTGAAATAGCGGCTTGCCGCCCCGACAATGACCGCCGCCGGAGGCTGCCTTTTAACAAGTTCATCTACCATCTCAGGATCGACTGCATGCACCGTTCGGCGCTCTCGCTGCGACAACCGGTCTGCCACTCGATAGACGAAGATCCCGGCCGACAATTCCGCGTATACCGAGCCGCCACCTTCAATTGCCAGCAGTGGAGCGGTGGTCAGAATAGGTCCTGCTTGCTTAATGGGTGCTGTAATGCGCCGAGATAGGTCATGATACCTGACAGGAACCCACGATGAAGGACGCGCCACTTTCGAGAAACCCTGAAAGGGCGAGGGCATAAAAGCCCTTCCAATCAGCAGCCCTGACACAAGCAGGCATAGTCCCGCCACATGTCCGGCACGTGCCAATCGGATGGTCTTCTGGTTCTTCAACTGCCCGAGCGAACAGGCGGCGGCCGCCGCAAGAAACGGCGCCGGCATGGCAAGATACTGTCGCCACATGGTAGGGGGGATGAACGCGATAACCACAAACAGCAGGGCGATCAGGCTACTGAGGACGGTTGCCGACGACTTCACTTGCGCCCTCCGTCGAAGGGCGACAGCCGCGACCAGAAGGAAAAGCGCCAGCAGAAGTAAGATGAAATAGACAGGGTGCGAAAAAGCCGCAGTCGCAAGCGACCATTTATCGTGGGCCATGCGCATTTCGTGCAGCAGTTCACTGTTGAGCAGGGGAATGCGAAATACGTTGAGCGAAAATGCTCGCGGAGCAAGGGAAACAATAACCGCCAGAGGGATGGCGCCTGTGACTGAACTGGCGGCAAAGACGCCCGCCGAACGCATTCTATCCCGCATGGTGGGGCCTCGGTGGCAGATCGCAATAAAGAAGATCAACTGAATTAGCGCCGTGGTCGCGCGCATGCAGGTTGCCGCTGTCAGCAGCAGGGCGATCGCGGCTATACGGACCAGACCCAATCGCTTCTCCGGCCTGGCCAGGGAAAAGAGCACATAAGACAGCATCACGCATGCCATGACGACATCATGATTCCATGCGTACCCATTGGCATAGTCCACAAGGGGGTTGTAGAGATAAAGCAGGGCGAGCGCAAGGCCCACTGCGACACCGTGGAGGCGAAATTCGCGATAGGCCCGTCTGCAGACAATCACAATGCAACTCATCACAAGAATATCGCACAGCACGCTTACCAGGCGCCCAATGAGAAGATAATGCTCCGTGCGGAAAAGTCGGTACATCGCACCGAGCAGCAGCGGGTGATAGGGCAGTTGCGCGACGTAAGAGAAGTCGCGATAAATCAACTCACCGTGCGCAAGAAGGGCCCCGCCGGTGCAATACATGTGTTCGTCCCGGCCCACCGACTTGGTCATTGCACTGACGAAGATACCAACGGACAGTACGGCAATGCCGATGGCGAACGCTCCAGTGGCAACGTATCGCCTGGCAGCCGGAATCTTCGTAAATGTATCCCTTTGCAGACAGCGCATCTACCACTCCGCCAGTTCGCCCAGCACTTCCTCGGCCAGGTCCTTCATTGTGAGTATGCCAACCGGTCTGACTTCGCCTCTCCGGCCGGGCCTGGTGACGATGACCATCCGTAAATCCTCCTCCTGCATGATGCGTATCGCATCGGTGACCGCGGTGCGCGCTTCGATCCTTCGCGCCGGCTTGATGAACTCTCGCAGATCTTCGAATCCCCGTCCCGGACCCAGCACCTCGTATATATTGATGTAGCCAACGATAGATGCCTCGGAGTCGCCTACCACCGGCCAGCGGGTATAGCGATGCTGGCGCAATCTGTTTAACAACAACTCGCGATCGCTCTTGAGAGCAACGGTATGAACTTCTTTCATCGGCACCATGACGGACGCGACGCGAATGCTTGGAATATCGATTACACGTCGTATCATGTCGGTCTGCACGGAACTGAGCACGCCTTCTTCACGCGTATCGTGCAGAATGCCTGCGAAACGTCGACTGTGAGCCGACGCAAGATGCCGTCGCGGGCCGCGGGCAAGACCCGTCAACCGCTCGCAGGCGCGTGAGATGAGCTTGAGAAACGGCACGGCTCCGCATACATGAAGGCTCTTGTCTATCACATATAGCGGCAGGGCAACCCACGGCATCAGGACATCCGCCTGATAGAAGAAGATGTTCTTCGGGATCAGTTCGGCGAAAATAAACAACACGGGGGCGGTGATGACCGTTGTCAGAACTGCAGCGGCCGACTCCGAATCGACCACGTCCAGCAGCACATACGTAATGACGCCCGTAGCCAGATAGTTGACCAGGTTGTTTCCCAGCAGGATAGAGAGCAGCAGCCCCGGACTATCAGACAGACTCTTCGCGAGCAGGCGGTAAGTCCATTTCTTCTTCTCAACGCCAAGACGCAGACGCAGTCGGCTGAGCTGGTACATTCCGGTCTCCGAACCCGAAAAGAGCCCGCTGAGGAACATGAAGAGCAAAAACTCGAATATGCGTGCTATGTTACTGTTCATTGTCCTGGCCCGGCGCGATGGTTAGAATCAGATCCGCCACGCGGTGGCGGTGCATTCTCTCAACCGTGAATTGGATGTTCCTGAGATGTGCGACGTCGCCCGCTTTGGGGATTCTTCCGAGCAACTCGGTCACAAGACCGCCCAGTGTCGAGGCGTGCATCTGATCGAGATCAACACCTAATGCATCAGCCCAGTCGTGAACAGCCAGACTGCCGGGCAGACGATATTCGAAAGGTCCCGTCTGTTCTATTCTCTCTGTTTCTGTTGTGTGGCGAACCGGCCCGAGTAATTCCTCCGCAATATCGCCCAACTGAACGGAACCTACGATCCCCCCGTACTCATCGACGACCATGGCGATATGCGTCTGGCTCTTTCTGAAGAATTCCAGAAGCGAAACCACTGTTTTCTGCTCGGGCACAAAGTACACAGGCCGTATACAGCTCGCAAGCGGCGCCTTGGGCTTGAGCAGAAGGTCGCGAAGGTGAGCGATGCCTCTCACATCATCTATCGTTTTCGAATACACGGGGATCTTTGTCAGTCCGGTCTCCAGCATAACCTGACGTGCCTTCTCCGCGCGGTCGTATATGCTGCACGCCGGCATATCCACCCTCGGACGCACAACGTGCCGAACCTTGAGCAGCCCCAGGTCCACGACCTCGAACAGCAGCTTCTTTTCGTCGGCCGTTATGAAGCCCTTCTGCCTGCTGGCATCGATCAGTGAGCGAAACTCTCTAATGCTGATCGTCCGCGAACCCCGTTTGTGTCCGAGAGTCAGTCGCAGGAAAGGTTCGAGGACCAATATCTTTGTAATGGCCTGCAGCGGAGAAAATGCCTCCACGCAGACAAAAACCGGCAGGGCGGCTAATTTCGCAAATCCCAGAGAATTGGCAAAGGCCAGCGACTTTGGCAGGACTTCCCCGAATAGAATCAAACAGATGAAACTGAAAACACCGACCGCCGCAGCTTCACTAAGCCCGTAGTCGCCTCGCACGCGCGCCACCAGTACGCTCGACATCGCGAAGTACAGGACATTCACGATCATGTTTCCTAAAAGCAGACTGCTCAACAATTTGCTTGGTTGGTTGAGCAGACGTGCGACTAGATGATACACCCTGTGGGGTGAAGTGCTCAATTGCCGGATCTGTCGCCGAGACAAGTTGAAAAAAGCCGTTTCCGATCCGGAGAAGAAGGCCGAACCGGCCATCAGACAGACAATGGTCGCGACCTGATAGAGATTGTGATACGCGTTTGCCAACATCAAGCATCATCCGATGCGGTTGTAGGCAGGGTAATCGTGAAGGTCGTCCCTTTGCCGGGTTCGGATTCGACGGCAATGGTGCCGCCGTGCGCGCCAACGACGCTTCTGCAAAACGCCAGGCCGAGACCCGAGCCCGAACGGTTCGTACAGCCGTCGCCGTTTCTCGTCGTGTAAAATGTCTCGAAAATGCGCTGCATATGTTCCGCAGGTATTCCACTGCCCGTATCGATTACCTGGATTCTTGTCGTATCATACTCTTGTTCGGCCCGGGTAATCAAGTGTCCGCCTCCTTCGGCCAGGGCGTGCCGCGCGTTGAGAATGAGATTCATCAGAACCTGCTGAATCTGAATGCGCACGCACCAGAGTGAAAGCTCCGCAGGTATCTGCACATCCACCGTGATGCCATCCTTCGACAAATCACGACACAGGCAAGTGAAGACATCCTCGACGATGTCCTTTAAGAGAACCTCCTCTTTCTCCTGATCCTCGCCATCAGCCAGCGCCAACATGCTCTCCATGACCGCACACGCCCGTTCGCTGTTCTTGACGGCTTTTCCAAGCGCTTTCTGCGCCAAATCAGCATCATCCGGATGGTGCAGGGCAAGCGAGCCGTAGCTTCGTACAGGTGTCAGCAGATTGTTCATCTCGTGGGCAATCATGTGGCTGATCGTTCCAATATTGGCAAGATGCTGAATCTGGGTAAGCTGGGCTTGCAACTCCTCAATGCGTTCCTCTTGCTCGGCCACCTTCTTGTGTAACGAATGCCGTTTCTCGATAAGACTTGCCAATTGCTTGCTCCTGCTTTAGAATCTGGGGTTTGGTAGTGCCATTTATGTTACAAATTCATGATGTACAGCTATATATCGACTTGCGGCTCGTGTTTTCTTGAAGAACGGCCAACCATCCTCGGTGCAAAAGGGACGATGAACGACCAAAGGATTCTGGAAGATCTGCTGGCGATTCTCGAAACGAATGGCGTAGCAATCCGTCACGAGCGACTCGGAGGCAGCGGTGGCGGACTCTGCTCGATGAAGGGCCATCGCATATTCTTCATCGACAGCGACGCTCCCGCGATTGAAACCGCGGCTCTCTGTGCTCAAACTGTTGCCGAGATGGTGGATGTCGAACAGCTTTACCTGCGGCCGCAGGTACGCCGGTTTATCTCACAGCATTGCCATAAGGTGGACCAGAGACCATGATGAAGGATGACGGCAGGACAGTGGCGGCTATAATGCGTATAGCTCTGACCGTGTGCACGGCAGTCGGTACATCTTTCGCCGGACAGGACGATCGAATGGTAAACAGTCTCGGCATGGAATTCGTACGCATCCAACCCGGCGTCTTCTCGATGGGCTGCCAGGGCGGCGACTGGGACGAAAGCCCCGTCCATCAGGTTCGTATCAATCGACCTTTCTATATGGCCGCCACTGAGGTGACAAACGAACAATATGAAGCGTTCGACCCTTCCCACAACCAGTTGCGCGGCACCAACGGTTTTTCGAAGGAAGACAATGAGGCGGTGCTCTTCGTCAGTTGGCATGACGCCACGCAGTTCTGTCGGTGGTTGTCGAAGAAGGAAGGCAGGCCATACCGTCTTCCGACTGAAGCGGAATGGGAGTATGCTTGTAGAGCGGGCACCACTACACCCTACAGCACGGGGGCCGAACTACCGAAAAAGTACCATAAGAATCAGAAGACCGTGTGGAAGCCGACGCCGGTTTCGCTCCAGGTGGCGACCACGCCTGCCAACGCGTGGGGATTGCACGACATGCATGGCAACGTAGAAGAGTGGTGCCGAGACTGGTATGGTCCTTATGAGCAGGGCGATCAGGTGGATCCGCTAGGGCGGACCGCTGGGTCCTTCAAGGTCACCCGGGGCGGCAGCCACGGCACCCGCCTCGCATACCTGCGATCGGCAAATCGCATGGGCACGCTGCCTGAAGATAAGAGCTGGTTAATAGGGTTCAGGGTGGTCCTGGGAACAATGCCTGATACAAAGCCGCTGCCGGCCACCGATCCGCCGCTTAATCAACGAAATGTTCAACAGACGATTCCGCAGGACCTGGAAAAAGGCCCGAAACCAGGCGAGCCATACTTCCGTGGTCCTGTTCAGTACGTGCACATTCCCTCCGATGCGGACGGCCCGATGTACTCGAAGCACAACCATGACCCGGCCCTTGTGGACTGCCCCAATGGCGACCTGCTGGCAATCTGGTATTCCTGCCGCTCGGAATGGGGCCGCGAATTGGCCGTCGTCGCGAGCCGTTTGCGACATGGAGAGGATCAATGGGAGCCGGCTTCGATGTTCTGGAATGCTCCGGACCGAAACGACCACGCTCCGGCTATGTGGTATGACGGCGAGCGAACCATCTACCATTTCAATGGCTTGTCCGTGGGGGCTACCTGGGGCGGCATGTCGTTAATCATGCGTACATCAACGGACAGCGGACGCCGGTGGAGCAAAGCCCGCCTTATAGCGCCGGAGCACGCGCTGCGTCATCAGCCGGTTGAATCCGTATTCCGGACCCGGCAAGGCCTGTTGGTTCTCCCCTGTGACGCCGTTACCGGCGGCAGCGGAGGCACGGCTATTCATGTGAGTGCCGACGGCGGCCGGACCTGGACCGATCCGGGAGCGGGGCGGCCGGATCCGAAGTTCGTGTCCGACGGTACGGGGGCATGGATTGCAGGTATTCATGCGGGTGTCGTGCAACTCCGGGACGGTAAACTGCTGGCTCTGGGCCGCGGTGACAACATAAACGGCCGTATGCCTGTGAGCGTCTCCGACGATATGGGGCGAACCTGGCGATATTCGGCCAGCGAATTTCCGCCGCTCGGCAGCGGCCAGCGCCTGGTCCTCAGACGCTTGAGTCAGGGACCCATTCTGCTCGTTAGTTTCACCAACCGCAAAAAAGGTATGATGATGCGAATGAGCGGGGGACGAGAGAAGCGCGTGTATGGTATGTTTGCGGCGCTGTCGTATGACGATGGGCAGACCTGGCCCGATAAAAGGCTGATCACGGCGGGGGGGCCGCCACGGGAAATTGACGGTGGCGGCAACACTGGACGATTCACGATGGATGATACGCACGCCGAACCTCGGGGGTATCTGGCGGCAACCCAGACGCCGAATGGACTGGTCCATTTGATAACGAGCAAACAACACTACGTTTTTAACCCGGCATGGATACGACGGGCGGCGGCGTCGAAATGATGCTTTTCTTTCGGCCGGTCCATCGAACTGCTTGCAGTTGAAGAACTGATCCGCAAAGATCTCGCCGCGATATGTGGCATTGGCAAGGAGCATGAGTGCAGCATGAACACAAAAGAGCAACATAAAGCCGAACCGGTCGTTCTTGTCGTTGACGACAACGTGCAGAATCTTGAGCTTCTCCAGGCCTATCTTGAGGATGTCCAATGCCGAACGCTCGCGGCCGAAGATGGTCTCACTGCGCTCGAAATTGTCCAGAGCGAACCCGTGGATCTCGTGCTTCTCGACATCATGATGCCTCGAATGAGTGGCTTCGAGGTGTGCAGACGTATAAAGGGCGATCCCGAGTCGGCCGATATTCCGATTATTATGGTCACCGCGCTCAATGAATTCGGCGATATTGAGCGCGCCATTGAATCCGGCACAGACGATTTCATCAGCAAGCCTGTTAACAAACTGGAACTCCTGACGCGAGTCAGGACCATGCTCAAGC
This sequence comes from uncultured Pirellulales bacterium, assembly GCA_964526785.1. GTDB lineage: Bacteria > Planctomycetota > Phycisphaerae > Sedimentisphaerales > Anaerobacaceae > CAZGMJ01. The sequence goes on from CAZGMJ010000030.1 coordinate 21,318, forward strand.
TCAAACACCTTACGGATAAACTCGAGCGCACATTAGCATACCTCAGCGAGATAGAGACGCAGACCCAGCAACCGAAATCTGCAGGATAAAACGGATAACAAGAGGGCGGTAAGAGCCGTACCGACAACTCTGCACGCCCGCCGCATGGCCCCTCGCGCACGAGCGTCCGATTAACGTACCGCCGGCACCCGATAAACATCCGCAAATGCCCCTTGACTCGCAATAGGACCGTAACAATCGGTACATCGCGCACAATCCCGACCGTGTTCGGACAAAAGCCCCTGGACGCAGCAGTCTGACCCGACCGCAGATTAACAATCCGTGGTTTATTGCCGATACCTGTCAACAGTTGTTCTCACGTTCACGGTGTAAACCTCGGTTGCTCGGTCGGGCAATCATATCTGAGAGAAGGGTGTATGAGCAGATTACTGGAGATACTCGGCGGAGCAATCGCGGTGGATGTTGCCGATGTGATTTGGCATTGGCTCGATGCGGCGGGGGCTGCCCGCAACGGCGCAGATTCCATTGATGCTCGAGAACTGCAGAAGATAATCGAGTTGATAGGTCAGCAGAAGTTCGAAACGGCAGAACAGCAGGTGCGATTCTACCTCTTCGAGAATCCCTCCTGCGTCTACGGTCGCATGGCTGCCGCCGCAATCTGCCTTCACAATAACAAGCTGCAGGCTGCAATCGAAGAACTCAACTCGATCTACTTCCGACATCCGAATAACACAATGGCGCTGTATGCCCTTGGACATTGCTACGAGCGGTTGTCACAGGAGCAGCAGGCGATTGAGTTCTACCAGGATTGTCTGAAGTTCAAAAACTATCTCCAGCTTCCGGCCGAACGACTGGCGGCAATTTACTTCAAGAACCGGCAAATTGAGAAGGCTGTAGAACAGTACGAGCTGCTGCAGTGCGAATATCCGGACGATATTGAGGTTCGCGTGACCCTCGGTTACCTTCATATGGCGGCGGGTGATTATGACAAAGCAGCCAAAGCCTTCGACACAGCCATCCTGATACATCCCGACAACTTCCAGGGTTACGATTCGGAAATAGACACTCTGCTCCAACAGGGGCAGGTCCTTGAAGCGCTGGAGTGCTGCGAGGATCTCGCCGGCACACAGCCCCACAGAATAGACCTTCTCGTCAAGCGGGCGGATATGCTGACCATGCTGGGTTCCACGAGCGACGCCGTTGCGCAATATGAGGAAGTTCTCCGTCTCTGCCCCGATTCCCTCGAAGCCACAATAAAGCTCGGAACGCTCTACCTGCAGACCGGCCACGAAGTGCGCGCCGCCGAACATTTCAACAAAGCTGCTGAGGTCAATGATCGCATCGTCGACGCATACACCGGCCTCGCGGCGGCCCACAAGATGGCAGGAAGAACCTCCGAAGCCCTCTCAACATTGGCGTTGGCCGGCGCGATCCAGCCCAATACATGTTTGCTCTTTGCCGAAGTGGCTACGCTCCATTTTCATACCGTATCGCCTCAATGCCCCGGCCAGTCATCTCAGAATGACCGAACGGCGCTAATGGCTGCGGCGATCCACGCCCATCGGACGGAATTGACTCGCTGCCCGAACAACCCTGACATATACTATCGACTCGGCATTCTCCATGCCGCCACGGGCCAGTTGAACGCTGCGATCAGTTCCTTTCGCAAAGCCCTTGACCTCAACCCGCTGTTTGCCCGGGCTCGGACAAAACTCGCTGTTTGCCAGCACGAAATCGGCAACCGCGACGCCGCGCTGAAAAACCTGCCCACCTCCGAGCACCTTGACGATCAAATCTTGCGCCTCCACTACGAAACCGCATTGCTGTATTGCGATCGCGTCAAGTTCGCCTCATCACTCCTGAATCTAAACCGCATCCTCGAGGACAACCTCGCCTCCGCGGACACTACCACCAATATCTCAATCACGCTCCAGAATCTTGGCCTCGTCGATAGAGCTGCAGCCAGTTGGGAAAGTGTAGCCCGGACCGCGTCCGAAGCACAGAATCGAGCGAATCCACCCCTCTAAACCGGCTGTGGCTCGAAAACACCGCCAGAATGCCCGTTTCCGGCCGAAATGCCTGAATGAAACATAACATATATTATGAGACCTTAAGGGTGGGGCAGCAAAAACACCATCCGCCTCGTGTCCTGTCCGCCCGTGTATCCCCCCGAATCGAATGGGCCCGCCTGGATTCGAACATGCCCAGTTGGCGCTATCAAAAAGGCCGATTTCGGGGAGGGGCGACGCAAAATGCGACGCACGCTGTGCGCTCGGTGGCGTCGAGGATGGTCTGAGCACGTGCATTGAGGCTTGGCCTTTGTTGCCTGCTTGTATTAAGGTCGCCATTGGGGCCCTTGTTGAGGCCGGGGTTGCGACGCGAGTCTGGGATGAGTGAGCTCTGTATGGTGCGTATAGTGAGGCCATATAGGCAAGGTGAGCCGTTTGGGCGTTGCTGCTATAGGCGCGGGGGGTAAGCCGCGGCTTTGTCTGCGGGTGATCGGCCGTAAAGGGAGCTGTGTGGTGTGGAGCATATTGGAAATGCGCCGACCCGTAGGGTTAGTGCGTTGAACGTTGGCCACGCGGCAGGACGTGATAGTGTGTTGCCGGTGCCCAGGCGCTGGCGGCCCGAGTATGGCCGCCCTGCCTCTCCCTGGCTTGTCCCGAGACTTGTTGGCTTGGATCTCAGTGAGTGCTTGGATGGTTGGCGGGGAGCCGCAAGAGCGGCCCGGGGCGATAGGATGTCTCAGTTGAGTATGCAGAATGGACCAGGCGGGTGGACAGGCACGTTGTTTTCCTGTTAGCGTGTTACCCTGGAGTCACGATTATCGAATTGGTCTGCCGGGCGGCTATGTGGGGCATAGAGCGACGCTAGGCCGGGGTACCATCCGGGTGATACAAGGTTTTGTGAATGTGCAGTATGGTGTTGATCGACGTGAGGGGGCGACTGTTGGTGCTGGGGTGCATTGATGGACAGACAACATCGTGCTATCAGGGTGTTTGGGTATTCTTGGTCATGTATTGCCATTCGTCTTGACAAGTCAGCATTTGCGGACCAAAGTGACACCAGATGGCACTACCAGAGCAAGACATGTAAACGGATAGCGTGATATGGAGAACAAGCGGCAAGTGCGCGATGCGGTCAAGGAAGCGGCCAGAGAATGTCCCCACGACCTCGCTTGCTTGAACGAGTCGGGGCATGAGTCGTTCCCTTGCTGTATGGCGACGGATCGTGCCGCGCCTGATATTCTTTTTGTTACGTGTGGAGACGACGGTCCGTGTCCCTATCGCCTGTCGTGGGGGTACGGGCACATATGTCGATGCCCGGTACACTACGTGTTGCATCCGCTGCATATTGGTTGCCGGCAGAAACCTTGAGGGGATAGGATGCGGCTCTTTCGGCTAACGTTGAGTAATGGAGCACATGTTATCTTGCTCTCATAGGGAGTGTGTTCCCTTGTATATGCGATCGGGTGTTTTGGCAGCACAGACGGAAATGCCGTGATGGTCACCCCCCTCTTGGTTGTGTTCTGACTTGGGTGGCTGTTGACAGGTATGGGTCGCGCTATAGTTCTGCAAGAAGCAAGGGCTGTGAGCCTACCATTGATCATGATGAGGTCAATACGCGGCAGCATCCCAGAATCGGTCACATCCTCGCTTTACGGATAATGCGCCTTTCTGTTCAGAGCAACTCCCGCGTAGGAAAGGAAGTAAGGCGTTTGGGTATTTTAAAGCCAGAAGGCTGTACGGGCTCACAACGGGCGGTCTATTTGCCGAATAAACGAGTAGGAAAGAGGAAGTGGCATAGCCCTGATGCCCGTGGAGGGGGAGGAGATTTTAGCCTCATTGCGAGCCCAATGGCTGAATGAACCGCTGATTCAACGCAACGGAACTCACGGATACTAAATGCGTCGAGCCGCATCCCCATAGAGATTCTTGAGTTCCTTCGCGCCCCAACTCTGGGCCGCATATGCTTGGAAGAACTGCTTAAGAGCCTCGCGCGAATGCCGGGTAATCTTCTGATTCAAGTGCAGGAAGGCAGAGGCTATTGCTGCAATGTAGATAGCTAGGAAGACGTCCTTCTCGATCTGCGTCTTACATGTCATTCCCGCATGCTTTGCGTGATTCTTGACTTTCCGCAAAGTGGATATGTCGGTCTCGGGATCGAGGAGCAACTCATTCAAGGGTTTCCCGGCAATAGAGGTAAGCGTGCGGGACATATCCTGCAATGCAGAGGGCAATGCGTGCATCATGGGCTCTTCCACCGGCAGACTCTTGGCCAGTTGATCGCACAGGAAATCAGCCCTCATTTCATCAGCGGTACGACACACATCTGAGGGCTCTGGCCCGCTAGCAAGCCTCAACAGTCGAGTCTGTGCTTCCTCGCTCAAATCATATTTGTACGGCGTGTCTTTCACGAAACCGTATCCGCATACGTGCCGATTCGTCGATCCTCACCCCCCGTCATTCAGACAACACATTCTACTACTACATACAACGGTTCTCGCCCGATCATGCCGTGGAATCTGAAAAAGCTTTCAAAAAATCGGCAATTTCATCATCGATCGCAGATTCGTCTTGCACCGATGGACGCAACTTCTCGCGCAGGATAGCACGAAAACGGCGTTTTGCGTTAGTAAGCATATTGTGGGCCTGGGCCGGATTGGCGATGCCAACCTCGTCGCACAGGTTACTCAATCTCCGTTGATCCGTCTCCAAAGGCGGCTCCAGAAGCCAGCGGTGGAAAACGCGCCAGTGTTGCATCTTGCCCTTCTGGCAGCATTCCTGTTCAAGCGTTGCCAGAACATCTTGCAGTACCTGCTCTGCCCACGCTCTATTAAATGCTCGCATGGGATCCGCCTCCGATGCCGGCTCATCCAGTCGATTCTGGGTATATTCAGGCACCTTTTCTTGCTTGTGTAGATTGATTGCATAGTTCTTAAGGGCGGTTATCAAAAAACTACGGAATCTTCCTCGGCTTCGGTCCGCTTTTTCAACGAGTTGCTGGCCGAGTACTTTGTCCGTGAAGAAACCCTGAACGATGTCTTTGGCCTGATCGTTATCGAAGCCGCGATAGCAAAGATAGCAATAGAGTGGCCTCCAATATCGGTCATACAGTTCGCCCAAGATAGCTTTGTGCTGAGAACGACCAACAATCCTGGTCCATTCTGTCTTGGGAAAGCTGGCATCTCCGCCATGCATCGGTGTATCCGGCCCGGGCACCATCGCGTCTACTCTCCAGTCCGTCGCAACTCCATATTCGCTGATTTCTTGTCCGTATGATTGCTCAGACGACCATCTAATGTGACATTGTACGATCCTATCTGGAGGCGTGCAAGTAAGAACAGGAGCGGCTTGCGAGGAAGCCGCTACAGTACGATTGATGAGCGGACAGATAGAGAGCAAAGAAGTAGAGAAATCATTGGCGAAAGGGTGCGTCTGCTTTTCTTGTTCAATTACAGACTGACACACCCATATAAAACAACGAAGTGATCTTCTCAGGCAGAACTATAAACTGAGGATGAATCATAGGCGACACGCATGATGGTGTGCAGGACGTCCTTGGCGCTCACGATGCCCACCACCCTACCACGACGTGTGATTGGGACACGGCGAATATAGTGTTGAGATAGACACGCACAAATATCCCAAAGGCTTTCATACTCCTCGAAGAATATTGCGGGCTGGGTCATATAATCTGACACGGTTTGCTCGTACATCGCGTTGCCAGCCTTATGTAGTTTCAGCATATCACGTTCTGAAAGCATCCCGACAATACGCTCTTCGTGATCCACGACCGGTATGCCACTGATGCGGTGTGTAAGACACAGTTCCAGAGCTTCCAGGACGGGCGTGTCCTCCCGAACCACCACAACATCTGTAGTCATAACATCATTTGCACAAAACATGACTCGATCCCTTTCCGGCAAGAATGCAGATTGCCTTCGACGTTTTGCTATCAATATACACACTCCATCATTCCTCAAGCCGGCGCCTCGGGGACAAGGCACGGGTCCGCAGGTAAGGACGGGCCGACCTTGGGCGATGTACTTAGACAAGTTGTTCAGACTCGAATATCGAGCTGATTATTCAACCTATGTGTTTGTCGTGCCCTTTCAGGGTCGTGTTGCATTAAACTGGCGCAGAATTCTGCAATTCGCGCTCCTGCGGATAATATCAAATCGTAGTCCATCGGGTCATCCGCATACGGCCCCAAGCGCAAAGTCAGTTGGATCATCTCCGACCGTGATGTACCGGGATCGAAATACCCGTGTGACTTCAGGATGCGATCCAGATTTTGTCGCACTACGCGACCCACAGTTGTGAGGAGGCCTTCCTGAGTGTTCTCCCCACTGTTGGCGGGCATCCCGTCTCGCGTTATCCCCAGAAAGTCCCGTATCATCTCCGATCTGGGCGTGCCTCGGTCGATAAAACCGTGGGCGTACATGGCTTGACGCGCAGAATCTCTAATGCCCTCGAGGGCGCTCCCTCGCGATTCATCACTGACTTTTCTTGATTCGCCCGCGTTACCCGGCCCTATGCGCCAAGGGGCACCATCATAAGGATGCGGAGCCTCCACACCTTGGATTGTGGACATGTGATCCATCCTCCTCTCTTAGTAGTCAGCGTCTCTTCGGTAACTACTATTTCTCCCGCAGATACAGCCTCTCCCGCCGCGCCCTTTTCATTTCTGTGTATATGATAATTATATATATTTACGATCATGCCGCCAAACAGTGATCATGGCACGCTGGCTGGAAAGATGTGCGTAAAGATTGTAAAGTAAAGCATTTACATGAAGAATTGGGGTATTTGGGTATTTTTCTGACCGTGCCGTACTTTCGGAGCACACGCGAGTGTACTGCCTTTGAATCGACCAATGCAGTACGAAGAATATCCAGGCATAAGAGTCGATTGATAACGCGCTGGCTTGATGCCAGGCGATTCCGAGGTGCCATACCTGGTTCGGATGTGCAGCCGGCCACGCTCGTTAGCACGTGGTGAAGAGATGGTGCCACGATCAAACGAGCGAGTGCGATCGTCGTGCTTCTGTTCAGTGCGTGTTTGGTGTCATGGTACCGAACGCTAACGGCCGGGTACGCAGAATAAGTGAAGGACGTTGTGCGTTGTGAGGAGGTAATTAGCCTCATGCCTGCGCATATAGGGTTGCCAGGGCAGCACATCGGTCTTCCCGAATATCAAAATAGTCTACCAACTGAGTTACCTCAAGAACTCCTCGGGCAGCTGCCGTCACATTGCACAAGATCAAATCGTGGCCCTGTTGCTGCAGTAGCTTAAGTAAATTCACGAGAATCATCACTGTCTTTAGATCAATAGCCTGAACACCCAAGAAATCGGCGATCACATCGTGTTGACACTGATCGACCATAGTCTGTATTAGGTCGTCAAACTCGTAACCCAGGTCAGGTTCCTGGGAAAGATCGGTCAGGAGCAAAGTGTCTGCCCACTGTTGTATAAGCATTTGGTCTCCTCCTACATTTGACACCTCTTCAATCTTCTCTAGCTCCTATTCGGCAGGGCTAAATGCGAACTTGATCAACCAAACCGACCGCCACGTTTACCTAATGTGCTGGTGGGCAGTGTGCCCCCTAAGGCCGAGTGCGAGAACGCAGAAACAAGGCATTGGAGGCCGCAATTAGAGGACGTTATCTGAGAGAACCTATTCCGGCCTTATAGCATTTGTGCTCTAAGGACATACAAAAATACCCACACACCATGATGTGCTGAAGTGCTATAATGAGTCTTTTGCGATAAGCGCTCTTGTCCCAGATTGCTCGGTTCTTACGGATAGGGACAAGGAGGCGAAAGATGGAGTCGCTGAATCCGGTGTGCGCATTTCTGCAATCAGGGTCGGCTGATTGAAGTGCGGTTTTGGGGAGGGCTTCTATGAGCAGCCGGCCGCGTGTGCAAACCACATGTGCACCGGTCAATTGCTGCTGGGCTGGGAGAATGACGCTATTCTTCGGGCTGTGAGGCACTGGGCGGGGTGCCCTGTGCCGCGATGCGATGTGGTAATGGCCTATAGCCGAATGTCATGGACTTGATCGCCAAATCAACGACGTTGCGAGCTTGTAGCTTCCGCATGATGTGTTTGCGATGCACTTCGATTGTACCGACCGAGCGATTGACCACATGCGCAATTTGGTCGTTGCTCATGCCGAGAAGAATGAGGGCGAGCACTTTGTGCTCAGTTGCCGAGAGCACATCCCCCACTACGCGAGCGTGCGGCCCAGCGGCGTTGAGTGCGTTTTGTATAGCCGGAACAAGACATTTGGAAGTGAGCGGCTTTTCAAGAACATCGACAGCGCCCAGTCTCATTGCCTGCTTGACCACATGAATATTGCCGTAACCACTAACCAGAATTACAGGTATCCAAGGAGTATCCAAGGCAGTCTTCTCAAGCAGCTCGATACCGCTCATGCCCGGCAGTTTGAAGTCGGTGATTAGGAGGTCGCAAGAGTCGGCGATTAGCTCTGCGAGGCAGTCCTCGGCGCTGCCAAAGCATGTGCCGTTCCATCCGTGTTGTTGCAGAATTTCGGCAACTGCCTCGCACACATTCGGCTCATCATCGACGAAGCAGATATGTGGATGGTGATTCATATCAATCCTCCCGAGGGCCAACTCCTAATTTGTGTAGAAGGCAGAGATCAGCGGCAATTCAAATCAAGTCTAAACGTGTGCAGTGCAAACTGCAAAAAGCCGATAAAGAGAAAGATGGGGGGCCGTTCAAGGGCCCCCCTACGCGGCATCGTTGAGGAACAGGTGCACCTTGGCGGAACTTCGCATAAGTCCAGGGGCACCTAACGGTGCCGTTCTTTCTTGGTGTTTCGTGGTTTTACTTGCTACCGCAGTCTGCTTTCCTGAAATTCTGTCTTTAGCCCGTAGATGATCCTCTTGGCGACAAGAGCATTCTCCTTTCACTATCCTGTGTTGCCCGTCTACGGCTCTGTCCTCGTACTTGTCGGTTGTCGACTGAAAGAAATACTCAGAACAGCTATGGTCCCCACCAGATACGCGCCGATATTCAGCAATTCGACCTGACCCCCGGCCCACAAATGAGTGCATTCGTCGATCATGGCTATAGCCGCCGCGATGAAGAAAACAATGATATGTACCCGTGCGCCCCTTGGTGGTGGTACAGCGCCAAGCAGGAATATCGTGATCAAGCCATACGCAAATATGTGTGCGCTGAACGCGACCACAGGGTTTTGAACCAGAAGCATCAACGGTGTCGCCGTCTTGTTAAGTGGTACATGGCCGACTACGATTACGCATACAGCTCCAGTAACTGCAGCAATGATCAGTCTGAAGTTCAGGCGACCCATTTCTCTTGTCTAGCCCCAAGGTGGCCAAGCAAGTTTGTCGGCACCGAATGTGGACCATTGGCTCGCGTGGCCTTTGAGTTCATCATGTAGCTGTCGGATCGGGGAAACTGACGCCAAAGCCGCGCACGAAGCTCCCACACAAGGACATTCACTTGTTAAATACGCCCCCCCATGTCGTCCTCAAGCATGTGTTGGATCGCGTTTCGCATCAGCCGTTTCTGATGAAAGCTCGGCATATGTCCTGATATCCTGTGCCACGCACAGAAAGCGAGCAACTAATCTGATTGGGTACCGAGTAGCAGTCGTTTGTTGAAGGTCTGATGAGAGAAACGGTTTCGAATCATCTGAACCGCAAGGACAATTGTAATGCCCGCGAGATTGGAGCCGAAATCTATTAATTGGGCTTGACGACCGAAAGAAGGCTGGGTTATTTCATCAGCAGCAGCCAGGCAAGCCATTACTATCAGCACAACCACAAGGGACTTAACGCCTCTATAAGTCGATATGGTCGACAAAACAAACGCAGTCATTGCGCTATAGGCCACAACATGTTGCAACGCCTGAAGCCACGGACTGTCTAATGTGATAGGAAGATGTCGCTGTGGCATATGAGTGAGTATGACCACACATGTGATGCAAAGTGCTGAAACAATTGCCCTCCTTGCGTTTAGATAAGACATGCGCTGCTCCCGATCTACGTCCCTGTTCTGCTGGAGTGCCTTACATTCCACTCTGTCGCGTCATCATCATGATTTCGGATTTCTCAGCAGGCGTCAATACATCTATCGCCTGATCTATTCCCATGGCTTTATCGAAATGTTCTTCTGCCGCTCGATTGTCGCCGAGCTTGTTGTTAATACGTCCCAACTGCATATGTGCCTTGGCCCTCTGAGACGAATTGGGCTGTGACAGACTCAAGAGCTTCTCGAAATCTCTTTTGGCATCATCAAGATGGCCCGCCATCCGGCTCAATATCGTCCCTCTGGTATCGAGCAGGTGCCGGTCATTCGGCGCAATGCTAAGCCCCTTCTCTGCCAACTCAAGCGCGTCAGCATAATCAGCATCACGCTCCTGGAGAATCCAGGCCAGATCGTTTAAAGCTTGTACATTGTCGGGGTGCTGCTTGAGTACGTCACGGTAGGCCCGCTTTGCTGCGTCCACGTCACCTAACTGATACATGGTGGACGCAGAACCGAGATGTGCAGGGATGGATTCGGGGAACAGTTTCGCGGTATGCTCATAAAGCCGCAGTGCCTCCTTCTTGAGTTTTATTGAGTCCATGGTCGATAGAGTCGTAGCTGCAGCAATCAATATACCTGGGTTCTGCTCGGCGGCAGAAATGTAAGCCGAAGCGATGTCCGACAATTCAGCCGTACGATCCTGATCCATGAGCAGTAAAAGGCGAGCATGAACGACACGCTGACTGCCGGGCTCCATTTCAGCGGCCCGTTGAATGATTGACTCGGCCCTAGCAGCGTCTCCAGTCATACGGTGCAGGTCTGCGAGCGTTATCAACGCGGCAATTGTTGGATCGGTCTCATCGCTTTGACAATAAGCCTCCAACTGTGGAATAGCAACTGCCGGTTGTTCTAATGCGACCAGGATCCGTGCTCTAGATAACAAAAGACCTTCGCTGTAGGGTGAATTCTCAATCGCGTCGTCAAGAAGTGTATTCGCTTCACCAAGCAACGAACGATCTGCACTGGCCAGAGCCGCTTGAACAAACACATCTCGGGCTTCAGTGTGATTTGGATCCTCTGCCAGTACTTGTTCGGCCAGCTGCGCGGCCATACGGTTGTTCTGCAGCATCAATTCAACTCTGCCCCGTATCGATTGTAATGCAAGGCTGTCCGGAACAGCCCCAAGAGCCCGAATCGTCAGATTACGTGCTTCTTCATAATCTCGCATGTGCAGCGACATTCGTATGAGCATAAGGTGTGCTTCAATGTCTGTCGGTTTGAGCCTGATGACAGTCTCCAGTGTTTCGCGTCCTGTCTCAATGGAGCCGGAAGTACCGGCATTAAGCTCCTGTGTCGCCCTGAGCTTCATCAGTTCCGTATCTTCCGGACTGTCTTGCTGCAACACGTGCAGTATGTGCAGTCCTCTTTGTATGTCTGCATCAGCTCCGCGAGCGAACAGGACTTGCATTAACCTGCGTTTCAATCGTGAATCTTCCGAGGAATCCGCCAATCCTGCTTCGAGCGCATCTATCGCTGCATCAAATCTCTGGTTGCGGATGTAGAAGTCACTCAACAAGCCGTAGCCGGCGGCGCGGTTCCCGGTGAACGTCGTCAATTTCTCATAATCTTTTTGGGCCAGTTCATAGGCACCTTGATCAGAGAAATACTCCGCCCGCATCATGTATGCTGCAAACGAGTCGGTTTCTGCGACGAATTCATCCAGTATGCTCCGAGCCTCTTCCGCACGTCCTTCTGCAGCCAGAATAGAGACTCGTGCTGCCTTCGGACCTAACGCCGTCGGGGCAATGGCTTCAGCTTGATCGAGATATGCAAAGGCATTTTCCAAATCCTGTCGTTCCTGATAGATCAAGCGAGCTAATTGTATGCGGGAGTTTATATCGCGAGTATTATTGGATACCCTGAGTTTGAGTTCGTCGATCGCCTGCGATAGCTGACCTGTGCGAACGGCTATTCGAACTGTCCAGTCCTTTACAAGTTCCATGCTCGAACTAGATTGCCCTATATCATCCAAAACCTCCGCAGCTTCCTGAAAACGACCTTGCTTTTCCAAAAGAACCAACAAACGGTTGGCGATGGCCATCGCCGACGGGTTGCGGCCGAGTGCCTGACGACAAATACTCTCAACGCGATCGACATCACCCAGCTTGTCGTACAGATCAGTTGACAGCAACACAGGAGCCACCCAACTGGGATCTGAAGCCATACAGTGATCCAGATAATCCGCTATGTCCACCTGCCTCGAACGCCAGTCAGCGGAAGCCAGCCATAAGGAGGCCTGATGCAAACGCCAGAGCAACCCGCTATCCCCCTCGATCTGCTTCAACTCGTCAATCAGTTTCGTCGTCAGTTTTTGATCCTCGCGCACTTCACGGACCTTTAGAAGCAGCGTTCGGGCTTGGATTTCCCGTTCGTTCTGCTCCGCCAGATTAACGAGACGCTGTATCCCTGCTTTACGAGCTTCCGGGCCACCCTCCGCAATCTCCAACGATGCCAAATTGATGGAAAGCCTCCTTTGTTCTGATTTCTTCGTGACCGTCGCAATACCGCGCTCCAAGCAATCGTGGGCTCCATCATAATCTGACTCAGCCATGCAGAGTTGGGACAGTTGAATCCACGGCTCAGCGGAATCGGAATGACGCTCGCAAACCGACCGGCATAGTGCAACGGCATCCGTCAAGCGGTCATTTCGCCGGTAGTATCGTACAAGCTGTATTTCAGGCCCCACGGACGTACCGCCTGCTTCGATTGCTCTTTTCAATATCTGCTCTGCTTCGTCCACTCGTCCGGAATACTCCGAAATACCAGCGAGCATTCCATAAACCTCATGTCGATTGGGGTGAAGACGAGCTAATTCGTTCAACTCCGTCGATAGCTCCGCCAGTCGTGCCGCATCCATGTCCGTCCCGGAATCAGTTGCCAGATGAATACCGGCTTCAATCCGAAGCAGCGCGGCCGTCAGGTCTTCCGTATCCATCTTCTCAGCGGCCTGGGCGGTCTTAAACACGAGCTGCCAGTCGCGAAGTTTCAGGTATAGTCTCGCAAGTTGCAGAGTCATCGAGGAATCGTTCGGCCGCAGTTTCAGATATTGCCGCAGTGCGCCGACAGCTCGCCGCGTCTGGTCTGTTCGGATATAAGCTTCTGCCAGCAAAGCCCATAGCTCCGGCCGCGAACCTTCATTCACAACGATCGGCTGCAGCTTATCGATTACCTTGTATGGCGTGTTTTCACTCTTGGCCACGATGGCTTGCAGATATGTCAGCTGTTCTCTGTTTGCCCCTGCATCTTCTCGGGCTGAAACAATGCCCTGGTATTCATTCAGGTATGCCCGTGCGTCAGTAACTTCGTTGGCATCTACCGAAAGTCTGATGGCAGATGGCAATATCTGGACTCTATGCCGGGGCGCTCTCAATACAGTTAACGCCTCGTTCGCCAGATCCAATGCCTGTTCATTTTCGCCCCTTCGCCGCGCTAAATCCACCCCCAGACTATACCGGCCGGTCCGCCAATCATTGGAATCGAAGAAATGTTCTTGCACTGTTTCCAGTTTCACGGCCTCTGCCTTATGCAGTTCCGCTTCGACATTATCCAGTTCCCCATGCGCCAGCCATTCACGGCCGAGCAGCAGGAGGATTTGGGGATTCGCCGCGTCAAGTTGATCGGCAGCTTGCAGGTCTTGTCGGGCGAGATCCAATCGCTCTTCAGCACTCATTCCGGGTGTATTTGTCACTCGCGCCAGAAACCGTGCACGTGCTAACCTGGCTTCCGCGGATGGCAGACCGTTCTTAACCGCCCTGTCAAGATATGTCAGAGCCACTGCTTTGCCTTCGTCAGGGCTTTCGGCAAGGATAGTCTCACTCATCCCTACGCAGGCCCGCACATACTCCATCGATTCATCTGAGACCGGCTCGAGTTGCTCGATATAGCTTTCGAGTATTCCCCTTGCCTGTTCTGTCTTGCCGAGTCTTGTCAGCCCGTTGGCGAGCCAGAGCGGCGCCTGCCGATCGTTTGGATCGTGTGTCAGGCGCAACTTTGCTATATGCACAAGCTCGTCGAAATTGCCGATGCCTGCGTACAGTGTCGCTAATCGTTCGCAGGAATCCTCATCCAGCGGATCAAGCTGCAGAATGCGTCGATTGGCCACAATCGCTCCATGGATAGTCCCGGCATCCATCGGCCGTATCGATGCCTGGGCTTCGGCATATTTTTTGAGAACATTCAGATCCTCAGGATTGCTGCCGAGATAATCGCGAAAGTGTTTGCAGGCGATGCGCCAGTCCTCACGCTCATAGGCAGCCTGCCCTTCTCTCATAGCAGCTTCCGACAGGATTTCTCGCCGGACCTGCCGTGCTGCCACGAGTGATATTCCCAGCGCCAGGGTCACCAGAATAAGGATGACCAGAAGCTTGACGTTTATTCTCCCACGTTGCTTTTGCCTGTACATGATAATGCTCCCAATGGATACCATCTGCTGGAGATATTTTAAAGGTATCGGCCATTCCGCAGGGCCGACCGTGTTCTTTGTCTTGATAGTTGGCTGTATTGCGTGCGCAAACGGCCCGGGGCAAGCGCGTCCGTGTTGCTAATCAGCGAACGTCGGCACGTGGAACGGTTGTAATCCGCCGGAGACCGCATCGATTATGCTGGGTACTCTGTGGCTGCATTCGATGCATTGTCCCGGGCGTCGAGTGAGGACTGATTCCGACTTATCTCGGCGAATAGGTACTGAACATGGCAATGAACCGAAAAATGGCTCTTTGAGGGTGTCCTGCCCCCCTGCCAACAGCTCTATGCGGTGGCCGCAGTGTACGCTGCCGGTCTCAGGCGTATTTCCGTAGTTTAATGCCGGCGACCGTCAGGCCCAGGATACCGAGCAATACGGTGCTTGGCAGAGGCACGGCATATAATACGTCATCAATTCCAACGCCGTTGCCTCCTTCGTCGCTCGACATGTGAATGTTCGCTGTATAAAACGGAATGGAGGCAATGACCCCCAAGAAGGACTGCGAACCACTGGACTTCGATGATTCAAAAGCATATAACTGCCCGGCAACCTCGATGCCCGTACTGGCATAATCATTTTCCACATCGAGAAACCAACTACCTATGGCATGGGTGGGTGCACTGAAAGTGATTGTCAGTACGCCCTCCGGGCTTGGAGGCAGATCGCCGAACACATTATCACCGCTTACGGGAAAAAAGTGATCCTGCAGTGAACCTGGACCGTCTGGCCCAGGATTGATGATGTTAAGGCCCGACAGTTGCGGTGAACCTTCCGATATCGAAAGGATTGGGCTGCCCGACATGCCGGAATAATGATCCCCACCAATCACCACATGCGAGCTCTCAGATACAACCACATCATCCCAGTCAATCGTGGCGACAGGGCTGGCAGCAGCATTGAGCCAATCGGCCTGTGTCGTGTACTTGGTGATATCTGCATTTGCCAGACTGGCAGTAAGGGTAAGTACGGCGATAATCTGCGCAAGGTACTTCATTTATATATCTCCATCCGGTGACTTCATTTGACGCATTCCTGCTTTGCTATGCATATTTTCGCAGTTTGATACCGGCGACAGTCAGGCCGACAATGCCAAGAAGGACGTTTGCAGGGACCGGCACGCGGACAACATAATCCTGATATCCGCCTTCGTCCCCTGATAGCGGATTGCATAGTGCACGGTAGTTTCCGAACGATGCATCAAAACCGCCGATGGCGCTGAGCCACGTGTTCGCCTGGTTCCTCACATCCTTGTCGCCCGTAAGATAGAAATCACCCTCGTTGATGTTATACGTCTCCTCACCTTCTGCGACAATTTCCCAGACGGCTGCCTGGAGTGCGGCCGCTTCGACTGACGTGTCCAGGTCGTTGTTCCAGTAATGATCGAGAAGATATGCCAACTGGCCGGCCTTGGTTGTTCCCATTCTCGGGCCGCCCGAGTATGGATTTGGTGCGTTGTTCAGCGGATGCACCTCATATGTCTCAAAAGCGTCGTCGGGAGCCCACTCCCAGATGTCAATGCAGAATGAGTCGACACCGCCTTGCAGGTAGGAAAGCCCGGTGCTGGGATTTTGAAGGTCCAATTCATAGATACCGACAAAGACGGTCGTGTCGTCTGCAGCAGCCCCCGTTTTGTGTACTTTAAGCGTTCTTGCGAGACGGACACCCGTTTCCTTTACCTCCACCGTTCCATATGGAGCCGCCATCGCGGAGGCGGTCAAAAACATGCATAAGATACTTGTTAGAATCAATCTTCTTTTCATCATACTCCTCGCTTTCTCAACACCTTCATACTCTTTTGCGCAATCTTTTCCCTGTAGTAAGACATGTCCGCAGAGGCATATCCGGCAAATAGTACCGTGACAACTACGGTGAGTTTCAGTGACTCTCTCATTCTTCATTTCTTCAATTCGCACCAACTGGCGAGGTGGATGCACGGTCGAGTCAGTAAGTAGGCCTTACGCTATTCTTCGCAACTTCACTCCAGCAACACCCAGACCAAGAATCCCCAGCAGAACCGCCGCCGGTATTGGTACTGCAGCAACCTCCAGATTGTCGATGGCGATGTCATACCAACCACCGTCGCTGAACACCAGTAGCGAAACCGGTGAACTGAAGCCCAGAGCAAAACTGTCAGAGCCCGTCCCGAAATTCCACGATGACTCGCTCACCAAGGCGGCAGGGTCCGGGTTGTAGCGATCCGCCTCGCCATCGGCATAACTGCTGTCGTAGGCCTTGACTGTAAAATCATGGCCGGAGGTTTCCTCGAACACATGAAAATCTGCCGCTGCACTCACAATCGGCAGGGAATCGAAAGACAGTTGAAAGGCTCCATGTGTTATCGAGTCACTTCCATATGTACGCAGCCACTGATCGTCATGGTCTTTGTCAGGCCAATCGAGATTCAATGGTGCAGATTCGCTGTTTGCCCAGGCCGCAGCACCTGTCGCAGTTAGTGAAGAACCATAAGTATCGGTCATGTAGTCCGTAACGCGCTGATCTGCGGACTCAACATAATCGGGGCTGGCTCCCCCTCTGGTAGCCCCTTCGACGTCAAAGGTCGCGTACAAATCTGCAGATGCGGTCCCGGCAACAAGCAATACCACGATTATCAGCAATAATAGCCTCTTCATATCACATTCCCTGCCTAACAACATATACATCCGACCAGGTCACGTCCCAAGGGCCGGGCCAAGCCCCTTTGGAGAAGGAAGCAAAGGGGCTTTAGCCTCAATTCGCGTACAGCATCCGTTCAGTGAGAGGGCCTTCCCTCAAGCAAACTTGCGTAATTTCACACCCGCCACGGTCAGACCGAGCATGCCCATGATCACAGCTGCAGGGGTGGGCACGAGCGAGACATGGAAATAGTCTGGGTTACTCGGCGAGTCGTTGGCACCATCAAAGGTGCCGCGTACGGCGAAACCAATCTCATTAAGACCAGTTGCAAAGTCCGTCTCCGCGAAATCGACTGTTAGATTCGTTGCGGTCTGAGGGCCCAGGGTCGCCCAGTCGCTGTAGACGTACCCAGCACCTATATTCACATACACAGCCACATCCCACAAGTCGTCATTATCGTTTGCAACATAGGCGGTATAACCGGTGTATGGACCGGAGAGCCCGGCTTTCGTACCCGTAACTCCGATGTGCATATCTCCGACGTTATCCGCATCTCCAGGGTCTTCGAAGATCTGCCCGACGAAGCCAACTTTCCCTTGCATAGACGGCCCATATACAGCGAATGGAAACACGTCGCCGTCATGAAAGTGAACGGTACTGCCGGATGTTCCTGGAGAATCGATAACAAGGCCCAAATCTCCGGCATCACTTACGGCTATTTCGCGAAATAGCGCCGCCGTAATATGATCCAAATGATACAAATCAGCTCTTAGCGGTGGGGCATGCACACAAACGGTCGCCAGGCAGATGAATAGCAGTAAGATTGTCCGTTTCTTCATATTTCATCCTCCTTCTTTAGTTGCCAAAGGCAGAGCTATTCCCTTTCTTCTTGTCGCTTATGCATATCTGCGCAGCTTCACACCGGCGACGCTCAGGCCGAGCATGCCAAGCAGAACGGCACCGGGAACGGGGAGCGGAACGAAGTTGACTTGTCCTATATTCCCGTTCCTCAGTTCGATCTGAATGCCATCAATGTACCCGTCGTATCCGTTCCAGCTAATGTCTGTCTGCACACTAACCATTTGCAACAATTCAGAACCATAGTTCTCCTTCAGAGCACTCCAAGTGTAATTCTTGTTAACGGTCTGGTTCTCTCGAAATATCCATGCAGGATGTCCATCGCTCCCTGTATCACTCGTTGAGTATAGCGTCCATTCGTCTGTCGATGTATGATCCTGAAAATTGTTTATGAAACGATACTTACTAGGTGAGCGAGTGTATATCGTCAACCACCAGTCCCGGTCTGCAGGTGTGCCGGCTGGCCGCTTGGTCCAATAGCTAATCGACTCGATTTCTGCAAGCGATAAGTTAGCTGCATCGTCTGGGAATAAAGCCGACAAATAGTCCGGATCGTCTCCGTATCGAGCGTGCCAGCCACTCCGCTCGGTCGCGGAACCCTGCCACGAATCGGGGCCATAATCCGGGGGAGCATCGTCATAGTTGATGCGCGGCTCTATATCGTAAATGATCATCTCCGGCGTAACATTGAGCCGGATATCACCCGACGATGGCGCAGCCATGAGCACTGCAATCACTAGAACAACTAAAATAAACCTCATCACATTCTCCCAAAACTGCCTGCGGATCGCTACTGACTCTCAGCAGGCTTCACTACCTTGACTCGCCTTCAATGTTCTAACTCATATAAAGACGCATTCTCTTCTGATTGTTCAGAATCCTCATGCATACTTACGCAGCTTCACACCGGCGACGCTCAACCCGAGCATGCCCAATAGAACGGCAGCCGGGGCTGGGACGGGAGTAATAGAGGCAAGATCACCGCGTCCGGCATTCTCGTTTGTGAAGCCACTGGCGAAGACTGCCGAGCTATAACCATTGCCTATATCATAAGTAAAGATATCATCAGAGCCATTGACCTCATAGCCGAAGAGGAGGTCGTCGGGTCCATCTGTTGAAAATGCGAGCCCGGGCAGATTGTTTTCCAATGAAGGAATATCATGCTGGAGCGATACGATTCCCGTGCCCATATCCACCGTGTAGAACTGCCCCGTATTGACAATATAGAACGTGCCATCTCGGGCTACGGCAATATCGGTGGAGGTGCCGAGATCGAACGCAGCACCCGACTGCCACAAGCCGACGCTCTGCCAGATATCTCCATTCGCCGGGTTAATTCTCAGCAACTCGTCTCCTGCGGCGTCCGCCGCCCAGAAGTTGTCTGCCGCATCGAAAACTGCTCCGCGAATATCCCGCTCGTCATAAAGAGAGCCTACTGCAGTTGCCGTAACTGTCGCCGGATCGAGCGCAAGCATCTGTGATTTGTCTTGACCGGTTTGCACGGAGAAGGCCAGCAGCCCATACGTACGCGACCACGCCAGTGCATCCGCATCCACGTCGTTATCGTTGACTGTCAGTTTGCCGAGATTTGTAACGACGCCGGGATTGTTATCGTCGAAATAATGGAGATACGTCGGCGCCGCCGATGCCACCCCGCCACCCGGCGCGGTAGACGTCAGCGCATACATCATGTCGCCGGCGGCCGTGTTCGCCATAACCGCAAGCACAAAAGCTATTAGCAGTATGTTCTTCATGTTTTCACTCGTTGCACTTTCCGAGCCTTCACAGGCCACCCTTCGGCACATTCCTGCGTGCCAGGCGCTATGCATATTTTCGTAATTTCACTCCCGCTGCCGTCAGGCCCAGGATGCCCATCACCACGGCGGCTGGTGTGGGTACGGCCACCAGGCTCACGTCGTCGTAAAAGACATTCGTGAACGTGCTCTTGTTCTCCGTTCCCAGCAGCGTGACCTTCCAGTGGTCGGCGTCGCCGGGATTCTCTACCGATAACGAAAACAACGACCACGCACCATGGCTGTCGAGCACGCCTGTCGAAGCACTGGTTAGTAAGCTCGTCTCTCCGGAATCGCCGTAGAGTGCGAGAATAGCCTCGCCGTCGTCGTTGCCGCCGTCATAATGCTCGGTCTGCACATATCCTTCCAGCGTCAGCCGCGGGCTGCCAAGTCCCGAGGTGCCTGTCTGGTACATCGAGATCGTAATGCCCGCATCAGCTTCCTGAGAGGTCCGCTCATTGGCGAATGTGAAGAAGTAATTACCGGAATGCGGCGTAACATCCGGACCCGATTGGTCCTGGAGCGCAATTGTTGCGATAATGCTGTCATTGGCGGTGTCAGCCGCGCTCAAATCAACGGACCAGCCGGTCAAATCGCCGCTCTCAGCGCCCCCGTTAACCATCAGGTCCGCGCTTGCAGCAACTGCAATGAGGCAGGAAAGCACGAGGATCGTTATTATCCTGTATTTCTCCATTTCCATTCCTTACCGGCCGCGCAGCGACCAGAGTTACACTGTTCTCCTTATGCATACTTGCGCAGCTTCACACCGGCGACACTCAGGCCGAGCATGCCCAGCAGGACCGCACCGGGGACAGGGACCATAGTCAGATCCATCGTTCCAGTCGGGGCTATCCAGTCCGTCGTATTCTCCAGAGAAAGAGCACTGATCGGTATGGTCGCCAGGTCAAAACCAATCCTCGAATCGTCCCAGTTGCCGCTGCCGGAGCTTTGTATGCCATCCGGAAATCCACTGTCCTCACTCAATTCAATGGCAGTCAAATCGCTGCCGAGAGTAAAAACCGTTGAGTCGGACGTATTGAGAATCTGCGCGGCTCCGCTGACATCGACCACAGAGAAGGGCCCGGCCTGACCGCCATACTGCAGATCCAGATCCAGCCAGCTCATTACCAGTCCGGATACCGGTGCGGGATTACTGGTTCCCGTTGCAAAGAACTCAAAAGAAAGACTGGTATATCGTCTGGTGTAATTGAAGCCGCCCGTGCTGTTGTCCATGAAATCTGAGGCACTTACCTTGATGTCCAGACCGCCGCCCGCGACATCTTCGTATGTATGTGAGGTGGCGGTCTGCAGCTCGTCCAAGGTAAGGATGCCGTTGGCCACATCTGTATCTCCGCTCTGGGGATTCAAGGTGACCATCAGGTCCGCGCTTGCAGCAACTGCAATGAGACATGCAATCACGACGATCGTTATTATCCTGTATTTCCCCATTTCAATTCCTTACCGGCCGCTTGGCGACCAGAGTTACACTGTTTTCCTTATGCATACTTGCGCAGCTTCACACCGGCGACGGTCAGACCGAGCATGCCCAGCAGAACCGCACCGGGAACGGGGACGGGCTGGGCCGTAGCCTCCAACGCCGCTTCAAAGCCTGAACCTTGATCTCCAGCCCCTGTGCTGTAAATGGCTGAGAATGGACCACCAGCGTTTGGTGAACGGGTTCCCCAGCCCAATTCGTCAAAATATAGAGCCTGCGTATCACTTCGGTAGAACGCGCTGTCATCGCCGTTCAGGTTCCCAGCCCAGAATCTAACAGTGTCACCAACAGAGACACCTGCGTCGGTTTCGTCCCAGCCATTTTGGTTGGTATCCCAGTAGAGGTCTGCCGTGACGCTGAATTGCCCAATGTCTGAAACCGTGTTGATACGGTTGCTTGGTTCAGTTGTCCACCATTGCACACTGGAACCGCCATGACCGTAAGGCTCTTCGATAACTCGCACATTCCAGCCGGTAGCTGCCGTCCCAGTAACCAAGGTGCTTGGCTTAACAACAACAGCTTCACCCCATGATCTGGCTGCCCCATTATCGAGGAACCAACTATTGAACATTGCGATTCCCTCTTCGGCGCCAAGACTATCCCGCCAGTTCATGTACGTATTGTAGTTATCAGGTTGGTTCTGTGGAGCATCTGGATTGTAGAAGGTCTCATGTAAAGGATCAGTTGCCCAGGGTTGATGAAGTCTCCGAGCATTCGTCTGGTCAATCTTACGACCTCCTGCCACATCTGTGCCGGCGCTCGACGGGTAGGCTTGAATCAGATCGTCAGGATCAAATCGTATCGTGACGAAGTCTGCCTGTACCGCAGCATTCGACAGGACAACTAAGGCAAATCCGGCAAGGAAGGTTATTAGCTTCTGCATTTTTATATCCATCCTTTCTTCTGACTGCTTATTGCAGTCTTGTCACTCTGTTTACTGTGCCATTCATGTTCTTGACACACTCTCATGCATATCTGCGCAGCTTCACACCGGCGACGCTCAGGCCGAGCATGCCGAGCAGAACCGCGCCGGGTACGGGGACTGCATTTACAGTGATTTCAGTATCCGCAATCAGATCCTCACCATTGTAGGCGCTCAGTGTGAAGTAGTAAGAGCCCACATCCGTCGGATCAAAATCCGTGTCGAACCAGTGCGGCTTCCAGGATTGCTGCGCCACGTTGTTGTTGGCGATTAGGTTGGCATAATCTGCTGCATCTAACGCCACAGTACCATCTCCATTTCCGGTGCTGTTGTCGCCGATAGCGTGATCCCAAAGCACTGCATTTTCTGCTGGATTCTCATCATTGATTGGATCAAATCCCGTGAAGTAAGCGCCTGTTGTTGAGGTCATAGCCAAGACATACGTCAAGTCATCAAGAGCCCAACTGGTACTACTACTACCGTCATAATTGGTGTTGATCGACCATTCAAATGACCACTCCGCTGTCGGGTAGGATTGTATTGGAGCAACACCGGCTTGGAACGTATACGTCCCGTCACCGTTGCTATTGAAAGTATTCTCAGGCACCCCCGCGTCATTATGGCGCAGCTTCGCTCTTAAGCCTAATTCAACACCACTGGCTTGGTCAACGGTAAAGCTGCCGTTAGCATTGCCGTCGCCAAAAATAACGTCAGGTGTGACGTCTTGATCATATATGTCTGCAACTGCTGGTACAGACAGTATTCCAATAACTATCAATGCTATTAGCTTCTTCATTTCACATTTCTCCGGTTAGAGTACGAAACGCTGATAGATCGCGAACGCCGTACGTCGATTCATCTCGGGTTCGCATGGTGCTTTTCGTGTTGCCGCGTCCGGCCGGAAGACGGCACTCGCATCAAGGAGAAACGGTGCCGATTCGGTTTCGACGCAGCGTGCGCGCACGCGAAAAGCGGGTCAGTTCAGCTCTAAGCCGGAGGTCCGCGGGATGGGCATGGCGATGGTGTGTATTGTGATTTCCGCCGGGGCAGCGCAACGGCCCTCGAGCGGTGTTGCGGCAGGAAATGATCCGCCGGGGGTCCCGGCGGCGGAAGATAGCTGAGCTGCAGCGAACAGAGCGATTCGGGCGGCGCGGCGTAGCTGTGCCCGATCTGGCCCGGGCCGCCGTCGTGATACCACTCGGGAATAAAGCCGAACGATATGCGCCGGACCCAGTGCGGAGCGCTGCACAGCCCCAGCCCCACCAGGGCGTACATGCACAGGCTGCAACTGCCCGGCCCCCCGGACAGCTCCAGCGCATTAGCCGCGGCATGTACCGGCTGGGGAGCCTCCTGGGCAGGTGCCGCGTACAGCGGAACGTCGAAGGGGCTCAGCGGCAGATCGCGGGTGACTTCCATGTCGTAATGGAGAGCCCCCCCCTGCTGCCGGTCGCAGCGACTCTGCGCGGTCCGGGCGGACTGCACGTCCACCGACCACTTCGTCAGCGGCATCATGTCACCGCGGGCAATCGCCGCAGCGACAAGCACGCCGAAAAGCACTGAGGTTTGTCTCCTCCAGTTGCACATCAACTTATCACTACTCCACTGAATATTACTCTCTGGTTATGGGACCATTGTAGGTAATTGGCCCCGGCATGTCAAAATGAATCCCCGCAAACCGCGTGAATTGCAACACCGCCCTTCCGCACAACAGAACCGCCCTAACATGCTGCATTTAAGACACTTATGAAGATACAGACGCCTGTCAACCGCGCCGCCGCCTCAAAAATACCCAAACACCCCAGTACCGTCAAACTGTCAGACCGTCGGACTGTCTCACCGAAACACCGCCTCACCGTCAGAAGAACGGCAGTTCGTGATTGCGTCAGTTCGCCAGTTCGCAGCCCTCTCCTCCTCCACTCCTGCCTTTCCGCCCATCCTAAGGTTCTATGCGAACCCCCAGAGCGCGACAGTAATCAAGAAGAGACCGCCATCGTTTCTCTGCAATAGTGCGGAGCACCGACATATCCATTTGCTGATATTCGTGAATCGCGATGTTGCGAAAGCCCGTCATTGCCACCATCTCTTTCAGAAGGTCTTCGCCGATGTATCCCACCTCATGAATCATCCGGAAGGACTCCGCGCTTGACTGCGGCATCCCAAGACGCTGCCTGGCAACGATGTGCATGGCCATATCGATCGCGGCCTGGCAGGCCCGCTCGATATTCAGTGTCATCGCGTCGATGTGCGTACAATTGTCCAGATCAGGATTAGCGCGATACTCCTGCTGCATGCGACGCAGTGCCCGCTCGATTATCGCCGCTTTGTTGAGGATGACGTCATCACGCTCGATAGGCATCGGCGATCTCCTTTCGCTCGAACCGAAACTGCATCGCCAGCCCAAGGAGGGACGCCGCAGCCAGGCCGGCAGCAGTTGCATCACGGCAGAAGAATGGCCTGCCTCTGAGAAGGGCCTGGCAGGAGTAGACAAGGTTCCGGGAAGAAAGCACACCCACATCAACCGTTCGACCTGCCGCCAGACTGAGATCGCCTGCCAGCTCGCAGATGTCCGTCGCACTGAGTTTCTTGCCTGCGACGGGAAGAATCGCAATGTCCACGTCGCTGTCGAAGCGCAGCCGGCCATCAACGGCGCTGCCGAGTACGTAGGCAGCCAGAATGCGAACATCGCGTTGTATTCTCTGTTCTATTGGCTTGAGTTCAACCATCGTCTGCCGACTTTGCATTTGGTTCATACATGCCACAGAATACTCACACCGCCGAGCCAGGTCAAGCGCCTGTCCGACCGTCAGCAGAACCGCAGTTCGTTGTTGCGTCAGTTCGCAGCCCTCGCCTCCTCGACTTCTCGTTAACGCCTTAGTGCCTCGTTGCCTTGGTGCCTTAGTGCCTCGATCCCTTGCCTACTCGGCTTCTCTGCTACTGCCGTTCCGTCTTCTCGCCTTCTGCCTTTCAGCCCGCCCTCTCGCACTCACGCACTTTCGCACTGCCGTTCCGTCTCCTCGCCTTCTGCCGTTCAGCCCGCCCTCTCGCACTCACGCACTTTCGCAGTTGATTCAATTGTCTTTTCCTATATATTCCGCAATTCCATCCACAAAGGTCCTTACTTCCGCAGCGAGGCTTTCGATCTCATGGGCATCCAATTCGACAAAGGGCATGTAATCATCCTGCTGTCTTTCGTTAAAGGCTCGATGCAGGGTCCTTGAGTATTCTTTGGGCATCTGGCCTGTTCGGATGAATTCCTTGTCGAAAAAGGCAATGACGGCGGCGTGCTTGGAAAACTCCAGATTGCGCATCAGCAAGACGGCCACCGCAGCATAGAAACACGCATAATACAATCTGTTGGCTGTGGCTCGGTATCGGCAACCCTTCAACAAAAACTCGGCATCCTGCAGAGCTTCCCGGGACTGATTGAGCCGGTATGCAACGAGAGCTCGTCGGTCTTCCTTTCTCATGCTGCGATCTCGATGCCTTCCTGGCGAATATGTCTGGCAAAGAGGCAAGCCGACAGCGGCCCCGATTCAAAGGCTTCCTGGCTGACGACTGCCACGGAGACGACATAGCCGTATTCCAGACTCAATTCCCACGCTCGATCGAAGATTTGGCGTCTCACTTCCGGCGTCACCGACTGCACTTCCACCAACAAATCGAGATCGGAACCCGGGTCGCAGTCGCCTCTCACTCGCGAACCATACGCATATATGCGGACAATGCCCGTCTGGGCAGACAGACCATCCATCAGCTTCTTGACAACTTCGCGAATTTCCGATTCCATTGGACGATCCTTTCCAGGGGCGGCTCAAAAGCAGCACCCTTTGAAGTATAGACAGATCCGGCAGAAATGTCAATCGTAACACGGACTACCCGCCTACTCGTCTTCTCGTCTCCTCGCCTACTCAACTCCTTGTCTGCTCGACTTCTACCGTTCAGCCCCCTCGATGCCTCGTTGCCTCAGTGCCTTGCTGCCTTGACCCCTTGATCCCTCGATTGCCCACCTCCTCGACTCCTCGACTTCCCGTCTTCTGCCGTTCCGTCTTCTCGCCTTCTGCCTTTCCACCCCCCTCGATGCCTCGCCTACTCGGCTACTCGTATTCTCGGCTTCTCGACTCCTCGCCTTCTGCCTTTCCGCCCGCCCTCTCGCACTCACGCACTTTCGCACTTACCGCCTACTCGACTTCTCGCCTCCTCGACTACTGCCGTTCGAATCCCTTGTTGCCTCCATTACCCGCCTCCTCGACTCCTCGTCTTCTCGCCTACTGCCTTTCAGCCCCCTCGATGCCTCGTTGCCTCAGTGCCTTGACCCCTCGTCTACTCCCACTCACGCACTTTCGCACTGCCGTCGACCTCTCCTCGCATGTACCGTCTGCGTTTCGGTCTCGGGAATGGTGATCCGGTCCATCAGCCACAGCTCGCCGAACATCAGCAGGACCGCCGCGGGCATCATGACCACGCCGGCGAAGTCGTGGAAGAACGTATCGGCCGCCTCGGCGCTGACCAGCAGCATCACCCCCGCCGTCGCCACGATGCGTATGATATTGCACGCGATGGCCACCGGTATGCTCGAGGCCAGCAGGACGGCCTTCTGCCACCGCGGCCGCTTGATCATATACGCGATGAACGCCGCGACGATAATGAACGCCGTGAGCATCCGCAGCCCGCTGCACGCCTCGGCCACCCCCACCGGCGTACTGCCGTTGAGCACCATCGTATTGCCCTGCCGCGTCACCTGCATGAACGCCTCCAGGAGAAAGGCCGAGCCCGTCGTCGCCATGGACTGGAGGGGCGAGGCGATCAGGTTGTGGACCCGTGTCGGCAGCGGCACCATCAGAAATAGAAACAACAGGATCCATAGAACCTTGCGAAATATCTGCCAGCCGGCCACCAGTAGTACCAGACCTCCCAGCGTCAGCACGAGAGAATAATGTTCAATCGAAGGCCGAGCACCGTATAGGAGGCCAAAAATACGCATGCTTTCCCCTGCCGCTAACAGCGCAGCGCCTTTTCCGAAGCTGGGCGTCAGACGGCACTTTCGCAGCACCCGCCTTTGACGGTACAAGAAGACCAGGGCAACCAGCGGTACAAGTTGTCCGGCGGAATAGTCCTTGTCACTGCCCCATGCCGCGGCGAGCTTCATGATCGTCGGCCAGCAGGACCATGCTGTAATGCCGGCCAGTACGAACAAAAAGACA
The DNA here is from genome assembly GCA_964526785.1 of uncultured Pirellulales bacterium. Classification (GTDB taxonomy): domain Bacteria; phylum Planctomycetota; class Phycisphaerae; order Sedimentisphaerales; family Anaerobacaceae; genus CAZGMJ01. Next base: position 48,748 of record CAZGMJ010000030.1, read on the forward strand.
ATCCATGTGGCGTGCCTGCCAAGCGACCAATCATCTGTCAGCACATGACTGATTGCTCCAGATGCTCTTTGATTTACTGCTGCTCTTCGCTGCATATTCCTTGCGTCTATCCTATTCGGCAAGCGATGCGCTATTTGCTTGCCTTTGAACATCGTTGAACAGGTGGGCGAGTGCCGTCGCAGAATCCTTGGCAAATTCGCAGACGGTCTCTTCCCCAGCCTCGTCGCGCGAAATCCTGCCTGATGTCGAAATCATTACCCTGGCCACATAATCTATACTGGAGAAGATATGCCAGAGCCTCGACTCCAGCACAGGCACATCGCTGTAGTATTCACCGTCGGCAACGAGGTAATGGAGAACCACGACATGTTCAACCTCAAGGCTGCCGCGTGAGAAGTGGTAGATTGTGCATGGCAGAATCTTCCCTTCACCGAGGGTCAATTCTCTAACGTACCGATCCGTGAGCGTCCATCCGGATCTCGGGTAGCAGTATTCTGGTCGGTGTATAACGTTATACAGTGCTCTGAAGCTGCATCCTGCAAACAGCGAGATCGATTTGAGGTCACTCTTGCGCCAATACTGACGGTTAAGATGCGCATCGGTATCCGTTGCTTCTACTACAGCGTCATCCATAACGACGTCTTGGCCGATCCAGTCGTTGATCTCCATGGGCAGTTCGTCGAGTGACTCAGGCGCAAGCGGGTTAGCCGTCGCAGGAACTGCCAATCCGGTGGAAATGCTCCGGTAAGAAAGACCGGTACCCAGCATGATGAAAGCAGCTACAGCCGCCGCAACAATTAGTCTGCGACGGGCGTTCTCATTTCTGCTCACACCTGAACGGCCAGACGGTTCTAAGTCATGCGCTGTGGGGAGTGTGTAACTTGACGTAGACATGGCAATCTTCTGGGACAGGTAAGCATACGCTTCGAACAATATGTAGACAAGTACCGCCCCGACCAGGTTTGCTGCGAAATCCATGATATCTGCAATGCGGCCGAAGAACGGCTGTGTCAGTTCATCTGCAGCGGCCAAGATGATGAGCCCTGCAAGAAGACCCATCCAGAGTCGCCGTGCATTCTGCAATCCTATGGCGAGCAGAAACGACGCGGCAATTGCCCCGTACGATACCAAATGAGCGGCCTTGTCCATGCCCGACACCTGTAATGTACCCGGCATCAACGCCATAGGAATGTGTGTAAGAACAAGTACGCAGCCGGCAACCAGGCAGGCGAAGACCAGCCGTGGCCAATTCCACTTACGTGAGCTCAAACAATGACGTGACTCCGTACCCTGGCGCTTTTTGGTAATGGGTCGGTGCAACTATTCGACTTTCTTTCTGTTTGCTATCTCAAAACGCTCTTCTCGCATCTTCCTGGCATTCAGATCCACCAATTCGATCAGTCTTGCAATCTTCGTCACGCTCTGTTTGCGCCCGAAATAGTTGCTGTAGTATTCCTTTGCATTTTTCCCCATTTTGCGCCGCACGCTGCCGGAATCACCGAGGTGTACAAGTGCCTTCAACGTGCCGTCTATATCTCCCGGCGCAACCACAAGTCCCGAGCGGCTGTCCCGGACTATGTCGGCAGCTTCACAGTTTGTGGGCCCGATGAACAAGGACGGCCTTCCTGACGCCAGCGTGCTGTATATCTTGCTTGGTACAAGCAGCCCCTCCGTGCCCGGCTTCTGGCATATCAGGTGAATATCGCCTTCAGCAAGAAGTTCGGCGAGTTTGTCGAGCGGCGCGGGATCACGGAATGCTACATTTGCCAGGCAAAGGTCCGCAGCGAGCTGCCGAACCGCCGGTATTCCTTTTCCAGCACCGACGATCAGCATACGCAGCGCCAGCGTTCCATTGATAGATTTCAAAGCCCGCAACACCGTATGCAGGTCCTGCCCAATGCCTACGTTGCCTGAATAGAGAAGAGTAATCATGATCCTTGTGACTGCCCGACTGAAATACCGTCTGACCCAGAAAGCGCTTCCCCCGGTACCCAGTTGTGCACCACTGTGACCTTCTCCGGTGGAGCCCCGGCTTCAATGAGGCGGTGCTTCATAGTCCCTCCTAGGGCAATGATTGCGGCCGCTTTGCGGTACAGCATGCTGTTGATGCTGCGAAAAAGCCGAACCACAAGGGACTTCTCGCGCATGACACCATAAGCCACTGCAATCTCAGGGTAAACGTCCATCATCCAGACAATGTTTTGCGTGCCTCTGACTTTATAGAGCAGCAGGCCGATGAGTGAAATGAAAGGAGGTGTCGTCAGGCACACGCATACATCCATCTTCGGCAGTTGGAACGCACGCAACATCGCGAGCACATAGAATGAAAACCAGTCCAGTAAGCGGCCTGCGCCGCTGGCTCTGCCAAATCCACTTGCCCCCACCCGTTGAATATGCACGCCGTTGATAGTCTCCCTTCTGGGCAGCACGTTGTCTGTGCCGCTATAGCAGCGACGGCTGCAGATTACGTATACTTCATCTCCCTGGCATGCCATTTCCTCCGCCACGTCCGCCAGCAACTGGCCCGTCGCAGCCGTATCCGGCTTATAGTATTGGTTAATGAAGAGGACGAGCATTCATCTTCTCACAGTCTACCGATGAACCGCTGGAGCAGCACCATCTCAATGCGTGTAGTACTCTATCACAGACCTTAGAATCTCATCCAAGTTGCGCTCAGGATTGAAGCTGACCAGCTTCTTGGCTAACGATATATCCGGAACCCGGCGTCTCATGTCCTCAAAGCCTTCCACATACGCCTCCTCATACGGAATATGTACTATCTTTGATGCTGAACCGGTGGCCTTCTTGATTCGCTCGGCCAGATCGTTCATAGATACCTCTTCAGGGTTGCCAATATTGATGACCCTTCCGTATGCTGCGCTACACGTAATCATCCGGTCCAGGGCTGAGATGACATCCTTGACGTGTCCAAAGCAGCGAGACTGCTCTCCATCTCCGTAAACAGTGATAGGTTCTCCACTCAATGCCTGCTGCACAAAGCGAGGTATTACCATCCCATATTGCCCGGTTTGTCTCGGCCCGACGGTATTGAACAGACGTACACACACTACAGGCAACTGCGATTCATACCAATGTGCAAATGCAAGAAACTCATCAAGAGCTTTGGCACTGGCATACGCCCAACGACGCGTGGTCGTCGGTCCATGGACTGTGTCATCACACTCTGAGAACGGGACGCCGTTGCCTTTGCCATAGACCTCAGAGGTGGATGTGATCAGCACCTTCTTTCGATATCGTGCCGCAAATCGCAGAACAATTTCAGTCCCGCCAGCAATCGTCTCTATGGTCTTCACCGGTTGCTGAATTATGAGCTGAACCCCGACAGCCGACGCTAGGTGGAATATGGCATCGCAGGACTTGACCAACTCTTCCATCAGGTGTTGGTTGAGAACTGTGTCTATGGTAACCGTGAACCTGTCTCTTCCCTCCAGGAGAGCAATGTTCTCAAACCGACCTGTGGACAGGTCATCTATCACATTTACAATATGCCCGGATTCGAGTAAGCGCTCGCAGAGATGTGAGCCAATAAAACCCGCTCCACCCGTTACTAAGACTCTCATTTATGTTCCCCTTTCAAAATAGATAGCTGCTTATCGGCTTCTGTATTATCCGTAAGCTCGCCACAGCGTTGAAGCCTTCGGAGTTCTCTCACTTTGACGCATATCATGTATTCGTAGATAGATTGCAGTACGCAGTATGTCAGCCCGGGGCGCCTGTCCAATAGCCCGAGTCGCACGATATACATGTAGAAGAACTTGAGCCAGGGTCTGAGCGGCAACTTCCAGGAAAGCTGCTTCAGGGCCCGTCGCCTCCGAACAGGATCAGCACCAAACAAGCTTCTTGTGTCTATGGAGGATTCCCTGTTCATTATCGTTTCAGCTTCTCTGCTGGAGTATCTGTTATGCTTTGCAAACCATTCTTCTAGCCCCTTGCTGAAGTTGAAGTGCAGAAACGGTTCATTCAACCGTAACAGTTGTCCATCCGCTTCGAAGCCCTCCCCATGGCCTTTTGGGATATATCTGACTCTACTCTTCCTGACGAGACGCAGAATCCAGACAGGGAATGTGCTGCTGAATCTCAGCCACTGCCCGTGGAAGATCGTCTTGAAGCACAGGAAATAACCTGCTGTTTCCGGCGATGAGCCCAACACAGCCTGTCGGATGCTGCTCGCCAGCTCCGGGGTAATGACCTCGTCAGCATCCAGGTGCAATGTCCATTCCGTCTTGATTTGCGCCTCTCTCATCGCCCAATTACGCTGATCGGCAAAGCTCTGAAATCGATTCTGGTAGACACGCGCACCATGCCGTTTCGCAACATCAACAGTTCCGTCATCGCTGTAGTCGTCTATAACAACCATATCCGCTGCAAATTCAAGAGACGATAAACAACGTGGCAAGTTCTGCGCTTCGTTCTTCGCTAGAACAACAACCGTTAATGGAACTGTGGCCTGGCGCTTCATTCCCTACCTCATATCTTGTTTGTTGTTGCCTGTGCCATGACCGGATAGTCCCGTGATTACTCGCCTCTTAATGAATCTCGCAGGATTCCCCCCCACGACGGTCCAAGCTTCAACGTCTCTGAAAACACTGGCTCTCGCCCCCACGACCGCACCTTGGCCTATTCTAACACTGGGACCAATAAAGGCATCGGCGGCAATCCAGACCTGATCTTCAACCAGTATTGGTGAAAATGTCTGCTGCATGTTTGGGCTCTCATAGTCGTGGGTGGATGTGCAGAGGTGGGAATACTGGGAAATGGTGCTGTGCGCCCCAATTTGCACTCCGCCGCCACAATAGCAGATAACATACGGCCCCAGGCAACTGTGATCTCCCATCGAGAGCTTCCATGGCTCGGATACTCGACAAGAAGCATGAATATACGTTTGCTTCCCCAACTGTGCTCCAAAGAATCTGAGCAGAAAACGTCGCCAAGAATGAAGAGGTTTCGGACTCGGCCGAAACAGAAACAGCCAAGTTATGCCCCAGATTACTCTGGCGATCTTATTCGAGAGAGAATATGGGCTTGGGCATCGGCTGATATTTACCTTCGGCTCACTCAACTAATCCAACCTCACAAATTCTGGCTTCTCGCTCTGGCCCAAGACCCACTTATAGACGTCTACCATTTGAGTTGCGATCTTGGGCCAGGTAAATGTGTCTTTAACTAGCTCTACACCGTTTTGACCTATCTGCCTCTGATCATCAGTTGATGACGCTATGAACTTCTTCAGGCCCTCGGCAATAGAATCCGCTTGTGGCTGAATCTCAATAGCGGCATTAGCTCCGAATCCTTCCGGGATGTTACAGAATCTTGTCATTAATACGGGCAGGCTGTAGCTCCATGCCTCCAAGACGCTCATCGGCAGCCCTTCGCTGAAGGACGGCAGGATGAAGACCTTTGCAGATCGAAGGGCTGCATCTTTGGCCTCGCCATACAACGGTCCTGCAAATGAAATGCTGTTCGTCAGACCAAGCTTCTGAGTCAACCACTTGAGTTGCTGTTCATGCCCTCCCTGGCTCCACCCTGCAATCACAAGCCGCCATCCTCCCGATAGTCCGGAGCCCGCATTCTTGAGGATGCTCCATGCTTCGATAAGGTTCTCCAGACCCTTCTTGGGATGAATCCTGCCGAGATAAAGCAACACTTTCTTATCTGCACCGACCTTCGAGCTCCAGGGAGGGACTCTCTGTTCTGCTGACAGATCCGGCAAGTCGATTCCATTCGGAATGATGGCTACTGGATTCTTTAGCCCATAGGCCCTTATGCTTTGGTACTCGGATTCACAAAGAGCGTGGATGCACGCAGCCGAGCGCAGGTGCCGGTTTTCAAATAACCAACCTGCAAGCTTCTTCTTCCAGGCCGAGTTCTTGAGTGCCCAGGCATCCAACATACCACGAGGGGATACCACATATGGAGTCTTGATTTCTCGCTTTGCCGCAAGATCTATGAGCGAAGGATAGAGCCAAATGCCATGGCAGTGCAAAATATCCGGCGAGGCCGCCAGCACCGCGTGTTTCATCATCTTCGAAGTTGGAAAAAAAGAGAGCCCGCTACGAGCACACACGTAGGGTTCCAACGGTTGCCAAGCCGCCCGGTCTTCAACCGTATGCTCATCCGTAAAGCTAAAGACTTGTATCATGCATAGCCGTGCTCTACTTGCAGCCTGGGTAAGCTTCCGTACTGAAGCAAAAAGACCACCTGCCTTGCGAGAGATGGACGCAGTAATAACCGAGACATGAATCATAATGTGCAGTGGATTTTCTGGGAAGCTCCAAGTAGTATTGGTCACCTTGATATAGAAACCATTGGTGACTACATTCAGCAGAGTAGCGCCGTCTTTACTTGTCAACGTCACTAACTACATAGCGAGTCTTACCATTGTCACTCACATCTAAATCAGCCTCAACAAAATCCAACGCAAGATTGGCGTCAGTCTTCTTCATCAGTCTGGCCTTGACAATTCTGATAACATCGGAACAATCAGCACCTTTGTGTGGCTCATACCGAATCGAAATCGAGTAGTCTCTGTGCTGATGGATATGAAAGGACTTTATCTTCTCCGTGAAATCATCGAAGATTGTTGTCCAGTACTCCCCCGGGATTACAGAACCGTTCGGGAGCCAGACAATGTCCGATACTCGCCCCTGCACATAGTCCATCAGCGGAAAGGGAAGACCGCATTCACAGTCTTCCTTCAATAATCTCCCCCTGTCTCCGATACGATAGCGAATGAGCGGAAAAGCCCTGTTGAGCAAGTCGGTGACGACCAAGTCACCGTATTCTCCGTCGCTGACGACTTCGGATCCATGAACAACCTCAACATGACGTATGTCGCTCGCAATATGTAAGCCACACTTGCGCTGACATTCGGCAGCTATCCAGTAGAATTCACACGACCCGTATTGGGTATACACATCACACTGATAGACACGCTCGAAGTGCTCCCTCTTGATCCTCGGAAGAGGTGCAGATGTGGTCCAGACCGCCTTAAGGTCATCCAACTGATATCCTTGCCGTTCAAGAAAACCTGCAAAGACATCGATAGCCCCTACATAGCCAACCAAGTACTTGGTACGGGCACGAACCAAAGACGCGTAGAACGTTTCCATCTGCTGCGGTGTCATGGACGCAGCAGAAATCCAATTCCTTCGCGTCGGCCAAAGGAGGGCCTTCTGAAATACTCTCTGCCATCCTTCCGGCACTGCGCGGTACAAATAGCCGCTGTTCTCAGATACATCAGTACCCCACCAGTTCAGAGTACGCCAACTCATAACGCTTAGAAGAATCCTCGGGTCACAATAGATCTTCAGTGGCCGACCCGTGGAACCCCCTGTTGTCGAAGCTGGTAAGTCCTTCACACGGAGAGACGGGTTTAGTATTTCAGCTTCGCACTCCCGAATCTCCTCCCTTTCGAGGATTGGCAATTGGGAAAAGCTCTCACGGTTTCCAATATCCCCGGACTCAAAGCCGCAGCCACTGTATTTACGCCGATAGAATGGAATGTGATTGAAACAAAAACTCACTAGCTCTTGCAGTCTTCGCCAATTGAGTTCACACAGTGCATCGCTGGTAAGATGTTCGCTGTCAGCCAACTCTTTACTGAAAGCCAGTTCCTGTCTGTTGGCCATCCATCTCTTAGCAGAGAAAACCCACTTCTTTGATACACTCATGCCCATAGCGTTATGATCGGTAATCCATCAGTGATGGACGCAATCCTCCCCTTCTTGGTCAACAGCCCGCCCGCAGTTCCGCATTAAGTCGATCAACCATACCCGGCGGTCCAGAAAACCACTGACGATGCTTTGCAGGTCCTGACGTATTGTCTCCCGGTTGGCCAACGCATCATCAAGAAGCCGCTTAAGGGACGTCAGTTCCAGATCACGCAGATCGATCACATACTTTTCCAGGCCACACATGCGCATGATGCCATTTGTCTTGTGATTGTAGCTTATGGCTACCGCGGGGACATGCTGCGCCAGGGAGTAGATGTTCCCATGCATTCGCGTCCCGTAGGTGACTTGGCAGCGGCTTACGATGCCACGATTTATTTCCGGCGGATAACACTCATACGCCATGACGGACGATTCTCCGAAAAAGGGGGCGGCTCTCTTCAGCAAGTCACCATCTCCAGGTGAGCCCTTGGCGGTCATGTCCTGGCATATGCCGACAGTGCGGATACCATAGTTTTTGTATAGGTGTTTTGAGGCGTCACCAATTATTTGAAAATAGTGTTCTTCCGAAACACCTAGGCGACTGGACGGATAAAAGGTAGTTGCCGCTATGGGCTCTTTTTCCAGGATGCCCAGTGACCGTAGAGCTTGTGAGGCACCTTCCTGATCAATTGATCTTTCGAAGAAAGCCAAATCTGGAAAGAGATGAACGTCGCTTTCGTTGAGATCCAATTCCTTGGTTACATACTCAAGGGTACATGGTTCCCGCACACAGAAACAAGCCGCTCGCCGAAGGACACGAGTCGTCAACATCTTGGCGACTTTCGATCTCAGCGGCCCAATGGTTTGCGGCCCGATAATCAGCTTTCCTTTGCGTGATAGCGTCATGTGTAGCAGTGCAGTACAAAGTTGTGGCCCCCCACGTTGCATATAGCCGCCCGGATGTGCCACAATAACGTCAGCGGAGCGTAACGCTGCGTAAGTCTCTCTCTGCGCTCTCGGAAGAAGGTGCGGACACCTAAGAAACGAGGGCAGCAATCTAGCAGCGTTGGCGGTCCGCCGACATATTCTGGACATGATATGCGAAGTGCCCAACGTTTCGAGCCACTTGTACTCAGGGAATATCTCTCTGTGCAGGTCAGGGTTGCGATGGACACAGGCAATGTCAGCATCAGGAAATGCTTCCCTGACGACTTTCAGGAACGCGGCGGTCTGTGTGTGGTCCCCGCTGTTCAATGCGCCGGCAATGTTAACGATTACTATGTTCATGTCTCCTCCTTTGCAGCGTCGATGTGAGCACAACCCTTTATCGTTTCAAGTTGCCGCTTGTCTAGATATCCCGGTTCGTTGATCCACTGGGGGAAGACACTGATCCCCACCCAGTGCAGGGCGGGAAACAAGGAAACAACGGCGTGAATCCATGAAGAGACAAGACTATTAGTGTCGTGTCTGATGGCCACCAGAGCGGGATACGTCATGATGATGAACAGCATCTGTGCAGCGAAGTCACCTGCCACGGCCACAAGGTAGAGTCTGACTATGGCAAATGCAATTACGAAGAAGTTGATGCCGCTCAAAAGCCAGAACGACTGGAATGCGCAGACCACGCCGGTATTGGCACTTCCGACAGACAGCACATAGCAAAACTCTCTGTAGGCTGCGGTTTCAGACGGAATCATCAATGGTAATCTAAACTCCTTACCCAATTACTGGTCAGGCATTTACTTCAACACCAGCCTGTTCCACTGACCCAAGCCATGGCCAAGCGACTGCCTTCACTCCGTTGCGGCCCTGCCAAAGACATCACTGCGAACCTCTGGCCGGTCCCCAGCCAGTGCATTCCGAAGGTTATCAGTGTAGTCCGTATTGGCAATGTCCTGGGAGCGGATGATGACGTGAGTTCAAGAGTCAAAGCCAGTCGCCTGGAAAAAAAGGCCAATTTCGCCGTCTTCTGAGGACTATAGCAGCTATCCCAAGCAGTGGCTTCGGTCTCAGAGCAAGATTCGCCAACAGATGAGGTTATGGGCCAGGGAATCATCTTAAGGGGTCTCCCTTATCTCAGGATCTCTTCCAGGCAAACGATTTCGAACTGGTTTCGCTGGATTGCCTGCGACAATTGCCCATTCCGGTACATCTTTGGTCACAACGCTTCCAGCTCCGATTATTGAATGCGAGCCAAGTCTTACGCCGGGCAGAATTATTGAACGAGTGCCGATCCAGACGTCGTCGCCAATTACCACTGCCCTTCGCGGGGGAGCACCCTGTTCCCGCATCGGAACGTTAGTCTTCTCGAAATTGTGGCTTCCAGACAGGACAATAATCTCAGGTCCCATCATCACATCTTGACCTATGATCGTGTCGTGTCCAATCCAACACCGATAATTGAGGGCTGAATTATCTCCTATTTGAATAAGATGCCCCGTACCGAAGTTAACATTCGAGGCAATACGAATCCGTCTACCACACTTTGCAAAGATATGTCGCGCGCATAATACCCGTAGTAATGCGCTCAACCGGCAACCAGGCATAGGTGGATTGGGCAAATGAGATGCGATGGCATAGTAAAAAAAGAGCCAAAGAGACTTTTGCCAGCCAAGGCCATGGCGTTTCCGAAGATCCGATCCGGTGTGGATGATCAGGGTCTGTCCATCTCGTCGGGATGTTGGATGATCAGGATTCATCGTTAATCATGCGCTCCACACGCAGTGGCGGCCGGAACACCCCATCCACAACCTTATCTGTCCACCCTCGCTGCATGATGACAACCTCTTATTGAGTTCCTCCTAGCCAAGATAGTATTCGTTGTGTCACTGCCTTTCTTGTCCTCATGAACTCGCTTTTCACTCTTCAGGGGGATTCTTGTATTGAGTCACGATTCTTGAGGCAAAGAACATCTTCTCGTACAATTCCCCAGCGGGGAATCTGCCTATGTCGTCCGCACAGTCCCAAAGTCCACACATGTCCATTACTGCCAGCACCAGCAATAATGGCCTACCTCCTCTGGCGATAAAAGAGTGGATTGTCCGGGCTCCAAACTGGCAGGATAGGGACAGGGCCGTTTGTCGACTCGCCGAATTCACGCTCGCGACAGAAGCGAGTTAGGACGTACATAAACACAAAAGTATACATGAAGAGAGGGAGCACTCCTGTTATGGAAGATACTATCGACTTGATCATCCAATAGATTGCCACAAGATACCATAGTTGGGCCCAAAGACTGTGTTGTCCATATGCCCGGTTCCATAGGTACCCGTACAGATAGCCTATTACATAGTAATACAACGCACCGAAAAAAGCGAACTGCATGAAGACATCGCATGGCCCCGTAGCAAACGAACCATGCTTGCGACTCCATGAATACCTCTGAAGAACAGCTTCTCGAATGTCGGTATTTATGTACAGCGAATTCTTGATAGACTCCCCTACGATCTGGCGTGGGACATAAGAGTAGATAATGCTGTTGTGCAGACTTGCGCCATAGTTGAATGCCAACTCCTGCCAGGCCGCAGCACAATAATATACCGCTACGTCGAACTCGCTATATTCGCCTGCCAACACCCTATCTATACTCTGCGAATTGCGAATGCTGTCCGTAATGGAATCCACATCAATACCATATTGTGAGGCACTGCGATAGGCGCCCCCATAATATACCACCAATGGCATCATACAAATCAGTAAGACGAAGACAATGCGCGGCACATGCCACCCCTTAACAAACATGAAGGACAATAATACTCCCGCCGCCAATGTTCCTGTCTGGGAGCGCCGCCCGAGAAAAATGGCTGTTGCAAGGGGATATGGTAGCATCAGTAGAATTATCCATAGTCTCAGCATGGTAAATCGCCGCACAGTTGCGAAAAACGAAATAACAAATCCAAGATTAATTAACGGCACTAGCAGGTTGTATTTGACAAAATCTCCCGACAAGCCACTCCCATAGTATGCGCCACCGGTAAATTGCTCGGCAAATCCTCCCAGTACACTAGCGCGCTTGAATGCAGAACAGAAGCCGATCAAGTAGGCTATTGCCCCGCCCCAAAAGACCTTACTAACCGAAAGCTGAGACAGATTTGGCCGCACTCTTGACGACTTCACTCCTCTGGCATAACCAAGCCACCCCAGACCACTGCAGAGCACGAGCATAATCATTGCCAAATATAGTCCGCCGTCATCAAGAACCCTCTGCGAGTACTTGGATGGATCTCGTATCGCCGCAAACACTGGCAAGGCAAAAAATGAAAGCCAAGTTGCTCCGGCAATGGTGGGATATTGCAGGAAACGCTCCCTCTTCAGAAGTCCCCAAGCGACCATTCCGCCAGCCAGCGACAAGAACGCAATGTACAGTAACCAATACATTATTGTATCTCGCTCATAAGATCAATCAGCCATCCCAATCAGACCCCAATAGGCAAGTGGCAGAAGCACCATCGTGACGATAAACGCCGAATCACAACATCATATGTGCTGTCCGATTTCCCCAAGCCTCCCTCGAGAATAATCAGCAGGCTCAAGAAACGAGTTGTTCCAAGCAAGCTAACAGAGGTTGTTGGGTGTCCAGAGTATAATTCTCAATCTTCTTCAATGCGCTAAGTGACATAGTCTCCAGCAGTGCCTTGTCCTCGGACAGAAGGTGCAGCTTCTCACTAATGCTTTCTGCATCTCGGATGGGTACAATGAAGCCGTCCACACCATCCGTCACAACAGAGCCTGCGTTCTTCGTACAAATCACGGGAAGTCCTTTGGCTAGGGCCTCAAACGTCACAGTGGCCGACCCTTCACAGATACTGGGCAGGCAAAACGCGTCTGCCCACTCGTACCATTTCTCAATTTCGATGCGAGGTACTTGACCGGCCAATATCGTATTTCCAGGCGATGCCTTACGAACTACTTGTTCCCTGCACCGGATCGGCCCGATCACCGCTACTTCAACACTCTTGCCAAGTCGTTCAGCTGCCTGAAGAACGTATTGGACGCCCTTGAGCAGGCCTACGGTTCCAACAAACAAGACCCTGAGAGGTCCCTCTCGACGCCGGGCCTTGGGCCCCTTCCGGATCCAAGAATCGGCCAACACATGCGGGATAAGGCAGCACTTATCCGATGGGACCCCTATTTCCCGCAGACCGTCCTGCACAAACTCACTGGGTGCGATGATCCGGTGGGCCCAGTCCCACTCGTTATTTTCCTGATCGATTAGTACCTGATTCAGCTCGTTGTACGCGTCACCGAATGGGTCTTCCTCCCAATCGGGCCAAAGCTCATGTTCTTGGTGCATCAGAATGCGCATTAACTGGCGGGGTAGAGCCATTTGGTCAAGAATACACTTAATCCCGTAGTCATGACACCGCCGAAAGAGGATTTCAGCCTCGTGTTTGTAGCTGTAAACGACGTCGACCTCTTTGGGGATGCGTTTCGCGACCAAGTCACTGAACGTTCTACCCATCCAAATCCTAGTCTGAAGCTTTTCCCTCATAGTCTTGGCCTTGCGTTGCCTGAACTTCAATGCGAGTCCGAATCGAGTGAAAGCTCGAACCTTCTCTCGATCAATCGGTGACTTTCTTCCCATCAATCGTCTGAGGGCAACCGGTGCGACAGCATCTGGAATCAGGTTGAGCACAGACCGGAGAAGTCCATTGCCCAAGTACACATCTGTGTACAGACAAGACAGCATACCCGCTTTATCGAACTCAGAGGGGACCGCATAGTGCCTTCGAGCACCAATCTGCGACACTGCAACCGCAATATTCTCATGTGACATTTGTGTCTTCTTCAGTAACTCTTCGTTAGTGTAAGATTGTTGTCCTGTAGAGATTCCAACTACGCCCCAAATCGATCTTCAGAGATCAGGAATACAGACCACTAGGCTGATCGCCACGCTCGCGAGCCAACCACGCTCAACACGTACACAAAATCCGCTCTTCCAGGCAGAAGATCATAGTAACTAGCAAGTGGCGCATAATGACTCATCGTTCGCCAAGCCATCAGCATCAGGTATACGGTCTGTGCTGCCAGATAGGCCAGACACATACCTGCAAGCCCCCACGCAGCCGATAGAAAAATGCCAGATACTCCTATTACGACAAGACCCACAAGCCGGCCTTCGAGCCCGACGAATGCCCGGCCCTGCCCCCTCATCACTTGGTCCAAGAGGTTGGCAAGCCCTGCAAGAGCCGAGCCTATTATCAATAGGCGGGCGGGATTGACCGCCGATGCAAATTCACCCCCGTAGACCAGCGGCAGCAGAAGAGGCATAGCTATAGCCAGTATGCCGCCAAAGAAGAGCCAGAGCAACAGCGAGAGGCGAAAGGTCTTTGCGATCCTTGCGAATCCTTCGCCACGCTCGGCCTGTGCGGCCACGGTGAAAGAGACCATTGCCGCCGAATTTGTAATACTTCCTACCGCTGCACTAGCCGAAAGGGCGACCGCGTAGAGACCTAGGTTTTCAGTCCCTAACAGCCACAGCAGAATTGCCTTATCGGCCTGGAGATACAGCGGCATGGCAGCTCCCGCCAGGCCGAAGCGGATGCTCTCTTTGATCGCTTTGACCGGCGAATACAAGCGTCCCCAAATGCTCATATCCTTCAGTGCCAGAACCAGCCTCATAAGAACCACCACCAGGTTTGCCAGCAATAGTCCTATCGCCGCCCATTTAACTTGCCTCACTCCAGTGGCCCACATACCTATTAGAAAGGTGACGTAGACGGGATACAAAACAGCTCTGGTAAGATTGAATCGCTTGAAGTGGCCAGCACCCCGATCTACAGCGATCAGATTGAGTGCCAGGTGGTTAAGCACAATGAACGCCACGAACAGTCGCGATATGCCCAGAAGGTGCATATTCGCTTCCGGCAACAGATATGGCAAACTGAAATAGCATAAGATACTCGCGACGGCCGAAGAGATCAACGCGAGGAGTATGGATGTTCTGATTACTTCATCGTACCGCCCGGTCTTTGCTGCAGCGCGGGCGAGGGCGATGTTCGTTCCGAAAATGCCGATTGCGGCGAAGACATTCGGCCACAGGATCACAGCCGCATATTCTCCGCGGCCAACGCGTCCGAGAAGCCGGGCAACGATAATACCTTGTATGACCGTGAAGGCCTGGACGATGACGCTTGTGCCGAACGTACCAAAATACGCGCGTATTCCAATTCGCTGCGGATTTACAACCATGCGCGCTGTCTATTCCCCATCGACCTTTCTTGTTCTACGTTCAAAAGCTATCCTGGAACAAAATGCTACCGACATCCGCACGTTTCACTATTCTTCCTGAGTATCCACGACGACATCCGTCCGTGCCCAGCCAGCCTCTGAAGTAGCGAAGGCTTGTCCTGCCAGACAATCCTCCAGCCACCAGCACGAATCTTGTGGTGAATCTGCCCCCATCCATATATATGAGGATGCGCAACAAACAGGGGGGTATCTGGTCTAAACACACGCAACATACGCCACTTTAAGCGGCCCAGCCATGACAGAGTGTTAACGCCAAAAACAAAGAGGCCTCCAAATTTCGTTATGCGCCGTACCTCAGCAAGAATCTCATCTGGATTTTGTGCGTGGTCTATCACATTGATACAGCACGTGACATCAAATGCGGCATTTTGATAGGGCAGATCCTCACCCTTTCCCATTACTACTTCGACGCGCGACCGAATATCTCGCAGGTATGTATCGAGAGCCTTGTCAGAGAGAGCAGCGCGTACGGTAGTTGTCAAGTCGAATGAGACAGTTCCTTTTTGGAATTAAGCTCTAAT
>CAZGMJ010000031.1:0-63179 GCA_964526785.1 uncultured Pirellulales bacterium
CAATCCCATCTGTTTGTAAAGCAAGAACTTAAGCTCTACTCAGCAAGCCCTATATAAGGATAAACCTTGGCCGAACAAAGCCAAAGTGCACGCCGCTTTTGTAAGCATGGCCGACCGCTTCGTCGGCCAGACGCTTACACTGCTGGAAGAACTGGCCATCGACAGGGAAACCATCGTCTTCTTCTGCAGCGACAACGGCGCATCCAACCGCTTCGAAGGGACGCTCGATTCATCAGGGCCCCTGACGGGTTTCAAACGCTCGATGCACGAGGGCGGAATCCGCGTGCCGTTCATTGTTCGATGGCCGGGTAGAATCAAGCGCGGTTGCGTCAGTGATACGCCTGTGTACTTCCCTGACTTTCTGCCTACGGCGGCCGAATTGGCCGGGGTCCGGGCGGAGATCCCTGAAGATGTCGATGGCATCTCGCTCGTTCCAACGCTGTTGGGAAAGGACGACAAGACGATTCAAACGCGCCACCTGTATTGGGAGTGGCCCAAGTTCAATTGGTCGACAGGCAAGTACACGGGTCTCATGCAGGCGGTGCGACTCGGCAAATGGAAGATGCTTCGTCACGACCACACAAAGCCCTGGCAGTTGTACAATCTCGAAGAGGACCTCGCCGAGCGGAACAACCTTGCGGATCAGCACCCCGAAATAGTCGAGAGACTCGACTCTTGGGTGAAAGCGAACCGAACCGAGCCACGGGTGCAAAAAGAACCGAGTAAGCCCAGGGGCCGAAGGTGGCGCTAAGAGAATACGCATGCGGGCTTTACCTGCTCGTTCGACGATACGGAGCAGTCCGGTAGGCACTCGCCGCTTGTCAACCTATTTGGCATCACTCAGGGACTTGTCTTTGAGCGTCGGCTCTCCCTCAAGATAGCCGATGGAACGGAGGAATTTGTCGGCTTCAATGACCGTCTGGTAATAGTACGTGTTCTCGCCGTTGCGATAGTTGAAGAAACCGTGCGGCTGATTCTCGTAAAGGTGCAAATCACAGCGCCGCCCCGCCTGCTTCATTAGTTCCCGGTACCGCTTTGCCGTGGAAACCGGAATGAGCTTGTCTTTGGTGCCCAGAAAGACAACGGTGGGTGGTGCGTCTCTGTCGATATTGTGCATGGGTGAGAATTTCCGCCAGTGCTCCTTGACACGATCATGGCCCCAGCCGTTCGGCCCATTATCGAACACAGGGTTGAACAGCACCAGGGCGTTTGGGCTGGGACTAATCGAATCTTCCTCCCCGGCCTCCTCGAAGCCTTCGACCAACGCAGTGGCCGCTGCGACGTGCCCCCCGGCCGAACCGCCGCCGGCCGCGACGCGATTCGGGTCAACGCCCAGTTCCAAAGCGTGCGACCGTACCCAGCGTATTGCTGACTTGCCGTCCTTAACGCATTCATACGGCGTGGTGCCATGGCGCGACCGGACCCGGTATTCTGCAGAAATAGCGACCATGCCGCGCGAAGCGAGGTATACGCAGTGGGGATAGAATTGCACCGGCGAACCGCCGACCCAGCCTCCACCAAAGAAGAAGACGATAGCTGGGCGTCGATCGATGGGCTTCCATACTTCGGGCGCGAAAACATGCAGCTGCAATTGCACGTCGCCCGACTCCTTGTAAACGATCTTCCTGTCCGGTGCCGCTTCCGCCCCCGGGACCGGGACGCTGCCGCAGACAAGACACAACGTCGCCAGGATTGCCACTCGATGCAAGTATCTGTCAACCATGCTTCTTCTCCAGATGTCTCTTGACCAGGGCGGCAATATGTCAACGCCGGATGCCCGATTCTCTGAACGAGTTCTCAATCACCCCGGCGCATCGCAGACTATCGCCGAGAAACGGGCCGAATCAAAAGTGAATGTATGATGTACTGGGACGTGTTGCAAGGCAAAACGCCTATGCGCTACCGGGTGTCCGAATGGGGAGTGTACGCGCGAACCGCGGAATCATGCGTCGGCGACTAATGGCAACGATTGGACATCATCACGTGCCCTCAACCGGCACCGGCGCAGTGGAGTCCTGGCTGTTCGACAAGCGACGTGTTCTCTCGGCCGGCCAGGTAATGGCTGACTACTTCACGAAGCTCCCTGCGGTCTATTGGCTTGGCAATGTACGCATCGCAGCCGGCCTCTATGCACTTGCGTTTGTCATCGCTCATGGCACGTCCGGTCATGGCGACGACAGGCGTCGTTACGCCCTTTACATGGAGCGTCTGTGTTGCCTCGTATCCGTTCATGGTGGGCATCTGTATGTCCATGAAGATCAGATCGAAGGGCTGATTCAGGGCCGCTTCCACCGCCTCCATACCGTTGCTGACGACGGTGACGTCACACCCCATTTTGGTCAGCAGAAGCCTGGCGAGTTGCTGGTTCGTGGGCACGTCTTCAGCTACCAGAATATGCCCCGAAAATCTTTCGACAGCAGCTTGTGTGATCTGAGAGCCGGTATCTTCCTCCATTATCCCGGGCATGCCGGCCAGATCGCAATTCGCGGCGATTACCAGTGAGAATGTCGATCCCGCACCCGGTTCGCTTGTCAACGAGAGGTCGCCGCCGAGCAGTCGGGCCAGCCTGCGGGTGATGGCCAGTCCGAGCCCCGTGCCGCCGTACTTGCGCGTGGTACTGCCGTCGGCCTGTGTGAATGGTTCGAAGATGGCCTGCTGCCTGTCTTTCGCCAGGCCGATTCCGGTGTCTTCAACCGCAAGGCGGATGAAAGTCTTTTCGCCTTCTTTCTGACGAGACACTCGGACGTGTACGTAACCGGCGTCTGTGAATTTGACGGCATTGCTGATCAAATTGAGCAGACATTGGCGCAACCGATGCCCGTCCGTTCGAATGACAGTCGGCACATCGCTGTCGATATCAACTCGGAAGTCCAGACCTCGTTCAGCAGCGGCGTATTCCATCATGGACGCCACCTCGTCGAGCAGATGCTTAAGCGAGCAATCGGTTATCTCGACATTCAGTTTGCCCGCTTCGATCCGTGAGAAGTCCAGAACGTCATTGATAATCTGCAACAGGTGCTTGCCGCTGTCGCGAATGATCTGGCAGTATCCCTTCTGCTCTTCGGAAAGCGGGCCGTCGGCAAGTATGTCGCTAAAGCCGATCACCGCGTTCATGGGAGTGCGTATTTCGTGACTCATACTCGCCAGAAAGTCACTCTTTGCCTTGTTCGCAGATTCGGCCTGATTGCGTGCGGCTTTCAGTGCCTGCTCAACCTGCAAGCGTTCGGTGATATCCGTGTGTACACCACGGTAGCCCAGAAGTTCACCCCGACCGTTCGTTACAGGCAGGGCGCTGGTCTGCAGGGTCACCACGTTGCCGTACTTGTCGAGATACGTGGTGACGAAAGACCGGAAGATATGTTCTCGTTTGAAGACATCGAAGATTTGCGTCTTGGACCGGTGGTGTTCGCCGGACTCGAAGAAGTCATAGTAGTACTTCCTGCCGACGATTTCTTCGGGAGTATAACCGAGGATGCTCTCCACTCCGACGCTGGAATACGTATACAATCCCGCAGCGTCAATCTCCCAAATCCACTCTTCGGCCGTTTCGGCAACCTGCTTGAAGCGCTGTTCGCTCATCTGCAAAGCACGTTCCATGGCTTTGCGTTCGCTGATGTCCATGATGCACACCGCCGCCAAGCGCTTATCAGCGGTGCGGATGGGCAATATGAATACCTCCAGCGCCGGCGTAATCTGATGCCCCGCACGATTTAGCGTCGGCTGAATCTCAATTTCGCCGATAGCCTGGTTACTATCCAACACCTGCTGGATCGCTTTGCGAAGCGCGCAATCATCGCACACCGAGCAGTGGCCGCATCCCCCTGCGCTGTCGAGCGCATAGACGCAGCCCAGTGCCGAACCGGGGCGCAGATGCATAATCTCCCTTGGCGGTCGGTCAAGAAATGCGGCCGCGCGACTGTTAGCGCTGACGACCGTCATGTCCCGGTCGATTAGAAGAACCGGAAACGGTGCTGCCTCCGCAATCGTGTCGACCATCCTGTCTTGTTCGAGTACTCGAATGCGGGCTATCTTTCGGTTTACGTGCCAGTATGTGAACGCCCCAGCAGCGATACAGATCGCACCGCCGGACACCAGGCCGATACGCAAAGTCGCGTCGGTCATTGCATTCGAAGCGACAGCGAATATGAGGCAGGACAGCAGACCGATAGCTGCCGGCAGGATAGATAATCCCGTGTGCCCCGATACGGCCTGTTCGACCCTCCGATTCGTGCGTTCCGTATTGTTCACTGGTACATCCTCCATGTTGTGTTTTACCTCCTGCCGGTTTGTACAGCGAAGGTACTCCGCCGGTCTCCATTGAGTCGCAGTCTGCACGCCCGCTCAACACAAGATTCGTCCAAAGGCGCGCTTGTTCGACCGGTTTTCGAGATTCCCCGAGCGACATGATGCGGGCGACAACCTGCCCCTTCGCTGTCCGAGCGCACATTTCCCGTGAAAAAGCCCGCAGGCTCCCTGAACTTGGGATAAGCGCAACACCTGATCTGAACGATGAATTTGCAATTGTTCTAATTAAATTGTACGCCAGATTTTGCCAAATGCAAAATTACCGGGTAATTACGATGCAGATATTTCCCAGAACGTCTATATGCCGGCGATGCACAGGGAGCGGCTTTTGCGTGCGTTGTGGCCTCTTCTATGGTATAATCAATGCCTTAGAAGGGCGCCCGGCGTAGATGGGAGCATAATCACAAAGTTATGAGCTTAGGAGAAGGCAAATGGACACGAGACGAACAACCAGCCGCAACACGACCGCGTTGACCGCAGCAATTATCACCGCCGCCATCCTGATTGGAGCAGTCGCGCCTGCGCAGGGACAGCAAACACTGGGCGATATGATTCGTGAGGGAGGCTACGAATGGCTCATGGGCCGCTGGGTCAGCCCCCTGGGAAGAAATGCCGAAGCGCAATTACACTATCGCTGGATCGTCAAGGACCGCGTGGTCGGTGTGGATTTCCGGACGGACGATATTCAGTACCACGGAATCATTTTCTATTCACCGGCTGAAAACAGAATTGTCGAGGTTGGTGCGGACTCCGATGGCGGTTGTGCAAAAGGACACTGGGAGCCAGAGGGACTGGCCGCTGTGTCCACCGCCACGCACACCGACTCCCTGGGCAATACTGAGCGGTTGTCCTTTGTCCATTCCAGGGTTGATGACAAAACGATGCGCATCGTCGCATATCGGCTGGACGCCGCGGGCAATCGTACTGCGGCGCAGGTGACGATGGAGTATAAACGCCGCCCCCCGAAGCCTGCCGTCCGCACATCCGGTCGAAAGAGCACCGGCGTTATGACGGCTCCTCCGAGAAGAGAGCATCGAACGCGAGCGACTACCGGTGTGAAGATCGAGAAGTAGAGACCTCGCTGAGTCTGTCGCGTCAATAACGCAATCAAATCATCCGCTCAGGCCGAGTGGGTCGGAAGCGTGATATGTACGAGCGTCCCTTCACCCGGCCGGCTGTCGATGGTGAGTTGGCCGCCGTTTATCTGAATGAATCGGTGTGCGTACGCCAGACCCATTCCGCGCTTCCGACCGGCCGGCTTTGCTGAGAAGAAAGGCTGCGTCGCCTTGCGGCATATCTCCGCGTTCATCCCGCATCCTTTATCCTCAACTTGCAGAATGACGGCCTCCTTTGCACGATCCACCTGAGCGCCAATCGTTACGCGACCGGCCTGGTCCCCGTACGACTCGGCGGCATTTGCGATGATGTTGGCCAGAGCTGAGACGATCTGCGCCGAATCAACAAAGACATCGACAACACTCGTGTCCACCTCAGACTCCATCTCCACCTTCTCGCTTGTGATCTTTCGCCCCGCCAATTGCATTGCTTCGTCGATTATCTGTTGTACATCCGTTGCAGCAGGTCGGGGCTTTGGCGGCTCAGCGAAACTCATCAGATCCTCGATAATCGCCGAAGCCTGCCCCGCGTTTTCGTGAATCTGTCGCAGTATCTCTCGTTTTTCCTGATCGGTCTCCGCTTCGGCCAGCAACTGCGCTCTGCCTGAGATCACGGCCAGGGGATTGTTCAACTCGTGCGCCGCCCCACCGGCCAATTCCGCCAGAGCGTCGAGCAGACCGTTTGTCGAAGCCGGCGCTGAACCCCGCCGCACGGAAGCGGTTTGTACGAAGCGTTCGACAAGCCGTTCCTGCTGCTCGCGCGCCAGTACAGCGCCGATAAACCCGCCGCCAAGCGATGCGATCTTCTTGAATATGTCCTCTGCGCGGTCCGGGTCTACCGGATAATTCGCTTCGAAGGCCAGCACCGCCGTGACTCTGCGACCCGCCGACAACGGCACCACAACGGTTCGGCCGGCGTCGAAGGTCGCGTCGAACTGTTCCGTCAGCCAGTCAAGCCCCTCCACACCGGTCGTCATCGAGAACCCCCCCGCCATTTCCGGCCAAACAAGCGGTTCATCCGCGGGCATGTCGAGACAATGCGCCGTGGTTTCATTGAGTCCCCGGACGACAACTGCTCGCACGCCGTGCGATGGTTCAAACTCGTTGATATACAGACATACCTTGCCGGTCTGAAAAGACTTTTGCCAGCGCTGCGCGAATTCACGCGCCATATCGACGACATCCGTTGACGCATCCACGCTGGACAGCAATTCGGCTGCAAATGCGAGATAGTTCTGCGCTTGGCCTGCATGCCCGATCTCAGCAGTCAACGCAGACTCGCGCCGGGCAAAACGTTTTGCCGCCTGGCGCAATGCATCCAGATAGTCGCTCTGGCCTGTTGTCGAATCCAAATCGAGCAACTCCAGTCGGCCGCGCACCAGTTCGCTCAAATCATCCCGCAGCGCGTTGAGTTGCGATGCTTCGATACTGATCGACGCGGCAAGTGCCTCCACCCTGTCCGGAGCGTGATAATTGCCCGAATGTCCGATCTGGGCCTGCCGGGTCACGGCGTCGGCCAGTTGCACCACGCGCGCGGTATCCGAATCCGCGATGCTTCTGGCCAGGCCCGCGAGGTCGCTGTGGTGCAGCCAGATTGCGTTGACTACCTGACCCGGAAATCCCCATTTGCGTGCCAGATGCTTGCCCAGTAACGCATGGTCGGTGCCCAGGCTCCGGCGCTCAATCGGATGGAGGGCTTCGATCTCAACACGGGCCTGGTCGACCATTTTCGCATGGCTCCTCGGCATTGCCTCGTCGATCATCAATTTTCCGATGTCGTGGAGGAGTCCGCCGAAGTACGCAAGCTCAGGATCGGTCCACCCCATGGTCAATTCGGCGATTCGTCTGGCACAGCATGCAACCGCGACGCTGTGGCGGGTCAACGCGCGTCTTCGCTTCGCTCGTTCCTGATCGAACGCAAGCGCCTCGTCAAGCACAGGCGCTGAAAGCAGAGCGTCTCGCAACGCATCGCCAGGCAACCGCTCAACCGCCGGTTGGAAGGAAAACCTCAAACCCGGGGACTGGACGCCACACCGGGCTATGCACTTCAGCGTTAATGCGGCCAGTGAGACATCGCACGCCAACAAATCGCTGAGAACGCCGGGACTGAATTCGGGCTGCGAGATCCTCTGTACGACCGGAGCAGCTATTTCGGCGAGCGTGGAAAGTGAATCCAATTGCCCTGCGGACAGCTCGATCTGGTGCGCCACCGCAACCGCGTTCGACTCTATTTCCGGCATAGACTCACCCTCTGTTTCATTGCGGCGACCTTGCTATGCTCCCACCGGGAGCAGCGTCTCCGCCTATGCTCCGGTCACGTCGACAGCCATGCAGGCCGCTATCAGACAAGTTGTTTCAGTTCGAGTGAAGCGGCGAGCTTGTCGACGAGTTCGGAAACACCAAAGGGCTTCTTGATGAAGTCTTCGGCACCGGACTTGAGTAGCTGGTCGATTTCGTCCTGCTTGACGACGCCGCTGACGATGATAATCTTGGTGCTCTCGAACTCAGGATTGCTCTTGATCGTCTGGCAGACCACATTGCCGTTCACATCCGGCAGCATATAATCCAGGAGTATTGCTTCCGGCTTGAACTGCTGTGTTGCGATTCCTGCTTCGTAGCCGCTTGTGGCACTGCGCGTTTCGAATCGGCCGTCACGTTCGAGCACATCAACGATCAACTCAACGATCTCCGGATCGTCATCGACGATGAGCACCTTGTGCCTGCCGGAATCCAGCCCGTCCATGGGGATGTTGTTCTCCTTCATGAAGCGGACCAGGCTCTGCTTAGGGATTCGGCGGAATTTGGAACCTGGAACCCGAAAGCCCTCCAATCGGCCGGAATCGAAACAGCGAATGATCGTCTGTTGGCTAACCTTGCAAATGTCCGCTGCCTCACCCGTGGTAAAAAGCTCCTTCATTTTGCCCATTCCTTTTCTTTAACCAACTCCATTTGGCATGGCCTCCTGCCATATTGCCTTTGTGTCCCAATTTAACCGACACTTTTCCCGCATGTCAAGAAGAAAATCCACTTGGTAATGCTCCGTGGCGAATTGTTATCGGGTGGAATAGCGCAACCGCTTGACACGGCGACGGATAGGAAAAATCAGATACAGGCGACGAGCTTCGATGTCACCCTGCTCGATACTGGCTTTGTGTCAGGGATACATGCGAAAGGCCGAGTTTGTGACCGGTTTCAGTTGTGCCGGCGCCTCTGGACAACGAGTGTTCCGAATGCTATATAGAAACAGCAGGGCAAGAACAAATTGATTCTCAGACGGCCTGCTCAGTGCAATCGGAAGGGCCCGGCAGGCAGGAGGCGATACTATGAAACGTATAAACTATATGACTGTATGGGTGCTGATGATGGGCCTCTTGTTCTGCGCGGCGCGGATGCGGGCTGCGGGCCAGTATAAGAAGATCAGTCGTGAGGCGATGGTCGATATCGTCGATGGCAGATACTCCGATGCCATAGATGGAGCATTGCGTTATCTTGAGGCGAACGCGAGCGATTTGGAGTCCATGTATGTCCTGGCGGTTGCGCACGCCAATCAGGGGCAGATCGATGCGGCGATGCAATACGTCACACGGGCGGTTAATGGCGGAATGTCACTCGGACGGTTTCTGGCCGGGCCCCGCGATCTGCTCGAACCTTTGACTTCGAGCGAGCAATTCAAGCTCCTTCGGCGCAACCATCCCGTGCAACTTCTGCACGGACCGATGATCGGATGCCTCACTGACCACAGCGCCAAGTTCTGGGTCCGCACCGCCGACCAGGTCCGCGTCAATGTGCGAGTCCGGCCGACGGACTCGGAGGGTCCGCTTGCGGCAGCAACGGGCCATACGAGCGAGAAGCAGGATTATACTGCAATCCTCGCCGTCGATGGCCTCAGGGCGGATACCCGGTACGCGTACGAATTGCTCGTCCAGGGGCATAGCGAGGCCGTCAAGGGCGTCTTTCGCACGGCGCCGCGTGCACATGAACCCGCAAGGTTCACTATCGGCTTTGGCGGCGGCGCGGGATTCACACCTCAGTACGAGCGCATGTGGAACACAATCAACGGGCACAATCCACTGGCCTTTCTCTTCCTGGGTGACAATGTCTACATCGACAACCCGACGCGCCCTGCCGTCCAGCACTATTGCTACTACCGTCGTCAGTCCAGGCCGGAGTATCGCAGATTCATTGGATCGACGGGTATCTATGCTATCTGGGATGATCACGATTTCACCACGAATGACGCCGGGGGCGGGCCCGCGATTCGCCGGCCGGAATGGAAGATACCGGTGTGGCAGGTGTTCAAACAGAACTGGGTCAACCCCTCGTATGCCGGCGACAGCGAGGATCAGCCCGGCTGCTGGTTCGATTTTTATATAGCCGATGTCCATTTCATAATGCTGGACTGCCGATACTATCGGACCAAGGCGAGAGTCGAGCACCCTTCGATGCTTGGTCCCGTCCAGCTCGACTGGCTCTTCGAGACGCTCAAGTCATCAAAGGGAAATCTTATTGTGCTTGCCTCCTCCGTCCCATGGGCGTACGGCGCCAAGCCGGGCAGTCTGGACCCGTGGCAGGGGTACAAAGAAGAACGCAGAAAGATATTCTCATTTCTGAGCGACAATCGCATAGAGGGCGTGGTTCTGATCTCCGCCGACCGGCACCGTTCGGATCTCTGGAAGATCGAACGGCCGGATGGGTATCCCCTCTATGAATTCGAGAGTTCCAAACTCACGAATATCCACACGCATGGCATCATGAAAGGCTCCATCTTCGGCTACAACGACAAATGCTCGTTCGCCCGACTGGAGTTCAACACCACCCTCAGCGATCCCGAGCTGACATACACAATTATCAGCATCGATGACGAAGTAATTCACGATTTCACTGTTAAGAAAAGCCAGTTGTGTCACAAGTAGCAGTCAGTCTTTCCGGTCCGAAATGAATGTTGCCCATTGGAAAAGGGGGACGTCGGCGCAAATGGCCTGTCGATATGTGACAGCTATCACGCAAAGCGTCAGTGATAGGGGTGGTGGTCTTTAATGAATAGGAAAGGATGTGCCTGTATGCACAAAAAAGAAGCAATGCACAGACGCGCGTTTATCAGACAGACCATGAGTGTGGCGGGCATGCTCGCTGTCGGTTCCGGCACGACCTTTGCGGCCATTCCTGCGAAACGGGGCAAAATGCGTCTTGGCGGCCCTACATTCGAGAAGTACAAGGATCCTCTCCAGTGGGTCGAGGTGCTCAGACGACTTGGATACGGTGCGGCGTACTGCCCTGTCGGTGCCGATGCAGACGAGGAAACCTGCCGCGCATACTCTCGCGCAGCGAAGAGGGCCAATATAGTGATCGCGGAGGTCGGTGCGTGGAGCAATCCGATCAGCCCTGATGAGAAGACACGGACGGCCGCAATCGCCAAGTGTAAACGGCAACTCGCCCTGGCCGACCGCATCGAAGCGAACTGCTGCGTAAATATCAGCGGATCTCGCGACGCCCAGTGGGACGGGCCTTCGCCCGATAATCTCACGGAAGAAACATTCGATATGATCGTTGAGACGACGCGGCATATCATCGACGAAGTCAAGCCGACGCGCACATACTTCACGCTTGAGACGATGCCATGGGCATATCCGGATTCGCCGGACTCCTATTTGCGCTTGCTCAAGGCGATCGATCGCAGACAATTCGCCGTGCATCTCGACCCGGTGAATATCGTCTGTAGTCCGCAGCGCTACTTCGCGACGGGCAAGTTGATTCGCGAATGCTTCGCAAAACTCGGGCCCTACATCAAGAGTTGCCACGCCAAGGACATTCTGCTTCAGCGAAAATTGACTACGCATCTCGACGAGGTTCGTCCCGGCCTGGGCGGCCTGGACTATGCGACGTTTCTCCGGGAACTAAGCAAACTGGGGGACGTTCCCCTCATGCTGGAGCACCTTAAGGGCGCGGATGAATATCGGCTGGCGGCCGAATACGTTCGGTCTGTTGCAGACAATACCGGGCTTTCCTTCCTGTGAAAAGTGTGCCGTCCGCAAAGCGCTACCTTTGGATGCGAATGAGATACCAGGTGGTTGCCGGATCGCCCAGTGTGAGGGTCCAGTTACGGCCGTCTTCGGACTGTCCCTTGAGCGTCTGAAGCGGACGCCCCTCGGCTGTAAGTGCAGTATAGGTCAAAGCACGGGCTCGTCGGATGTTGCGCAAAGTCAGTTCCCCGCTGACCGGTTCGATAACGACGGGTCCATGGCCCCACTGAGCGACCGTCTTGCGATCCTCCTTCCACTCGAAGTCAGTATTGGTAGCGAGTGCGGTGGCAGTGAGCAGAAGGCGGTTCGATTGCCAGATCGTATTATCGTCGTAAGAGGTCAGCAGCAGCGCACAGAAGTCGTTCTCCACATTCGCCGACAGACGGCTTAGTGCCCTGCCACTGTCGCGTACGTATCCGACCAATCCCTGCGTGAAATCGCTCTCGATGCTGACGCAGCCCTGTTTGATGTTCGCGTTGCGCCATACGAGCTGGCCCGTATCGCTCTCAACGATGCTCGTTGGAGCCGGCAAAGGATACAGAGACGATTTCGTTCCGTCGATTGCGAAACGCGTCGCGTGGCGCAGCGCCGTCGAACGTGCGAAGTCGGGCGTGAAGAACGGACGAGCACGACTGTCCACACGCAGCGCATCCATCATTTCCTGCTGCGAGTAGGAACGGACGATTGTCTCGCGGGCCGTCTTGATATCCTTGCGGTGCCACATGATCGCGCAACTGTAAAGATTCGCCATCTTCACCGGATCGTTGGCGAAGTAGAACCAGCCGCTTTCCGGAATACCTGTTTCGTCCTTGTCGACTCGCCCCTGCCCGAAGCAGAACCAGTAAAGCCCGTCCCAGTCGTGGAACAACGCATACGCAGTCAGAATAGGATAGCCCTCGCAGGCATACTCGTGCGGAAACGGATGGTTGGTTTCCGAGATGGTGAACGGCATGCCGACAACCGGCGTTCGCGCGAACTGCGTAACCGTCGATACGAGCGGCGCATTGACCATCGGAGTGTTCTCAATGGCTGTCTCTGCGCCAATACGCGGGTGCTGCCAGTATCCGTGGCCGTCGATTATGTCGAACATCATGTTTGCGGCAATGTGGAGATACGCGCCGTAACCATCGTTATGGTCGGCGGTTCCGATTAATAGCGACTGAACGCCAAGCTGTTCCTTCAGAAGCTCACGCATGCGGGCGAAGAAGTCGTGCTCGAGTTGCATGTAGAACATCGCCTCGCTGTAGAACCGCATAGGCGAAGCGTACAGGAACTGGTCGGGCTTAAGGCGGGAGAGCAGGTCGTTGCTGCCCGCCCCGGCTTCCTTGCGTATGGCCTTCAACTGGTCGGGCTCGAGATTCTTTGCGAGCCAGGCGTTGTACATCTCCGTCAGTTCTCTAGCGTAGGAAACCGGAATGGGTGACCACGTGCGCCCCGCGCGGTCATCTCGCCCGACCAGCCGCCAGCCGACCCAGGCCTCAAGCAGGGAGTTCTCGTTGACGATTTCCACTACGGCTACAGCGGGCTCGTTGCGATATTCATTGCCCGTGTACTTGTTCTCATGCGTCAGCAGTTTAGTCGCATACTCCTGCTGGAGCTCGATCAAGCGTTCGTTGAAGTAAGTGGCCCCCTTGCCAAGCCCGAGTATCTCGTGGTCCCTGACCTCATCGCCCTCCTTGTATTTGCGTGAGACGTTTAGATTCAAATTCGTATAAATGCCTCGCTTCTTGAGCTCCGCGACGAAGAAGTCGAAGCGGTCCATGTTCTCCGGATCAAGGTGGCGGGTGTCCCCGCGCGACATGTCGATCGCGCTGCGATCCCAGTCCGAGTCCATGTGGTGGAATCGAACGGAGTTGACGCCCATCCTGGCCAGATCCTCCGCGAGCCTGGGCGCCACATCCTTGTCGGGGAAACAGTGCGGCCCGACCATATTGACGCCCCATATCCGAAAACGCGTTCCATTGGGCTTATGGATGTGTCCGTCCTTGACCCTCAGGAAGCCCGCCCTGCCTGCCGGCGCATCGAGAAACCGTGAGAGATCGACAGCGGCTCCATCTGCCCTCTCCCAGTCGACGGTAAAGGGAACAAGATTAGGATCGCAGCGCCCAACGACCGATAATAACACGCTTAGTAATAGCGCAAAAAGCTTCTTCTGCATTACTGCTGCCCTCATTTCATTCTGTCCGATGTCATCGCCGTCGAGAACACCCGCGCCGGCTGCCCCCTTGCTATTGCCTGACACAACCCCACAGACTTACTTCGGCAAAATGCGGAGCTTTCAATACCAGGGCGCGGATGCGGCACGCCGAATGTGAAGATCATCGATGACTGCGTTGCCGCGATACCCCGCCAGATAAACCACCAATTGCGCGATCTCTTCTGGGTCGATCAGGTCTGCGGCGGGGATGTCGGGCCGGACGTGAGCCACCATGTCTGTGCGAATTCCCCCTGGGCACAGGACGTGCACCCGGATGTTGGTTTCCCGCAGTTCCTCGGCCAGTGCGATGGACATGCCGCGCAGAGCATGCTTGCTGGCCGTATACGCGCTTTGGCGGGCATATCCCTTGACGGCAACGACAGACGCGATGTTGATAATCCGCCCGGCCTCGCTCCGCCGGAGCAGCGGCAATGCCTCCCGGCAAAGAACAAATGCTGCTCTCGCATTAATGCCCATGCAGCGATCCCATCCCGCCGTCGTCGTCTCTGCCAACGGTGCAGAGTGCGTAATACCTGCGTTATTGACGAGAATGTCAAGACGGCCAAAACGGTCCCGGATACGGCCGATTAGGTCCACGATGGCGCTTTCGTCGGCGAGGTCCGCGGAAATTGGAACCCCCCTGCCGCCGCTCTCCTTGATCAAATCAACGGTCCGGGCCAGGCCCTCGGCGCTGCGAGCGTTGGCGACGACCAGTGCGCCGTTGGAGGCCAGAGCGATTGCGATCGCTCGTCCGACCCCCCTGCTCGCTCCGGTCACAAGGGCACATGTGTTCTTAAGTGCTGTGTGCATAAGCGGTTACATGGTATTACGTTCAGTCCTATAAGTCGGTATCGTGGGTCCGCATAGAATTATGCGCCGGCCCAGTCCGCCATCCTGCGGGCAGAAACAGAACGGATCGAGACGTCATCTCTCCAGACCTGAGAGTCTGTCCCTTAAAGGCCTTCATCGAGTGATACGCCAAGGCGTTGCGTTATGTTATCAAACTCATCGAGGGAGTAGAACTCAATTATGATTTTTCCTCGCTGCGCATTCTTGCGAGTTGAGATCGAGACCTTTGTGCCGAGATCGCTGCTCAGCTTACGTTCAAGGTCCACGAGATGTGGGCTCCTGGGTGTTGGCTTGTCCTCCTTTGGTTCGTTTTTGCCCGTCAGATGCTTGCGGACGAGGCGTTCGACTTCTCGGACACTGAGCCGCCCTGCCATTGCGCGATTGGCGAGCTGCCGGCGGAGGTCGTCCGTGGGCAAAGCAAGAATCGCTCGCGCGTGGCCCATGCTCAATTGGCGTTCCGCGAGCATGGTCTTAATCTCGCCGGGCAGATCCAGGAGCCGGAGATAGTTGGCGATGACAGAGCGTTCCTCGCCGAGGCGCTCTGCCGCTTCGGCCTGAGTGAGGGAGAATGCATCGATATACGTGCGATATGCCTGCGCACGCTCGATTGCGTTCAAATCGCTGCGGTGTATGTTCTCGACGAGCGCCCATTCATGAAGCTGCTCATCCGAAGCCTCGCGGACCCACGCAGGGATTGTTTCAAGGCCCGCCTGACGACTGGCCCGGAATCGGCGTTCGCCCGCGATGATCTCGTAGCGGGTCCCGTGCGGGCGAACAAGAATCGGTTGGATTACACCATTCGCACGAATGGAATGAGCGAGTTCGACAAGTTGCTCTTCGTCCCAAACCGTGCGTGCCTGGTGGGGATTCGGATCGATAGAATCGATGGAGATTTG
Organism: uncultured Pirellulales bacterium; assembly: GCA_964526785.1. Classification (GTDB taxonomy): domain Bacteria; phylum Planctomycetota; class Phycisphaerae; order Sedimentisphaerales; family Anaerobacaceae; genus CAZGMJ01. Next base: position 15,383 of record CAZGMJ010000031.1, read on the forward strand.
CCGCAGAGCGGCGTTAAGCTCGGTGTCTGGTGGGAAGCCAGCATTATTATTGGAGTTGGGCAGGGGGGTAAGATGGTCATCCTGATCTGGACGAAGTGGTCCAATTAGTGATTGTAGTCCGCGTCCGAGGTGTCGCGGCCGATCCTTCTTTGTGTCTGCCATGCGAGCCCTCCTTTTTCGAATGAGTTGTGTCACGTGAAACAGTAACGAAATATCGTGGTAACTAGTGCTCGGATCTGAGATTCCGACTGCGCGAGGATAATTGATTCAGGAGGAGACGGCAAGAGAAAAGAGAGGAGAAATGTTTCACGTGAAACAATGCAGCGATGTAGTGGAATTGATCGGTCATGTGTGCTGGTTGGGAGTGGCAAGGAATGGGGTGCACTGATGTTGTGCCGGTTGGCAGGGGCCGTGCATGGATGTGGAGCAGTGCGCGTCGGGTGGTTGGGTGACTAGAAGAGAGGAATGGCGGAGTGCGGATCGCAGAGCCCTGAAGTTGTTTCACGTGAAACAACTTGCAGAGAGCAACACTCGCGAGAGATTGCTCGCCCATCTTGCATCGGGCAACCTCACACTATACCAGCGTGCTACTCTTACTAACCATACGCCCAGGATGCCGCTCTGATACCATGTACAGACGCACAACACATTGGCCGCTCTGGTCGCGCCGGCCAGGGGGAAGGGCGGTAAGGCCACATTTCCAGAGCTGGAGGGTCGTAGCGGTTGCAGTCTGTACCAACCATTATAGACTGGGAAAGGATTGCGAGAAAGGAGGGGCCAGCCGGATGGCAGGAAGGGCGAATAAACACGGTGCGCTGCAGGTTAATGGTAATTGTGCGTCCTATAATAGCTGCATGCTATTATCGGGCCTTGGGATGATGGTTGCTCGCGCGTAATGTGTGCACGGCGCAGTTGGTTATATACACAACCACCACACGCTTTGTTGTACAGGAGCGGTTCGCTGAGTGCATGGGCGAGAGCGGAGGCTGGGGGGCGGGGTAGGCAGGCTGCTGGTTGTCCGAGGAGGATGGGTGAAATAGTATTGACAGCGGGGCGGTAGAGCGTGTTAATACGATTGATGGATTGTATCAGATGGACGGAACAAACAGGGTGACTTTTTGGAGCAACGGAATGAAGGTCAAGGCGATTCTAATCACCTCTCTAAGTATGATCGCGTTGTTTGCGGGTTGCCGTGCGCAGGTGGAGGAGGCAAAGCCGGCGTATGATACGCCGCTGCCGCCGGGCCAGCATGCCCTTCGCAAGATCACAGATCCTGCGATGATACCGGATTTCACTATTGCCTGCCTGAATGTGGCGGACCTGCAGCCGGCTATCGCCAACAGCCTTAGCTATCTGAGCAAGCCGTCAAGCGAGGGCTTCTTCCCAAGTGGGCAGATCACGCACCAGATGGCCGTCGATAGCCTTGAGACGTTTTCGGACATGCTTGACTCTGGTGTCCGCGGTTCTGATCTTAATGCCATGATACGGGCGAGGTTCGACGTATATATGTCGGTGGGGTGCGACGACCGCGGGACAGTTCTGTTCACGGGCTACTATACGCCCATATTTAATGGCTCGCGGAAACGCACGGAGCGTTTTCAGTATCCGTTGTACCTGCAGCCGGAGGATTTGGTGAAGGGACCAAACGGCGAGATCCTCGGCCGGCGAGGTTACGATGGTGCCGTGACGCCGTATCCGCCGCGATCGGTCATCGAGTCAACAGGGATGATGAAGGGCAGGGAACTGATCTGGCTGGAGGACCGCTTCGAGGTGTATATCGCACACGTCCAGGGCTCTGCCAAGATCCGGTTGCCTGACGGCTCCCTGGTTACTGTTGGGTATTCGGCCAGCAACGGCCGGCCATATCGCAGTGTCGGCCAGGAGTTGGTCAAGGACGGGCTGATATCGTCCGACCAGCTGAGCCTGTCCGGCATGATCCAGTTCTTTAAGCAACGACCGGAGCTGGTCCCGCAATACGTCCAGCGCAACCCCCGATATGTCTTTTTCAGAATGGAAGACGGCCCCCCGCGCGGCAGTCTGAACGAATCGGTGACGCCGATGCGGACCATCGCGACGGACAAATCCATTTTTCCCCGTGGTTGCCTGACCTTTATCTCGACGCAATTGCCGCAGGCGGTAGGGGGCGTTGTTGTCAATGATGCGTATACGGGCTTTGCACTGGATCAGGACACGGGCGGGGCGATTCGAGCGCCCGGACGCTGTGACGTGTACATGGGTGTAGGCGAACTGGCGGGCAAGCGCGCCGGCCAGACGTACCAGGAGGGCAAGCTGTACTATCTGTTCCTCAAGCAGTAAGGCTCTCGCGCCGCCAGACGCATCGTTGTGAGTTTTGGCTGGCATGTCGCGATGGGCTGCGCCGTAGAGTGTTTGTGGAGCGGTGGTGAGCGGCAGGGGGGCACACGTGCGGCGGCGTTTGCTATCTCCGTGGAAAGGATGTGCTGAGAGAATGCGAGGACTGTATTTGTGTGTGTGCATGATTCTGGCCGGGCTCATTTCGCCTATGGAGATGGCTCTGGCTGAGGTGCGCGGCTTTGGAACCGGAACGCCGGCGGGCAGGGACGGCCGTGTATTGAAGGTCACCAACCTCAACCGCTCGGGCCCGGGCTCGTTTGCCGATGCCGTCCGCGCCAAAGGCCCGCGCATCATCGTCTTCGAAGTCGGCGGGGTGATTGACCTGGAGCAGCACAGCATCGGCATCTCCGAACCGTTCCTTACCGTTGCAGGCCAGACGGCCCCTTCGCCGGGCATTACGCTCATCCGAGGGGGAATCAGCATCAGGACACACGATGTGCTCATGCAGCATATTCGCGTCCGTCCGGGCGATGCGGGCCAGCCCAAACGCTCAGGCTGGGCCCCGGACGGCGTCGCGACGAACGCGGCGTACAACGTGGTTATCGACCATTGCTCGATCTCCTGGGCCGTCGATGAGAATCTCTCAGCCTCGGGACCGCGACATGAAGGCCCCGATAAAACGTCGCATAACGTCACCTTCAGCAACTGTATCATCGCCGAATGTCTCGATGATTCCTCGCATCCGAAGGGCCGCCACTCCAAAGGCTCGCTCATCCATGATTACTGCACTGATATCGCCATCATCGGCAATCTCTACGCCCATAACGTCAACCGCAATCCGTACTTCAAGGCCTTCACTACCGGCGTCATTGTCAATAACCTCATCTACAACCCGCGTTCGGCCGCCATCAAGCTCACCTGGCCCGCCTCCGAATGGAAGGATACCAATGTCACCCCGCTCGACCCGCGTATCAGCATTGTCGGCAACGTCCTGATACACGGGCGTGACACCAACCGCGATCTGGCCCTGGCCTGCTGCAGGGCCGATGCGTTTATGCACGATAACAGTGCAGAAAAGCGCGACGACTCTGCCGCGGACATCACGAAGGGCGATATACGGGTGTTGAGCGAGAAACCATCATGGCCGGACGGACTTCGGGCCATGCCCGCCGATAAAGTCATCGAGTACATCACCGCAAACGCCGGCGCACGCCCCAAAGACCGTGACGATGTCGACAAGCGCATCATCCGCGACTTCCGGCAGCGCAAAGGCCGAATCATCGACAGTCAGGATGACGTCGGCGGCTACCCCAGCCCCCAACCGACCCGTCGAAAACTCAGTATCCCCGACAACAACATCGAACAATGGCTCGCCCGGTTTACTGCCGAGGTGGAGCAAGCCGGGGCCAATTGAGAAAAGCGGACAGGGCATTGTTGCCAATGTCGGGAGATCCCTCGGCGAGTATAGGTTTTGAGCTTATCGAAGCTGTACCGTAGAATGCCATACGTGGACAGGGCGAAGTTGTCATGAGGCTGGCGGTCTTTGGGACCGCACTTCGCTGCAAGACAGTCCGAGAGCAGAAAGGAACGTATAGTGTTGACGACAAGACTACATCGAACTGCACGCGCGATAGTAATTCTCCTATTTGTATTCCTGCCCTCGGGCGATGCGGCGGGAAATGCGTCCTCGGTGATGCAGCCCGGAGGACCCATCGTCGGAGTCTACTACTATCCCTGGTATAGGCACGCCGCCCAATGGCGCCGGGTCATGCGTCAGCACGTCAAAGCGCCGCAAGAGCCCAAAGCAGGCCTGTATCGCTCCGATGATCCGAAGGTTATCGCCGAGCACATTGCTCAGAGCGTTCGCGGGGGGATTTCGTTCTGGGCCGTGAGCTGGTGGGGGCCCGATCAGATATGCGACGATAATTTCAAGGGTGCCATCCTTCCCCATCCTGACGCAAAGAAACTCAAATACGCGATGCTTTACGAGTCGACAGGGCGATTCGGGCGGTTCGACAATCCGAGCTACGCCCGCTGGATCAGCGATTTGACGTATCTGAAGGAGAATTACTTCGACGACCCCAGGTACCTGAAGATCGACGGCAGGCCCGTTGTCTTCTTCTACCTCTCCAGAGAGTATTTCCGCAACAAAGGCCACGACGCTCTGAAAGAGATGAGAGAGAAGCTGCCCGAGATATATCTGGTCGGTGATGATGTCTTTGGCGAGGAATATGAGGCCGAATGGGCGAAGAGTTTCGACGCCGTGACGGCTTACGACGTGTACGGCCAGTCGGTGGGGCGGTTCGGCGGCACCCGGAAAGCCATCGATTTTCTCGCCGACAACTACAAGCATGCCAGGACCCAGGCCAACTCCGTCGGCACGGCCTTCATGCCGACTGTTGCGCCGGGCTACAACGACACGGCTGTGCGAAGCGGACACCCCGGCCGGGCACGTTATTTCACCGATGTGAAGGACTCGAAAGAGGGTGACATCTTCCGGGCCATGATCCGCGACGTCGCTCTGCCAAACCTCGATCCCAGGTGCGACAACATAATGATGGTAACAAGCTTCAACGAATGGTACGAAGACACCCAGATCGAAGCCACCTCAGGAACCGCCCCCCCAAGCACCACCGACGATTCCGATAGCGGAACGTACTACACCGGCGGACAGAAATACGTCGACTACGGACATCTGTACCTGGACATCCTCCGCGAGGCGCTCAAATAAGAGACAGCTCATAAGATGCAAGTTGTGCCTATCGCGTCTTCTGCAACTGTCGAATCCCCTCGAGCGATAGCACTCCCCGACCGCTGATATGGCTGGCGTGGATTTGCAGGCGGCGAATTTGCCCGCGGAACTGCCTGTCCAGGCCAGCGCCCTGCAGGGTCTTGTTGAAGTTGCCGATTACGAGATTGCCCGCGCCCGTATCGACGGGGCCGTTGTTGTAGTTCGTCCTGCGATCCAGAGTTGCAGGCGTGTTCTCATCTCCGAAGTACCAGCATACGCTGTCCGTCTTCTTCGACGCATCGTATGTCACCGCGAAGAACACCCACCTGCCGAGTTGGACCTTTCCCTTCGAGCTGTCGTTCTGGATATTGTCCGGCCACTCATTAACCGACAGGCGCATCCTGCCGTCGGCGTGATGGACCAGGTCGATGCCCGCCCGATTGTGCTGCAGGCTGAAGAGTATCCGATTGCCGCCCGAGCCGACCTTCATGCCGGACGCCTTGAGCCAGCCGCTGATCGTAAAGGACCGTACCCCCTGCAGTTCCTTCAGCGGCCTGTCGCCGACTTTGGCCCATGTAAACGGCTTGCCCGAACCCAGATCGTATGTGCCGTCGTTCGACCGCTTGATCTTGCCGCCGTGCAGCGTGACCTTCGGATAGTCACCCTCGGCAAATCCGAACTTCACCACAGGTTCGTCAGAATCGCGATCCACCATGATCGGCAGCGTCGCACAACCTACGCCGCCGTCGGCGTCGGTAACCGTCAGCGTCACCGTGTACATGCCCGGCTTGTCGAACGTATGCCGCGGTGATTTGCTGTTCGAGGAGTTACCGTCGCCGAAATCCCACCGACACTTCTGCTCCCACGGCGTCGAGAATCGCACAGTCAGCGGCGCGATGCCCTCGCGCTTATTCGCGTCTGCCTTCGCTTCCGGCCGCAGCTTCTCGCCCGGAGCATACCGCACCAGCCGCAGTGCGTAATCCGCCTTCGGCGGCGAGAACGTAAACTCGCCCGGCCGCGCAGTTCCCATCGGCAGAACCTTCATTTCCCAGGTATCAATGCCATCAACCTTGTAGGGCCGCCCGCCCGGCAGTGTGATGGTCACCGGCTTGCCCGTCGCGAAGTACATCAGATAACATTCCCCCTCCTTCGCCAGCACATACGTTTCCGGATAATTGTCAAAGTCCGGCTCCATCTGCTGATACGGCAGGGCGGTCACAATGTCCTTCATCAGCGCAATCCGCGCCGGGCTCTCACCCCGCAGCACGCCGCCCTTGGCCCACCAAAGCAGGTCCTCCGGATGCTTGTATGTCTCGCCGTGCCCGACGTAGCAGCCCGCAAGCGAGCCCATCCAGAAGTTCCGCGTCATCTGCTCGGCCGAGATATTCCCCCATCCCTGCGGAATGTTCCCCTCATATCGGCACTCATCGTAAACCACCGGCTTGCCATACTTGTCGCGATACTCCTTCGCCTGCCGGAAGTCGCTGTTCTGAATGCTGCAGTGCGTCACCCATGGCTTGCTGTGATCGTACCACTGGCGGCAATTGTGTATTCCCCGCAGGCGATTGTACGGATCGATCCGCTGCACGAGATGCATGTACTCGTTCCAGTGCTCCATCGGCCACTTCAGCAGATCGTACTCATTCGCAAACGACCACCACACGTTGCGATACGCCGCCAGCCTGGCCACCAGATACCGGAGGTAGAACAGGTTGTTCTCGTGCCCCATGCTCTTGAAGCCCCAGCGGTCGTACGGGTGGAAGATGATGATGTCCGCCTCGATCCCCATATCCCGCAACTGCCGCACGCGCTTCTCGAAATGATGCCAGAACGCCGGATTGAAGCGTTTGAAATCCCAGTCCTTCAGCGGCTTGCCCTCGTACGCATAATACTCCGGCTCGTTCTTGTTGTACGTGTACGCCTTCGGAAATACACACATGCGCATCTTGTTGAACGGCGCCTTCGCCAGCGTCTTGAGCGTCTGCTCCTCCATCTCGTCGCCCTGATGCACCCACGCATAGCAGGTCGTCCCCACGGAAAAGTGCGGCGTGCCGTCTGCGTACGCCAGCTTGAGTTTGCCGTCAACGACCACAGGCCCGTGATTGCCCCCCGTAGCCTCGGTGCACGTGAACTCGCCCTTCCTGCCGTCCAGTTCCCGGCGGTTGCTCCGCGTCTCGTAGGTCCATTTGCCGGGCGAATCGGGCATGAACCGAACGATGTACCGGCCGTCGCCGTCATAGAAGCCGTCCGGCCTGAATACCTTGTCGCCTTGTCGAAACTCCGCGCTGAATTGCACGTCTGCAAACGGATTGCCGCTCGCCGGCCCCCTGAAGGCCGCCTCGAAAATGTCCCACTGCTCAACTTCAGCGCCCATCGCAATGCGGGCCGCCCACACGCCAAAACAGACCGCCAGGAACAATACCTTCCGCCACATAGCCACGCTCCTTATCAATTACCTGTTCTGATCTTCTGATCTTCGTTCTAAATCCGTACAACGACCGCCCGGTCAAAGACCCCGCGGCACCGCCCCCGGTTCAAGTCGCATATTCGAATATCCCTCGTCCTCACACTCACTGCACAAACACGGCGCGCCCCACCCGCTGTCGGCTATTCCTCGGGCACCGGCTCGGGTAACTGTCCGGCCAGCAGATTGCCGAACGGCCGCAGCGTCTCGAACTGCATCAGCACGATACGAACCACCGCCGTCATCGGCGCCGCCAGCAGCATTCCGACCACCCCCCATAACAATCCCCAGAACGACAGCGCCAGCAGGATCGTCACCGGATGCAGGTTCAGCCCCTCGCCCATTACCTTCGGCTCGATCACGTTGCCGATGGACATCTGAACCGCCCCCGGAATCAGCACCGCAAGCGCTATCGGAAGATAGCTGTCGAATTGTGCGACCGCCACCGGAATCGGCAGCAGCGTCGAAACGATCGAGCCCAGCGACGGAATGAAATTCAGCATAAACGCCAGCAGTCCGAACACGCCCGCCAGCCGCAGCCCGATCATCTTGAGCGCGACCCATACCAGAATGCCCGTCGCCAGCGAAAGCAGTACCTTCGTCGTTACGTACTTGCGTATCTTCTGATCGATATCCGCGTACACCCCCTTGCGAATGATGTACGGATTTCGCCCCGCCAGCAGGAAGATAACGAAGATCGTCACCAGCAGCAGGCTCGACACCAGCCCGAACGCGGTTCCCAGAAAGCTGGTTGCCAATTTCGGCACGCGGTTCTGCAGGTCGTTGGTCACTGCGGCCCGATCCAGCTTCACTCCCCGCTCTTCCAGCCAGATGAACCCCCGCTCGGCCAGCTTCGCCAGATCGCTCGCGTACATCCGCGCCGTCGATTCCACCGATTGCTCGCCCAGCGGCCGATTCGGATCGATCACGACGGTCTGCGTTGGTGCGCCCGAGCCGTCCTCTTCCCCCAGATTCTGCGCTGCGCTGACGATGGACTGCACCGCCCCGGATACGAGCAGACATATGATCGCGGTGATCGCCACAACCGCCACCATCGAGATCAGCACCGCCAGCGCATGCGGAAAACGCAGCTTGAGCACCTGAAAGTCCAGTAACGGCGAGACAATCGAAACGATAAACACCGCCAGCACAAACGGCACCATGAACGCCCGCGTGTATATCAGGGCAACCGCCACGGCCACGAACGCGATAATCACCAGTGAAGTGCGTACCAGCCAGTCGCTTTCGCTTTGTCTGTCAGGCATGATGCCTCGCCTTTCTTCTAATTTGGCTTTCTTCTTCAGACCCGGTTCTGCTACCATATTATGGCTGAATGCGGCGGCTGACAACCGTTCTTTTTGGCAGCCGGTGTCGCATTCGAACAACTGATGGCAAGGGCTGCAAACGGCCGGGCTTCTACGTCTTGCAGCCATCCGAGTGGCTGAGCAAAATGAAGACCATCGCAAGAAAGATCCTGGGCGTCGTCCTGATAATGCTGGGTCTGTTCGCGCTGCTCACACCGTTCTCGCCCGGTTCCTGGCTCGCCCTGATCGGTCTCGAACTGCTCGGCTTCAGCATCCTGCTCGAAAAGAAGCTCCTGCCCCTGCTCAAACCAGCCCATCGCAAACGAATCCGCACCCTTATGCACAGAGCCCGCACCGTCCTGCACCTCAAGAACCCTGCCGCTGAGGCACCGGAGCCTCACCCTCCAGATAGCCGCCCGTGTGCGGGCAACAACCATAACACGACCTCAGACGATCAGCCGAATGAGTACGCCACTGATGACAAGCAATGACACGGGGTTGGCATGCAGTCCGGAGAGTTGAAGGGTGCAGTCCGCAGACAATTATTCTGCCTGTCCTTGCAGATGTTGTCCCTCCGGTTGTTTCATCGCCTCGCAGGCTTTATCTGGCGAATATCAATGGCAAGCCGCCTGCGGCAACCAAAATCGTCATCAGGTCAGTCGTCAAAAAGAAGATAACGATAACACGAATCGAATCACAACTTCCGCTGCGCTTCACCTATGACACAAGGGCAAGGAATCAGGTAGAAGTCAGGATAACGCCAACGGTGACCAAAGTGCAAGGTCGGGATGTGCAGGGTATGCTGGTCGTGCATGTGGATGGCCATGACCCCCTCACAGTTCCTGTTTTCTGGACGAACATAAAGAACGACCATCCTACTAATGACAGTCTGGTAACCGCTGTTGAGTCTGTCCCGTTCTACAGAATCGCGAACTGCGTGTATTGGAGGGTCCCACTATTATAGAAAATGAACGCCTCTTCGACGAATACACGTAATCAGTGTCGTTGCCCCTATAGGTTGCAAATTAAATTATCAGAGCAATCTTGACGATGCGTCAGCTTCCTTATAATTAATTATCTATGGAAAGGACGAGAGCTTATGAACGCAAGGAAGGTAATAGTGACATGTCTCATATCGAGTGTTGTGCTAATAGGTATGGCGGTAGCACTGCAGCAGAGCGATTGTGGATGCTGTGATATGGGCTCTTACTGTGTGCCTTGGTCTGTTGGCACCTGTCTGGACGGAACAGATTTCGGACATACCGGAAACATCAGGATAAGGACGAACGAGCAATGGGATTGGGCATTGTTTGGGGATAGTGCTTACGTCGAGTATTATGAAAGTGAAGTCTGCTCTACGATTGGGCTCTACTCGACCCCAGGCTGTGCGGGCCAACCATCAGAAACCGCGGACTTTTTCGATCGGCATTTCTGCTCGGATTGCGTATCTGATCGCTGTTCCCCGTAGAGAGGTCTTTCTAAGCACAGAGCCTTTGAAAGAATGATTGTATTGCGTACCGAAGTCAAGAAACGCTATGAAATGGATTCTGAAACAAGATTGACCTGACATCTCTAAATTAGCTCTCCATTTGTTAACGATGGGATTGTAATGGCTCGATACCATTGCGTTTATAGCGCTCACGTGAATGTAAGAGACCAAAGGAGTAATTCATGTACGCATGTGTGATAGCGGTCATTCTGATGTTGGTAGATGCTGCCCAGCCCGATAAAGGTCTTATATACAATGCGCTGATCGCTCGTCACGAGGCCTTACAGAGTATCGTAGTAGAATACGAATACGAAACGATACCCACGCCGTCCAAGCGTACATTGGAGCAATTGGATGGAAGACCAATGCTAGGGGGCAAAAAGATACATATCCATAAGGACCCCATCAAAACGCACGAGGAGTTCTGGTATTTGGATGGTCGGATGCGGCATGAGGCGCGTGTGAGCGCTGAAACGCAGAAGTACCTTCGCGAGAAGCACTCACCTCGTCGGCCAGCTTTCGAAACCATCAGCGTATACACACGTCACAAGTATGAGAGTCTTTCTCGCAAGGAATCTAAAGCGCCGCCTCATCGGCCGCATAGTGGGCGAGTAGAAGATCCCGGGCTTCAACTTTCCATAGATCGGGATGTTGAGTTGGGTTTGGGACTCAAATCCTGCGGGAGTAATCAATGGCTAAAAGTTTCCGATTTCGAGAGAGCCCAGATTAAGCGCGAGTCAAGCGGCACGGTTGTCGTCACCAGGGACGGCGGTCACTACCTGCATAGATGGACATATGATTCGAATCGCGGCTATGCATTGACCTCATATGAGTTGGTCAGGGATGGCAGAGTATGGTGGGCATTGAAAAACAGTGATTTTCTGAATGTTGATGGTCTTGTGCTACCCATGCAGATGGAGATTCGAGTGTTCAAGGAGGAGGATGGAGATACAGTTCGTACAATGACAAAGCGTATGACCATACATAAATACAGCCTCCACCATCCCGAAAACACTCCAGACAAATATAATATTGTCTGGCCACGCGGGACGGTTGTATATGACAATCGTATAGGCGTTACATTCACGGCTGACGATTCAGGCGAATTGCATCCCGCGTTGGAGGGTTCCAAGGAAATACTGGACAATATCGAAAAGCTGCCCTTGGAACTCGAAGACACCGCCGAAGCGAATGAGAGTATGTTTGAAGGCGAACCTCTGGGAAACGCTGAGGGGAAGGCCGAGGAGGATCCGAACACGACTATGGATTACGACGCAGTGCCTGAGCCGGCAGCCCGTGCCACCGATACGGATTCGGGCTTTGGCAGGCTATGGCTCGTGGCGGGGCTGGTTCTATTGGCAGTTTGCACTGGCTCAGTTGTGCTGTACGCAGTGAGGCGGCTGTGGACCACCTGACTACGCTTCTTCGTGCGGTCTACTGTCCTTACCGCCGTGTGTCTGTCAGTGCACTTCGACGATTGAATTGAGGTCGCCGAAGGGGTTCATCTCGGTCTTCTCGTTGTAGGGGTCCTGCTGCCACTGCCCGTCGACCACCAGCCGGTAGCGATACCGCCCGTGGGGCAGCTTGATCTTTGTCTGCCACACGCCGCTGTCGCCCACCTTCTCCATCGGCGTCTGCGAAGGCTGCCAGTTATTGAAATCTCCCGCAAGCTGCACGCTCTTGGCCCGCGGATACAGCGTGACGAACACGGCCGCGTCGTCCATCTGATTGACGCCGTAATAATCCGACAACTTGGCATTGGTCTCGGCCGCTCGCGCAGCCTCGCTCTTTGGCTCTTGCTCCTGCCGGCTTTCCACCTGGGCTGGCTCCTGCACTTGCGGCTGTAGTTGCCCTTCCTGGGCCGGTCCCTGTTCCCGCACCGGTGCTTCAGCCTTCACCGCCGCCGGCTGCTGCACCGGCTCGGCCGGCCGCGGCTTCTCGATAGCCTTGATCTGGGGCTTGGCGCTCTCAAGCAGTTCGTCGGCGCTCGCGCTGATCGATTCCAACTGCCCCGCCAGCGAATTGACCATCTCCCGTCGCTCCTCCTTCTGCTGCGAGCCCAGAACCTCTTCAGCCAGAGCACAGAAATCCTTCTGGCCCTTGCTGGCCGGATCGTATTCACTGATCGGCTGGCCGAAACTCGCCGCCTCCTTGATCTTCGTGTTGAAATTCACCACCGTCTTGAACATCTTATCCGCAAAATGAGTCCGCAATTCGGCCAGAATCTCACGCGCCATCTTCGTGCGGATGTCGTACATGCTGCCCAGCACCTTCACGTTGACGTGCTGGCTGCACCGATTGCACAGAATGCTCAGCGTCTCAAGCTGTTTGCTCAACCCGTGCAGAGCGAAATAGCCCGTCTCGACGGGCACGATCACGTCGCTGGCCGCCATCAACGCGTTGAACGTAAGCAGGCTCACCGCCGGCGGACAGTCAATCACCGCCAGGTCATACTCGCTGTGAACCGTCGCCAGAACATCCTTGAGACAGCTCTCCCGCTGCGGAATCCCGGCCATCTGCTGCTCGAAAGCGGATAGATCAATACTGGCGGGGGCCAGTTCCAGGTTATCGTTAATCTGCCAGAGGATTTCCTGAAGCCGGATCGCCTCGTTCCTGCTCCGGCTGATCAACACGTCGTAGATGCTCTGCTCGATCTGCTGCTCTGGAACCGCCAGACCCACCGCACAGTGCGATTGCGGGTCCATATCCACCAGCAGCACCTTTTTGCCCAACTCGGCAAGTGCACTGGCCAGATTGATCGACACCGTCGTCTTGCCGCAACCACCCTTTTGATTCACAACCGCTATGCTTCTCATTGCTGCTACTCCACGTCATCCAATGACTTTCACGTCGGTCCTGCTCTGCGGAAAACACCGTCCCTGCGGTGACAGACCAGCCAAGCCCTTATATCTACCTACTTCGGCATATAACTGAGCGAAACTTTACCCTTTTACCGGACCTGCCGATAAAAGACGTAAAACCGCCTTGTCAAAGTACTTAGCAAACTCCCCATACCACCCTTTTTAGCCCTGAAACCCGCCTTCGCGAACTGCCCCAGACACCTGCTTTTTGTGTTGCCCAGCACCCCTAACCTTTCTGTGTTGACGGCCGCTATTATCGGACGCCGCGATTGGCAATACTATTTTCCTCCTGATTGTCATACCAGTACTGGCAGAACGCACGACAATGGCCCGCATTATGATCCGGAACACATCACACAGGCGGCAGTCGTCTGGGACTGCTCGCCGGCTCGGAACGTTGAGGATGTCTATGCTGTGAGTGGAGACCTTCCAATATCTGCTGGTGCCAGCACGATCCGCTTCAGCACCAACGGCAACGCAGGAAACGACCTGGCGATGATCGACGATATCCTCGTGCAATAACAAGCGGCTACATCGTCAACTCTCATAACAGGAAAGCCCCGCATTTCGGTGCGGGGCTTTTCTTGGGGCCCCAGTCGCACAGAGCTGGACTTCAATAAACAAAAAGGCCCCCGCGATACGGGGACCTTCGCTTGTGACCACATGCGGGGTCAACAGGTTACACGTTCGTTTTCGTCCTCTGATTATCCTTTGACCTTGATCTTGACGGTTTTGGCCTTCTCGGCCTTCGGCAGCGTGATATTCAGCACGCCGTCCTTGCACACCGCGTCGATCTTGTCTGCGTCGATGTCCGTCGGCAGCGTAATCTCCCGGCGGAACGCACCGTACGTGCTCTCCATGTGATAGTAGCCCTTTTCGTCCTTTTCCTCGGCGTGCTTCTTCTCGCCGCTGATCGTCAGGACGTTGTTGTAGGCGGAAATGTCGATGTCCTCTGCCTTGCAGCCCGGGACCTCGGCCCGCACCACGATCGCATCTTCCTGCTCGGCCACGTCAATCGTCGGCCACGCCTTGTACTGGCCGAAAGGCCTGTCCAGTCCGCGGAAGAAACTGTCGAACAGATCATCCACTTCGTTGTGCAGCCTTGCCAAACCATTTCTTTCTTTCTTGTACGGTACCAGTGCCATAGTTAAACACCTCCTTTACAAACCTCAGCGAAACACTCAATTTCCACTGACATTCATTCACTTTTACTGTTTTCGCCTGAGAGATATGCAAACAGCGTGCCAACCGGTTTTCTGGCCCAAAAACCCGCATTTCTGGCTGGTTTGGCCGGCCGAATGCCGCCGAAATTGCACCGCAAGCTGTCATTTTGACACCACAAAACAGGCTGCTTTTCATGCCTTTCCGAATACTGCCGGCAGTCCTCTCCGCGATCGAGCGCAGTGTTGTCCTGTGGCCGCAAACCTGCTACACTGACGCCGTGCATAATCCGTAACGGAAGACAGAAAGGCAGGACAAGGATGGACCAGAATACCAGCAACCCTGACGTTTCGGCGTTGCCCGAAGCCATTCGCGAACCGGTGCGATCCTTCTGCGACGTGCTACGGTCCGAACTGGCCGAGAACGTAGCCGGCATTAGCGTGGTAGGCAGCAGCCTGACAGACGACTTCACTCCGTCGAGCGACATCAATACGGTGGTGGTGCTGCAACAGCGGACGCTTGCGATTCTCAACACGATCGCGGCCTTGGGCAAACCGCTGAGCCGCAAAAAGCTGGCCGCTCCGCTGCTCATGACCGAGCGCTACATCGAGCGGTCGCTGGATGTCTTCAGCGTCGAGTTTCTGGACTTCCAGTTGACGCATCAGACCGTGCTCGGTCCCGACCCGTTCGACACGCTGAAGTTCGAGAAGAAGGACGTTCGGCTCCAGTGCGAGCGGGAGTTCAAGGCGATGCTGATTCGTCTGCGACAGGGGTACATCGCCTCAGGAGCGAACCGCCGGACCGTGCGAGACATTTTGATTGCGACCGCAAAGGGATTGACGCCCATCCTGCGGGCCATGCTGTGGCTCAGAGACAAGGACCGGCCTGCTTGCTCCGAGGCCGCCATCCGCGCAGCCGGCGGTACCTTCGAACTGGATACCGAGGCGATTGTGATCGCCGAGCGGTGGCATCGCGAGCAGCCGCGAATCAGCGATCTGCAGAAGCAGGAAGTTTTCGAAGGCATCTATGAGACAGTCGATCGATTGTCGGTCATTGTTGACGAACTGGAGGTCTGATATGTCACAAATCACCGGCAAACTCGCTGTTGTGCTGATGATCGCCGCACTGATCGCTCCCGTTGCGGCACAGGTGAACCTGCCTATGCCGACGACCTACGTCGTGGACCGCGCAGACGTCATCGACGCAGCGACCGAGCGGACGCTCAACGGCATACTGCAGGAACTCGAACAGAAGACCGGTTCGCAATACATCATCCTCACGGTGCAGACTACGAACGGGATGCCGATCGAGCAGTTCTCGATCGAACTGGCCGAGCAGTGGAAGCTCGGACAGAAGGACCGGGACAACGGCATGCTCTTCACTATCGCGGTCAAAGACAGGCGGTACCGCTTCGAAGTCGGCTACGGTTTCGAGGGGTACATCACCGATCAATATGCCAGCCGGGTCGGGCGTGAAACCCTGGCGCCGCTGCTTCGCCAGGGAGATTTCAGCGGCGGAATCTATGCCGCCAATCTGCAGGTCGTACGCAAGATCGCGTCGGAAGCAGGCGTGACGCTCAGCGGCATGCCCAGGCAGGCCCCCGCGCCCGTTCAGCGACGCGGGCGGCGCAGTTTGCCCTGCTGCACGCTGCTGCCGATCATCTTCTTTCTGATTCTGCTGTTCGGCGGCGGGATGCGCGGCGGGCTGGGCATGTGGCTGCTGCTGCCGTTTCTGTTCGGAGGCGGACGCGGCTACGGCGGCGGATTCGGCCGTTCCGGCTCGTTCGGCGGCGGCTCGTTCGGCGGCGGTTTCGGCGGATTCGGAGGAGGCATGGGAGGAGGGTTCGGCGGCGGCGGAGCGAGCGGCAGTTGGTGATACGGAAGCCTCGTAGAAGTAGATTGGTTCTGGAGATACAGCGATGAGAAACAGTGCGAAAGCATGGGTGGTGCTGGTCGGCATTCTGGTGGCGCTGATCCTGGTGGTGGTCATTGGAATCGGCTGGTATATCAGCGGGTACAACAAGGCGGTGCGTCTCGATGAGGGCGTCAGCACCGCCTGGTCGAACGTGGACGCCACACTGCAGCGGCGGCTGGATCTCGTGCCGAACCTGGTCAACACGGTCAAGGGATACGCCGAGCATGAGCAGGAACTGTTCACGAGCATCGCCCAATCGCGCGAGAAGTACTTCCAGGCCAACACGCCGGCGGCCAAGATGGAAGCCTCGAATCAGCTTACCGGCTTCCTCTCGCGCCTGCTTGTGCTGCAGGAGCGGTATCCCGATTTGAAGGCGAACCAGAACTTCCGCGACCTGCAGGCGGCGCTGGAGGGCACCGAGAACCGTATCAACGTCGCGCGCCAGCGTTACAATGACGCGGTCCGGGCATTGAATACCTACTGCCGCGAGTTCGTCGGATCATTCTTCTGCCAACGGGCCGGGGTCGAACCGGCCGAGTATTTCGAAGCCAGCGAACAGGCCAAAGGCGAAGCACCTGCGGTCGAATTCTGACCGCTAACGCAAAAGGGGCCGAAGATGGACAAGCCAGCAGTGAAAACACCCGGCGACAGTTGCGTGACAACACGGTATCTGGTGATGCCCCAAAATGCCAATCCGCACGGCACGGCTTTCGGCGGGGCGATCCTGGCCTGGATCGACATGGTTGCGGGCATGACCGCCCAGAGGCACTGCGGCACGGAGGTAGTCACGGCCGGCATCGATTCGCTGATCTTCAAAGAACCCGTTCGCATAGGCGACCAGGTCGTGCTCAAGGCCTCGGTGAACTATGTCGGGCGAACCTCGATGGAAGTCGGCGTCCAGGTCTCACGCGAGGATCCGTACGGGGGCAACAGCGTAATCGCTACCACGGCATATGTGACGTTAGTCGCGCTGGATGCAGACAAGAAGCCGACACAGGTGCCCCGGATCGAGCCTCAGACGGAGGCCGAGAAGCGGCGATACGATAACGCCAAACTGCGCGTACAATCTCGCAAGGACCTGCTATCGCGGATGAAGCGGTAACTCGCCCCGCGCAAGACGCACCTTATGACATGGAGATGGATATGACTGCGAAATGCTCTCTTGTACTTGCAGCAGCCGCGGTGCTCGCCGCAGGCGGCTGTGCGACCTTCGATGCTCGACCGATGATGGACGACTCGTTCGAGGCCGCCAACAAACCTGCCCGAACCGAGTGGTTCATGGATCAGGCGCTCGGCATGTTCGTGCACTGGAGCGTGGACTCGCAACTGGGCTGCGTGATCAGCCATTCGATGGTGGGGGCCTCGCAGGACTACCTGGACCGATTCATTCGCGATCTGCCCGAGTCGTTCGACCCGCAGCGATTCGATCCGGACGCGTGGGCGAAGCTGGCGAAACTGGCGGGGGTACGGTACGTGGTCTTCACGACCAAACATCACAGCGGCTTCTGCATGTTCCACACCAAAACGACGGACTTCAGCATCGCCAACACCCCCTACAAACGCGATATCACGCGCCGGGTTGTGCAGGCGTTTCGCAGACAGGGACTCGCGGTCGGCTTCTATTTCTCGCCCGACGATTTCTGGGTCCTGTATGGGCAGGGCAGGGACATCAGCCGGCGCAGAACCGAGGCGCTGCCCGTGAACAATCCGGAATTGATGGCGCACAACAAGGCGCAATTAACCGAACTGCTGACGAACTACGGGCCGATCGACATGCTGTTCATCGACGGTCAGCCGGACGGGCTCAAAGAGTTGGCGTGGAAGCTTCAGCCCAATATCATCGTCACACGCGGCGAGATGGAGACGCCCGAACAGCGGCTCCCCGATGAGCCGATGCCCGGCCCGTGGGAGGCGTGTTTCACGCTCGGTACGCAGTGGCACTTCAAACCGACCAACGAGGATTATAAATCGGGCACGAAGCTGATCGAAATGCTCATCGAGACGCGGGCCAAGGGAGGCAATCTGCTGCTGAATGTAGGGCCGACACCCGACGGAGAGATACCGTTCGAGCAGACGCGGCGGATTCGCGAAATGGCGCTGTGGCTGTTCATCAACGGCGAGGCTGTCTATGATATCCGGCCGTGGCATGTCATTCGCGAAGGCGACATCTGGTTCACCAGGGCGAAGGACGCCGAGACGGTCTATGCCATCGTGACCAAGGTCGACTGGCCCAGGGGCAAGCGCAAAAGCTTCACGCTCAAGAGCGTGCGGGCGACGGCCGAGTCCGAGATCGAACTGCTCGGCCAGTCCGGACGCGTGCTGGAGTACCGGCCCAGGGTCGATCCGAAAGCGACCTGGACGCAGGACGCCGACGGACTCCACATCTCCGCAATGCGCGCCCAGCGGATATACAACAATTCCCAATGGCCCAACCCCGTCGTCATCAGGATCACACACGCGGAGCCTGCCGACTGAGATGTTCAACGCAGCATGCCGTGCCGAGTTCTTTCGGCGCTTCCGGCGGATCTTGCTCGCAGCGGCGATGGGTGGTTGTTAGAATCTTGTCGGCCCCCGTTTTCTCGCTCGCGACGCGGGCAACGGCCAGGCAGGGCGATTCGCCCGTTAATCTGCGGGGACTGACCCTGGCCGATGGGCGGGTACTTCCGACATACGACTGGATGCCCAAAGCAATCCAGGTTGATTGAACTTGCTTGGGCGTGCTGAAACTGATAATAGGGACCCGGAGGTTCCCGTTGTATGCGGGCTTCCGCCGGTGAGGCTATCTCTTGCCCTGCGTTCTCGTGATTGCCGCTACCCAGTGGGAGGAGTTGTCCGGACGGCTGATAATGGGCGTCCGGCCGCCGGAGAGCGTCGACTTCGGTCCCCATTGCCCCGTGTCGATATTGACCCAGTGCAATTCGAAGGTCGTATCCGAATGGTCGCTTAGTTTCAGACCAACCGATCCCGAACCGTCCTTGGTGAAATAGAGGATGTACGCCTTGCCCGGATCGGCGGCGACGTACGCCTCGTCCGGCTCGCGCGCAGTCAGCAGGTCCATGCGGGGCGCGACATCCCAGAACCGCACCTTCGTCTCGATCTTCCGCGTCGCCCGGATGCAGTTCTTCGATTTGTCACACAGGCCGATCCCGGCGGTGGGGCGGTGGAAGCGGACGCCCGCGACGCCGGCGATGAGATTGCGCCACCATTCCTCGATCGCGTTGTTGCTGTCCCCCGGCCGCCAGCGGCTCCACGGTTTGCCGTCCAGAGCCAGGTCGTTGCCGTAGACCTTCGTCATGTGCATCAGATAGGGCGGGCTGGTCTTTGCCGCTGCGTCCGCGATCCATCTGATCACATCCCAGTGCGCCTGGTCGCGATGCCGGCTGTTCGTCTGCGACACGTCGATGTAGTCGTATGCGTCGCGATGAGTAAGCTGATAGGTCAGGCCGTCGGAGTCATTCGCGCGATAGACATCGTCGAACATGTCCGTTGTGCAGACGCGCTTGCCGCTGGCTCGCGCCTTGCGCTCGATGAACCGCATCCAGTACCTGCCCCAGGCCGGGTCGATATGCGTCTCGTTGTTCATGCAGTAGAGGACGTTGTCGTATTCGAGCGTGATGGACAGCAGCTTGTCGACGAATTTGTCCTGAAAGCGCCGGATGGTGTCAAACTGTTTCTTCTTCGGGGCCGGCGACTTCTCGTATACCGGGTGCCCGGGGACGCTGTGAAGGAACGGGTGCCGGGCGAAAGAGCCGTACGACGTGGCCAGACCCGAGGACGCGCTTGTGTAGTTGACGTTGTTCTTCGGGTTCCATGGACTGACCGGCCAGGAACCCCAACTGCCGTCGATCAGATCGAAGCGGTCCCACAGCTCAATCTGGACGATGATGTCTCGCCTGGCGGCCTCGCCGATGAACATTGCGATGCGCTCCCAGAAGGGCCCGCTCATGTTGCGCAGGTCGTAGCGGCCGTCGGATTCGGCGCAGAAGGCGAAACCCTGTATGCCTGAGGCCATACCCGGATCCAGCACGCAGCGGAGGTAGTTGCCGCCCGCCCCGGCCAGATCGTCCATGGCCTGCCTGACCTGCGCCGGCGTGCTGACGCCCTGGTTGTCCCGGTCGTTGTCGGTGTCATGGTCGATGAAAGGATTGTGGCCATGATTCCAGCCGCCGAGCAGCAGCTCGCGCCGACCGTTGTACTGCCAGTATCTCCCGTCGACGGCGATCTGCGCAAAAGCAGAACGGCTGCACGCGCACGCAAACGTCAGCACGGCTGCGAGACCCAGCAGTGCGGGTCGGCTCGACCAGGCTGTTCTGGGCGATTCGGCGGCGTCCGGACGGATGCTGCATGTTGATTGACGGGCTGTGTGCGATGGTGTTGTCAATAGCATTGTCATACCTTTCTCAATGACGTTTCGGGCGAAGCTTGCGTTGACCCAATCGACGGTGCTTCTATACTATAGTTGCCTCAGTTGCGATTGCAAATACCTGATGTGGCCGAGGACGCCAGGTTCGCATTAGTCGGTCGTATGATGAGAGGAGTGCGGCGTTGGAAATACCGAGCGGCAGGATTGAGTGCTTCTTGAAGAGTGCGGGATTCAGCGTGCTGCTGTTTCTCGTGTGGGGCGTTCAGCTTGCGCAACGGAATGCGGCTGTCGAGAGAATTCACCTTCATCGGGGCGCTGTGGTTCATTTACAACGCCACGATTTCGCTGTTGTTTCTGATCCGCATGCGGCCGATTGCCGTCAGTATGAATCCGGTGCACTGGGTCGTGGGTCTGGTGACGTCCTTTTCCGGCTTCCTGTTCTCGCGGCAGATGACGACGAACAACCCGGCGGTGGCGGCTTCGGCCGATTCGCTGATCGTCGCGGCCATCCTCCTGGGGATTGCCGCGGCACTGACGCTGGGGCGAAGCTACGACTTTTTGCCGGCGCTGCGCGGCGTCAAGACGGGCGGTGTCTACCAGATCGTCCGGCACCCGATGTACCTCTCATCTATCGCCATCAAGCTCGGCTACACGCTCAGGCACGGATCGATATACAATGTGCTGCTGCTCACCTGCGTCGTGATTCTCTATGACAGGCGGGCGAGATATGAAGAGCAGGTGATGTCGCGCAGCGGCGCATATGCCAATTATCTGAAGAAGGTTCGATATCGATTCCTTCCCCGGTTATACTGACGGACGGGCCTGCAAGATGTCCAGGCTCGACGTCCGCAGAGGCTGGGTTGTTTTGTGAAGTTGGTGTCAGAAGGAGTGAATCAATGGGACAAGTGACTACGCGACGAAAGTTCTTGCAGGGTTCGCTGGCGGCGCTGGCCGGCGGAATCGGGGGAACGTGCCTGCCCGGGCGGACGCCTGCGGGTATGAAGCGTTCGAGCGGCCCCGCTGATCGGCCGAACGTGCTGTTCATCACGATCGACGATCTGAACCATTCGATCGGCTGCTACGGCGACGAGGTCGTGCACACGCCCGGCATAGACCGCCTGGCCGCAATGGGAATGCGGTTCGATCGCGCGTACTGTCAGTTCCCGGTCTGCAATCCGAGTCGGACGTCTTTTCTGACCGGGCTCCGGCCCGACACGACAGGCGTTGTGGACAATCGGGTGGCCTTCCGGTCGCGACTGCCCGACATCGTGACGATGCCGCAACTGTTTCGCCTCGCCGGCTACTTCACCGCACGGTTGGGCAAGATCTTTCACGGCTCGGGAGAGAAAGGCGATCCGACGGCATGGGATTCCGAGTTCGACGCCCGGCCGACGGAGATCGGACGCAGGGGCCAGGGACGCAACCTCACCGACGGCAGGGTGAAGTGGTGCCGCTGGATGGCCGCCGAAGGCGGCGATGAGGATCAGCCGGACGGGCAATTCGCCACAGAGGCGATACGGCTGTTGCAGCAGCGGCGCGATGAGCCGTTCTTCATCGGCCTGGGCTTCCACAAGCCCCACGATCCGTTTGTCGCCCCGAAGAAGTACTTCGATTTGTATCCGCTTGAGGAACTGGAACCGCCGAAAGAGCCCGCGGATGCGAGCCCGCTGAATCGGTATACGATCGGCAGCGGCTGGAAAGAGTCGTTCGACAAGTTTACGATTCGTGAACAGCGCGAGTTTATGCGCGCGTACTATGCGGGCGCTTCATTCGTCGACGCACAGATCGGCCGGGTCCTCGACGCGCTGCAGCGCCTGGACCTCATGGATAACACGATCATCGTCTTCCTGGCCGATCACGGCTATCAGTTGGGCGACCACGGCTGGTGGAACAAGAACACGTTGTATGAGCAGTCCACACGGACGCCCCTGATCGTGGCCGTACCGGGTGCCACCGAGCCCGGCGCGAGTTGCAAACGCTTCGTGGAATTCGTCGATATCTATCCGACGCTGGCCCAATTATGCGGCCTGACGATACCGCACGCTGTGGAGGGGCGAAGCTTCGTGCCTCTGTTGCGAGACCCGCATCTGCAATGGAAGCAGGCGGCTTACACGCAGGTGCAGCGCGGGCAGATCGCCGGCCGGGCCGTACGGACGGCGCGCTGGCGCTATATCGAGTGGGACGAAGGCAGGCAGGGCGTCGAGCTGTACGATCATCAGAACGATCCCGGCGAGTTCTATAATCTCGGATCCGATCCGGCTCATGCCGACGTGCGCAAACGCTTGCGCCGCCTGCTTCGAGAGCCGGCCGGAAAATGGCGATAAGAAAAAAGGATAATAAGCCCATGGAGCAGACGGCTGCAAAACGTCTTGGAGTATCGCTTGCGGCCGGCGTGTATACGCTTGCGGGATACATGGTCGGGCTGGCGGTGGCGGGCGTGTGCCTCGCGGCGCTGCAGATTTCGAGCCTGGCCCTCATGATCGTCTTTACATGGGCCGGGCCGTTTCTGGTCGGTTGGCTCGTGTTCCGCCCATTGATCGTCGGCTACCATCAGCGGGGCGGCTACTTCGCAACGCTGAGGCAGACGGCGCTCGTTGAGCTGATCAGCGTCAATCTGATGCTGGGCACCACGGCGCCCCTGTTCGATTTGTTGCGGTTTCTCTGGCTCGGCGTCTTCCTGGATCCGCGAGGTGCGATCCTGTGGCTGGTCGTGGCCATCAGCGCCGCGGCGGGTGCGGCGGCCATCGCAGGCTTCTATGGGTGGCTCTGCAGCAGAGGATATCGCCTGCTCGTGATGCGCGTCAGCGAGGCGGGACAGGTCGGCCGGCAGGCAGCCTCGCATACGGCAACCGTCCGCCGATTGTGGGGCCCGCTGGTGGTCAGCCTGCTGCTGCTTGTCGTGGGCACATATCTGACGATACGGATCGAATGATGGATCGCGACCGCGAGCGCAATCTTGGGCCGCAGCCGATAGCGGCAATCATGGCCGACCGCGGGCTGACCGCGCATGATCTCGTCACCGCCTCAAGCGAGCAGATCACGCACAAGATGGTCTCCCGAGCCTGCAGGGGCAGGCGTCTGACGATGCGTGTACAGGACAAGATCGTGCGGGCTCTCAATGCCGCGGCCGGGACGCAATACGGGCGGGCGAGTCTCTTCAACTACTAAGCGGCTCGCTTGCGCATCGCGTGATTTTTGCCGGGTCGCCAAAAGCATAACTATGAAACGTGAAGGCATCAGAAGCCTCCAGAGCTGTCTTCTGCTGGGCGTTTGTCCAACGCTGGCCTTCAGTGCGGCCGGATGAGGTGAACGACATAACCAACCATACACGATATGCCCCGGCGACAGCGGGAACTATTTCGTGATGGACACGCGGAGGCGGGATTTTTCGTGTGAATTCTCCCGCAGGCCCGGTTATGTTGGATGAACGGTCGCACGGAAACGGCCCGTACGCGTCGAACCGGGCCTGTAGACCGCGCGCACATAGAGGTTGCTGCATGGATTTTGGTGTAACGCAGAAGAAGCAGGCTGAGTTGGAGGCGCGGATGGCGGGACTCGGTCTGCGCGAGCAGGATCTGGAGGAGAAGTACGTGCGCTCCTCGGGCCCCGGCGGACAGAAGGTCAACAAGACGGCCAGTTGCGTATACCTCAGGCATGTACCGACGCGGCTGGAGGTCAAAATGCAGCGAGAGCGATCGCAGGCTCTCAATCGCTACTACGCGCGAAAGCGGTTGTGCGAACTGCTCGAGGCCGAGAGGCTGGGCAAAAAGAGCCCCGCGGCACGGAAGGCGGAAAAGATTCGCAAACAAAAACAGCGCCGCCGCCGGCGAAGTCGGCAGACGCCCGCCGCAGAAAGCTGAACCGAAGTCCGTATTCGTAGGGTTGCACTTTCTCAAGGAGCTGACTATGAGACAAATCAAGACGCCGCACCTGGTTATGATTCTCGCAACGCTGTTGTGTTCGGCCCTCTTGCTGCTGGCGCAGGATGGGCCCGGCGATTTGACCGTGGAAAAGTTGCGCAAAGGGACGAATCTGCTGGAGTACAAGGATTACAGCGACGTCGATCCCATGCCGCTGGTGAAGAAGTACGAAGGGCTGCGGGTAACGGACGTGCTGGACGCGATGCAGGCGATCGGCTTGCAGGATATCGGCATGATGGACCACTCCATTCGACCCCTCTGGCGCGACACGACCGAGAAACTGACCCATCGAATCTACGGCGTTGCGGTGACCTATCGATACCTGCCGACGAACAGGCCGCAGGCGGGCAGAATGTCGTACAAGGATTTCCGCAAGTGGCATGGCCGCTGGTACGGGACCTACGCGCCGGAATTGTTCAAGAACGTGCTGCGGCCGGGAACGATCGTGGTCATCGACGCCCACGGAATCGAGAACACGGGTTTCGTCGGCTCGAACAACGCGCTGGGCTGGATGTCGCGGGGCATGGCCGGCGTAATTACCAACGGCTGCTGCCGGGACACCGATGAGATCATCCTCGAGAAGATTCCGGTCTACTCGAAGTATCAGGGCGGCGGGACGCGTCCGGGCCGGATCGAGGCCGGCACGATCAACCAGCCCGTGACGGTCGGCGGCGTGATGGTCCGGCCGGGTGATATGGTGGTCGCCGACGGCGACGGCGTGGTCGTCGTGCCGCGCGAGAAGGCCGAGCAGGTGGCCGAGATTGCGTGGGATATCGCAAAAGGCGATAAGGCCGGCCGCCGGAAGCTCTATGAAAAGATGGAGCTTGAACTCGACGAGACTGTGCAATAGTCTCATACAAGCGTTCCGGTGATGCACTTGAAGGTCCGGTTCCCGCGCAACCGGAAACACTCAGATGGAGAAGGCTATGAAGGCGAATATCACCCGCAGGAGTTTCCTCGCAGCCGGAGTCGGTGGAGCGGGATTGGCGATCTTGCGATCGCTGTCCCCGGCGCACGGCCAAAGCCGAAGCAAACGGGAAAAGATGAACGTGCTGTTCCTCGGCGTCGATGATTTGCGACTGGAGCTTGGCTGCTACGGCCGCGAACATATTATCTCGCCCAACATCGACCGGCTGGCGTCGGAGGGATTGCTGTTCGAGCGTTCGTACTGTCAGCAGGCGGTGTGCGGCCCGTCGCGGGCGAGCCTGATGACGGGACTGCGGCCCGACAGCAACGGCATTCACGGCAATCGCACTCCGGTGCGCAAGGCCCTGCCCAATGTGGTGACGCTGTGCGAGCATTTTAAGAACAACGGATACGAAACGCTTTCGATCGGGAAGATCTATCACCATTCGAGCGATGACATGCAGGGCTGGAGCGTCGAGCCGTACCGCGCAGAGGCGCCTTCTGACGGGCGGTGGAAAGGCAGAGGATATCTGACGTCTGAGGCCATCGCGTGCGTCGAGCGGTACGGACGCGAGCACCCGGATATGAAAGGCCGCGGCCCCGCTTTCGAGGCCGCCGACGTGGACGACGGTGCGTACCCCGACGGAGCGAACGTCGATCACGCGATCGGCGAACTGCGGCGGCTCAAAGACAAGCCGTTCTTCATGGCCATGGGCCTGTACAAGCCGCACCTGCCTTTCAACGCGCCCAAACGATACTGGGACATGTACGGCCGCAACGACATAGAACTGGCGGACAATCCCTTCGTCCCCAGGGACGCGCCCTCGTATGCGACGACAAACTGGGGCGAGCTGCGGAATTACTACGGCATCCCGAAGAAAGGTCCCTGTTCGGATGAGCTGGCGCGCACGCTGATTCACGGCTATTACGCATGCGTCACCTACATCGACGCCCAGATCGGCCGGCTGCTGGACGAACTGGACCGGTTGGGGCTGCGCGAGCGGACCGTGATTATGCTCTGGGGCGATCACGGCTGGAAGCTGGGCGAGCATGCGGGCTGGTGCAAGCATACCAATTTCGAGCTCGATGCGCACGTGCCCATGATTCTCAGCGTGCCCGGCATGAAGACGGCCGGGCGCAGGACTCAGGCGTTCACTGAGCATGTGGATATGTATCCGACGCTGTGCCAGGCATGTGATTTGTCCCTGCCTGAGCATCTGGAAGGACTCAGTGTGATGCCCCTGGTGCAGGATCCGAAGCGACCGTGGAAGAAGGCGGCCTTCAGCCAGTATCCTCGCGGCAAGGTTATGGGCTACAGCATGCGGACTCCGCGTTACCGTTACACCGAATGGCAGGATCGCAGCAGCGGCAGCGTGCGGGCTCGCGAACTATACGATCACGACAAAGACCCGGACGAAAACGTCAATGTTGCCGGTCGGACCGAATATGCTCAGGACGTCCGCAAACTGGCGAAAATGCTCAAGGCCGGCTGGCAGGGTGCGTTGCCTGGAGCAGGTTAGCGGGTTCCGATGCGGCATAAGAAATACAGAAAAACCGTTTGAACCGGACCCGCACCGCGGTAGAATAATCTTGCGGTTTTGAGTGTCGCGAGTATCCGTATTCGGCATCTGCGGCTGTGCGCGGCGTTTACGGGATTCTGTATGTGTTTGTGGCCGGGGGGAGAAGGGAGAAGTACAAACGGCGCAATGCAACTCCAAAAGAGCCGCCGAGTGCGCCGCCCGAGAGAGATTGCGAGAATCGCGCAACAGCGCAGGAGAGTCTGTGCTGTGTGTACCGATCGTTACCATAGGACCTGCTATCGATCGCTGCGCGAAGAAGCGTTGTGTAATAGTGTGGCGTGCGGCGGCGATAATTATCGATGAGAAATCCCGGCATAAACGGTTGCCGCGCGCTGCGATTCGGGCCTTATCGTAATTAACCGGCAGGGACCCCGAAATCAGTAATCGCCGGCCCCGGCCATGAAAGCGGAGACTGGTATATGATGATACTGAAGGTAGTCACGTTAGTCTGTTTAATCAAGGTCTTGCTGGAAACGGACAAGCCACTGCTTTGCGCCGGCATATACACCTCTGTTGGTGTCCTTCTTGCTTTGGCTTTCGGCCGGCCTTTTCTGGATGTACTGATGGCGGGGATCGTCGGCTTTGCTCTTGCGGCCGTCTATTTCTGGCTGCTTGAGCGATTTCGAGACAACTTCCTGCTCTGGTGCACCATACTCGCCGCAGGGCTGCTGATTGGTCTGGTCTGAAACTGCCGAAGCCGGTCGGCGAACGAGCAATTGAATAAGTGACAATGTTCTTGATTGCAGATATCGAGAGATTAACTCTGTTTGGAGAACAACGACCATGAAGAGGCAGATCGAATTTGGGCAAATCTTCGCAGGTTGCATGCTCGTGGCGTTGATGTGTTGCGGCGTGCAGGCATCGGCGGGTTTCAGCATTCAACTGAAAGTAACCGATCGCAATGGCGAGCCTGTCAGGCGCTTCGAGGTGCTTTGCCACACGCACGTATCCGGCTGGCACCCCTGGAAGGAAGGACGGGACGGCGAGTTGACCCTGCACAGCGGCGCAAGGGATTTACCCTTCTGTGACGGATTCGTACAATATCAGTTGATTGTCCGGGCCGATGGGTATGCACCCGAAGTTGTCAGGGTCAACAAGCCCATCGCAGCAAGCAGTAGCTGCAGACCGCTGGCAGAAGAGATGCCGCCGATGCGGACAGCATCCGATGAAAACTCAGTGCGTCGAGACTGTATACATAGGATTGGTGCACCCGAACTCGTGATTAAACGAGAAGTCGCTCTTGCCAAAAGCGTACGCCGATTGGTTCTCAAGTGCGCAGATGGACGGGCCGTTCCCGAGAGCCTCAAGCCGGTGGTCGTCTTAAAGGAATTCTGGAAGAGGGCGGTATTCCAGTGGCAGACGCGCGAAGGCCGGCATCGCACGGACCTCAACATGACCTCGTTGAAGCCGGTCGGCGCGGGCGAGTATACATTCGGCATTAGTGAACAGACACCCGCATTCTATGTCTGCATCGATCACCCCGGCTTTCTGCGGGCCTTTATAGGCGGTCCTTTTCACGCCGAGGACTTCGATGATGGTACGCTCGAGGTAAAGCTTCCCCGCCCGGCCGTGGTGTGGATGGAATTCGAGCCTCCTGCTGTTTCAGCGGATCATCTGCCCTTCGAGGGATGCGCGGTATCGCTGGGTTGGATGAACAAACAGATCGGAGTGAGCTACCCCGTCTTGAGCGCTCAGGCTGACGAACCGCGATTGAAAACGCCGGAGGAATATCTGGCCCCGGGTCAATACTGGGTGTATTTCTACACACGGCCTGCGAAAGCCCACGCTTGCGTCGCAAACGGAGGTACACATGCGGGAGCTTTTCGCGATAGCCGAAAGATTGCTTTCGAGCAAGGGCAACAGAAAACCATTGCCTTTCAATATGAGGCGTATGACAAGGATGCCTACCAGGGGGATTACAGTGCGACGGTTACCGTTCGTCGAGCGGACGGCAGTGTTGTATCGGATGTTCCGTACCGTTTGTTTTGCAGCATTCCGCATTACGGGTCGACCGTGGTGCAGGAAGGGGTGCTGGACGAGAACGGCCAATTGGAGCTTGCCGGCGTCAAAGGTGGTGATGATGCAGTCAGATTCCGACTGCAGATGGAAACAGAGCAGCCCGAAACGCTCAGAATCCAGTTGGATGGTCGGCGGAAGAAACAGCAGATCGAATGCAGACTGGCGCCGACAGTGGGCGACATGGCCCCCGATATGACGATCCATGACATGTTCAGCCAACAGAACGTCAAGCTGTCGGACTTCAGCGGACGCATAGTCTTCATAGAATTCTGGAATACGCCATGTGGGTTCTGCAAAGAGCCCATGGGCAAGCTTTGCGAGGTGCAGGCCCGGCGCGGCTCCGACTGGGATGACAGGGTCGTGTTGCTTTCCGTGAGCATCGATGCTGCGAAACAAGCTGTGGTTGACCATGTGCGGCATCGAGGATGGACGGGTATTTGTCATACATGGTGCAACGAAGGCGGGACAGGCTTTGATTCGCGAGCGGCGAAGGCGTACGGCCTGAACGGCGTGCCGACCGCACTGCTGATCGATCGGCAGGGCCGGATTGTCTGGAGGGGCAATCCGCGCGACATAGATGTTGAAGCGAAAGTAGATGCTTTGCTGACCGGGGCAAATAGGGGTGAACCGCGCTAACCGCGCGCTTGGGTGCGGTGCTCGGCGTGAGAACATACATTCTATTGGGAGGCGAACTATCATGAAGCGACGACTCGATTTGACAAGTGCGATTGCAGGCTGTCTGCTGGCGGGGGCGCTCTGTCTCGCCCTAGGTGCGACCCGAAGCAGTGACGATGGAAATGGCCGCCGATTCCATATTGCCTGCACGGATTCATCGTGTTATCTGGTCGATGGTGCCACAGGACAGGTCTGGAATCCTCACAAGGACAGTACGGACTTCTACATGCAGAAGCTTGGTGGCCTTGGTACCTATGCCACCAAACGATTTGTCGGCCAATGGAAGCCCGATGACAACCAGGACAACATGACCGTAGGTTTGGAAGCAACCGGACGCGCTGTTCTTATTGACAGCGAGGGCGTACTCCATGCGGGGCAGTGGCGCGTCTTTGACCATCATATCGTTGTGGACCGTTTGGATGGCGAGAGGCAGTTGATGAGCATTATCTGGGATAAAGACTCCGAAAAAGAAGGCAGGCGAATGGTCTTTCGGAAAGTCAAGTAGGGCGGGGGCGAACACTTTTGAAAGAGGTCTATCGCGATAGGCGTCAGGAAGTAGTCGGCTGCTGCGAAAGTGGCGCGCCCGGACCGAAGAAGGACGAAGAGGAACCTGACAGGGGAGACACCATGGAAAAGCGGCAAGTACCGCTGTCCCTGAAGATTGTGGCAATATTGTTTGTCATTGGGGGTATATCGGCGGTAATCGAAGTACTAGTGGCATTGATGCAGGGGCGGCTCAATATCAACTTCGGAGTACTGGGACTGTTCATCGGGCCGGGCCTGCTTGCCTTGCGACCGGGATGGCGGATATGTGCGCTGGTGTTTACATGGATTGGGCTGATCGGAGTTCCTCTTGTCGCCATCCTGATGCTTACACACGCCGGGTTACTGGATTTGAATGTATTCGGCATAAAGGTCGGTCATGCACCGAAGTGGCTGGGGGTTGTCATAGCGATTGGAGTGTTTTGCCTGGCCCTGTGGCAATATCACGTGCTCATGCGGCCGGACATTCGTGCACTGTTCGGGGTCGGAAACACCGGCCAACCGTAGACTGGCAGCGCACATATAGCCTTCGTTCAGGTCTGATCGCGGACCCGCATGACGGGCTAATCTGATGCGACAATGCGTGCCAATACCACCGCATGCAAAGACCGCTGGCCGTGCGCCCGGCCCGCAATGTGCGATCATTATGCCATACCGATTGTCCGTGTCTGGCCTATATGCTCCGGCCTTTGCGATAATTCGGCCTGATGTACCTGTTGGCATCCGGAACGTTGGTGACCCTGAGGTTCTTCCAGTCGAATTCGAGCTTCTTGCCCGACCGCAGCGCGACGTTGCCCATGAGCGTGAACTCCGTAAGCGGTCCGCCGTAGTCGAAGTGCGTGCTGGGTCGGCCAATGCCCTTGCATGCGTCGAGCCAGTTGCGATGATGCCCTTTGCAGCGCGGCAGCGTCTTGGGCGGACGGTCGTAAGCGCGCATCTTGGATTCCGGAATGATGCGCGGCGACTTCGACCAGCCGCCTCCAAGGATTGCCCCTTTCGAGCCGATGTAGAGAATCCCGTTGCCGTCGCTGTCCAACCGCCTGCCCGCCTCCAGCATCGCCGGCCTCGGGGGCATCAATCCACCTTCATACCACGTGATTCGCACCGGTTTCATGCCCGCCCGAGCCGGAAAATCGAAGTATATCAGCGACGCGGCGGGACAGACCTCTTCGGTCGTGCCGTAAGAGCTGGCCTCGACGCTGAAGGTGTCGCACTGATCGAGCTTGAGGGCCCAGAAAGCCGGGTCAAGGTGGTGGCACGCAAAATCGCCGATGGTGCCCGAACCGAACTGCCACCAGGCCCGCCAGCGGACCGGCGCATAATCCGGATGATAGGGCCGCGGCGGCACGGGCTCGAGCCATGTCCGCCAGTCGAAACCCGCCGGCACCGGCGGCGTCTTCTCTGGTCGGTCGGTCAGCGGCGTCCAGCGTCGCGCTCCCGTGTTCGTCCAGGCGTGCACTTCCTGGATATCTCCGATCGCACCGTCCCAGATCCACTCGCACGCCAGGCGTATGTCCTCGCTCGAATGGCCGAAGTTGCCCATCTGCGTGGCGACGCCTGCCTTGCGTGCCGCTTCGGTGACAACGCGAGTCTCATACACGGTCCGGCACAGCGGCTTCTCACAATACAAATGCTTGCCTTTGGCCATCACGTCGAGAGCGATCATGGCGTGTGAATGATCGGGAGTAGCCAGCAGGATCGCGTCGATATCTTCCTCTTCGAGCATCTCCTTGTAATCCCGATAGCCCGGGCAGGCCTGTCCGTATCGGTCGGCAACGAGCTTCCGTGCCGGTTCGAGACCGCCCCTGCCGCCATAGTAGAACATACTGTAGTCGCTGGATTCATTGATGTCGCACAGTGCGGCTATGTGTACGTCGGGCTCGTTGAAAAGCTGCTTCATATTGACGATGCCCTGCCCGCCCGTGCCGATGATAGCGACGTTGACCTTGTTGCTCGGAGCCGTGCCACCTTGAGCGAGAACGTGGCCCGGGACGATGGTGAAGGCCCCGACGGCGGCCGCACTGCGCAAGAAATCCCGCCGGCTGATTACGGTATGACTGCTGGTCGAATTGGCATTACGTTCTTTCATGAGGCCCTTCCTTCGCTTTGGTTCACTCTGCAAATGCTGTTCTCGTCAGATGTCTTGGCCTTTGCCTCGCACCCGCTCGTCCACCTCACTTGGCCGCTATTGCAGTTTGGCGTCCTTCTCGATGACCTTCTTCGTCTGCGCTGCCTTGAAGTCGGCGAGCTTCTTTGCCAGTGCATCATCCGACAAAGCCAGGATCTGCACCGCCAATATAGCCGCATTCTTTGCCCCGGCCTTCCCCACGGTTACAGTCGCCACCGGCACCCCCGGCGGCATCTGGACCGTGCTCAGCAACGAATCGAGACCCCCGAGAGCGGCCTTGGAATCCAGAGGCACGCCGATAACGGGCAGCGTTGTCCGGCCCGCAATCGAACCGGCCAGGTGAGCGGCCATCCCCGCCGCTGCAATAATAATTTTGATGCCGTTTTTGGCGGCATTATCTGCGAAATCAGCGGCGATATCCGGTGTGCGATGTGCTGAGATAACGCGGACCGTCGGTTTCACGCCGAAACCCTCAAGCTGCTCGACGCAACTCTTCATAACCTCATAATCGCTGTCGGAACCCATTACTACGGCTATAGATGTTCTTTCAGATACCATTTGCATTCTCTCGTATGTAAGTTACAATGTTTCCGGACCAGAGATCCACGATCAGATAATACCGGCCCAGACGTTTGATTGCAACTGAGAGGGATGCAGAATGGGTGTAAGACGACCAGTGGTGGCCGGGCAATTCTACCCGGCCGGGCGCAGTTCCTGTGTAGAAGCGATTCAGGAGTGCCTCAAGAACGGCCAGGCTGCCGAGCAGTCGCCTCAGCGAATCGTCGGTGGGATCGTTCCACATGCAGGGTGGACGTTCAGCGGCAGTCTGGCCGCAAAAGTGTTCGCCGTCGTCCGGAACCGCCGTCCCGAAGTGGACACATTCCTGCTCTTCGGCGCCGCACACAGCTACGTTGGCGGCATGCCCGCCGTATGGGCTCAGGGTGCGTGGGAAACGCCGCTGGGCAGTGCGCCGATCGATGAGGATCTGGCCGCGGCCCTGATCGAGACGGGAACGGCCGCGATGGACCAGACGCCGCACCGGCGCGAGCACAGTATCGAGGTGCAGGTGCCTTTTGTGCAGCATCTCTTCCCGCAGGCGAGCATCGTGCCGGTGGTCGTGCCTCCCGACGACAGCGCGTTAGCTGTGGGCCGGGCGGCCGCTGCGGTTATCGAAAACGCCGACAAGCAAGTCGTCTGCATCGCCTCAACCGATCTGACGCACTATGGACCGAACTATGGTTTCATGCCCAGGGGCGTCGGCCCCGAGGCGGTCCGCTGGGCCCACGAAGTGAACGACAGAGAATTCATCGATGCGGCCGTCGCGCTCGACGCCAAACGGTTGCTGGAAAGCTCGACCACGAACTACAACGCGTGTGGCGGCGGAGCGGCTGCGGCTGCCGTCGTCGCGGTCAAAGAACTCGGGACCGAACGCGGCGTCGTGCTCGGACACACCAACAGCAATGCACTGATGATGCAGAAGATGGGAACCGGCGGCGATGACAGCGTCGGATACGTCAGCATGGTCTTCTGACCGGACCCAACGACATTATGTCACAATGGTGTGTTTCGGTTGATTGACAATGTGTAACGGGTTGCTGCCAAAGGATTTGACATACCGGAGGCAATAAGGTACTTTCGCTGCTTTCATACGCATGGCAGGCTGAGAAATCTATTGGTATTGGAGAAAATAATGGAACAAAAGATATGGTTGAAAGAAAGTGACATCCCGCGGCAGTGGTACAACATCGCGGCGGATCTGCCGACACCGCCGTTGCCGCCGCTGGGCCCGGACGGAAATCCTGTCTCGCCGGATATGCTGGCGCCGGTGTTTCCGATGAACCTGATTGAGCAGGAAGTGAGCACCGAGCGGTGGATAGACATTCCCGAAGAAGTGCTCGACATTCTGTATCGCTGGCGCCCGGCGCCGCTCAAGCGGGCTGTGAACATGGAGAAGTACCTCGATACCCCCGCCCGCATTTACTACAAGGACGAAAGCTACAGCCCCCCCGGCAGCCATAAACCCAATACGGCGGTAGCCCAGGCGTGGTACAACAAACAGTTCGGCATCGAAAACCTGACCACCGAAACAGGTGCCGGACAGTGGGGCAGCGCGTTGGCCTTTGCCTGCAGCATCGTCGGACTCAAGTGCAAGGTGTTCATGGTGCGGATCAGTTTCGATCAGAAACCGTTCCGCAAGGTCATGATGCAGACCTGGGGCGCTGACTGCATCGCCAGCCCGAGCGATACCACCAACGCCGGCAGGAAGGTCCTTGAGGAAATGCCGGATACCCCCGGCAGCCTCGGAATTGCAATCAGTGAGGCCATCGAAGAAGCCGTGCATGACTCCTCGGGAAAGACCCGGTATTCGCTGGGCAGCGTGCTCAATCACGTAATGCTGCACCAGACCATCATCGGCCTCGAGGCGAAGAAACAGTTGGAATCGGCCGGCGAGAAGACCCCCGACGTGGTCATCGGTTGTGCGGGCGGCGGCAGCAATTTCGCAGGTCTGGCTTTCCCCTTCACGCAGGATAAGATCAACGGCGCCAACATCGAGATCATCCCGGTTGAGCCGGCGGCGTGTCCGACAATGACCCGGGCCCCGTTCCATTACGACTTCGGCGACACCGCCTGCACGACGCCTCTGATGGCGATGCACACGCTCGGCCACGCATTCATTCCGCCGCCCATTCACGCAGGTGGACTGCGGTACCACGGTATGGCCCCGCTGGTGTGCCAGTGCATCGTGGAAGGCCTGTTTGCACCGCGTTCATACCATCAGCTCAAGTGCTACGATGCGGCGGTTACCTGGGCGCGGGTCGAAGGGTCGATCTGTGCACCGGAGACAAGTCACGCCGTCGCGGCCGCCATGGACGAAGCCGTCAAGGCTAAGGAAGAGGGCAAGGAAAAGGTCATCCTCTTCAACTACAGCGGACACGGACTGATGGACCTGACCGGTTATCAGGCGTATTTCAACGGCGAATTGAGCGACTACGAAATGCCGGAAGAAGACCTGCAGAAGTTCACCAGCGCGCTGGACGATCTGCCGGCGGCCGAGCAGCGCAAAAGCGGAAAATGGTAGGAAACATTCGATTACTGAAAAGTGTAGTAGGATTTTCACTCACACGTTGAGTGATTTCAGGAGAGACTTGGATGAAGAAGAAAACAATGCTTCTAACAGTGGTTGTCGTGCTCGCCCTGAGCGGCACATTGCCCGCCCAGGACGGCGGATTGCATGGTTCCTTCGACATAACGTACCAGAGCAAATACGTCTGGAGAGGCTTCGATATCTTCGGCGACAAGAGCGGGTTTCAGCCGACCCTCGATCTCGACCTGTACGGAACGGGATTCGGCGTCAGCGCTTCGGGGCATCGCGCCAACTCCAGCGGCTTCGAACAGTCGGGTCCGGGCGTGGCCGGCGAACGATGGGACTATACGTTGTACTATCAGCAGCAGTTGTTCGGCGATAGCCCTTGGGCGGCTTTTCATCGGGTCGGATGGGTGTACTACAACTATCCCGAAACCGATGCGGCTGACTATGACCTGCAGGAACTGCACAATGTCCTTGCGTTCCCGAAGTTGCTGCCGGTCAAGGGATTGGTCCCGGCGTATGTACTGGTCAAACTGTGGCCCCATAGCGGTGGCTCCTTGACCGGTTCCGGAGCACCGGGCCGCGGGACATCCAGCGGCTGGGCGCATATCATGATGCTGGATTACGGCCTGCCGGTGCCGAGCTTCATCCCGAGCAAGCCCGAGCAGATTCTGAAGCTCCATGCGGAAGTGGTCTACAACGACGGCGTTCATCCCGGCGGCGGCAATGCCGACCAGGACTGGTCGAATGCGGTCTTCGGAATAAGCACGGATTTCGACATGGGCAACAATATGACCTTCACGCCCGGCGTGTACCATCAGGTGACGATGGACAAGTCCGTCAATGCCGACAAGGATGAAACGTGGATGACCGCAAGTCTGAAGTACAGGTTCTAATCCGCGGCAAGCCTGTCTTGTAACGATTCTACGGGCCGGCCCTTCCGGGGTCGGCCTTTTTTTCTGCGCAGTCGAGACGCCGGGCCCCGAACGGCTGCGCCGCAGGCCCGTCGTCCATCGGTGCCTGCGGACCGCTCTGCAAAAGGGCGTCCCGCCAGCGCTGCGCCTCCGAACGCTTGATGCCAATGGCCAGCATCGTGGTGTGAGGACTGCGCAGCTTGAAGACGGCTTTGCCGATCCAGGGGTACCAGCCGATGCCGATTGTCTCCTTCGTCACCTCTATTTGATCCAGCGGGATCGCCAGGCTGCGGCCGAGCACTGTTTGTATGCGTAGAGTGCCGCCGCAGATCGTCGCAACGCCGGGAGCATGAACGCTGCCCTCTCGAACCATGCACTTGCTCTGGACCGCGGCATTTGGATCGCACACACGGTCCGCAAGGCGATCCTGTTTGCGGCTGACAACGACCGAAACGACCAGGCTTGCCGCTGTCGCTGTCACGGCGATGATGATTCCGATGATTGCAGGGGTCATATTGGTTCCGAATCAGGCTTGTGTGTCGACCGATACAATATCTCGAGCGACGGCCAGCAACCCGAATCCGAAGACCAGGCCTCCGACCACCGATACCAGCGAGGGAATTATCCACAGTTGAGCAAATTGGCGGGGATCTATCGCCCGCGTGTGGAGCAGAATTTGCAGGCCGAGCGACAGGATACCCCCGACCAACACCGCTGTCTGGCCGACGATCAGCAAAGTCGTCAGACCGCTTTTGATCTTGTCCTGCAACAATATGGCCGCAACCAGGATGAGGGCCGCAGGTAACAGATAGAAGATGTGAATCATTATACCGAGATATTGCATGTGGATATCTCCTTAAACAGAGCTCTGCCGCCGGATGCTCTTGCGGTCTTGATCCGACCTTACATTATTCTGGTCGGTCGCCGGTACGTCATATTTCCGAAAAAAGACGCTCCACCCGGTGCCTTCGCACTATTGCATGGCTCTGACGACCTCTACCGCTCAGTTCTGTCTCAATAGAGTAACTGCGGTGCGTATTCTCGCTGTCGGCGGCCTCAAGGCATCACATCGACAAGGACCCTCTGATAGCGATATAGACACGGTTTCCCGTCGTCCTTCACAGCCAGTATGATGTGCAGCTTCACCGCGGACTTGACCTTCGGAGCCGTGAAGCTGGCCTCGGCTTTGTTGGCCCGCCGAATGTCAATATCGCCGTTGTAGCTGCCCGCCTCGCGATAGTATATCCACTCATAGGACAGCCCGTCCCCGTCCGGATCGCTGCATTTCGTCGCACCGAGCTTCACGACGTCCCCACCCTTGACCTCCATCTCGTTGCCGTGATCCAGCCTCGCCGCCGGCGGGTGATTCGCCTGATCGTACGGCTCAATACACCAGTCCATCCGCGCCGCAAAGTCATGCTGAAACGCCTCGCGCCACCGCCAGATCGTCGCCTGCGCCGATGTATACGTCCTGCCGTCCTCTGCAACCACAGTATCGCGCCCGCCCCTGACATTCGTCCAGATAGGCTGCGTCTCCGCGTACGACTGATGAAACACATACCGGCCTCCCCAGCCGCCGTAAGACGGGCTCACGTCGCTCTGCAGTCCGTTGTCTATCAGGTTTAGAAACGACGGCGTGTCGCCTTCCATAATGTATTCGAGCTTCGGATACAGTGCGCCCAGCGGCCCGTGCCCCTCGATGATGTTCTCCTCCAGCCACGGATTATCGACAAGCTCGAACTTGTGCATCGGCCCGTTGCGATAAAAGCGGTCCCCCGCAATCCCGGTCCACGTCGCCTTGTAGTACTCGTGATGCCCCACGCTGCTCGGTGAGACAATATAGAACAGCCCTGGAAAGTTCAGCCGCATCCACCGACCCGAATTGTCCTGATCCGAAATCGTATACACCCGCAGCTTCGACACAAACGCCTTCAGTTCCGCGTCGCTTCGCCTGTCCCGCACATCCCACAACGCCTGCGCCAGACAGTTCGCCCCGCCCCACACACTGATCCACACCGGCCGCGGATCGTCCCTGTCCACAACCGATATAATATGTTCAGACCCTTCGGATGACTTGCCCTTGCCGACTCCTTCCATGCCGAACTCAGCCCTGCCGTGCTTCACCACGCTCATCAAATATTCCGCCGTCGGAAAACCCTTATCGTGCTTGAGCAGATTCCCGCGCACCTTCCCGTACGCCTCGATGCGCTCGGCAATCCGCTCCGGCCGAATCTTATCCCGCAGCCATACCGAAGTAGTCGCCACCAATCCCTCCACATCGAACTCGTTCGAATAGACAAGAAACCGAACCATCGACTCCTCATCGTCCGGCTCGTTCGAAATATCCGTCAAAACAATCACCCGCGGTCTTGCCCGCTCGACTGCCCCGGCCGTACCAGCGAGCAATAACCACAGCAGTAGCGTGCAACCAATCCAGAGTCTTGTGCGCCGGCGATGTGAACTGTGTGCGTTCATCGATATGCTCTCCTGAAGTTGTGTAGCCTCTCTTGAATCATTCTGCTTACTATAACATTCAATAGCCGCAGCGAAAGAGTCTTCTTGCCCGGCGGTGTCGCGTCATCCGCAATAGTCAGATCGACTCGAAACCGTGACGACGGCCCGGTGGACGTGGGATTTTTCAGTCATACGCCAGGCGACACGCCAGATCTCTGTAACCTTCTATCTGAAGAATGGTGAGCTGGTGATGCAGCCGCAGGCCGACAAGGCGCGTGGTGTAGACATCTTTCTTCTGCATGACATCGGCGATCGCCCGGTCGATTTCCGCTCGCTGATTTCGCCGGTCATTGCGCTCGAACATGGTGCGAAGACCATTGTGATTCGTGTGCACGGCGATCTTAACCGCACGCAGGGCGACCGGGTCGTTGAAAATGCCTCCGTTCCCCGAGTCCGCAACATAACCCGCCAATGCCGCCATCACCCCCTTCGTGCCGTCGGCCCATGTGCGGGCTCTCTCCAGGATGCGGGGCTTGGTGACATAACGCGTCAGATCGCTCACGAGATTGTTGGAGATGCTCTCGCCCGTATCTTCCGCGATATAGTCCAGGCTGCCGTCGCAATACTCGGCGTCGTAATGCATTCGCAAATCGGTGGCCCGCACAAAGCATGCCAGCAACATACGATCGAGCACAGCAAAGGCATTCTCGCGCGTCTGACCAAGCGCGGCCGTAACAAGCGATTTGCGCAAACGAAGAATCTCCTCCGACGCACCGGGCCAACCCGCAAGCCATTCCGCACGCTCCTCGCCCGGCCAGAGCAGGACCTGAGCGTTGAAGGCTTCCGTATCGTATTTGTCGTTGAGCGTCTTAACCGCGCGTGCAATGCCCGTTGCGATCTTGCGGGTGACGAGATAGAACCAGAACTTCTGTGATATCTGGGCGGGCAGTTGCGTCAGGGCATGCAATCTGCTCTGGCCGACCTGGTCGCGGATCGCGGCGAGCATCGTGCTGCCTGCGTATTGCTGGCAGAGCTTGACGTCGCTGGTGTCGAAATAGGCGCCGTCGCAGAAGTCTTCGTAGAAGCCGAGGTTGAAACCGATCTCGTGCGTCTGACTCGGCTGGGCCAGCGCGTGCGTAATGGCGTAGATCGCCGAAGCGAGAAATCCCTCGCGCGATTTTTCCAGGTTGCCGGCCAGAGAACGTGCCGTCACAACCGCCGTGACAAGTTCCTCCATGCCTTCATCGCCGCCTGCGCCAAGTCGCTCCAGTACATCGCCCTGACAATTCGCAAGGGCATCGGTGAGATTCCGTCTGGCCTGCTGCATCTGCTCGCGTTCGGCCTCTCGCTGCTCGGAGTTGAACTGCA
The DNA here is from genome assembly GCA_964526785.1 of uncultured Pirellulales bacterium. Lineage (GTDB taxonomy): Bacteria > Planctomycetota > Phycisphaerae > Sedimentisphaerales > Anaerobacaceae > CAZGMJ01. The sequence continues at coordinate 55,578 of CAZGMJ010000031.1, forward strand.
CGTCCGATTCGTACCAGAACACCTTGTCCCAGAGGCTGTTGAGATGCTCGACCATCTGTGATTTACGAAAGTCTTCCATCAGGTTGAGATCGCTCGCCGCCGCCATCGTCGCCAGCTTGCTCGATATGCTGGTGGGGATGTACTTCATGCCCGCCCCGATGCCGAGCATACCGCCGCCAACGACAAGCGGCGCAACGACGGCCTGCAGGGCCGTAAAGCCGGGCAGGCCGAAGTAATTGGACAAATACCCCGAAGAAGTGATGCCCGCCGTCCAAAGGGCGGTTCGCAGACTTCGCCGCATCAGAAACGTACCCGCTCGGCAGAGAAACTCGTCGGTACTGGCGAGTCTCAGAAAGTCATGGATTGCATTAGTCTTGCGGTCGCTCATTGCCTGGCGCAACTCTCAATACATCGATAATCTGACCACAGCCCGCCACTCACACAAAGAGGCGCCCTGTCCTTCACAACGCCGGCATTCTATACGATTTATCGCGATTCGTCGCCTCCAAGCCCGAAACATGGACAAAATCCGTTACCATGCGTCAATTGGGTGCCTTTTTGCAAGTAGAAGACGGCAAGATAGAAGAAATGAGCTGCCATAAAGGCGGTACGGAATCGATGCTGGAAAGGACGGAAAGATGGCAACGAAAAAGAACATAGCGGTTGTTGTTGCGGCGGTGCTCCTGTTGGTCTCGGCCCAATCCGCCTTCGGTGGATTCTCGATACGCGCTTCGTTTGGCAGTAAGTGCTTTAGCCACCGCGGTTTCGGACACCACAAGAGCTTCTCGCGTTTCCACGGGCACGGCTTCTTCATCGGACCGCGAACGTACCGGCATCACTGTGTCAGTCCTTTCCATCGCAAGGTGATCGTGGTCGGGCGCTCGCACCCCAGGTTCATCCGGATTTGCCCGCCCCGCCCGAACGTCGTGATTTCCTCCCCGCCGATCGTTGTTGAACGTTCGATCCCGGCCCCCGTCCAGCAATCGAACAAGGTAACCGTGTGGTTCACCAATACCAACGGCTCCAAATCCTCGGTCGAACTGACCAGAAGCGGCCCCGGCTATATCGGCCCGCGCGGGGAATACTACAAGACGATGCCAACGGACGAACAACTCCGAATGGTCTACGGCTTCTGACCACCATAACCTTCAGTCGGACCAATCCTCCACCGGCCGGACGCCACCGTCCGGCCTTTATTTCATCGGCCCGCTGGCTGTGCGGCGCAAGAACGTCTATCGGCCGGTCATGCAGACGACCGAGCCGTCCATGCTCGCAAAGACCAGGCAATTCGGTGCCGCCGCCATGCCGTCCCACACCGGCGGAGATTCGAGCTTGTAGTCGGCCAGCCGCGAGCCGTCTTTGGTCGACACCGCCCACAGCAACCCCCCGGCCCTGCCTTCATTTGCAGCCTTCTGCGCCCTGCTCTGAGCACGGATATCGGGATCGTGCGGATGCAGGTACGCCTTCTCCTCGTCGAGAACGTCGGGATAGCCCGCCACAAACAGGGCCCCGTCGGTAAGAACCATCGCCCGTGCGTGCAGCGGGGGCGACTGTTTCGACCAATGCCACGTCACCGCCGACATATCTTCACGGGGCAGACGCTTGGTGACGCTGCGGTCGAAAATCGCACGGCGGAACTCCGATTCGGTCTTCTCATTGGCTTTGGCAACGCGCTCGATAGCGGGCGCGCCGACCTCTTTGTCCGCCGCGAAAAGGTGGTACTCAAGCGCATGCGACCAGACGAACAGATGCGGGTCGCGGCCGAACCCGTAGATGGTATCACCGTCGAAGACCAGCAGTCGGCCCGCCGGGGTCATTCTGCCCGCACGGAACCACCAGTTGCAGCCCGAAGAATAGGTCTTGCCATACAGCCAATAGCTGCGGTGGAACCATGAACTGTCGAGGAAGCCCGCCGGGCAGAACAAGTGCCTGCCCTCGCCCGTCTGGCGGGTCGCCTGCTCGGCGGGGTTGCTGTCGGGCGTCTCGATCGCCAGACGATTGCCCTGCATGTCGAATCGCTGAGACCGCATATATACCGACTCGCCGTCGCATGAAAGAATGTCGGGAAGGGCCACGGGCATGTTCAAAACGCGCACCTCCGATTGAAGACCCGCTTGCCCCTCCGGCTTCTTGTCATCCAAAACGGTTTCCGAAAGCTGCTCGCCCGTTCGCACGTCGAGCCGCACGAGCCGCATGCCCCGATCGAGAAACATCGATCGCCCCGCCACGCACTGGACCACCCCGTCCTGGACAAGAACGCTGCCATGGACTGGCCAGACGGATTCGAGCTGTTCGTATGCAATCAGGCGCAAGTCCGCCGGTGCCGCCCGATAACGCCAGATAAGCTCGCCGTCCAGACTGTGCAGGCAATAGACCCAGCCGTCGGCGCATCCGAAGATCGCCCGGCCTCCCCAGATCGTCGGCGGCGAGTCCACACGGCCCCCTGCGGTGTACGTCCACGCAACGTCGCCCGATTCTTCGTCGAGTGCGTATACGGTGTGCGTGTCCACCGACGCGACGAAAACTTTCCCCTCGGCCATGACCACGCTGCTCAGCTTGCCGTTCAGTTGCGTGCGCCACGCCTGTCTCAACTGCGGGCGGACGGCTCCCTTCGCACAGCCGCTTCTGGCCGGATCACATCTGTACGTTGGCCAGGACCCCTCGGATTCGCGTGCTGTATTCTCCTGCATCTGCGAGTAGGCGCTGCCGCGCTGGAGACGATTCGACCGCCCGCGGGCGACGGCCCGAGTTCGCAGTTCGGAATGCGGAGCCAGCGCGCAGAAACCATTAAGCTTGGCCTCCATGTAGCACGCGCACGGATGGGGCGGTGCGTAGAGCAGGCCGTTGGCGGGCATCACGCCATAGACGCACGCGCCGCGGACCCAGTGATTCGTATCCCAGTGCGCCGTGCGGACGTCGATGAACTCGACACCCGTTCGCGATGACAGGATGAATCGGTCGGTGGCTTTGGACCGATAGCAGCGGTGGTGGAACCAGTATGTGTCCACATCCGGTTTCGAGGTGCGTTTGACCTGCCCCGTCTTCGGATCGCGCCCGGTGAACAGGCCCGAGTCTCTGCCGCTCGCGATGGCGCCGGACCAGACAAGCCCGTCGATAACCAGAACATCCTCAGGTGAATGATGGCCCGCGCGCGGGTGCGGCTCGGTCCAGAGCGTTTTGCCCGTCTCCGCCGAAAGAGCCGACATACTCTTGACGTTGTTCTTGCCTCCTCGCCGACCTCCTGCAAAGAGGACAACATCTTCGTGAACGACCAGCGTCGGTGCGAATGCGACCGCCAGTGGCGAACGTGTATCAAGCGGTTCGGACCTCCAGACTTCATTGCCGTCTTTGCGGTTCAGACACATGACCTCTTTGCCGGTGTGGAAATAGACCCGCTCGGAGTCGGCGGCAAGAGTCAGCGGGGTCACTACCTGCTCGCTGCGCCAGAGGATAGAACCTGTCACAGGCTGAACCGCCATAACAGATCGCGGCTGTTCGTTCCAGGCCAGTTCCTTGGCTACCCGGCCGGTCTCGTTCCAGCATATCATGTGCTTCGGTACATACTGATTGCGGTCCATCGGATCATCGTTGACCACCACAAAGAGTATGCCGTCGCAGTAAATGACTTCTTCAGTGGCCGCCGTCCCTTCATACGTCCGCAGCAGTTCACCAGTGGCTGCGTCGAGGGCAACCAGGGCGGCGTCGATGCCGAGCGTCACATAAACACGGTCGCCGATGGCGATTATTCGCCGCGGCAACTGGGCCGGCCCGCTCTTAAGCGGCCATAGCTGCGTAAACCACGTGGGCACGTCGCGCTTCCACAGCACCGCACCGTTGAACGCGTCGCGCGCGACCAGTTTCCATTCGGCGGGAAGGTGAATCGAACTCTTCGGCCCTTCATCCACGATGTAAAACAGCCGCCCGTTGGCCGAGACCGCTCCGCTGATGCTCGACATATGTTCGTGGTGCCGCGACCAGCGGGGGCTGCCGATCCACTGAAAATGCCGCGGCGGACCGACGACGGTATCGTGCGCGACGGCGTTGCCCGAGGCGTCGTGCATGTAATGCGTCCACTCGTCGATCTGCTCGGGGCGGGGCTTGATGGTTTTGGTCCATCGGCCGTTGCGCTGGACGTACATAACACCCTGCGGGGCCAGTACGCGCATCATCTCCTCGGCCGATACGCGGGTCGGTTCCTCGGCCACGATCAGATTAACGATATTGTCAATGTAAGGCAGATTGTCGCCGTCGAAATGATCGATGCACACGGGACCGTACAGGTTCCCATCGTGAACGGTGCGCCGAGCTTCCTCGACTTGTTCCATGTCCGTATCGAGGCCGTGGACGAGATAGCTGCTGTTTGCGCGCAGAGCCGTTGTAAGTGTGCCGTCGTCGCAGCCGACGTGAACCACCAACCCGCCTTTGACGCCCGTCTTCGCGAGTATATCTCGGGCCGATTGACTCGCCGATGGCATCTCTGCCCCGTGGGCAAAAACGCAGATCATGACAAGGATAAGCATGGCGGAAATCGCGGCTTGATGGATTCGCCGGTTCATGTGCATACCTCCATAATTCATCACGTAGTACAGTTTCGTCGACCGGACCATTGTAGCTCAGGGCATGCTCCGGGGCAATGGCCGGCATGGCACAACAGCGCCGCGCACGAAGATGGCAAACCACCTGCGCACGCGTTCGATGGTGAGTGAACGAGTGCGAATCTATGCGCCGAGAGCCGTACGAACGTCGCTCACGGCGGGACCTTTGACGAGCAGCGAGGAGAAATCCCTGCCCTCCTCAATGGATTGCTTGACGGGGGCCGACAACGAAGTATCGCCGAGCAAAATACAGCCGACCATTTTGCCGTCGCGAAAGACGAAATGATGGAAATTGTCGTCTGGTTGGCCCTCGACTACCTGGTAGCTGCCGTCGGCGGCGTCGACCTGCCCGATGCTGAGCATGTCGAGCCCGAGGACCTTGAGCGTGTTGGATCGCGGAACTCCGCCGAAGAGCGTTTCGACACCGACGGCGTTGAGACCGGCGATGCTGCCCTGATATTGCGACGGTCCCCATACGCCGTAAAGGATGCCGTTGTGCTCCGCCACGTCGCCGGCCGCGAAGATATCCGCCGCATCCGTGCGCAGGTGATTGTCCACGACGATGCCGCGGTTGACTTCGATGTGGGCTGTGCGCGCCAGGTACGTATCCGGCCGCACGCCTGTAGCGATCACGACCATCTGCGCCGGAACCGTAGAGCCGTCCTGCAGTTCGACCCCCGATACGCTGCGCTCGCCGACAATGGCCCTGCTTCTGGCTTGTTTCTGGAGGCCGATACCCAGTTCCTTCAGATGTGCTTCGAGTATCTCGCCGGCCCGGCGGTTAAGCTGACGCGGCATGAGCCATTCGTGGCTCTCCAGCACCGTGACCTTCAGTCCCCGTTTCGCCAGCGCGCCCGCTGTTTCGAGGCCCAGCACGCCCCCGCCGATACATACGCATGCCGGGTTGGACGCAACCTTTTCGAGGATCGCGTCGGCGTCGGCCACGGTGCGCAAAGATACGACACCCTCAAGATCGCTGCCCGCAATCGGCGGAATGAACGGATGCGAACCCATTGCCAGAATAAGTCTGTCATACTCGAGGGTTGACCCGTCCGCGAATGTCACGGTATGACTGCTGGGCGAGATAGCCGTGGCCCGGGCGTTGTCGCGCAGATCGATGCGCTTGTCTCGGTACCACTGTTGTGGATGGACAGGCAGTACGCTCGACGTAATCTCGCCTGCCAGATAGCGCGTGAGATTCAGGCGGTAGTACGGCAGGGGCGATTCCCCGCAAATGAGCGTGATTCGACAAGCCGCGCAGGCGCCGCGTGCCGACTCGGCCGCTGAGACACCCGCAATCCCGCCGCCGATAATCACGACGTGCGGGGCGTCGCCGCTCGCCTGCGACTGCTCCTCCGTTTGGCGCTGCGGCTCGAACTGATCGGGCCCGGCTGCGCATACGGGACAAGCCTCCGCCGGTTCCGCTGCCTCGTGTGCGTAGCCGCACACCAGGCACTGCCACGAACTCGGGGCCGCCTGGGCCGGAGGCGCCGGCGGTTGCTGTGGTTCGAAATCAGAGGCCGGGGCGCCGCATACGGGACAGCACTCGGGCGGCTGGTCCCCCTGGTGGACGTAGCCGCAGACAGTGCAGCGCCAGGCCTTCTGCTGATCCTTGGCCATAATCTACTTCACCTCGGAGAATCGTTCCTTCGGAACACCACAGATCGGACACTTGTCCGGTGCCTCGCCCTTGACCGTGTTGCCGCAGACCGAGCAGACAAAGATCTTCTCTTCCGCCAGATCGGAGCCCGATTTGACGGCGTCCAGTGCCTCGCTGTAGAGACCGTGATGAATCTCTTCCACGGCCAGAGCATTCTTGAAGCTGGCTACCGCCGGTTTGTTATCATCGGCCTCGGCTTCTTCAACGAACTTGGGGTACATCTGCTGGAATTCGAAGCCTTCACCTTCGATCGCGGCCTGCAGGTTCTCGTCGGTGCCTTTTATGCCGCCCATGACACGGAAATGTGCGTGCGCGTGTACGGTTTCAGCCTCGGCGGCCGCTCGAAAGAGCTTGGCTACCTGAGGATAGCCGTCGGCCTCGGCCTTCTTGGCGAATGCGAGGTACTTGCGGTTTGCCTGGCTCTCGCCGGCGAATGCTTCCTTGAGATTGTCCATTGTTGCCATTGTTTCTACTCCTGATTTGGATTTAGTATGTCTTCCACATCGACGTGCCGCTGGTATCAATCTCTCTGCGGGAAAAGCCGGTTACCCCATCGAGGACAGCCATCTTTCCGCATCCAGCGGCTGCTGGCCAAAGAGAATACCGCAGAGCAAGCCATCTATCCAGAGCTTTTTCTGCAAAAAACAGTTTATCAATGCCCTATTCCCGATGGACGAGCGTCTTTTGCTGCGTGCGGCGCGCTATGTGGAGCTTAACCCTGTGCGAGCCAGGCTGTGCCGGGTGCCGTGGCGGTGGCGCCGGTCGAGTGCGGCTGCTCATGTGGCGGGGGAAGATGATGGTGTGGTCTGCGTTGAGCCGCTGCTGGAACGGGTGACGGATTGGCGGGAATAACTGATGCGGCCTCTTGAGGCGGAGGATGAATTGTGGCGTTGCCATGGGCGGACGGGGCGTGCTCTGGGTGAACCGGCGTTCCTCGATCAGATCGAGCGCCTCCCCGGGCGAGTCGTTCGACCCGCCAAGAGAGGACGCAAGGCAAAGCTAAAAGAGAAATAGGTATGGTGTCCCCGGAATTCCAGAGAGGCAATAGAGATAAGGCGCTCGCCCTGATGCGCGAATTGAAGGAGAAGTAGCCACATGGCAAGTATGGAAGCCGCATGATGCTGGCATCGACTGCAAAGCCGGGCGATTTGCTGGCTGCGCACCGAAACCGCACAGTAGTAGTCGTTCTTACGTTGACAGGTATTGTGGCTGTGCCCCTTGGTGTAATCGTTGTAGTCAAGTTGCGAAAGAGATCCAGCAAATCAGGTAAAGTGACCTAGTCGGGAAGACGCCGAGGTATAACCGAAAGTTGTGGATGGAAGGATGATGAAAGCGGCGTATCCTTAC
>CAZGMJ010000032.1:0-61986 GCA_964526785.1 uncultured Pirellulales bacterium
CGGCATTGTTTTTGTCAGCACAAAACGGCCTCAAGAATGGCTAAAGTCCACAGAGAGACTTCTCCGGTTCAATCCCGCGGCACCGGCACTGCACGATGAGTGACACGGGCGGGGGGGACCAATTGCGGATTGTGCGGATTCCAATGGCAATGCGGCGCCGAGTCGTTAGAATGGCCGTCTTTGGGCAGTGATGAAACGACAGTATCTGGACAATCTGATAGACGGTCTGCGCGGCGTCTGGCCTTTGTATGGGGCGGCCTTCGCCATGGCGATCAATCTGAGCGTCGTATGGACGGCCATGCCTTTTGTCATACGCGACATGGGGGGCACGGAAGAGCACGTCGGCTATGTATGGGCCGCGAATATGGGTGGTTATGTAATTTGCCTGCTGCTGGCGGCCACGCGTTTTGGACATCTCAATGCACGGCGTACGACGCGGGCCGCAGCCGCTGTGATGTTGCTGTCGACGACCGCGATGGCGCTGGTTGTGTATCGCGCAATCGCGTGTGAACAGGTCGGACGGGTGGATTTGATCTGGACGGTGATTGCAGCCGGAACGCTCAGCGGGGCGGCCATGTCCATGTACTGGCCGTTTCTCATGACGTGGGTCTCGGCCGACTACGAGGGCGATCTGCTCAATCGCCGACTGGGGACCTACAACGGTTCGTGGTCTGCCGCCGCGGTAATGGGGCCGCTGATCGGCGGAGCCCTGGTAGATATGTCCACGCTCGGGCCGTTGGTAGTCGGCGTCGGTGGACTGGCGATGTGCGTTGTCCTGCTCTGCGTGGCTCACGATCGCTCGGCCGGCTCAGCCGTTCAGGCCAAAGCACCGGCCACACCTGAGGTATACCTTAATCAGGCGGGCTTGCGGCGGTTCAAGTGGATGGCCCGGATTGCGCTGTTTTGCTCCTGGGCGTGCCTGGGCGTTTCCCGCTCGCAGTTCGCATTGCTTTTCACGGGTCTGGGATTCACCGAAACGCAGTTCGGCGTGGTTATCACCATCTTCGGCATATGCAACTTTCTTGTGCTGACAGGCGTCAGTCGGGTAGCGTTCTGGCATTTCAAGCCGGCCTTCCTGCTGGGGGTGCAGGTTGTGCTGGCAATCGCGGTGCTGCTGATGATCTTCGGACGGACGCTGTGGGCTTTTGTACCCGGTTTCATAATTATGGGCAGCGCTTTCGGCTTTGCATACAGCTCGCATCAGTACTACGGGGCGTCCGGCAGCCCGAAGCGCTCGATGCAGATGGCGATACATGAGGCGACGCTGTCGTTCGGCGTGATTGCCGGCTCGGGAGGCGGCGGATATCTCGCAGGCAACGTCGGTCTGTACGCTCCGTATTGGTTCGCTATCGCAGTGCTGATCGCCGGACTGGCTGCGCAGATCGCGGTCTGGTTCGCACTGAAGCCCGCAGTTCGGTAATAACACAGTCTCGCCTCGTTCGTTTTTAGCGTGCAGGCCGCACATCTTGAAGATTCCTGTAAAATGTGCTGTCAGGCTAAGTGCCTTCTGTCACTCGTGAATACTCTGTGCGGAAACTGAACGTCAGGGTGCAAGAATGCAGCGCAAAGCGACTCTATAGCAATCACTCAGGAGAACCAGTACAGGCGCAAGTCACCAGGGCTGTTCTACGCGAGCGGTCATGTTCTCCGCACAATTGCCCACGAGTCTGGCGATAACCACGTCGTTTCTGTCTACGCCGGCCGGGGCATTCTCGATGTGGACCATGAAGTATCGTTCGGCTCGGCCTGCCGGAACCGGGACTTCGTTCTCGACGAGAATGCGACAGCTTTCGCCGACGAACTGATCGCGGAAACGGGCGGCGATTTTGCGGCCGAGTCGCTGGAGTCGGTCGGTCCGGGGCCTGATGACTGCGGGATCGAGTCGACCGGCCATGCTGCAGGCGGGCGTACCTTTGCGAGGCGAAAAGGGAAAGACGTGGATTTTCGCAAAGCCTGCATAGCGGGCCATAGCGATGGTCTGCTCGAAATCTGCATCCGTTTCGCCCGGGAAGCCGACAATAATGTCCGTCGTGATAGCGGGGCGGTCGAGTCTGGACCGAACACGGTCGATCTGCTCTGTGAACTGGGCGGCAGTGTACTGCCTGGCCATACGTTTGAGGATGCGACTGGAACCGGATTGCAGGGGCAGGTGCAGGTGCGGCATGATGTTGCTATGGTTCGCCAGGACGTCGAGCAGCGAGTCGGTGACGTCGGCCGGTTCGAGCGAGCTGAGACGGATGCGAGCCAGACCGGGCGTCCGGGCGATGCGGTCGAGCAAATACGCGAGTTTGTCATTCTGCTGTGCGGGCCAGTTTCGCCTGCGAACGGTGGGCATGCCATAGGCGCCGAGAAAAACCCCCGTCAGGACGATTTCCTTATGGCCCGCTTCAACAAGACTCCTTGCTTCGTCGAGGATTTCTTCGGTGGGGCGGCTGGAAACGTGCGGGCGCGTCGTGGGAACGATGCAGTAGGTGCAGTGTCCATCGCAGCCGTCCTGAACTTTTAGGAACGCGCGCGTGTGATCTGAAAAAGACCGTAGCGGAGGCAGACGTGGATCATCGCTCAGCGAACAGCCGGTGCGTGAGGCAACGATTCGATTCAGTGCCGCCGGCAGATCATCCTTGCTCGCAACTACTTCCAGATGCTCATCGAGGGGCAATTCACCGAGCCGGACGGTCGGCAGGCAGCCGCAGACGACGACTACGGCCTCTGGATTGCGCCGGACGGCGCGAGTAATGTATTGTCTACTCTTGGCCGAGGCGGTGTGCGTGACACAGCACGTATTGACGATGTGCAGGTCGGCGGTATCGCCGTTGCGGGATGGCTGCAAACCGAGCCGTTCCATGTATTCTCGAATCTGCTGCGTCTCGTATTGGTTGACTTTGCAGCCAAGGGTATCTATCGCAAACGTCTGCATAGGGGCCATAGTGTAGGGCGGGCTGTTCGTTTTGGCAAGGTCGCGTGTTGGCGTGAACCCCTGGAATCAGTCAACAGCGGTTTCCGGGACGATTGGCTCCCACTGGATCCTGGCCGAGCCGAGCAGCGTGCCGGTCGCGTAGGCCAGATCCACCAGTGATATCTGATACTCGGCCAGGGCGCGAATCTCAGCGGTCTGCGCGTTAGCGAATGTGGCCTGGGCTTCGAGTACTTCAGTGGAGGTCCGCAGGCCCACTTCGAATTGGCGTTTCTCGGCCTGATACAGGCGACCGTCGAGGATGGTTCGCTGCCGGCTGGCTAGAATTCGCTGCCAGTTGGCCTCGACCTGATCGACGGCGTTGAGCACTTCGAGTTCGATCAGGGCTTCTCGATCTTCGCGCGTGGCAAGTCGCTGCCGGCGTTGGTAGAACGCCTGGAGCAATCGGCTTCGGGCGGCCTGGTTCCCCAGCGGGACCTGCAATTGCAAGCCGAGGCGGTGGTCCTCGAAACGTTTGTCGGTAAGCAGGTCGAGGGAGTTATCTCGCGTAGCCCCCAGGCCGTTTACATTGTACCGATAGTCAAGTGTCACGAGCGGAAGGGTTTGATTGTGCATGTAATCGATGGTGCTGATATCCTCGGCGAGTTGAAGTTCGAGTTCGAGCAGCTCCATTCGGTTCTGCATGGCCTTGCGCACGAGCATCTCACGATCGAGCGCATAGCGAAGGGGGTCCGGTTTGGTGCCCGGGATAATGACGGTCGGACCCCGCATGGGTAGATTGGACTTGTTGATCACACGTTTCAATTCGCGTTCTCGGTCGCGCAGGTTGTTTTCGGCGATAATGATCGCTTCGAGCGTCTGGGCAACACCGGCTTCGGCGCGGACAATCTCTATCTGTGCGCGCTGGCCTGCGTCGACAAAACGACGGGCCTGTTCGAGCTGGGCCTGAGCGAGCTTGTGCTCCTGCCTGCGGACCTCCAGTTCACGGCGGGCCGCATCCAGACGCCAATAGACCCGGTCCACGGCGGCGATTGCGCGTATGAGTTCGAGCTTCGTCCGGGCGTCTGTGACTTGCCGTTGGTATTCGGCGATGCGTATGGCGTGCGTGTTAGTGCGGTTGCCCGCATTGCGAAGCAGAGGCTGGCTGATCGAAAGGGAGCCGACCGAAACATAGTACGGATTAAACTGAGTCTGCTGGGCGTTGGTTTTGGTGCGGACGTCCGCGAGATCGAAAGTGACCGTGCCCCCCGTGCGAAGCGGAACATTCACGCCAAGGTCGCTCGAAACCGTATCGCGCTGAGAACCCGAAATCTGATCGAGAAAGGAGACCGCCGGTGAGTCGGTCTTGTTCAGAGATGTGTTGGCGAAGAACAGGGCCTCGAAACGCGCCTCTTCTTCGCTGACTCGCTGGGCGGCGATGGCCGGGCTGATCAGTTGGGCCTTCAGAGCGAGGTTGTTCTCGATGGTCATCGCACGACACTGTTCGAGCGTTAGAGCAAGCTCTTCGGGCGCAGGCTCATTGGGTTCATCAGGCTCGGCGGGTTGCTGTTGCTCTTCGAGTTCAAGCGTTTCTATTCTGCGCGTTTTCTCGGGTGGAGCGATGACGCGATAATACGCTTGTTCTTCGGGCCACTGCTCGCATCCGGCCGGAACCAGGAGCGTGCCTGCGATAAACAGGCAAAGCACAACAGGAACCGACTGCCGGCCGTTCACATCTTCGATTGCTGTATATTGTCTTCTGTGTGCTCTATTACTCATGTCTGAGTGCCTCAATGGGATCAAGTCTGGCGGCCTTGACGGCGGGGAACATCCCGAAGACGATGCCGACCGTGCCGGCGAAGCCGAACGACAGGCCGATAGCCCACAGGGGGATGTATGTTTTTTCCAGCAGAGGGTTGATGCTTGCGATGATCGCGGTCAGACCCTGGCCGATACCCACGCCGACGAGTCCTCCGACGAAGCACAGCACGACCGCTTCAATCAGAAACTGTGTGAGTATGGCGGACCGCTTGGCGCCGACGGCTTTGCGCAGTCCGATTTCACGCGTGCGTTCGGATACCGATACGAGCATGATGTTCATGATACCCACACCGCCTACGAGCAATGAGATGCCCACAACGCCGCCGGCCGCCAGAGTTACGGCCATGGCAATCTTGTTGAACGTCTCCAGCGCGCTTTGCAGCGATTCGACTCTGAAGTTGTCCGGTTCTCCCGGCTTGATGCTGCGGGTCCGGCGCAGAAAGAAGCTTATTTCCGCTTCGGCCTCCTCGGTGACCGTGGCGGACTCGCTTGCGGCGAACGCCCATATGCCGGGTTCGCCCAGCTTGAAGATCGTACGGAATGGTATGAATACTTCGAACCGTTCCTGGCTGTCCTGGCCAATGTCGAGTTGCGGCCGCGGTTCGATGACGCCCACGACGACGAAGGCGTGGTGACCGACGCGAATCACCTGGCCGATACAGTCCTTGTCCAGGCGGAGTTCATTCTGCAGCTTGGGTTCGATCAAACACACCTGACGGGCCTGAATATTGTCAATTACTGTGATGGTGCGGCCCAGTTTCACGGCCCGGTGTTCGATCTCGTGGTAGTCGGGTTCGATTCCGGTGATGTTGACCTGTTCTACCGAGCGGTCGCTGTGGCGAACCGTTTGCCAGCCCATTCCCGCAATCCGGCTGATGTATTTGACGGATGGACAATGTTCGCGCAGTCCCTCCAGATGCTCCGGCTGAAATCGTATAGTCCACCACGACGCGTGACGCATCGGACCGCGGTCGGGCCGTCGGGGCGAAATGAAGATCGTGTTGGTGCCGAGGGTTTCAACCTGAGTGAGGATCTTTGTCTTGAGGCCGGTCAGGGCTGCAATAACGGCGGTGACGGAGGCAACGCCGATGACGATGCCGATGGTGGTGAGTATGGATCGTGTCTTGTTGGCCCATATCTGCCCGAGCGCGAGATACACGCTCTGGTATAGCAGCCGCAGGAACAGGACGAACGAACGTAAGATCGCGCGGAAGACGAAAGTCATTTGTGTGCCTCCCTGCGCTGTGCTTCGGTGACACGGTCGTAGGCGGGATCCTCCCGGGTCGGACAATCACTGTGGATGCGGCCGTCCCGCATGCGGATGATGCGGTGGGCGTGCACCGCCACGCTCTCCTCATGTGTGACTATAATGATGGTCTGGCCTTCGCTGTGCAATTGATCGAAAAGGGCGAGAATATCTTCGCTGGTCTTGCTGTCGAGGTTGCCCGTTGGTTCGTCGGCGAGCAGTATACTGGGGTTGCAGACCAACGCCCGGGCGATGGCTACCCGCTGTTTTTCGCCTCCCGAAAGCTGATTGGGGCGGTGCTTCATGCGTCCGCCCAGACCGACACGTTCGAGAGCCTCCCTGGCCCGGCGATGCCTCGACCACCATCCCTCGCCCGAATAAATGAGCGGCATTTCGACGTTCTTCAGTGCGCTGAGACGGCTGAGCAACTCGAAAGACTGAAAGACGAATCCGATGCGGTCGTTGCGGATGTGCGCCAGCGCCGAGTCGCCCATCCTGGTCGTATTCTGTCCGTCCAGTTCATACGAGCCGCGTGACGCACGGTCGAGGCAGCCCAGGACGTTCATCAGCGTGCTCTTTCCCGAGCCGGATGGGCCCATGATCGCCACATATTCGTTGTCGAATATGCTCAGGTCTACGCCGTCCAGCGCGCGAATCAACTCGACGCCGACCTTGTAGATGCGGGCGATATCCTGCAGGCTGATGATGCAGGCCGGTGCCTCAGTTGTTGTCGTGGGGGGCATTTGCGTCTTTGGTTTCATCTACGTCGTTCGCGTCATTGCCGTCGCCAACTGTCTTTGCGGCATCCTTCTCTTTCTGCAATTCGCGCTCATCCTTCACGCCTTGATCGTGTCTCAGGCCTTCCAGCACCTTGTATGGTCCGGTGATGATCTTTTCGCCTTCTTTCAATCCCCGTTTGACAATCGTGTGTGTCAGATCGCTGGCGCCGATCTCAACAGGGGTAACGACTGCTTTGTTATCAACGTAGCTGTAGACGACAGTTGCGTACGTTTTGGCCTTGTCAACCAGGGGCGAGTTGTCGCGTATCTCCAGGGGCAGGCTGTCGTACGTTCTACCAAGCACCGCCTGCGTCGGAACCTTGATGATGTCTGTGTGCTTCTCCGTTTCGATGTCAACGTGGGCGGTCAAACCTTCGTGCAGATGACGATCGACATTGGTCAGGAGTATCTCGGTTCGGAAGTACTTGGTGCGGGTGGGCGAGAGGGTATGGGCCAGCGCGATGTTGCGAACAATGCCCGTGAATTCATGGTTTGGATAGGCATCCACTTCGATTGTGGCAGGTTGGTTTACGTCCAGTTTGCCCACATCGGCTTCGCCGACTTGTGCAACCACGAGCATTTCCGACAAATCCGCGATTTCCATAATGACTGTGCCCGGATTGTTCATTGTCCCGTATATCACGACCTCGCCGACTTCCGCGTTCAGCCGCGTGACGATTCCGTCGATGGGCGATTTGATCGTCGTGTAGCTCAGCGCCTCACGCGCCTGTTCGATGCGGGCTTCGGCCGCCTCGAGGTTGTGCTCGAGTACGCGAAGGTTCAGCCGGGCGGCCTCAAGCGAATGTTGAGCCGACTGATACTGAGACTTGAGTTCGTCGAGATTCAATCGAGCCTGGTCGAAGGCGGCCTGGCTGATATCGTGCGTATCGAGCAGTTGCTTCTGTCGTTCCAGATCGCGTTTGGCCTGTTCGAGCGAGGCTTTGAGACCGTGCAGTGTGGACTCCTGGCTGGCGATACGTGCATTTTCGACCTCGATCTGGGCCGCCTGCGCCTCGCGTGCCGCGACGGCCGAGCGGAGTTGGCTTTCGTGGTCTTTGGAGTCAAGCTGCACGAGAATGGAAGGGGGGACGCATGGATCGGCATCGGGATCGCCCGCTGTGACGCGGTCCCCCTCGTCGTAGGGCAGTGCGACGATTCTGGCCGAGACCTTCGCACTGATTTCCACCTTCGTCTTGGGTTCTATCTCTCCGGGGGCACTGACGAATTCGGTGAGCGTGCCGCGTTCAACTGTTTCGATTCGGACCGTGGTGAAGTTGTTCCCGGCCTTGAGCTTCTTTCGAACGATGTATCCACCGGCCGCCGCTGCGATCAACAGCAGAAGAACGACGAGAATCACTATGTACGATTTCTTCACATTGTGTCCTTTCTCTTATCACGTACTCGCATCATGCATAGTATTCATGACCGACGGAGTACGTAGCTAATGCCGCGGCCCGGCCACCCGCATCTGTGGGCGCTTCCGGCCGATGGGTCTCTGCTCGATCGATCGAGCGATCCTGTACCGATTGACGCACTTCAGTGCCTTTTGTTTCAAGACAATTCGGATGAACGGTCCTTGCACTGACACTGAGAGCGCACCGGCGAGGCGGTCTACACACGCCATTTTAATATATAACGCCTTGCGAAGCAAAAAGTTACGCCGCTTTTCGGCCTTTTTGAAGTTTCGGGAGGCATTGCGAGCCTGTGCATAGGACGGAAAGGTTCCCGGTACGCCGGAGGCTTTGGCCGCGTCGTTCGATTCGATTGTGCTATCGGTGCAGTTCGGCGCTTCGGTCCCTTGTTTGAAGGGCTGGTTGAAACGCATAGTCCGCGAACTCAATGAGCGTCGGCGGAAAAGGGCGATCAGCAGAGCAAGCCCTTTGAAATAGAGCAGTACCGTGCAACCGCCGAAGCGGCTGCGGTGACAGCACAAAAACTGCGAGCGATGATCGATGACTTGCAGAAGTTGCGCAGGCCGCGCGGCTTTCCGCTTAATTGGAAGCGACCACCGGCAGAAGTACATTCGCCGCAACGGACGAGAGTCGCTGCGCTGCGGTATGGTCGAGCAGACGCAGAAGAACGGCCCCTCACAACGGATGTAAGGGGCCGATGTATTCCTTCGCCACGAATTGCACGCTCACGAGGCGGCAACGTTCTATTTGCCCGCCAGTCCGATGGGACTGAAGAGAATGTAAAGGGCAATAGTAATTACAATCACGGCAATGCCACCGATCTTCGCTCCTTTGCTCGTTGTCAGGTTGAGCTTCGATTTCAATTCGAACTCGACGGGTTTCGAAAGCGGCTTGACCAGCGCAATGATCCACATCACTACGAGACACAATACGAAGCAGATGGCCATGCGGTTGAGGAACTGTATCTCCGGGCCGAACTTGAACTTGCCCATCAGATACATTCCGCCATAGGTGACGATGTTGGTCAGGAGTCCCACGACGCCTGCTATCGGCGGGGCGGTTCTGCAGATAAGCCCGAAGACAAAGACCGCCAGAATACCCGGAGAAATAAGGCCCTGGCTTTCCTGAATGATGGTGAAGATGCTGTTGCTGATCTTCGGATCGCCCAACTGCGGGGCCAGCAGGACCGCGACGACGGAAAAGGCCACAACGCAGATTCGGCCGAGAAGGACCACCGTTTTGTGTCCCGCCTCGGGATGAATATACTTCTTGAAAACGTCCATCGTGAAGATGGTGGAAGCTGCGTTGAGCATGGCCGCCAGCGAACTGACGATCGCGCCGAGAAGGGCCGCCAGAACGAAACCGACCAGACCGGTTTTCTGAGGCAAGACGCTGCTGAGCAACTGCCCCAGTGCGGTGTCGTATTTGTACGCGATAAACTTCTCGGTGGCGACGCTGACTCCCGCCTCTTCGGCCTGTTGCTTTGTCCGAGCGTTGAATGTTTCGA
This sequence comes from uncultured Pirellulales bacterium, assembly GCA_964526785.1. GTDB lineage: Bacteria > Planctomycetota > Phycisphaerae > Sedimentisphaerales > Anaerobacaceae > CAZGMJ01. The sequence continues at coordinate 9,659 of CAZGMJ010000032.1, forward strand.
GTTCTTCGGCCAGTTCGGGAAAGACGTGCGTCCAGGCCTTGTCGTCCGATTCGAAAACTGTGTACTCGCTGACCTGTTGCTCCTCAAACGTTTCCTGCGCAATCGGCAGGACGAAAGGATTCTCGGCCTCAACGGATCGCATCGTGTCCGCATCCGGATACAATGCGATCATAAACTTTCCGGTCGGCCAGTTCTTGATGGCTTGCTCGCTCGGACTTTCGACGATCTCCACGAGGTCCGTATCGGGATTCACCATGCGGTATTTCGTGAACACCGTGGCATTGTCCCGGACCGACTGCCCCTGCATGTCGTCGGCAAAAAGGTTGAATGCGATAATCCCCGGCACAACGATTACGAACGGAATCAGCAGCTTCATAAAGGCCGCGAAGACGATACCTTTCTGTCCTTCTGCGAGCGACTCGGAGCCGAGCGTCCGCTGGGTGATGTACTGGTTCAGACCCCAGTAATAAAAGTTCGGTATCCACAGGCCCAGCAGCAGGGCGGTCCAGGGCAGGATTTTGTCATCCCGGGGCAGGAACATATTCATGCGAACCTTGTTGAGTTCCCAGAATCGGTCCACGGCTCCGGTTTCCGCACCAAACGACTTGAACCCGACAGCCCCCGTTCGTACATTCTCGACGAACGCCAGTTCGTCGGTGGCGCCGCCCAGTTTCTTGAACGCGAAGATCATCACGACCGCACCGCCGAGGATCAGGGCGCTTCCCTGGATCAGATCGGCCCAGGCACAGGCCTTGAGGCCGCCCGCGGCGACGTAGACCATCGCGATAATACCGATAACCAGCGAAGCGGTCGCAATGGGGACGCTGTAGCCCATCTTGTTGGCCATGGTGTTGATCGTCAGGGCGCCGGAGTAGGTGACCGAGCCGAGCAGCAGCATGTAGATAAAGAGCGTGGCGACGGCCATGATCGTTCTAGCCGTGCTGTTGTAGCGATATTCGAGGAATTCGGGCATGGTATAGATGCCCGCCCGGAGGAAGTAGGGCAGAAACGCAAAGCCCACGATGACGAGCGTAACCGCCGCCATCCATTCGTAGCTGGCGATGGCCAGGCCGACGTGGCTGGCCGCATTACCGCTCATACCCACGAACTGCTCGGAAGAGATGTTCGCTGCGATCAGCGAGAAGCCGATAAGCCACCATTTCAGGCCGCGCCCGGCCAGAAAGTAGTCTTCGCCGGTCTTCTCATTGCGGCTCTTCCACAGGCCGATGGTGATCACGGCCGCGATGAACCCTACGAACACCACAACGTCGATCAGATTCAGTGTCATAGCTACTCCTTTCCGTTTCGTGTTCCGTCAACAGCCACGTGCTGTCTGCCGGTTCGCTATTATAGCGATGCCACCCCCGCCCGCAATGAAATATCGCCGGTTGCATGCATAGTGGTTTGGTGGCTTCCGCTATCAGGAAAAGCCTGAAAATATATCAGGTAAAAGCTCAATAGTGAGGCTATCTCTTGCAAATTGTCATCACTGTGTTTGTTTTTTTGATCAGAGGTTGTATTTCTTCTTCACATCGACGGCGGGATGCTGGTAGCATGTGGCGAGCAGTTGGGGTGATGAGTCGCATAAGCCGAATTGACGGCCGAGTTCATGCAGGTGGAGCAGGTGCGCATGGCGCCGAAAGGCAAGAATACGAGACTCCTCAAGAAGCAGCTTAATATGCGTCGTGTACTGCTTGCGCTGGTGCCGTGCGTGTGCGGAGCGGTTTACTTCTTCGGATGGCGGAGCCTGTTCATGGTGACGGTGGCGGCCGCCGTTGGCTTCGGCGTGGAGTACATATTCACGAGGCTGCGTAACGAACCGGTCAGCGAGGCCGTATTTGTTACGACGACATTGTTCGCACTGGTGATGCCGCCGACGGTTCCGTGGCATGTGCTCGTGATCGGCGTGGTGTTCGCCGTCATGTTCACCAAGGAGGTCTTCGGCGGATTCGGGCGCAATATATTCAACCCCGCGCTGGCGGGACGCTGCTTTGTGTACGTCTGCTTTCCCGTAGCGCTGACGGCTACCTGGGCGCCGGCGTCGGATCAGTTCTGGGGCGCTCTGGATCGATGGACGACCGCCCCGACACAGGACGCGACAACGGGAGCTTCACCGATGGCGCAGCTAAAGGCGGGCAAGCTTGTACTGGATGGAGAAGGCCGGACAGCGGGCGAGGTTCCTTTCGAGATTCCCGAGGACGAGACGGTCGCCATTGAGAAGTCGACGCTGCTCAAGGGGCTCGTTTTCGGGAGGATCAGCGGGACAATGGGCGTCACCAGCGCATTGCTGATCTGCATCGGTGGGATCTATCTATTCTATACGAAAACCGCCAGCAGAACGACGATTCTGTCGGTAATCATCACATACGCCGTCTGGAATCAGGGATTGTACTGGCTTGGCGTCAAACCCGTGCCGGGTGCGTGGCCTGCTGTGCTGGGCGGGGGTTTCTTGTTCGGGGCGTTCTATATGGCGACCGATCCGATCAGTTCGCCGCGCACCGAGCCGGCCCGGATCGTCTACGGCATCATCATCGGGACGTGCACGACCGTAATACGCAACTTCTCGATTTTCAACGGCGGATTGATGTTCTCCATTCTCATCGGAAACATGTTCGCTCCGATCCTCGATTATTCGGTCAAGGCATATAAGGCCCGCCGAACGGAAGGAGGGGAGCAATGATCCGCGAGCGGTCCTGGTATCCAATTTTGTACATGTTCTGCGTGACGGGCTTTTTCAGTTCCATCGTAATTGGACTGACGGCGTTCACGAGCGATCGCGTGGAGGCGAATGAGCGGCTGGCCTTTGAGCAGGCGGTGCTGTCGGTCATTCCGGGTGTCGAGCCGAAGGAACTGAGCCGACTCGAATTGCACCAGAGGTTTGTTGATCTGATGGAGGAGCCCGATGAGGAATCCGCCGGTGCGTATGTGGCCCAACGGGACGGCCGGATGGTTGGCTATGCGCTGCCCATATCGGGCCAGGGCTTCTGGGCGCCGATCAGGGGGATGATCGGAATCGAACCCGACGGACAGACCATTACAGGCATCGCCTTCTACGAGCAGAACGAAACGCCCGGCCTCGGCGCCGAGATCACGACACCGGCATTCAAAGGACAGTTTGAGGGCAAAGAGATTGCCGGCAGCGGGCCGCCCTTCGACATACGACGGCCCGGAACTGCTCTCGATGACAGTGCGGTGCACGGCGTGACGGGGGCGACGCAAACCAGCGACCGTCTTGAAATCATCATTAACGACGCACTGAGACAGTGGCGCGATAAGAATATCCAGGGAAATTGAGGTGATCGGCGATGAAAGCCGCCACATCGGAAAGCACAAAACTGGCAGGCCAGGGGCTGTGGCGTAACAACCCCGTGTTCAAGCAGGTGCTCGGCATCTGCAGTACGCTGGCCGTGACAAACCTCGTACTCAACACCGTAGTGATGTGTGCTGCGCTTGTCTTCACGCTTTCCCTCAGCGCCTGCACGGTCTCGATCCTGCGCACGCTGACGCCGCGAAACATTCGAATGATGGTCGAGACGTTGATCATTGCGTTCTACGTGATCATCGTGGACGTAGTACTCAAGGCGTACTGGCCTGAGATGAGCACGAATCTGGGGCCATATGTGGGGCTGATTATTACCAATTGCATCATAATGGGGCGGTGCGAAGCTTACGGCAACAGCAATCCACCTGGACGAGCCTTTATCGATGGTTTCTTCAACGCGCTGGGCTATTCGTTCGTGCTGCTGGTGATCGCGACGTTCAGAGAAGTGCTCGGAATGGGCACATTCATGGGGTTTGCCGTACCGTACTTCAGCGGCGCGTACTGGGATAAGTGGATCATCATGGTCATGCCGCCGGGAGCGTTCTTCATGCTCGGTATTGTCACGTGGGTGTTTCGGGGGATACAGACGGCCCAAGAGGAGAAGAGCAAATGAACGTAGGACCTGAAATCTGGCAGGCATTTACTGTGTGCATCGCGGCGGTGTTCACGCAGAACATTCTGCTGACGTACTTTCTCGGCCTGTGTCCCTTCATCGGCGTATCCCGCGAAGTCAGAACCGCCTTCGGGCTCGGGCTTGCCGTTATCTTCGTCATGACATGCACGACGTTGCTCAACTGGCTGGCGTACCATCTGGTGCTGGAACCTTTGCAGTTACATTTCTTCCGCTTCATCATGTTCATTGTCATCATCGCGGCATTCGTACAGTTCGTGGAGATGGTGATCGAGCGGTATTCGCCGTTTCTCTACCAGCAACTCGGTGTATTCCTGCCTCTGATCACGGTCAACTGCGCGATCCTCGGAAGTTCGTTGTTCATGGTCATTCGGGAATACAGCTTCATCGTTACAATCGGCTATGGACTGGGCAGCGGCATCGGCTGGTTTCTGGCGATTATGGCAATGTCGGGCATAAGACAGCGGCTGCGCAACGAGCGCATCCCCCGAGGTCTTCAGGGGCCGGGCATTACGCTGATCATCGCCGGACTGATGGCGCTGGCGTTCATAGGGTTTACGGGGGTGCTGCAGGGAAGTTGAGATCTACGCGGGCAGAACACGCACATGGTCCTATCGACAATTATCGCTATTTTGGTAGTCAGTTTCATCGGGGCGTTTCTCGCGGCCCTTTTGGTGGTGGCGGAGTACTACATCGCCAATTACGGCGAGTGCACGATCACGATCAATGAAGACAAGGAACTGACGGTTGAAGGCGGCAGGAACCTGCTTTCGATGCTCACCGAGGAGAAGATATTCATCCCAAGTGCATGTGGCGGACGCGGCACGTGCGGATTGTGCAAGGTCAAAGTGCTCGAGGGCGGCGGCGTCCTGCTACCGACCGAGAAACCCTATCTGGAGAAGGAAGAAATCGATTCAAACGTGCGACTCTCTTGCCAGGTCAAAGTCAAGCAGGACCTGCGAATCGAGATTCCGTCGGAGTTGCTCTCGATCCAGGAGTACACGTGTCGGTGTGCCGAGATTCGGGACCTGACGCACGATATGAAGCTGTTTCGTCTCGAGTTGATCGAGCCGGCGGCAATAGATTACGTCCCCGGTCAGTACATACAACTGCTAACGCCGCCCTACGAAAAGAGTTCCCAGGAGGTTTACCGAGCGTACTCGATTGCGTCTGATCCGGCCGACAAGGAACATATCGATCTGATTATACGTTTGGTGCCCGGCGGCATTTGCACCACCTACTGTTTCGAATACCTCAAGGAGGGCGACGAAATGCGTATCAACGGGCCCTATGGGGACTTCCGTTTGTCCGACACGGAGGCTCCTGTCGTATTCATAGCGGGTGGTTCCGGCATGGCGCCGATCAAGTGCATTCTACATGATATGCAGAATACGGGAAATCAGCGCAAGGCTACGTTCTACTTCGGAGCGAACGTCGTCGAAGAGTTGTTCCTCAGTGACCTGATGCACCGTTTCGAGCAGGAATTACCCGACTTCACGTATGTTCCCGTAGTTGCCGCCCCCGAGGAGAATGAGAAGTGGGATGGTCAGACCGGTCTGGTTACCGAGGCGGTCAGGGGGGGTGTGAAAAATGCGTCGGAGACGGAGGCCTATTTGTGCGGCAGTCCCGGGATGATTGATGCGGCCATTGAGGTGCTTCACGAAGCCGGGATGGAGGATTCGGCGATTTTCTACGACAAATTCGCGTGACGCAACGACTGGAGCAGGCCATGAAAGAATCGCCTGAAATTCAAAGACTAAATGCAATGCTGCGGTCTTCTTGTTTCGCGGCCGAGGGCTTTATGGGAAGCGATGATCGCAGCGTTTCGGAAATCATTCAAACCGACGCCGGGGAGTGCTTCCGCCTCGGTTATACGGCGGCGAAGATCGCTCAGAAGATGCAGGAGATTACGGAGCAGGCCGATCATGCGCTGGGTTCCTGGGTCGATATTGACGAATCTCGAGAGGCGAGGGTGGAAGAAGCGCGAGGGGCAATTCCATGTCCGTGGCCTCATGGCGGGATGTTCCGCAAACGCGTGACCACGCTTCGACTGAAAGGTTCGGGCGAGACGCTGCAATGGTCCGATCTGAACGTCCATTTCATCGGCGCCCACGGATTCTTCGAGGGCAAAGGCTCTTTCTTTCGCCAGGAACCGGCAAGACTGATACAAGCGCTTTTCTGATCGACCGCTCGCTTAGTGTGTCTGGAATCGGCCGTCTACACAGGGCCGGGACGAATCTTTCAGGGCCCGCAATCTGCGCAGACAGTAAGTCCGCCTATTGCCATCCCATGAGTCTGTCACTCGGGACGCTGAATGTACTGCCGCCCAGGTGGTGCAGCGTCTTTCCGGCGCTGCTTTCGCTGAGCAGTCGCTGGTCGAAAGCCTCCTCGTCCGCAGATGCCGATACGACCTTACCTGCAAAGACGCTCACTTGGTGAATGCCTATCGTTTGCGCTACTTCGCACTCGATGAACCCGACACAATCCTGGGGCACCAGGGCATCGACGTGATGTCCTCTGAGAGTTTCGATGCCGAATTGCTTGAACTTGTCTGCATCCCGGCCTGAGACCGAGCCGGTCCGGCGCACGAGTTCGAGTTGATCAGCATGCGGAACAACGACTATGAACCCGTTGGCATGCTCGATATTTTCGTGTGTTTGGTGTCTTTTACCCACGACAACGAGCATCATGGGCGGACTCTTGTGGACGGGACTATTCCAGGCGATCGGTGCGACGTCGTAGACACCGTTCTTTCCACGTGTGGATACGAGCACCAAAGGCCCGTGATTGATTAGACGATGAGCCGATTCGGTCGGAATCTCGACGTAATGCTTCATCAATTGCTCCTTGAATCACAGGCAGTCCCGGCTGCAACAGAATCTTGCCCGCTGTCCATGTTGTGTTGTGGTTCGCCCGGCCTACCTGAAGACCGAAGCGAACTTCATTACCTGGCTTGCGAATCGCTCGTATGTTCGCTCTCGGGCCGATGCAGATGCAGGCGAATGGCGATGCGGGTGAGCATAACGTATAGCGAGGGCACGACCACGAGCGTCAGGACGGTCGCGAATCCCAGTCCGAAGATGACCACAACCGCCATGTTCCTCCACCATTGGGTCGATTCGCTCTTGGTGGCCCATGAGAACGTATGGAAGTCGTACGAAATACCGACAGCCATCGGAATCAAGCCGATAATGGTGGTCGCAGCCGTCAGCAGTACGGGCCGCAAACGGGTTGCGCCCGCCTCGGCCGCAGCCGAAATCAGGTCCATCCCGTTGGATTGCAATTGTCTGGTATAGGCGAGCAAGACGATCGCATTGTTCACGACGACGCCCGCCAGGCTGATTACGCCGATGCCCGTCATGATAATGCCGAACGGAAGATCGCAGATGAGCAGGCCCGTCAGCGCTCCGATGAGGGAGAGAACGACCGTCGTCATGATAATGAAAGGAATCATCAGCGAGTTAAACTGAATCACGAGGATGAGTGTAACCAGCAGAATGGCTATGCCAAAAGCCCTGCCGAGGAACGCCCGCGACTCATCTTCAGTCTCCTTCTCCCCGGCATAACGAATCGCGTAACCCATGGGCATGTCAAGCGTTGACAGTCGCTCCTGGACGTCGGCAAGCACTTCCGAACTCAGACGTCCCTCTGCATCGGCGGTCAGCGTGATCACACGCTTCTGATCGACTCGATTGATTGTGCCGAACCCCCCTTTGTACTCAAATTCACCCAGCGAACTGAGCGGAACGGCTGCTCCGGCCTGATTGGGTACGCGGAGGCGATACAAGTCGTCCAGGCTCCGACGATCCTCGATGGGAAGCCGAACGGTGATGTCGTATTCATCGTTGTACTGGCGATATGTGCCCACCTTGCTGCCAAATACCGCCATCTTGAGGAAGTTGCCCACGGTTGCGGTGTTGACGCCGAGCATTGTGGCAACGCGACGATCCACTGTGAATGCCAGTTCGGGCCGGGTCGCCTCGTGATCGCTGCGAAGGTTCACGATATTCGGAACGTCGGCGATCATGCGGCGAGCCTCTTCACTGATGTGTTCGAGCGTCGCGAAGTCCTCTCCGATAATACGCACAGTGACGGGCGCGCCGGTCGGAGGTCCTTCCTCTTCCTTTTCGACCTTTATTTCAGCCCCTGCGATGTCCGATATGTCGTCACGAATCTGCGCGATAATCTCAGTAGATGGCCGCTCGCGCTCGGCGAAATCGTAAAACACGAGCGTGATGTTTGCCAGATGTGAACCGCCTGCGCTGGCCATGATGTCGTTGGTGCCGGCTGATGAGCCGACGTTGGTGACGACATGCTTGAGCCATGCATCGTACGGCTTGATCCGCTCCTCCAGGACACGCGTGATTCTGTCGGTTTCCTCTATGTTCGTGCCCTGAGGCGCGCGAATGTCCACGATGGCCCGTTCCGGATCTCCCTCGGGAAAGAACTCCGTTCCCTGCCCGATCTTTCCGTACAACGCAACCACTGCAAACAACAGACAGACAGCGACGAATAGAGTGATCCCGGGGTTTTCAAGGCCGGTTAATTGGAGACGCCGATACCCGCGGACGAACCAGTGATCGGTCCGCCGGGATTGAGGCGAACTGCCCGCCCAGACCGAACATATGACCGGATTGAAGACGAGTCCGACGAACAGCGAGGCCAGCAGGCCAAGGGTGAGCGTGATCGGCAGGTATTTCATGAAGTCGCCCATTATGCCCGGCCAGAACATCATTGGCAGAAAGGCGCAGACTGTTGTAAAGGTAGATGTTGTCACCGGCCAGGCTACTTCCCGAGCACCGAGTTGGGCGGCCTCCAGCCGGCTGTAGCCGAGTTGAATGTGTCTGTAGATGTTCTCGACGATGACGATGGCGTTGTCCACGAGCATGCCGAGCACGAGAACCAGGCTGAACAGCACAATCATGTTGAGCGTGTAGCCCAGCATTTGCAGCAGGAAGAACGTAATCAGTTGGCTCAGCGGGATGATCATGGCCACGATGGTGCTCGGTCGCCAGCCGAGGAAGATCAGCAAAACGCCGGTAACGAGGATAAGCGCGGCCATGATATTGTTCTCGAGGTCGGCCACCATGTTGCGGATGTACTTTGACATATCGAAAATGATGTCAAAAGTGACCGCTCCCGAAACCTGCTCCTGTGCGCGGGCCACTGCCGCCTTGACGTTGTCCGAGACCTCGACCACGTTGGCGCCGACACGTTTTTGTACGCTGAGCGTGACGTTGGCCGAGCCGTCGAGACGCGAATAGCTGGCTCGATCCTTAAACGTAGCCCGGACATTCGCTACGTCGGCAAGGTAAATGGGCTTGCCGTTGCGGACCGTCAGGAGCAGGTCGTCCACCTCCTCGGGAGTGACAAACTCGGCGGGGACGCGCACGTTGAATTTCGTGCCCTCCGTTTCCAGGCCTCCCGCGGAAATATTGACGTTCTCCGAAGGAATCAACGCGAGGATTTCCGGAATCGTCAGATTGTAAGACGCCAACCGGTCCGGATCGAATTCGAGACGGATCTCTGGCTCCAGCGCTCCGAGCACCTCGACCTTCAGGACGCCCGGAATGGTTTCGAGACCGTCCTGCACGTCATCGGCAATATCCTTGAACTGCACGGGTGAGACATCGCCGGAGATGCTGATGAGCATGATCGGCAGTTCGGCGAAGTTGATTTCTTTAATAATCGGTTCTTCCGCATCAAGAGGCAGTTCACCCTGGGCCAGATCAACGCGGTCGCGAACCCGCTGCAGAGCAACCTCCGTCGGCACGTCGGGATTGAACTCGACGTCTATCATGGAGATACCTTCAGCACTGCTGGAGCGAATCTCCTTGACGCCGCGGACGCCGTTGAGTTCCTTCTCGATCTTCATCGTGACCGATGTTTCGATATCTTCCGGAGAGACGCCCTCATACGTGGTTGTCACGAGAATGTGGGGAATGGGAATGTCGGGAAAAGCCTCACGCGGCAGAGACATGTAGCTGTAGCCGCCCATGAGAATGATAATAAGGCCCAGGACGGCTATCGTCGTGCGGTTCCGGATGGCGAAATCGGTGATCAACATATTATGAGCCGGTCTCCGAAACGACGTTCACCATCTGGCCCGGGGCGACGAATCTGTGACCCGCGATGATCAGCCTGTCGCCCGGCTCCAGCCCCTCGGTTATCTGCACGCGGTCGCCTTTCATGATATCGAGTTCGACATCACGCCGCTGCGCCTTACCTTCTTCGACGACATATACCGCGTTGCCGTTCTCCATCGGTATGACGGCCAGCAGAGGAATCATGATCGCCTCGTCGAGTACCATGCGAGTAAGGCGCACCCGGACTATTTGGCCGCTGTGCAGAATGTCCTGCGAATTGTCGAGTGTAATCTCTATCCGCGTCGAGCGTGTCAGTGGATCGGCAAGTTCGCTGATGAAAGTAATAGGGCCCTCGCGGATACGTTCTTCGTGCTTTGCAGTATTCTGGGCGCTAATCAGGACTTGGGCGGTGTCGCCTTCTTCCAGGAATACGATATCTCGCTCCGAAACATCGGCGACCACTTTAACCGTTTGCTTGTCGACGATTTCCGCGACCGGAGTGCCTGGTTGCACGTATTCTCCTTCTTCAACCAGTAGATCGTTAAGGACGCCGCTCCGCGGAGCGGTGATGCGTGTGCGATCAAGTTTGGCTTGGATCTCCTCCAGACGCGCCTTGCTTGCGGCAAGTTGGCTTCTCGCATCGTCCAGGTCCTGTTGCGATGTGGCGTTTATATCGACAAGTTCAGTCATGCGTTGATATTGAATCTGATCGCGCTCAACCTTCGCCTTGGCGCTTGCGTGCTCCGGCCTTAGCAGGTCAGAATTGAGTTCGACGAGTAATTGGCCGGACCGCACGGCGATGCCTTCTTTGGGTCCGATATGTTCGACCCGACCGGAAACTTCAGCGGAAACCTGCACGATTTCATTCGGTTCCACGGTGCCGGGCAGAATGAACGTATCGGCAATCTGCGGTTCGGCGACGACAGACACTACCTTGACGTTCACTTTTGGCTGTTCCCCGGGGGGGACTTGGCGGTCCCTGGGGGGTATTTTCGTTACGGCCGTCAGTGCGCCAACGGCGACGAGTATGATGATCGCCTTAATGATGTTCCTCCGGAGCCACCCTTTTCTTGGTTTGGTGCCGGGCGATTCCGTTGTATCGGTACTCATGAGCAATATCCAGTTCTAAACACAGAAAGATAGTATTATCGGCAATAGGGGGCCTATACTATAGGCCTTACAGGCCAAACCTGCAAGGTGTATCTGGCCGTGTATCTCGCCGGGTTTGGCCGATTTGTTTTCCGGCCTGCTTTCTCGGCGTACTGTAATTGCTGTTGGTCGCTGTCACACGGTTCCCTGCATACTCCGACATCAATGCCCCATCCCGACATCCATCGGCTTGTTCGGCTCGCCCCACACAGATTATGGCAGTCCACATTATAACCGATACACGTATTATGCAGAAGGCAATTTATATGGTATACATATGTATATTGCACTTTATTATTTAGAAAAGAATATACTTGCTAGGATCTCATTTCGCGGTGCACAGAGGGATATGCCCCGTAGACGCCGCACGAGATTGTGCCATTGAGACGCAGGTCTGTGGGGGGCTGTCGAGTCTATGAAACACGCTTCCGATTCACTGAGTTGGAGCAGTACATGCTACAGGGACGCGCTGTATTGCGGAGGACACGTTGTCTGTGCTTCTCAAATCTGGGTGACCGCTGAGCATGCCGGCGGCCGGGGTGTAACGTGTGATTGGGTCTTGAAGAACTGAGAGGCCGGACATGTCAGGTTTGCAGAAAACACAGGACCAGGTTGCGGATTACTGGTTCGATGTATGCCCGGCGGCCATGGTAATTACTGACTACGGGGCGCGAATCATCAAGTGCAATCGGTACGCTCTGGGCCTCTTGGGTGTGGCGTCTGCTGACGAGTTGGCGGGACGCAAAATTGCAGAATACATCGCGCCGGAAACCTCCACCGCCCTCGAACGCGGCATTGAGCAGGCACGGATACATGGGCGGGGAGAAGCCTGCTGCCGACTCGTGACAGATACCGGCCAGTGGACCCGCTGGCACCTGCATATTGGATACCGATCCGCTGACAACGACCAAAAGGGCGGCTTTGTGATCCTTGTCACTCGCGCTGCTGAGTATAGAGAGCACGCCTCATTGGCAGGGCACATGCAGAACCTTGAGGGGCATCTGGATCGCGGACCGCTATTGCTGCTTACACTGGATAAACAGGGCCGTGTTACCTTCATCAATGATAGCGGATGTGAGTTATTGGGCTGCGAAAAAGAGGAAGCGGTCGCCTCGGATTGGATAGAGTCCTTCCTGCCCGCGCGGATTCGCAAAGATATGCGGAACAAACTCCACCGATTCACTGCGGGCGAGTTGGAGACGTCCGGATACTACGAGAATCCCGTACTTACTAGCAGCGGAGAAGAACGACTGCTGGCCTGGCACAACACGTTGTTGCGGGACGCAGCCGGCTGCGTCGCTGGTATCGTCTGCTCGGGCGTGGACATCACCGAAAGGATACGGGCAGAAGATCAATTGCGAAGTTCCGAGGAAAGGCTGAAGATTCTCTTTGAGTACGCTCCGGATGGGTACTACTTGTCTGATATGAAGGGACGGTTCGTCGATGGCAATCGGGCCGCGGAGAAGATAATTGGATACAGTCGCGACGAACTGATCGGCAAGAGCTTCCTGAAGTTGAATATTCTGCCGCGCAGCCAGATATCCAGGGCCGCAAAGCTGCTGGCAAAGAACATACGAGGCAAGCCGACTGGACCCGATGAACTGATTCTCCGACACAAGGACGGCACCCATGTTACCGTTGAGATTCGCACCTTCCCGGTTCGTATTGAGGACCGAATGCTCGTCCTCGGAATCGCGCGTGATGTGAGTGCTCGCAGGAAGGTCGAACTGCAATTACGCCGGTCCGAGCGTCGATATCGGGAACTTGTGGAGAATCTCGACGCCGTGATCTACACTACGGATGGATTCGGTGTGATCACATATGTGAGCCCCGCGGCCGAAATGATCCTTGGCGCAGTCCCCGATGATTGCGCCGGAAAGCCCTTTGTGAGACTGATTCATCAGGACGACAGACAGCGTTACCAGGGGCTTGAGGAATCGGTGTTGCGGGGTCATGCCGGCTGCCTGGAATGTAGAACGATGTCACCGGACGGCACCCAGCGATGGGTTCAGATATGCAGTCGGCCCATATCTGAAGATGATCGAATTGTCGGAATCCAGGGCGTGCTCAGTGATACGACGGATAGCAAGGTGGCGGAAGAAGCCTTGCAGAAAGCGAACGCAGACTTGCAGGACGCAATTCGACAATTGGAGCGTTCCAACCAGGAACTGCGGGACTTCGCCCATGCCGCCGCTCATGATCTCAAGTCGCCGTTGCGTGGGGTCGGAACCATCATCGATTGGATCGCCTCCGATTATGCGGACACATTCGACGACTACGGAAAGACGCAACTCGGCCTTGTCAGAGGGCGAGTCGCCCGGATGGCCGATCTGATCGAAGGCATCCTGCGATACTCCGAGATTGGACGCTTCGTTCACCAGAAGGAGGACGTTGACACCGGGGCGGTCGTGAGAAGTGTCGCCAGCAGCGGTCTTGTCCCCGATGGCTTCGAGTTCATTGTAAACGGCTCATTCCCGACTGTTCGATGCCAGAAGGCCCATGTCAGATGCGTATTTGAGAGTCTGATAGCCAATGCAGTCGCGTACATGGATAAGCAGCACGGTCGAATAACCGTTGCGTGCACGGAAGAACAGGGCCATTGGAGGTTCAGCATTGCTGATAACGGTCCAGGAATCGATCCGAAGTACTTTGACCGGATTTTCAAGATGTTTCAGACGCTAGCCCCGCGGGACGAGATCGAGAGTAGCGGGGTGGGTCTGGCGCTCGTCAGGAAAATCGTGGAAATGTGGGGCGGCAGCATCTGGGTCGAATCAAATGTCGGCATGGGCAGTACATTTTCATTCACCCTGCCGAAAGCGGTCGCATCAGAAGACGTTTCACATCCGTCACAAACCCGGTATGAAGCAGGGGGGCAATCAGACCCCGCCGGCCCGCCACAATAATCCGTGCCGTCCATCGACAACACCGCCGCTACAGGGCGACGCCGCATCTGCGAATACCTCAATCCAGCGAGTGGGACAGACGCTCGTAAAACTCGGCGTAGTGATCCTTCTGATCCGTCTTACGCATCTCGATGGCCTGGCGCGGATGTTCGTTGAGGATACCGGTCACCATATACGGTATGATGTATCCCCATTCGATTTCATCGCGCATGGGAATCATGTAATCCTGAATGACTTTGAGTATGGGAGTGAGGCTGAATTTGGGATTCTTCAGAAAACCGATCAGTAGTTCGAGGCAGCAGTTGCCGGGGCCCCGGCCGATTCCGAACAGCGAACCATCCACATAGTTCGCGTCGTGGATAATGCCTTCGATCGTATTGGAGAACGCCAATTGCTGATTGTTGTGACAGTGCACACCGATTTCCTTGCCCGGCAGATGCTGCTGGTACAACTTCACCATATACTCGATCTGCTCGCAATACAGGGCTCCAAAGCTGTCCACTACATAGACGATATCCACAGGCGTCTGAGCCAGTTGATCCAGGGCCTCCACCAGATCCGGCTCAATTTCTGTAGAAATGGCCATAATGTTGCAGGTGGTTTCATAGCCGAGGTCGTGGCATTTGCCGATCAGTTCGATAGCGCTGTCGATATTCTTGACATACGTCGCCGCACGAATCATATCGATCGGGCTTTCGGCCGCCGGTGCGAAGGTCTGCTCCTTGACCCGATACGAGTCCACCATGACACTGATCTTGACGTCGGATTCGATGCCGTCGATGATCTGACGGATCCTGTCGTCGTCGCAGTATTTCCAGGCGCCATATTCGTCCGGCGGAAACAGTTCTCTGCTGCTTCGATAGCCGAATTCCATGTAGTCGACGCCGGCTTGAGACAACGCGGAATACACAGCCCGGACGAATTCATCGGTGAAATAGTGGTTGTTGATGAGCCCGCCATCCCGGACGGTGCAATCAAGGACTTTTATCTGTTCCCTGTACATGTTTTTCCCATTTGACAGTTATTTCAGTTTGCTTATGACCTTCGCGACAACCTCCGGCGGCACTTCGACAGCGTATTGCCCTTCCGGGCAATGGACCTCGGCCAAGTCACTCAAAAGCACAAATCTCGGCTGTCCACCTATCGCCTTTTTGTCGTGCCGGAGCCTGTTGATAATTGCTTCCGTAGACAGGTCAGCGGGTATCCGCTGAGGCACGTCCAGTCGTTCGAATATGCTCCGAACACGCTCAAGCCGCTTGGACTCGCCCAGCGTGAGTTCCTGTTCGATGAGTCCGGCTGCGATTATTCCGATGGCTACCGCCTCCCCATGGAGCAATGCGAAGTCGCTCACGGATTCCACTGCATGGCCAACCGTGTGACCATAATTCAGGATTCGGCGCAGGTTCTTTTCGCCGGGGTCCTCCTCGACGATGTGCCCCTTGATCGAGCCATTACGACTGGCGAGTTCCGCCAATACGGATATATCTCGTCGCAGAAGGGAGGCAATGTTCGCCTCTATGAACTCGAAATACTGCGCGTCGCAAATCAGTGCGTGCTTGACCGACTCCACCAGTCCGGCGCGATATTCTCTTTCATCGAGTGTCTGGAGCGTTGCCACGTCGATGTACACGGCCGACGGATGCCAGAAAGCGCCGAAGGCGTTCTTGCTGATGGTCGAGTCGACTCCCGTCTTGCCGCCGATCGATGAATCAGCCTGAGCCACGGATGTCGTCGGAACGTGAACAACGGGAACGCCGCGTTTGAAAACCGCCGCTGCGAACCCTGCGATATCTCCAACGGTCCCGCCGCCGAGTCCGATCACCAGCGTATCCCGCCCAAAGCCGGCCTTCTCCATCTCTTCAATGATGGATATCACCGTGCGCATGTGCTTGGATACTTCGCCGGCCGGCCGAATGACGTAAGCACAACATTTACAATCTGTTGTCAGTGCGGACAAGTGCCCGGCCGCCGCCACGTTTTCATCCGTCACTACAAACCGACGGCAGTGCGCGAAGCGCTGCGGCAGTCGCGCCTGTACGGATGCGAGAATGTTCGCGCCGATACATATCCTGTAACTGTCGGCTGGGGCCGACGGCACACTAATGCTGAGTTCTGAATACATGAGCACCCATTTCTACTATCGTAAGTTGCTCGCGGCATACAAGGCAGGGGAGTATACTGATTTCGCTCCACAAATGCAAAAGATAATCACAAAAAGACGCCTTCTTGCCGGTTGCGGCATGCCAACCGGTTCCTTATAGACCAGCTAACCAGTTGGCGATGAAAATGCTCATGTCCGCCTGATCCACGACGTTGTCGGCCGGGTCGCTGATATCACACTGTGGGTTCCACGCGCTGTCGCCGGGCCTGCTCAGCCACGTGGCCGTCAGAACCGCGAAATCCCGCATGTCGATCACGCAGTCGCCGTTGAGATCGCCAAGACCCGCCCCGGGACACAAGATACGCTCGATTTCAGCCGGTTTCAATGCATAGTTATACACACGAAGGTCGTCGACCAGTCCCTTCCAGTGTCGTCGCTCCTTCTGGCTGTTATTGCTGATGAATACAGGTTCGTCGTTCGTACTGATACCACCTGTGTATTCTACGCTTTGTTCGATATCTTCAGAGCCATTGATGAATAGCCGGATTCGCCGTCCGTCGTACGTTCCGCAAACATGATACCATTGATTGGTATGCAACGCAGTCTGCGAGTTTGCCTGATAATACTCGGGGCCGCCGGTAATCGCAAAGTGCATTCGCGAGCTATCCTGGTAGGTGGACAGCCGCCACGCGGAATCGCCCTTGGCAATTACCGTCTGCCAGTCTCTCTCCACGGCGTCGATCCGGACCCAGGCGGCCACGGTAATTCCCCATCGCATGTCGAAGGCGGATTCGGCGTCGATGCGAACGGCATCGTCGTCACCATCGAAGGCGAGGGCCCCACGAACCGCGCCCTGCGTCGTCCATGCCGCATCGCCGAGAACGTTGCCATCGTATAGCGATGCGCTGTCGTGCGCCCTTGCCCCGCCTGCCTCGTCGAGTTTCCAGTGTGCGAGGAGACCGCATCGTTCGAAGGCTCCCATATCTACGATAGGCCGCGAGCCGCGTCCTGTATCATCGACCGCGGGATCGTCCAGCACCCTGGGATTGCCGTCCGGATCGAACGCCTCGGACAAAACCGCATCATTGTCGCCGGCGTCGATACACGGCGAGTCGGCCGTCAGCACAAGCGCGGCGAAGTCTACCGATGTCGTGGGAGTGTCCGCTTCCAGGCTGTCGCCCGCATCGGCGTCGACGAATCCCGGAGCCGTACCTATGTTGCCCTGACCCTCGCGGCCTCCGTCCCAACCTTGTACGCACGTGTAGTTGATAGTCTGCTCGCCTCCGTGGATCTGGCTGCTGAGGGTCGCCCCCGAAGCGTCGGAGTTTGCCCAGAGAATGGAATTGACCACATGAATTTGCTGGTCCCCGTTACTATTATATATCCCGCCGCCAAGATCGCTCGCGGCGTTGCGTCGGAATGTGCAGTTCACGACGGACACGGCTTCTCCGTTCCGGTTATAAAGTGCGCCGCCGTCATCGTGTGCGTAATTGCCCGCCATCGCGCAGTTTGTGAGCGTCAATGCGCCGTCAAAATTGGCTACCGCACCGCCGTCGCCGGTGCTGACATTCGCACCGAAACGGCAACGGGTCACTTCGAGTGATGAATCTGATGCGAAGACGGCTCCCCCTCGGCCCTCGGCTGCATTGTTCGTCAAAGTCGTCTGCAGAAGATGCAGCGTGCCGCTCGTGCAACTTATCGCGCCTCCGTCGCCGCCTGCGATATTACTGCTGAGTTCACAGTTCATCACACGTGCACCCCCGTTTGCGCAATACAGCCCGCCCCCATTCTCCCTGGCGACATTATTGATGATGGCACAGTTTCGAATTGTCGGTTGCGCAAAACCGCAGAATATGCCGGCGCCGTTGTCGGCGATGCCGTTGACAATGGTCAGCCCATCCAGTACGCATTCCGGCCCCTCGTTCCCTTCAAAAACAACCACCGGACCGTCCCCGCCTGCGTCAATAACGGTCTCGGCGACAATCGTGGGATCTTCAGGTTCGCTGCATCTTAGTATGATGTTCCGACCGCGAAACTGAATGGTCTCTTCATAAACGCCCGGTTCAACGATGATCTCCGAGCCGTCCGCTGCAGCGTCTATGGCATGCTGGATTCGCGAAAACGGGTGGGAAGCCGTCCCGTTCTCAGCATATGCGGTCGCTTGACCGGCATTGACGACAAGCGTTTTGGATTCCGTCACTTCAAATGAGGCCAGGGTGCTGTTGGCCCCGTTGCTGGTGCGTATCCAGAGCGATCCGCTGCTTGCGTCGGCCGGAACGCGACAGGAGATGGACGTGTCGTCCCAGATGACGGATTCGCCTTTCCTGCCTCCGGCGAAGAAGACGTTTCCCGCCACTACGCCGAAGTTGTCACCTCGAATGGTCACAAAACCACCGATGGGGCCCGATGTCGGCTCGACTTCGCTTATTTGCAGGTCTGTCCCCTGCAAATCAATGCCCCAGAGGTTTCCGCTTGCCGCAGCACCGTCCCGGGAAGTGCCCGTAACGATCTCATGCTCTTCGAATAGATGGCCATCGGCAAATGCGCTGACACTATACTGCGTTTGTGAAAGGAGTGTCTTGAACCCGTATATTCCTCTGTCATTCGTCAGTGTACTGCGCCCAATGCTCTGGCCGGCCTCCCGGATGGTGACGATGGCATTTGCCAGCGGAGTTCCGGATTGATCGAGCACTCGTCCGCTTACAACTTCGCCGTCGCCTGCCTCTGTAACCTGAATGTTATACACGCATTTGTGAACGGACGAATATGCGGGACTGGTATTCACGTTGGGAAGGTTGTACCAGGCATCGCTCGCGTTTGCCCACCCCATGTTCAAATGATGATAAAGTGTCGAGCCGTGATAGCCGTAACCATCGCAGACTGCCGCGTGCCCGCTTGCGCCCCGAATGCCCAGTATGACCGGATCGCCGACATCCAGGTTCGGATTGATCATTGCGATCAGGCCCGCCCCGATGTTTTCCTCATCGTTGTACCCTTTGATTGCGTTGCCGTAATTAAACGTGCTTTTCAGGGCGAGTTTTGCTGCGAGCGTGTCGGCCTCGGAACCGCTCGCTCCGTAGGCCGTGTTAACCGAAAGGCCTGCGTCGTGACAAATGGTTCCTATGGCTTGCCGCTCCGCTTTGCTCGTCGAGCATTCCGGAACGGGAACCATGCCATTGTACCAGTACGGACCACCGTAGCCATTGCCGCCGAGTGTGAATGCCCAATGGCGCTGGCCTTCGCTTGTGATCAGAAATGCCTTCTGGCCGATACCGCTTGTCGGATACTGGTGGTACCGTACCAATTGTGCCAGGGCGATGGCGACGCACCCGGCCTGGTAATTGCCCGGCGTGTAATAGTTGTAACACCTCTGTCCGCACACCTCGTCCTGAGCCCATCGCGTTTCAAGCAACGGTTCGACGCGAACGTCCGGGATACTGAGCGTTGCCCCGATTACTAATCCATCACCTTCCGATTCGTTGGCAAGATCGGCAAACAGACTCCATCGATGTGATGCTTGCGCATGCATGCTTTGTCGCTCGCCGGGAGATTGTTGCGCGTTACGCCCCCGATTGCGATGTCGTTGACGAATCTGGTGAATCCGGTTGCGCACGTCGTTGCGCAAGAGATCCGTCAGCGGATTGGCGACCGATGGATCCAATAAGCCGCTGTCGGAAAATGCAATGATAGGTTCCACCTCATTGTCGGCCGCAACGATGACGAACCCTTTCGGATCGCGGGATACGATATAGTAGATGGTGTTGCCGTCGGCATCGGTGACCGCTTCAACGCCCTGGTTGGCTCTGCCGATGGAGGCGCAGAAAGGACGCACCCCGGCCTTGAACCAGCCGTCAACCACGTTCGCCGCCTGCCAGTCGCTTATCGGCCTGGCGTGGCCGACGCCGCAACAGAGAAGCAGCAGAACCCATGCGCGCATGATCGAAGTTGTGGACTTATGCTCTATAAACTGCTCCGTCAAGTGTCGGGCCGCACCCCTGGAATCGCGTGAATGCAGACAATTTCCGGCCCCCGGAGTCGGCGGATGCTTTACGAATTGAATGTGATACGTCTCGTTTGAGCGGTAAACTCAAGTGCGAATCTGTAGCTAGTGTAGCAGAAACGACCGCACAAGTCAAGCAAAACGAGCGCCTACGACGCTGTGGAAGTGCAAAAACCGCCTCTTAGCGACCTCCTCGCTCGTCAGCGGTCCGAATCGGGGGTCCAACAGGACAGTGGCGTGGTTAACGTCCTTTCACAAGACATGTGGATCGCACGAAACGCCCGGCACTTGCATTGAACCGCCGCAATGTGGCTACAATTGCTTCCTGACGGCGTAAGTGTGGATTTCCTCGAAGACGGCTTTAACGAAATCTGCGTCAAGGCCCATGTCGCGAGCCTTGGCGATGTGGTCTTCAAGCAGGTTTTCCCAGCGACCCAACTGCAGAACGGATATCTCGTATTCCTGCTTGAGTCTGCCGATTTCTTCCACGCAGTGCATGCGCTCGGCCAAATCGGACAGGATTTGAGCGTCCAACTGGCTGATTTCGCTCCGCAAGCGTTCTATTTTCTTGCGGGCGCGCTTGTTGGCAATATCTCCGTGCCTGGCTCGGAGGCGCTCCAGCATTGTGGTAAGAGCCTCGGGCGTGACCTGTTGCCGTGCGTCGCTCAAAGCTTGCTCGGGATGGATATGCGATTCCACCATGAGGCTCTCGATTCCGAGATCCAGCGCCATGCGAGAAACCTGTTCCACCAGATCTCTGTTGCCTGAGATGTGGCTTGGGTCGCAGATCAGGGGCATTCGAGGAATCAGGCGCTTCAATTCGATAGGAATCTGCCAATTCGGTTCGTTCCGGTACTCCATCTCGGTATATGTCGAGAATCCGCGATGTATGGCGCCCAGTTTGTGAATGCCGGACTGGTACAGCCGCTCTATCGCCCCCAGCCACAACCCGAGTTCGGCATTAATGGGATTCTTGACCAGCACCGGGATGTCCACGCCCTTCAGCGCCTCGGCTATCTCCTGCACCATGAACGGGTTGACCGTCGTTCTGGCCCCGATCCACAATATGTCCACGCCGCGTTCCAGGCAAATCTCGATATGTCGGGCTCCAGCCACCTCGGTGGTTGTCAACAACCCCGTCTTGGCCTTGACCGCCTCAAGCCAATTGAGTCCCTCTTCGCCTACTCCTTCGAACGATCCCGGTCGCGTACGTGGTTTCCATATGCCGGCCCGGAACACCTTTACATGGGGGGACTTCACGAGGATGCGCGCAGTTTCCAGCATCTGTTCTTCCGACTCGGCGCTGCACGGCCCCGCAATAACCCATGGCAGCCTGTCATGGGGAAGCCATGAAGAAATATCAGCGATATCACCATTCAGTTTTTTGAGTAGTTCTGTCATTGTGCGTCCTGTTGTGCTCGTGTCTCTATTTGGTGCGGCCTATCATCGGCCACGTGCGCACGGCACGGAAAGGAGGGATTATACGCATCAGCAGGTTCGTTTGCCAACCATTTCGACACAGAGTTGGGCAAATCTCCATCTCGGCCGCTTAATACATGCGAGTCGGCACGCAACAGACTGGCCGCAACGACTAAGGACATTCCATCAGCCAGTATTGGGCCAGAGTCGCCAGATCGAGCAAATCGACCTTTCCGTCACCATTTGCATCCATCGCACGCGAAGGTTCGTTCCGTCCGATCTGCCCATTTACCAGTGCCAGATCGATCAGATCGACACGTCCGATGGCGTCCAGATTGGCGGCATCGCACGCATTTTCTGGTTCTGCGATATTGATGACCAGGGACCCGCCGACATCGTAACTGTTGCGATTGTGTCCGATCGGAGAAACGGTCGCCCGCTCTCCGACGGTTCCAACGGCATACACTTCAAATGTTCGTTCGCACGTCTCTCCCGCCTTCATATTGGGGCAGTCCCCCGGGTGCCCGAGCGGACTGTACAGCGGTGCGCCGGCGGCGGTTCTCGGCAGATCGCCTTCGAATTTGCCTGGTTCACCGACGACTGCCCGAATCATGATGTTGCCGCAGAAATCACAGAAGTCCGGCATCAGACTGCAGAACTGGCAGTAGTCGTCGAGATTAAACCACCCGAGCGAGGGCAAATACCCCCACGTGCGTCTGTACGACATGCCGGTCTGATCGAACCCGACTTGATTCACTTTGCCTGCCTCGATTTGCCGCCAGCCGATATAGAACTGACCGCTCTCGACGATGATGTCGTACTGCGTCATGTCCACGTCGAACCAGGCTACTTCTTCGGGACCCGATGCAACGACCGGGTCTACCGCGAAGGGGGCTACCAGTTCCGTACCAGGCGTACCGCCCGGCCCGTCGTCATCCCATACGTGAATCTCAAAGGGATAGGCGGTCTCATCCCAGACGTAGAAACGGGCCGTGCGAATTTGTGCCGGATAGGTCTCAGGCTCAAACTTGACGGCAATATAGCTGTCCGTTGATCCGAGATCCCCATAATCTTCTGCTGTGCGATCGTCGTATTTCAGTTCGTTGGGCTCGTTGAGTTGCAGGCCTACTTCGGAAGCGGGGCACTCGGCATCGAGACATTCGATGCCCGCCCGTATCGTCAGATTGCCGCTCTTCGCCACGGTTGTCTGTTCAAACGGGCTGACAATGTAGCTCGACAGCCGACCCCAGGGCACTGTCCAGGAGATGGTCTTGCTGTCCATATTGTTGTCCGAATCGCTGCAGCGGACGCGGATCTGCCACTGGCCCGAATCCGTAATCAACAGGTTGGTCTCGTCCGTAAAGACACCATCGCTATATGCCATCTCCACATCGACGAAGTTCTGGTCGTCCGGCACGTTCCTGACGACCAGGCGTACATCCGGGACGTCCTGACGATCGGATGCTTCGACGCGAATGCGCTCGATAACATCGCCGTACTCGAAGCTTTTGCAGTCACCCCACTGGGAGTCCACCATACACTCCACAGCGCCTATGACGGGCAGGTTCGGGTCTTCGATGGTCACGACTCGTGCGTCGGAAACGCTGCGCGCGCCGATGTCATTGGTTGCCAGGACGCGCAGCGTGAAATCCCCATGATCCGCCGGCAGCAAATTCCAGTGTACTTTCGCCCCGCTGATGCCGGACTTCACATATACGTCCAGCCGCGGCGGATTCGCACTTGCGCTGCCCTTTATGGCGAAACGTGCGTTTCTGTCCTTTTCGTTGCGCTCGGAAACAAGGAAGGCGATCTGATTCGCACCGCCGTCTATCGCGTCTTCGAGTGCTCCCTTGACGTTCAGGAGCACCGGACCAACCGTCTCGGCCGAGAAACTCTTAATCGGATTCGTCTGGCTCGAATACGCCAGGCTCTCGGCATGGAAGATCGTGTAAGCGCCCACTGCGGGGTCGTATGTCGGGTTCACGAGATTGACATCGCCGACGGCATTTGTGCCTGCCTGTTCGACGTACAGGTTGAGACTGGCCGAATCGATTTGGACGTTGCTGGCAAACTCGGATATGTCGAACGTGACGTAGTATCTACTGACCTGATCGTTTTCCGCGTCAATTTCGTAGTCCACCATGACCTCCAGTTCGCTGAAGGTCAGCCAGTCGTTCGGCCCGACACCGGTTGAGACGACCTTGATATACTGCGTTGCACCAGCGGCGAGTTGCGTAAGCACTTCGGGATCATCCGACGTGAACCAGCAGTCCGGAGGCTGCGCCTCGCCCCCTCCGCCCTCGGCAGGCGTACATTCGCCGATCAACTCCAGGTTGGCTCCATCGGCGTTGGACAGATAGACCTGCCATGTGGCAAACGGTGGATGATCGAAGTGCACCACCAGGTAGTTCACCATCTTGATCCTGATCCTGTTGACCGGACCGGCCGGCATTTCGAAGTCATACAGTTTTTCGGCATTTTCGCCGGTAGCGCCGATGCCATCCTCCGGCTCGAGATCGCCCGTTCGGAATTCCGACGTGAAATCGGCGCCCAGCGTGACTGCATCGGGATACCCGGACCGTGAGTACTGATCGGTCCTCAGCGCTCGTGTCACGACCGTGTCGTACGTCAGCGGCCGTGAGCCGTTAAGCGTCTCATTCGCTTGGTTATTTCCGCTCGATTGGCTATCCGGCAACTGGGCCACCCTCCGCGAAATAGTCAGCGACGGAGCGTTCTCGCTCGACATGCCATACAGCGAAACCACCTGGTCGTCATTCCGTTCGCTAATCTGAAACGCCACTGCATCACGACCGGCCGCCAACGCTTCCTCGACCGCTCCCTTGATATTCAGATTCTTAAGTCCCGTGGTCTCGCAACTGAAACTCTTGACCGGATTGGCCAGACCCGAGTAGCAGGGATCTGCCGGTTCGTGCAGCGCCTGCGCCGACGCGATCGGCAGAAGCGTCTCGTCGACGAAATGCACATCCGCGATCGAGCCTGCGGCTGCCTGTGCCACGTCGATCTTGAGCCTTGCCCCCGTTATGTCATCCGCCGGCTCCAGTTCGCTGATATCGAATTTGACATAATACCTGTGAACCTCATCGTTTTCCGGATCAACCGCATACTCGATCAAGACCTCTATATCGTTGAACGTCAGCCAGTCGTTCGACTCTACGCCGTAGGAAACCAGCCTGATATAGTTCGTCTCGCCCGCCGTGAGATCCGCAAGAACTGCCGGGTCTTCGGAAACAAACCAGCAGTCCGGCGGAATCGCCTCACCGCCTCCTCCTTCGGGAGGCGTGCATTCACCCACCAGATGCAGATCTTCCCCCGATTCGTTGGACGTATACACCTGCCATGTCGCAAACGGTGGATGGTCCCAGTGGATGACCATGTAGTTCTCTAATCGGATACTCAGCTTCTTGATCGTACCCTCCGGCACGTCGAAGGAGTACAGTTTCGCAACATTCTCTCCGATAGCCCCGAGCATGTCGTCGGGTTCGAGATCGCCCGTGGAATACTCCGAAGGTATGAGCGAGCCGACCGGTGCGGTCTGGGCGTTCAGCGTCTTGCTGTAACTGCTCTGCGATATGTCCAGTGTCGTTGCGGCATCGAAAACCGCCGGCATGTCCGTTTCCACGCTGTACCCGCTGAGAACGCCGACGGAGTTCGGATTATTGTCCAGCGTCGAGAGCACGGACACTTCATTGATATCTGCAAAGTCGTTGCAGTCGCGACCCTCGCAGTACTGAGCGTGCACCTCGACGTCGCCGCAGCCGTCGCCCCCAAAGCAGTCTATCGATGCCTCCAGTGGAAACTGCGTACTGATGTCGATCACTTCCGACGCATTCGGCTCGGCTATAGTCACAGCCAGTTCCGCAGCCTCCGCGGGAAGATTGTCCAGCGCCCTTTCGATATTGATTCGTCCCCATCCGAATATGTTGTCCCATCCGGGGGTTCCGAGATCGTCTGCGTTGGCTTGCAGTACCTCCTGGATTTGCGAAGGGGCCAGCGATGGGTTCTCTTCGAGCAGCAGGGCGGCTGCTCCCGCCACGTGTGGAGCCGCCATCGACGTACCCACCGCACGGATGTACAAGTCCCCTTCGGCAAGAAAGTAGTCGTCGTAACACTGCTCGGCGATCAGATACAGACAGTAGAAGGGATTGTTCGCAACCTCCGTGCTGTACGTCGATGCGATCTCCGGAAACGTCGAACCGCCGTATTCGCCGCCTCCCGGCGCCACCACGTCGAGTTCAACCCCGCCGTCTGAATAACTCGCGATATTGTCATTCTTGTCCAAAGCCCCCACCGCGATGACCTTCGAAGCGCATGCAGGCGAAACCATTGCATTCGGATTGCCGTCGTTGCCGGCCGCACACACCACCACGGCACCGGCATCGACCGCTGCATTCACGGCCCGGCCCATGTCGTTATCGTCGCACGTGCCCGTAAACAGTCCTTCGCCGAGGCTCATACTGATGACATCCGCTCCCTCCTCCACGCACCAGTTGACCCCGAGAATGACATCGCTCGCAAAACCGTCCCCGCTGTAGTCGAGTACCTTGGCGGCCAGCAGCGACACATCGGGACTGACGCCCCCGTATTTCAGCGAACTCGATGCGATGATACCGGCGCAATGCGTCCCATGTCCGTTGTCGTCCATGGCATCCTGGCTGTCGTCCATCGGATTGTACTGGGCGATAACCTTGTTGCGCAGATCTGGATGCGTATAGTCGATTCCCGTATCAATCACGCACACCTTCACCTCATCCCCGGTGATCGCACTGTCCCACGCATAGTCGGCGCGAATCTGATACGCCGAATCTTCCAACAGCGCCCTGACTCGCCGGTCCTCTTTAACGCTCTTGAATCGCGGCAGCTTCTTGAGCCGCTCGATTTTGTCGGGATCCATCTCGACCACGATGCGATTCTGCAGTTTGCCGTAGTTGTGCACCACCTTTGCCCCGATCTGGCGCACCGCGTCCGCATATTGTCGCCGGCGTGACCGTGCCTTAGCCGTCGATAGCGTCTTGGTCGCTCCTGCGTCGTCGGAAAGCTCGACAATAAAACGTCTGGTCCTCCGGGTGACTTGTCGGTCCGCCTTTTCGATGCGTTTGATCGCGTCGATGTCCCGCCTCTTGCGCTGCGGATAGACCGGTCGTTCGCCGGAAAGCAGTCGCCAGATGATCTGCTCTCGCAATGGGCCCGAATACTGGATCATCCCCTCCGCGTCGATGAATACACAGGTGGGCACGCGGTCGATGCCGAACTTCTCCGTGACAATGCGCGACTGGTCGGCGAGAACCCCATATGGCAGCGGATCCGGACCGAACGCCTTAATGAGTTCCGCTTTACCCTGTCCGGCGGCGATGAAATACACGGTCAGATCGGTTCCGCCGGCGTCCGCAAATTGTTCGAGCGTGGGAAACGCTGCGTCGCAATGCGGACACCGCGTTGTGCCGAAAAGCAGCAGGGCGTTTTTGCCGGCCAGGCTCCCGAGCGTAACCGTTTGGCCGTACCGATCCCGCAGCGAGAAACCGGGTGCGCGCCGAGGCCCCAGATCGGTAGCGCTCACGGCCACAGCGCTCAGAAGAAACACTATCAGCGATATCGCCGCCGGGAATCGTGGAACAATTGCTTGGAAACGGGCGGTCATCTTCTTATCCATTTTCTTGCCCCGGCTCACCGTATATTATACTCCGAAAGAAGGCCAAATACAAGCCAAAATGCGATTTTAGAGCCCGTCCTGGCGATATCTACGCCCCCAATCTGTCAATGTTCTTGACTTACACATGCGCGTGCGGTATCACAATGACTTGGTTGTGTCCCCGTAGCTCAATTGGATAGAGCGTTGGCCTCCGGAGCCAAAGGTTAGAGGTTCGAATCCTCTCGGGGATAGTGTGTGGAGCTTCACGACGGCAGACTTCCTGGTTTTAGACGATTTTGAGGACTACAACAACTTCTCACCTGATACTGTATGGGAAGCCTGGGCCGACGGGTTTGGCAATCAGAGCAATGGTTCGCAGGTCGGTCATGATATAGGCAACACAGTCGATGAGGGCGAGTATTACGTTGAGCGGAACGATGTCAATGACGGTGTCGTGTACGGTGGCGATCAGTCGATGCCATTCTATTATAACAACAGCGGCGTTGCTTGCGAAGCGACAATGGCGCTGATGGGAAATAAACGCGATTGGACGCAGCACGGCATTAAAGCCTTGAGTCTGTGGTATCAGGGACAGGCCGGATCATTGGGCAGCTTTGTCGAAGGGCCAGGCGGGACCTACACGATCACCGGTGCCGGTTCAGACATATGGGGCACGGCCGACGAGTTCCACTTTGCCTGGAAGAACCTCAATGGTGTGGGCAGCATTACGGC
This sequence comes from uncultured Pirellulales bacterium, assembly GCA_964526785.1. Taxonomy (GTDB): domain Bacteria; phylum Planctomycetota; class Phycisphaerae; order Sedimentisphaerales; family Anaerobacaceae; genus CAZGMJ01. Next base: position 37,649 of record CAZGMJ010000032.1, read on the forward strand.
TCGGCTCGACGAAGTTATTGCCAACGATACTGACCCATGGGTGAAGACAGGCCTCATGATCCGGGAAAGCCTCGATCCGGGCTCGAAGTTTGCGGCTGTGTACATTACAAGTGGTAACGGCTGCAGATTCCAGCCGAGAGCAGAAACTGGTGGTGATGCTTCAAGTGATGGTGCCGTGACAACACTGGCTGATGTTACCGTACCCCACTGGATCCGACTCGATAGAGACTTCTCGGGCAACTTCCTTGCGTACGACTCGAACGACGGTGTGACCTGGTTCCCGCTTGCTTGGAGTCCCTGAATGGAAATGTCCATGTGGGCTTTGCGATGACAAGTCATACTGCGGGTCTGCAGGCTACAGGTGTCTTTTCCAACATTTCGACCACCGGCGACATCACTGGGGCGTGGCAGAATCAGAGTATCGGCATCCAGAGCAACGCGGCCGAGCAGATGTACGTGAAGATCACGGACGGGGCGGGCCAGAGCGCAACGGTTCCGAATCCGGATCCAAATGCGGCGCAGGTCACGGAATGGACCGAATGGGGCGAATTCGGCCAGGGCATTGCGTTGACGGAGTTCATGGCCAATAACCCGAGTCTGAATCCGGCGAACATCGCTTCCATGACAATCGGCTTTGGTCCGCCAGCAGGTGGCAGCGGCTTGGTTTTCTTTGACGATATCCGGCTGTACGCCAGCCGATGCGTGCCGGAATTGGTCGAGTCCGTAGGTGGTCTTAACGACAACTGTATTGTTGATTTGCCGGATCTGGAGATGATGACCGTTCAATGGCTGGATAGCGGTCCTGATCTCGAAACAGACATAAACACAGATGAAGTTGTCGACTTTGTGGATTATGCTCTGCTAACGGAAGCGTGGCTGGAAGAAATGCTCTGGCCGTAAGTCACTACGATGTGATGTTTAAGGCCGATGTTGGATGTTTTGGATTCAGAGGTTCGTGCTTTGGGCGCGAGCCTCTGCCTTTTGGTGTGTGAAGGTCGGTAGGCGTACCAAGCCGTCAGCTTCATTCCATCAGGTCTCTCTTGTCTTGTTGGCAGTTCCCGCCGGCAACATGTATTGACGGTAGATCAATAGATTGAACACGGATGGCCGGAGATTTTGAGCCCGAAGAGAATACCGACTTTTCCGACTGTGCCTTTCTATCAGAACGATGGTTAGGTGACTGCTCACGCCTCGAATGGTGTGAACGAAGACACATAAACCACGATGGTTCAGTTGATGTCCATGACTTGGGGCGGCTGATCACTAACTGGTTGTTGGGTTCAATTAGAAAGCCTGCTGTGCCCGCCGGCGAGATCGAAAGGCTGGATACCTTACTACTTCGGCAACAGCTTCACCGCCGGGGTTGCACCCAATGCTGGCCGAAAGTGCGGGAAGGATGTGGACGGTCAGAAACTTCTTGAGGCCGGCGCGAGTGTAATCGCAGCCTCTTTGACATGAAGACACTGCTATCGGCGGAAAGACGCAAGATCGTTCAGCTATTGGGATTGTCGTGACTTTACGCATATGATCTTGACCCGCTCTTACGCGTGCTCTATGCTTTGTTGACCATCACCGAGTGTAATCGATATTCTGTAGGGGCATAGTGAATGATGAGAGCGACAGATTTCCGGCTCGATCATATGTTTCGACACACAAGAAGCAGGGAGAATTCCTTCAGGGGCCCTTTGAAGGCCATTTTCTTCTTTCTTGTTGTCTGCATGGCAACATTGTCATCTGCGGCAACGCCGACGGACAATCCCGTCGCCGCATATTACGACGGCCCGGAAGGGTATCCCGCGTGGACGGACATGATTCGATGGTCCAACGTGATTGACATGTCGCGTTACGAGAAAGGGGCCACACAATTCGAGAAGTTCGAGAATGCCCGCGACGAACTGGCCGCAGAGGGGGGCGGCGTCTTGTATTATCCGGCCGGTGTTTATGATTTCACGAAGGGACCTTTTGACGGTCCTGCGGGGCGTGGACTGCTTCTGAAGGAAGGCGTTGTGATCCGCGGTCAACGGCCCTCCGGCAAGCCGTGCGCGGCACGCGACGGCGAACTTGAATTGGGAACGCAGTTCGAGTTCGGTTTTCGCACCAGGGGTGGCGGGAAGGTCCCCCGGGACTGGAACCTCATCGGACTGCATACTGACGAAAGCGGGCGGAGTCCCGACCTGATCGGGATATGCTGGGTACATCTTGATGGAGCGGTGATTCATTTCGGACCTGATTTCGATTGGGGAAAGACATGGAAAAAGGCGGGAGGATGGCGGAGTTTTTATGTCAAGGATTCATGGGCTAATCGCAAAGCCGACGGGACCCATCCTCTCGACGCCTACATGGCCGGTCCAGTGTACGTGGAATCCAATCACGGGCGTGATCCTGACGGAACGCCGTACGAAGGCTCGCCAGGTATTGAGCCGGTCGAAAACGCGGATAGATTCCTGGGCAGCGGATTCGGCAGGCTCGTGTTCGGATGTGTGTTGGAGAATTCCTGCATGACCAACGATGTCGAAACCTGCGGGCGCAAAGAGTCCCGCGAAGGTTTCGGCCCCGATGGCTTTCATATGGCCCGATATGTGGGGCGCATTGGGGCGTATGGCTCTCGGGTATTGGTGGCGAACAATCTGCTGGCGAAGAGTCCGAAGCATTGCTTTGGTTACGAGCAGACAACCGTGCGGACACAGCCAGGTCGGGGAAACGATTACAGGATTCTCGATACCCGAACAAGCCGCGTTCTCTTCGACTACGGACGCGTGCTCGGGATCGATATCAATAAGGACATGCTGGCCACCATGCAGGGACTGCTGGAAGACCGCAATTCGGGCGGCTTCTTCGCAGAAGGCGTTGTGGTTCAGGACAACTACGTATTCAATCACGGGCACAAGGGATTCAATTTGTCGGGCAAGTGGATGGTTGTGCGGCGCAATTACAATGCCCGAAAGATGCTCAAGAGCGGCGAGGATCCTTACGGGATCGGCGACTGGCGATTGACCCTGGAAGGATTCGTCGAGAGCGCCGGCGGTGGCGGAGGGATGATCTCCGACAACTATTCGCGGGCGTTCGATCTGGCCGGCAGAAATCTCTGGGTAGACGGCAATTACTACGAGAACCTCGGCTCATCTCCGGGAAACGACGGGGAGGGTATTCTCTGCCAGCATCACAATGGCACGCACTGGTACTCCTGGGCCGTTACGCACAACCGGCATCAAAAGGGTGATGGCAAGAGTGGCTATATCGGCGCGTGGGCAACGCGAATGCACGGGGCATTGATCGCCTGGAACGAGACAGCCGGCTGGGTGGGCATAGCGGCGTCGAACGACACGGCCGATCTGGCCTTTGTCGCCAACGAAGCGGAATCGGTCAAGTACGGCAAACGCGAGCTGGTTGTCGAGCCGCCGAGGGGCGTGCCGAAAGCGCCGGGCACAGTCAAGGCTGATCTCTACGAACGGGACGCGGTGCTGATAGAGTGGCAGGACAATGCGGACAATGAAATCGGCTTTCGAATTGAACGCAGAATCGAAGATGGGCCCTGGTGCGCGATTGCCTATCGACCGCCTCGAATTGAAGGGTCGCAGGATAATCCACAGACATGGGTTGATTTTCTGGCTCCATGCGGGAGGCCGTTGCGTTACCGGGTTGTGGCAATAAGTGTGAAAGACAGCGATCAAGGTGCAAGCGAAGCAGTCGGACCGGTAGTCATTCGCAAATTCAGATGATCGCCCCGCGGCGTGAATAAGGTGGTGTTGAACATGGCAGATACACAGTTGCAGTTTTCAAAGAGGCATCATGATGCACGATGCAGAACCAGTATGCGGGGCACGTTCCGGTCAAAGTTATGGCTGTCGACGGTTCTTGTGATCGCGTTCCGAGGGATTGGCATATGCTATGCATTGCCGGTCCCGGGGTCGGATGCTGCGAAGATGCAGGAGGAATCGGCAAGTGTACAGATCACCGGTCTGCTCCTGAATGTCAACGGCCATACGGAAGTGCCGCGTGGGCTTTTTGGGGTCCATGCCGATACGCGTTTGAGTGCCGAGCGCGCCGAGCAATGGGGCATAGACGGTTTTCGCCAGATCCATTTCGGGCCGGGCAGTGGATCGGTCGTGTGGGACAAGGAGGGTGTGCTGCGGGAGCCTTTCAAGAGCATGGCGGTGGTCATTGACTGCCAGGGAGATCGATACGCTCCGGCACTGTGTCTGACCAAGCCGGATTACAAGGAATTCTTCGAGCGCATCGGACGAGAGTACGCGCAGAAATGCAGGAATCGCGGCTGGGACGGGTACGCGGAATTCTGGAATGAGCCCTATCTCAACTGGGCCGAACGCAGCAGGAAGAATTACAATCCGAAGTACTACGACATATCGAAGGCGAAAGAGGACGGACCGGTTACGATCAAGGGCTGGGCAGAGCCGTTGAAGTACCTGCGATGGCGGCGGCTGTGGGCTTATGATGAGGAGCGGGAGAAGATCAACTATCTGGTGCCGGTGCCGCCGGAGGCGAAGCCCGGTGACCGCTTCGAACACGAACTGAACCTTTACTTCATGCCCAAGGGGAGACGGACGTACAAGGTGGTGGAGAAGTGGGATGTGTATGATCCGACGGCGGTGTCCTTCTGGTCCGGCAAGCAGAACTATGATTTCTACATGTGGATGTTTCTGCCGTGGGCAAAGGCGATCAAACAGACCAATCCGGCTATTACCGTCATCGGCGGCTGGGATTTCCATATCAACTCGGAAGATTGGAAGGCGTGGGAGATGCTGTACAAGCCCATGATCGACGAATCGATCCAGTGGCTCGACGGCGTGACCGAGCACCACTACGGCTCCGATACGCGAATGACTACCGCAACGTACGAGGTCGTTGTGGGATACGCACAAACCGAGCACGGCAAATGGCTGCACTGCTACAATACGGAAACCGCCGGGTGCGTGGACCCTGCTGTGCCGGGCAATCGACACGGAAACGCAACGCCTTACGGGGCATACAATTACGGCCTGCGGGACATCGTCGAGTTGATCTACCGGAGTCCGGACAAGGTGATGGCGCGGACGGCGCACGGCTCTCTGAGGGAAGGCTGGGGCGGAGGCGGTGATGAGTTTCGTTTCAAGTTGCTCAAGGATTTTCGAGGCAGGCTGGTCAAGTGCGTCTCGGACGATCTCGACATCTGGCCGATTGCGTGTGTAAACGGCGATCAGTTGGTTGTCACCATGTTCAACGATCATAGCGTCGATTGCAAAATCAATGTGACTATCGACGCCCCGGCGACAACCCAGTTTGATGGCGCGCAAAAAACATGGGTCGTCCCCACGTCGGAAGGAGGTCCGCTCGAATTCCGCGAGGCAGAAATCGAGGCAAGAGGGACCTCGTGGACCGGGAAGGTCGCGGTTGCGAAGAAGACAGGAGTGAAACTTGCGTTTGCTCTCGACGGCAGGCCTGCCGCACCATCACAGATACTGCGCAGGCAGTTTTTTGCAAAGGGCATATTGAAGGCCGTCGAATCAGGCGAACCGGCGGCATTCGACATTTCCCTCGACCCGAAACTCCTCACGCGGCCTCAGAGCGCACAAATCAAGGTCGTGCTCGAAGGTGTGGATGACGGTGAAGGCGTAGTTCGCGTGAACGGCAGGGCCGTCAAACTGCCTGATTATGACTGGCTGATCGAGATTCCGATCGAACCCTCGATTCTAAAGCCGCAAACGAAGCTTGTGTTCGAAACCGAGGGGGACGGCTATCAGGTGGACGTGACGAGTATTGCCGTGGACGTGCCAGTAAGAAGCCAAGGCCGAGGCAGGCAATAGAACCCAGGAGGTCAGATATGTACGAAGTCAACCGCAAAGTATTATTGTCAACTGTTGCGTGTTTTGCTGTTGTGGCGTTTTCTGGTTCAGACGGTGTCATGGCAGATGGGCTGACTGCGGATATCGACCTTGTGCTGCGCGACGCGGTTTCGCACGACTGGTCAAAGCCGGATGGCGGCAAGAATCTCTTCTTGCATATCGAGGCGCGCGACGGGGTATGGCAGCGTGTCTGGGGCAAGGCCCAGAACTTCGGAATAGGTGAACATGTCGGCATCGTTAAGTCCGCCGATGTGACCCGGCAGAAGGTTCATCTGGATATCGATATGCTGTTCAACGGCGATTTCTGGGTCAAGGGAACCTGGTCGGGTTCGTTCAGTATTGCACTGCATCGAATGGCCGACGGAGGGCTTCGCGGCTCGTTTAGGGGCATGTTCAGAGACAGGGACGTTTCCGGAGTTGTGGAGGGGCGAATGCCGCCGGGACGGCAGGTTGAGAGCGGCTTTGCTCGGCCCGGACTCGATGAGCATCCACGGCTGCTCTTTCGACGAAGCGATATTCCACGGCTGAAGGAGAAACTCGCTACACCGCTTGGGCAAGCGTATTTCGAACGGGTCCGGGATTCCAATGACATCATTAATCTTGGAGTGTTGTATCGGGTCACGGGCGACCAGGCGTATGCCGAGCGGGCAATCCATGTCATCCGTACGAAGTACAAGGACGAGATTCCGGTCTTCGGTTTCGGTTCGGGCGGATTCGGCCACGACATCTTCAGAGCGGCGGTTGCGTATGATTTATGCACGGATGCATGGCCGAGGACCTTCAGTGCACAGGTGCGAAAGCAACTATACGACTTCACGCTGCGGCACCAGTTCGTGCTAATGACGTCGCACGCGAACTTTCATCCGTGCAGCAACTACTATGGACCCGGCCGGGGTGTGCCCGGCATTTGCTCGCTGGTGCTTTGGGGAGAGAAGGGTTCCGAACCGGCGAAACCTCGCGACCCAACGGTACGGACCTGGCGGATAAATCCTCCTGTGGGATTCTCACCGGGAAAGGGAGTTGTCGTAACGGATTTCGACGAAGGGGGATTTCCGCAACACTGGATCTGGAGCGGTCCACTGCCGTATGAGTCCAGCAGGGACGTATTACACGCTTCCGGCGGATACGCAAAAGCCCGGCCCGAGGTGGGGACTACCGGTTCTCTGATGGTCAAGAGCGGCTCGTGGTTCAAGAAGGCCTCCTTCACGTTCGAGACCTGTCCGGCAGAAGCGGTTGGCCCCGAAGGAATCGATCTGGACAAGGCTTTGGGCGACGAACAGCCTTCGGTTACGGTCTACTTCGCGGCCATTCGCATGCAGAAGGAGAGAATACTTGGATTGTCTCGCGGTTCGGAGGATACGAAGGTCTGGCTGTCCGGCGTGGAACTGGAAGAGGAGCGTTTCTATCAGGTGCAGCCGGGCGTTCATGCGATGACTATCGAACACAGGACCGACAAGACGAGCGGCATGATTCATGCCCGGCTGCTTGGCTCGGATCACAAGGCTTTCGTTGATATGATGCGAACGCACGAAGTACAGCAGACGTTGTGGGAGCAGGACCACGCTCTGTGGGAGAAAACGGGGATGGATCCGACGCTCGAATTGCTGGTGGACCGCGGCTGGTTTCAGAACTTCCAGCATTACCGCTGGGGCATCGGCGACGGCGGATTCCAGGCCGAGACAGGCGGCTATGCCAACATTTCGAGCTGGTATCCTTCCGTGTATGCGTCCATGTATCCGAACTTCTTCGGCCGCGACGTTTCGCCGTATCCTGATGTCTCCCATATCATTCCGCGCAAGATGATGCAGTCCGTATTCGCCCCGGATGGTGAAGCGCACGCAATGAAACTCAACAGCGCCACAGGCGTCGATCTAAAATGGATGGCCGCGCATTTCCCGATTATTCCCGATCGCTATAAGGCCTCGGCTCACTGGGTATGGAACCACCTTGCCCGGGTCAAGGACGAATCGACAGTCGCACGTCTCTTCGGAGGCGAGAAGAAGCAGCTCGACGATATAACGCTGGCGCAGACGTTCGTCAACTACCCGCTTGACAGCAAGCCGGTGCATCCGGGTGATGCAATGCCCCACACATGGCGCGCGGATACCTTTGGATTTTATGTGTTTCGCTCGGGCTGGCAGGGCCATGATGAATGCGTCACACAGGTCTTTCTCAAGGCCGTACCCATCGTGGGCTGGAACCATCCGAACGCCGGGGCGTTTCAAGTCTATGCGCTTGGCCATCCCTGGACGACCAGCGCCGAGAGCCGCAACGGCGTCAGGCCGCAGGAATCCGTCCTCCTGCTGCCCGATGACCAAATTAATCAGGGTTCCTGCGGGCGGCTCGCATACTACGAGGCGAAAGCAGATGGATCGGGGAGTCTGACGATAGATATGAATGACGTCTATGCCGCGCCATCGAAGGGACTCTACGACAGCATGCTCGTCCGTAATCCCGAACAGCGAAAGCCGTCGGGAATAGAGGGACTGCGGGCCATGGCGTTCGACTTCGGCGGGAAATGCGGAGCGCCGGTATTGATGGTGCTTCTTGACAGCATCCGAGGCGGGGGCGGGAAGGTCTGGACGTGGCAGAGACCCGAAGCACAGGTGACGGTCGAGAAGAACGGATTCACGATGGCGTATCCCGATGCGACGATGCGGGCAACGTTTATTACTCCCAGGCCCGTATACATCGAGTCGGTCAGCGAGGCCGTTCAGATCGGAACGGCCCGCAAGGGTTTTCACGGTACGCTGAATCGCATCAAGGCGACCGGCGGCGATGATTTCTTCGTCGTGTTAACGTTTCAGCACGACAACCCGCCTGACGTTCAGATCGAAGGCGAAGGCCTGGAGGCAAAGGTGGCCGTTGGCAAACAGAACATCCACTTCGACGGAGAAAGAATCGTCATAGGCAGGTAGTCTTACAGACGCGTTGGCAGAATGCCGTTTGAACGTAGACAAACAAGGAGAACAGATGAGTGGGAAAATGCAGGAATTTTGCATGTGCGTTGCAGTCGGGTTGGTTTTTCTGATCGCAGTGGCCGTCTTTGGGCAGGGCAGCAGCGATCCGAATACGGCGGCCGTAGTTGACGCAGAAGACACGGTGGGTGAGTTGGAAACGACCGCGCCTCGAACGTTTGGCGCAAGGGCCGCCGAGATGTGGGAGGGGCTCAAGATTAAGTGGGCTCTGGGCGGCAATACGATGTGGGCGCTCGGATTTCTGGCGGTGATCGCTCTGGTGTACGCCGTCGATCGCATGCTCTGTCTGCGGCGCGGGCGAGTGGTTCCCGCCCGCCTTGCAGATAAGGCGAACGGGCTGTGGCAGAAAGGCCGCTACGCGGAAGTGAAGACGCTCGCGGAGCGAAGCAACAGTTCTCTGGGCAGAGTGATCCTCTTTATCGTTGAGCATCGCAATAACTCCTTCGAGACTATCAACGCGGGAGCCGAGGACATCGTTGCGCGGGACTTCTCCGTTCACACAAGGCGGAACTATCCGCTCAGCGCCGTCGGAACAATATCGCCGCTATTGGGGTTGATGGGCACGGTATTCGGGCTGATGGGCGCGTTTGCCACCATCGGCGTTGTGGGCAGCATGGACGATCCGGCGGCGCTTGCCGACGATATCGGAAAGGCGTTGATAACGACCGCCGCGGGCCTGATTCTGGCGGTGCCGTCGCTCGGACTGTACCACTATTTCAAGAATCGCACCAGTCAGTACGCCGCTATTCTGGGCGAAGAGGTCAGCAACCTGATGAATGCGTGGTTCCTTAAAAAGGAGGCGGATGATGAGAGTTAGACTCGATGAGTCCGAAAGCACTGAAGTCCAGATGGGGCCGCTGATCGACTGCGTGTTTCTCATGTTGATATTCTTCATCGTGATTGCGGTGACGAAGAAGTCGGTGAAGGAACTGGGGATTCAGTTGCCGGCGCCCGGTGCGGCCGTTGCAGACGTCAAGCCGAAGGATCGAGACCTGGTCATTCGCGTCACGCAGGAAGGAACCATTTACGTCGGCTCGACCGAGGTGAAGAAACAGGGCGTGCTCGACGCGATTCGTCACGCTCGCCGGGCGAATCCCGATACCAAAGTACGTTTCGAACTGGACGAACGGGCCCAGGTCAGACATCTGATGCCGATCTGGGATCATCTAATACACTACGGCCTCACGAACTGGGGTATCCGGACGACGATGGAAGAATAGGAAACTGCCATGCCCCGAACACTGGAACCGAAACCAAGCATGTTGCGCAAGTTCGTTGCACTACTGCTGCATGTGGTCTTCTTCGGCGTGATTGTGTACGTGCTGTTCATAGGCGACATCACGGCCGAAAAGCAGAGCATCTCCCCGGCCGAACTGCGGAAGGTGGTGGCGGAATACCGTGAGAAGAAACGCGTGCGAATGATCCGGGATGTTGGCGAGATGCGCGAGAAGATGGCGCAGATGCGGGGCATTCGGGACAAGTGGATGGTGGATGCGGGGGTGACCGCCGATACGAACGAGGCGCTCGAACCGAGCGAGCGACAATACCGCAGTCTGTCGACCGAACCGCTCGACGGCCGGAAGCTGCATGGGGTCTATGGCGTGGCCCGGGCGGTCGAGCAGAACATGGTGACGTTGTACCGCGAATTTCTGGCCGCACGCATGATGGGACTCCAGCAGGGATTTCTATATGAAGAAGCCTACGAGGCATCGGCCACGCCCCGGCCCACCCGTCTGGACCTTGACACCGAGGCGCTGTATCGCGATATCAGCACCGTTGACGAGAGCGGCGGACTCGAAGCGTTTAAGCGGCAGATCAAGAACTCGACGATCGAAGTGCGCGAGATGTCGGAGAACTGTGAGAAACTGCTGGCCTTCACGAAAAAGTCTACGACCGAAACAGGGGACGGGCTGAGCGTGGATATGAGCGCCGACGATATTGCGATGCTTGCGTATCGCGGGCCGGAGCTGCTGCCGGATGAACTGGACCGAACACACGAGCCGGATATCGGCAACTTCAACGCCATTCCGGGGCGAAAGCTCGTCACCGGCGGGCGAACGTCCGAATGGCTGTATGTCGATTCCTGGTATATCATCGGTCCGTTTCCGGGCGACCGCAGGCGCGAGAATCTGGACGTGCGATTCGGCCCCGAGGCTAATGTGAACCTGGACGACGTCTTCACGGGCAAGGAGGGGCTGAAGGTCGGATGGGAGTATAAGAAAGTTGGTTTCGTTGAGCAGGGGGCGGGCCCGAAGACCGCGTACTGGAAGATCGAGCCCAGACGGGTTGTGGCTTATGCGATATATTATGCGTTCACTGAAATATACTCGGATGCCCCGCGTGAAGTCTGGATCGCGACGGGCACGGACGACTACGGCAAACTGTGGATCAACGACAAGCTCGTCTGGAGGAGCCCGAAAGAACGAAAGCCGTACAACGCCACCGAGAATATCCAGCTCGTCAACCTCGCGCAGGGGCAGAACAAGATTCTGTACCGGGTTGAGAACGCGGGCGGAACGATGGGATTCTCGCTGTTGATACGTCTGGCTGTCGATGGCTGAATGTGATTGCGGGCCCTTGCGAAGATAATCATGGAGAGCACATGGACTTGACTCTTTTAGCAAACCGGCAGAAAGACAATAAGCGTGGAATGCAGTTCGGATGCTTTGCACGATGTTGGGTAATAGGCGTCCTTGCTGCACTGATGTCTTTCGGCGAGATTGGGGCGGCGTACGAGCCCGCGATCCTGACAAGCCATCGGCCTGTTAAACCAGATGAGCATCCCCGCCTTATCGTTCGAGGTGATGGCCTGGCCGTGCTGAAACGCGATGCGCAGGAACCGTGGGGTCAGCAGATTGTGACTCGCATGAAGCAGGCTCTCAAGTTGATGGAGAAGATGGCAATTACCGGCAGAAACCGCGACGTACTCAAGGAAGCCGGCTTCGAAGCCGCCGGACACGGCGCCATCTATGCTCTGGAGGCATCGCAAAGCTCTGCCGCAGCCGCGAAGAAGATAGCAATCACAGAGGTGGTTCTATATCCGCTCACCTCCAGGCTAAGCATGATGGACCGGCTTTCGCGCCTTGGCGGCACTGCGATTGCATACGATCTGTGCTACGATGCGTGGGACGAGACAACTCGTAAGAAGGTCCGTACATTTCTGCTCAGGGAGTCGCAGAGGGTAATTGATGCCGTGAAAAACGAAGGTATTGATCATGCGGATGGACCCGAGGCAGTCACCGCATGGGCTACTGCGGGGCTGGTCGAGCTTGCGGTGCTTGGGGACCATGAAGATCCGCAGGCGGGTGACCGAATTGCCGCCTGCGAACGCAGCGTGATCGCATATATGGAAGAAGCGGTGGCCGAACATGGCGTCGGCCTCTACGGTGAGTCGGTGAAACAGGCCGCCTTCGCCTCCGGCGTTCTGCCTTTCGTACACGCCAATCGGCTTGTGCTCGGACGCAATCTGGGCAACCATCCCGCCGTACAGAACGTTCTCGTACCCATGGTCTACCAGACGATCCCGGAAGTTGGCATGCCCGTCATTGGCCCGGGGACAATGGCCAAGGACCGCTCGGGCCTGTTCGCCATGGCCGGTGCGTTCATTCCAAAGCAGGACAAACCTCCGGTCATCTGGCTCTTCGAACAAATCGGTGGAGACAAATACCAGGGGGTTGTCCGGCCGCATCAGGGGCTCTACATGCTGGGCGCCGGTCTGCATGGTATTGAGGCGAAAGCTCCACAGAACCGGTGGCCTCGCTATCTGCAGAGCAGACAGGCGAACGTGGGATTGCTGCGCAGCCGCTGGCGGGATAAGGACGACATCGTCGCCATGTTGCATGGCAGAGACCTGAGAATACTCGGCATGGGTGCTCAATGGGCAGCCCACAGGGGCGTTCATTCCACTCGATGGAGCGACGCGCCCGGCATCGGCGCCCTGGGGAACGTGTTCGGTTTTCATGCAAACATGTACCAAACATCTGTGAGCGGTGAATTGACGCATTTCCAGGTTCTTGCTGACGGTGAGAGAGCGAGCATGACTATGTTGCTCAAAGGCGAGGTGGCGCGACTAAAGTCGTCGGTGGTCCTGAAGGACAAAGTGAACGGCGAAAAACGTGAGCGGGATGTGCCCGTGCCGACGGCCGGATCGTTCACCGGATACAGGGCGCTCGCCGTAGACTACACCGGGCTCTGTGGGGCGCCGGCGCTATTTGTCCTGGCCGATCGGATTGAAGGTGCGGGCCAGGCCCCGAGAAGTTGGGTGCTGCACGCAGGTTATGAAAGCACATTTGTGCTCGATGGACCGAGTTTCACCATCACGAATGAAGATACGACCCTCCGCGGCACGGCTGTCTTCCCCGAAGGCATTGTTTTTCGCGGCGAATCGAATCCACCTTACACTAATTTCATACATTTCCAGACCGACAGTCCCGAAATTCAGATTATCATGACTCTTCAGCAAGGTGAGGCGCCGAATGTCATAAACACCGGCAAGTCCCTGTTGGCCGGAGTACGCGTGGGCCCGCAAATGATAAAGCTCTCGGGCGACAAAATCGAATTGACCGACTAAAACCGGCGCAGCGACCCGTGTTCGCTTGTGGGCAAACGTATGATCTCATTTCACAATCAGCCGTCCGTCTACCACACAAGTACCGTCGGACTCACCTTCAGACAGACGGGGCAACCGGTGTGTATCCTACCTGCCAGAACCGAAAACCATATATCCGTTCTCGATGCGAACGGGTTGCTGCCTGCCGTTTAGCACGAGTTCGGGCTGTCCGCTTACTTTGAGCCGCATCCCTTCAAGAGTTCCCCTGGCCTCGACGGTTTCATCACTTATCCGCAGATATACGTGATCGGTAAATGTGAATCTCTCCCCGTCCCCTTCGAGAGTCAGCGGTTCACCGCAGTGATTCCAGAAGCTAAGGCATATCCGGTCGTTGACCACAGAGCCGTGTTGCCCCTGAACGGCCGCAACGACACCCTGCTCGGTTTGTTCGATGCGCCGAAACGTCCCGATTTTCGACGTCCCACTCTGGAATGGCTCGTGAAGGGCGACAAAGACCGTTTCCGGGCTCTTGCGGGCAATAGCCACAGATACCCCTCCGGTCTCCCATTGCGGGCGCACTTCGCCGTCCCGCGGCGCTCTGTGAGTTCCCGGCCGATAGCCCGTTGGTGTATCGAATACGTGTGCGGTTGTTCCCGCTTCGCCCAGCAGCCGGACTCGGACACCGATTCGCCGGTCGTACCAGGCCTTTCCCAGTTGTGACTCTGTAACGTCGTCCAGAATACACTGCTGAACGACGCGTACGTCCACCGGTGCATCCTCGAAGTCGCGTTTCTTTTCGCCCTCGATCAATATCCACGAATCTCCTGGGTCATTGCAACGTTCCCAATACCGCTTCCTCGGTTGCTCTGCCGCGGGTATCGGCTTGATGTTCACCAGCGTTCGCTGCAGTTCATCCGAATCTGTCCATCCATCATCGAGTTCTGCAACACCCGGAGTATGAACCAGCCAGTGATACGATCGTGTGTCCCCGGACTTATCAGCAATACGATACACGTCAAACAGGTACTCCCGTGTCAGAAAAAGCGATCGCGAAAGATCGATGTTGGAGTAAATGTCGGTAAAGGCTTGGCGAGGCTGATCGCTCGATCTGACTTCCCCTTGTCCCTTATAGGGTTCGGCTCCAGGTGTGAGTACGCCCCTGGCCGACACGAATTTCACGAGATCCGAGAAGTCCTGCCGCGTTGGAACTCGACCAATCGGCTGCGCCTGCTCCGCATCGACTACGACTCCGCAATGACCGAGCACTGAGAAATCCCACGGACCTCCGTTGTAGCCGTCGGAAATCGTGCGATTCACATAAATGGGACGGTTGAATGCATGATAACCCAGCAGGCTGAAGCAGTCGCTGGTGTAGTGCACGTATAGCGTCGCAAATTGCATCGCAACGGCGGGGGCGCTCGATTCCCAATAGTCCGGCGATTCTTCCGCACGCAGCATTGCAAAGCCGCGCTGGCCGTACACGCCGCTTTGTGCGATCGGCGGGTGAACGTCGGACGACTCGATTGGCTTTAGCCCCCAGAACGGAGTTGGTACATAGGCCTCCGCTGTCGGTTCCCGCATCTGCAGCAGAAAGTACCCGAACGGTCCGTCGGGATACTTTGCATGGAGAATCTCAAACCATTGCGGCAATTGAAGCTTGCCGACTTTTCGGTTGCGATGGTCTCGCCCGTTCATGTTGGCGCCGTAGAAATAGTCCCACCCGCCGATGTTCTTGACCTCAGCGTTGCCGGGCAGTCGGCCCTTCACGTTGGCGTGCTGGAATATGTCGAGTACGTTCTGGCGGGCATCGCCCATCGTTATACGCTCATATCGCGGCACCCCGCCTTCGATTTCGGTTCGTGGATACCCGATCCAAAGCAAACTCTCGACGTAATTGCGCATCGTCGCGCCGCCCGAACCGGTGAAGCCGTATCCAAGTTCCGACAATCCGAGTCGATCGAGACCACGGCAATACAGCAGGAGTTCCCCGATGAGTGATGTCATCTTGCCGAACTCTTCGTTATAGAATCCGCCGTCGGAGAGGTACTCATCGAAATACCACTGAAAACCACTCGGTGCCGCCCACAATTCCCGTATCAAATCTTCATCCCGCAGTGCCACCGACATCAGGTGCGCAGCGAACATTCGCGGCAGTTGCATGTTGGGCAGGAGGCTTATACGCGTGTTGGGATAAGGATTATCCAGTTCGTACCGGATGAACTTGCGAAAAGTCTTCTCCAGATCCTCGCGCTGTGCGGGCGTAAGCGTTTCATACAGCACGTCATAGCGCAGTGCGTGAACGTAGTTGTCGTAATGTTTCCCTACACGATGGCCGCTGCTGTCGGAGTTGTCCAGCCGGGCGTCGATGAAGCTCAGCAGATACTTGCGCTCCACCTCTCCGGCTTTCTCATCACCCAGCACCTGATAACGAAAAAGATTTGCAAATGTCCCGCCCTTATCCTCTTTCGCCAGTTGCACGAGCTTCTGCCCGGCCCATTCGCTGGAATCGTAGAGCTTGCGCAACTCGGCCGCCTCGTCGCGCGTCCACAGAATGAAAGGATGCGCGGCCTTTCGAAAGGCCGAGGCCGACGCAGCAACTGCGGTGTTGCCTTCTGGGACAGCCGAAAGGAGTATGGCCACAAGGGCAGCGTGGATGATCCTTTTGGCGTGCGGAACGCAGAAACCTTCGGTTGTCATATTATTCTCAACCTTCCACAGAACTTGCACATAACTACTTACACCAGGACCCAGGGTAGCTATCGGGATCATTATTTACAAGAAGTAATTGGGCAGCCCTGGCATTGTCAAGGCAAGGCGGATGCTGTAAATTGGTAACAAGCTGGGGGCCACTTACGGCTCGATGGCCTGCTGTTGTGCGGACGTATGTTTGGAGTTCCGTGTAATAGCCAAGGATATTTGGATCTGTGTGTCGATATTTACGTGGGGTACGGATGCAGCGAGCAATAACTATGATCGGCCTTGCAAAGTATCTGTGCGTCGTGTACACGTTGACGGCCGACCAGCATTGGGGTCGGGTGGCTACACAGATCAACAGAGCGCGGGGGGGATGTCCGAGGAAGAAAGGTATAGAATGAAATCGGGACACACATGGCCGCTGGGTCGCAAACTTGAATTAGTCGTTTCCGTATTGTTGTTGCTTGGTTGCGGCACGGCGTCTTCTGCAAACAATCAGTCCTGGCCGGCCGACATGCCGGGATTCGTTCATCCCAAGCCTGGCGAACACCCGCGGTTGTTTTTCCGCAAGAGCCAGTTGCCCGAACTCAAGCGACGGTTCGAGACTCCTGAAGGCAAGGCGATCGTTGGTCAATTGCGGCGTCTGCTGGGCAACGACGGTGAGTCTCTTCCTGAACACTGGAACCAGCACTATCCGGTAAACATCGGTCCCAAAGGCCATAAGGAACTGCTCGTCGGGGCTTCTACCATCGGGCATCCGGCGGGCTACGGCCTCCTTTACCAGCTCACCGGGCGCACGAAATACGCCCAGCTTGCACGGCGTTCACTCGAACGCATGTTCGATGACAGGCTATACAGTGTGACGGCCGATGTGATACAAAAAGAGCGAGGGGATCTCTGGCAGCCCAAAGGGCCGCGGTTCGACGGCGAGGAGTTGTCGCAAGTCATTACCACGTACGGCCAGCCTGACCGCGATGAGCGATATACGTGGACACGTCCGGGTGCAAAATTGAGGCTGGGAGCGTTGATGACCTGTGTTGCGATGGCGTACGATCTCTGCTATGAAGCATGGGACGACGACTTTCGTCTTCGTGTCGTCAAAGAGATCGTCGACTATAATCGCCTTCCGGTGGACTACGACAAATACGCCGAAGGACATAAAGGAAGTGCGACCATGGATACACAGGTCAACTGTTCGTATCCACCTACAAGCAATCACTTCGGGGCCTACATCGGCGGGGCCGGGGTTGCCCTGCTGGCGGTGCGAAACGATCGTGGGGCCGATGCTGACAGGATCGAACCGTGGCTCGATAAGATAGAAGAACAAGCCATCAGACTGATGACGGAAGGATTCGGTGACCACGGTTTTTACGCCGAAGGACACGGTCCCAGCCACATGGCGGTCAATACGGCGTTCATACCCTTTTTGCAGGCGGCCCGGACAGCATGGGGGAAGGACTTCATCACGCCTCGGCCCAACGCTCAGTGGCTGACACTCCGCTGGGCTATGGAAGTTATCCCCGGCGGCGATAAGCCCTGGTATCCGAACTACCATCCGAGCAGTTACGGCTCAGATTTCGTTGACCGAGACAGCATGTCCCACGAGGGCGAATGGGCGCAGGGCTTCGGCGCTCTGGCCAATGATGATCAGAAAGCCGCCATGCTGTGGATGTATGAGCAGGCGATGGAGAAACAGCGGCCGCTTGTCAAGTACGATGCTTGGATCTATCCGCATCGCGCAGTGCTAGCCTTTGTCAATTGGCCTGTAGACCTCGATCCGAAGAATCCCGGCGAGGTCATCGGCCATGTAAATGCCGATCGGTATATGGGGCACTACATGTTCCGCAAGCAGTGGAAAGACGCGAATGATATCTACTTCACATTCTTTCTGAATCCAATGCAGAAGCACGGCTACGTGAAGGGACCGCGAGGGGGCAATTTCGCCTTCTACGGCTACGGCTTGAGGCGGCGCTGGAGTTCCCGGTTGCCGTCACCTCGGAAAGAAGTACACTTCGATTCCATGCCCGATGGAAGCGGCGTACTTTGTTTCGAGTGGGGCGAAGATCGGCAGGTCACATGCATTGCGGTGGACTACAGCGGCAAACCCGGCGCCGGCGGTGTGGCGATCCTTGCAAACCCGTGGTTCACGGCGAAGGACCGCACGAAAACGCATTGGAGGCGACTGCTGCCCGTCACGCGAAAGGACGGCAAGGCTGCGCTGACGTTCCAGGATGTGACCGTCCAGGGCGTCCCTGTGTTCCTGATGATCATGCATGAGGGCGATGCTCCGCACGCGGTGGTTGAGGGCGACACTATCAGGCTCGGTCTTCAAAGGTATCGCTTCGACGGCCGGCGTATAAGCATGGAATAACACATATTGAGTTTCATCTGAGGTCGTAGCAATACAGTCTGTCCTTATCGCTTACAAAGACTTTAATCCGTTGATCCGCAAATCGAGTGCTGAGCGACGCAGGCTACATGAGCACGGCCTTTGCAGACACTGCCAGAGTAGCGATCGACACGAGCCTCATACATATACGGCCTGCAACCTCCGGTTGCGAAGTGCGCCTGAGTCGACGAGGAGATTGCGGCTGCGTTTGCTGGTAGTCCAGATAAGCGCGGTCTCAAACACGAGCGTTGCCACCGCGTTGGGCTAATGGCGATAGTGTTTTGACGACAGGTCGTGCCGGCTCTATAATAAAGTGTGTTATGGAACAGTCTTCTGCGCGCGCAGTGCTGGTCGATGTTGTGGACATTGAGAATGGGCCAGGGCATTTCCGAAGGGGCTAGACGATTGGATGATCGATTAGTACCGACCTTAGACTTGCGGAAGTCCGGCGAAATTGGTATGTGCCCTTAGCGAAACCAGAATCAGATGCAGAATTCCCCTGATAAGGAAGATGAGAGGGAACGGCTAATGATGAGATACACCATCTTGCTGGGAGTCGTGCTGGTCTGGTTTGCGGCTACAGCTACTGCAGAGGTGCACATCCTGACACTTTCCGGTGCACTGCCTGACGGGCGGGACATGGAGATGCTTCTGGACGTTCGTAACGGAAGCGTCAAGCGGTCCTTTGCACTGGCGCCGGAGTTCAACAAGGTCTCTTACCGCGTCGATGCTCAGGGGCTGTCCAGAACGGGTGACAAGTTGGCCGGCACTGCGGTGGTGACTATCACATCCGACGGTTACACACCTCCCAGCGGCTCCACCGATACCGCCGCCTACAGGATCGACGCCAAGATCGCAGCAGGTCAGATCGCCGGCACGTTCAGCGGGACCTACACACGGACGGGAAAGTCCGAGTTGAGAGAAGGATACAGGACTCCATCAGCGCCGCCAAAGTCAGAACCGATCAGCGGCGCTGTCAGTGGTACGGCCGGGCGTGCTGCGAAGTGGGGCCACAGCGTACGTTTTGCCCTATATCTTGACAACGCCCGGGCTCAGCCGGCGCCTGTCTCAGGAATTCGCGTCAGGACCGTTCCGCGGTGGAATCTACCGGGGTTTCTGCGGTTTACAACGTCCGGAGGAAAAGCTAAGGTCGCCACTCTGCGCGGATTCGGCGGCCACCCAATCAACTACTTCGAAGCCGAGGTCACTGAAACGAATCTGGTCTTTGCCCAAGGACGACTGACGGGAACGGTTGAGGCTGTTGCCGGTGGAAGAGACTATCGATTCAGGCTTGCCGCCGACGTGATCGCCGATCGCGTGGCCGGCGAATTCACCAAGGTTGTCGACGGTAAGCCGGGCATGTCCGGCCGCGTGTTGGGGACCGCCGAAGATGTCAGCGACATGCGACCGGCCGATGCGATTTATTACCTTGTTCTCGACAAAGCGGTCGCCGCCCACGATCACAAGACGGGGGTGATCGGTACCAGGCAGATGATTGTGCATGTGCCCTGCTCCAAAGGTACATTCAACGAGGGGGTCGGATTTGCGGGAACATACAATCACACGTATTTCGACGTAAAGCCCGGTGGTCTCGTGTTGACTGACAGAAAACTCACGGGCGCGCTTGAGGTGACAGTCAATCCCGATCCATACGTTCCGCCCGATGGCAAGCCCATCCCCTGCACATATGCGATTGACGCAGCTCTCTGTGACGGTAGCATAGTCGGCAGGTTCGCAGGCAAGTTCGGTGCTAAAGACGTAGCCGGGCGACTGAGCGGGGAACTAAGGCCTTGCCCGTCCATCCCAGAGCCGATGCAGGTGAATATCAAACTGGACAATGGGGCGGCTGGAAAGGAGGGTGGTCCTGCCTGGCACCGGCGTTGCTATGTCGACTTTACCGCGGTTGACGGCACAGCCGATAGCGGGAGTTTCACGAACAACAAAGGCGGGTTCAAGGGGCATTTCGTCAACGCGGAAGTGATCTGCGATGGATCAGACTTCACAGCAACCATAGAAGCCGTCGTCGACGAGTCCCGCACCGTACAGGTAGGCAGGCATACGTTCCACCTGCATGGGAAAGCAATTGGTCTGGAGGTCGTAGGCGAGGTTACGACATTTTTCGAGGGCCGCCTCTGGAAGCAAGATAGTGCGTTCATGGGCACACTAAGCGCCGTTCGGCAGTAAGAATAGGAGCAATACGATGAGACCAACACTTAGCGCAGTCCTGTTGGCCGGCGCCACGATGGCAAGGCTGATTCTTCCGACAACTGTTGCGGTGGCCGCCGAGGCCGAGTCCGCTCCGGCCTATGCCAATGTGAGCCAGTCCTACGCCGAATCTCCATACTGGCCGATCGGGTTCAAGCTGGCGCCGGCGGTCACGGCCGACTGGCCCCAGGATGACAAGCAGCAGCGTCGCCAGGAGAAGGCTCGCAAGACTCCGAAGGCGGACGTGCTGGTCTGGACACCTCCGAACGCTCGGCGCATTCGCGCGGTGTTCCTGATTCCCAGCAACACGGACTCGAAGCACATTGGCGAACATGCTGCCGTCCGAGAGGTCGCCGCCAGACGGGAGATGGGCATTGTGTATTTGCGGTACTTTGCCGGGTCGGTAATTGAGCGTGTCGAACCGCCAACACTCGCCGACAAGGGCTTCGCAGATGTGCTGGACCTGGTTGCCGAGAAGACGGGCATTGCGGAGTACCGCCATGCGCCCTGGATCACCCTGGGCAAATCGTCGCGGGGACGTTTTCCGTTCCGCACCACGTGGTGGTTCCCCAAACGCGTGATCGCTTCGATCTCCTATCACGGTGAGACGCCCACGTGGCCGATGCCCTCCTGGTCTCGCGTCAGGGACGAGTCAGTAATGCATCTGGCAATTAACGGGCAGAACGAGTGGTCGGGCACGTGGTATCGTCATGTACGACCCTGTATGCTGAACTACCACGCGAACACATCCTGGTTGACTCACCAGGTGGTTCTGTACAACGTTGGGCACGGCGACTATGCGGACATGCACGGAAGCCGGGGCTGGGGTCATCCCGTACCTCCCGATCAGATCAGTTGCCGGCGCGTGTGGGACTATATAGCCTGCTACATCGACAAAGCGATAGAACTCCGTGTGCCAGAAGACTTCTACCCGAGCAACGGGCCGACGTCGCTTAAAGCGGTACGCCGCGATTGCGGGTACTTGATTTATCCACGAGCGATGGAAGAGTTGCTCGGCATGAAGTGGCATGCGTTCAGGTTTCGTGACGGAGCGTACCAAATCGTGCCTTGGCCCGACGAAACGCACCCTGTCCTCGACCCGAATCCCGGACAGCTCAAGAGCGAAGTGCTGATTCGCCGCGCAGTGGATGTCCCCGAGCCCAAACGCAGGAATATGTTCTGGGTGGCGGATCTCGAGCAAGCCATGGCTTGGCTCGCTCTGCATGACATGCACGGCTACGGAACGGATCTGCTCCCCGAAGCCACGCGGACCAGGGAATGAAACCGCGGTACTCCCAAACCGCAACAGTCACTTGAGGTCAGAGTATGAAGACATGCGAGTTTCTAACAATCGTGATCCTGGTTTTGCCGCTGGCGCCCGTACCGAACGCGGCCGATCCCGTGCAGGTTGACCCATTGGATGCGTTAGTATACGAAGATCCGGTACGGTTCTGCCACAGTCAAGTATGACTCGATCGCAAAGACAATCGACGGCTAAAGGACAAATCTGTGTCGATCGCAATTGACATCAACAGCCGAACCATGCGTGCAACTGTGGCGGCAGCTAATTTCTGCATGATCTGTTACGAGGGAAAGAACAGTGAGTATTGACCGACGCAATCTTATGAAATCCGCATCCATCGCCGCCGGGGCTTCGGTTATTCCCACGAGTATGCGCGCCCACGCTTGCTCCACCTCGAAAGTTGATTACGCCGTCTTGGACAGAGTGCTGGAAGAACCTGTTCTAAAGCGTGAACTCTTTCCTGATCCGGTGATCATTGAATCCGTGGAATTGCTCAGAGATAGGGATAACTTCATCTGCCGCGTGCGATCCAGGGACGGAGCGCAGGGGATATCCATCGGGCATCCGTTCATTTCAAAGCAGAGCTATCCCGTGTTCGCAGACAGGCTCATTCCGTTTTTCACGGGCAAAGATGCCCGGGATCTTGATCGATTGATCTACCTGATATCGGAAAGGAGTGTCAAAGTTCAGGGGGTGCCATTCTGCGTGCAGATTGCCACGTTGGAGTTCGCGATTCTCGATATGCTGGGCAATATCGCCAATAAGCCGGCCGGCCTTTTGATTGGTGAGATGCTGAATCCGAAGGTGTCTATCTACCTCGGTAATCACCTCGCAGACTTCCGCAACAAGGAACCGGAAATATCTTTGGCATTGATGGCGAAGGACGTGGAGAAGACCCAGGCCAGGGCAATTAAACTCCGGGCGGGTCGCGGCGACAATCTGGCCTCGAACATCGACAATGCACCGGGACGTACAGAGAAGCTGATTCGTATGGCACGGGAGAAGTTCGGGGATGATATGGTGTTGATGATTGATGGCAACGGTTCCTATTCTGTGAAGGAAGCTATCCGCATCGGCAAGATTCTCCAGGAATACAACTACTACTTCTACGAAGAACCGGTGCCTTGGGACTGGTACGAGGAGCAGAAGATCGTGGAAGAGGCGCTGACGATTCCGATGGCCGGCGGGGAAGAGGAATTCGGAATGCATGCGTTTCGCTATCTGATCGGAAACGAGGTCTTTCAAATCGTCCAGCCCGACCTGTTCTATTTTGGCGGCATGATCCGGACGATGAAGGTAGCGCGTATGGCTGCCGCCGCCGGACTACGGATTACACCGCACATATCCGGAGGAGGCTTGGGGTATGCCTACATGCTGCAGATGGTGTCCGTGTGCCCGGCTGCGGCTGCATATCATGAGTTCAAGATGTTCAATCACAGAGACGCCAACGGAACAAGGTTCCAGGTGGAAAGCAAGGCGGAGAAGTTCGAGAGCGTTGAGGGAGCAATTCGTGTCCCGTCCGGTTCCGGTATGGGTGTTGATATTGATCCGGATTACATAAGAAGACACATGGCCTTCACCGGATGAACCACTCCCTGGCCAAACGCTGTAGATATCTGATTTGGGCCCGCCAGGCAAGTCTGCACAGTTGCTCGCCGAGCAAGTCCACAGCCCTTGACGCAGTTGGACATGATAATGTGCTTTTGCCCAACCCGTGGCAGAGTTGTGTGAAAGCACGACAGTCTATACAGCGGGAACTGACACTATGAATTTTCACAGGAACCTCATGCCCATAGACGTCTCCGTGCTGCCTGATCCCCCACAAGAGCGTCCCTTTGAATACCTTCTCACGTCCAAGTAGTAAAGGGCCTCCAGTTGTTCAGACCGGCAATCGGGCTTGTTACAAGGTGCCTGTACTGTGCGCGTCTGTGCTACGTATTGATATAGGAAGTTCGTCCCGTGGTGGGATACGCTTCGGCCCGGTTGGTTCAGATGCCTGCTTCAGTGTCCGGCGAGCGGCAGGAGTTTCGCAAAGATTACTGTGAATGCCAGGCCCGTCGAGCCGAGGGCGGCAGTGAGGATGGTCCACGTTTTAAGGGTCTCTGTTTCTGTCAGGACGCTCATTTTGGAGAAGATCCAGAAACCGCTGTTGTTCATCCAGTCGCCGACTAGCGAACCACTGCCGATGGCCATGGCGAGATACACGAGGTGACAGCCGAGCGATTCCGAGGTGAGTCCCATGGCGGCGAACATGGCGGCAGTGGTAATCATGGAGACGGTACCCGAGCCCTGGGCGAACTTGATGCAGACGGCGACGCCAAAGGCAATTACTACGGGGAGCAAGGTTTATTGAACACTGTCATGTTGCTGCATAACGCAC
>CAZGMJ010000033.1:0-61371 GCA_964526785.1 uncultured Pirellulales bacterium
TTTTTTTTGACAGGATTGACAAGATGGACAGGATTGCGGAAGTTGGTATGCGGTGGAGGGCGGTCGGCCGGGTGGTGGGCGTGCGCGGTCGGCGTTTCGACGCAAGCGTCTGCACGGTTGCGCTAATCGCCAACACTGTGTTGCTGCGCATCACGGGTTTGGCCTCCCTATATGCATGCCGGGGTTGCGATTCTGTCCCTATGGGTGATTCACAGGATGTCAGGGCGTATTGGTCAGCCGGGCGTTCGCTATGTCAGTCTTTTCACGATGCACGCATCTTTGAGAGCCTGCCTTTGCGTCCGCGTGTTGCTGCGCACCGCGGAGTGGCCGAGTCGACGGGGCGCGTCTGCAGGTGCCAGCTCGGTCACTATAGTTGATTTACAGGATAATGCTTGCGGTCGAGTGTGGGGATGGGGCGGCTTCAGATGTCGTGAATGAATACGTGGGCTCGTGTTGATGTCGCGGCGGATGCAAGAAGCGAGAAACGAATACGAAATGATTGAATGATCGAAATGTGCGCGGCCAAGGGCTGCGATTGGGGGGGCTGTTTGTATTCCGCGCCGACAATTGCGAGATTTCTATGAGGACGCAGCGTATGGCCCAAGAAAACGTTCGCCATCAAAGTGGATCAGATGCGACGGGGCCTCGGCCACCCAGACTTCGGTTTCCCACGCTATGTCACCTATGTATTTGGCCATAGTCGAGCGATCTGGGAAGGCAGTTATGTAGATCAAACCAGCCTTTACTCCATCGAAAAGTCGGGTCAATTCTGCGTGCCTCTTGCCATCTACAGGCCCATGACTTGTGACTGCCTCGACGAAGGGGAGCCATTTGCGGCCGGCGTCATAAAGCACGACGTCGGGCATCTTACCATGCGCATCTACGTCAACACCCAGTTTGGAGAGCATTGGAGCATCAAAGTAGCCCCACTTTTCACCCGTGTCGCCAGCATAGATCAGTATACTTCCCGGTGCAAAACGTGGACCGAACTGCTCAATGACCAAACGTATTAGCTCGCTATGCTCGCCAGGACTTAATGATATCTTCTTACCGGGGGCGATATGGACAGCGACACGATTTTGTTCGCGTTCTTTCGCATATTTCTGAGCGAGAGTTTCACGGTGGTCAAGGTAGTTCGCGAGTTCGTCGCGCCAGCCCTTGCTATTGAAAGATCGCAGCAAGGACAACGCTGCTGGTCCTATCTGGTAAACCGCTTTCGGGCTGTTGACTGGGCGATCAGGGGCGTCTGGATTGTAGCGGGCAATGCCGGCATCCACGAACTGGTGCATAGTCTGCCGACGCACGGTCTCACGCGTGTTCGGTGCATATTTCTTGCGGTAATGCTCCCGCACCCAATCCATAATCGGCGTAATCCCCATGAGTGGGGCTTCCGCCAGCTTCCATTCTTTGTCGGCGCTCAGGTTGAGCAATGCAAGCAAGCAGAGCGCAGAACGATCATTCTGTTGAGCACGCGGCAACCCAAGTGAAATGAGAATCTGCTTTGCTTCCGCAATACGTTTCTGGCGTTTACTCCTCATGCTCCAAGTTTTCCAACTGCTGGTCAATCAAGGCTTGATTCGGTCTTTCACAACTCATAGCCCACTCTCCAAGGGCGATTAGCTGTGACCTATCGGGATACTTGATCCCTCTTAGATCGGTCGCATTAACCTGAGTGTGACCGTTGAAGCGTCTGAAACTTTCATCAACGACAGTGGTGTTTAGGAATGCGGCCAGCCCGTACGCTAAGGCCTCTGGCAGACCGTGCCTATCTTCATGAAAGACGTTCAAATGGTTTTCAAAGCCCAGGACCTCTGTATCAGGGAAATCGTCCGGCCTTACAACACACGCCACTATCCGACGTTTCTCCTCTTTTGACGAGAAACGACGGACAACGCAATAGAATCCATTTGGATAAAGCCATTTTCTAGTCGTGGCATTCCGCTGGATGGCATTTGGCTTCTTGAATTCAGTCTTCGGCCAGTCTACAGTCCAACCGCTGAAATGACCAGGGTACAGCAGCGGGGCGCTATCGTGTTCCGGCATCTCACATAGGTGCTCTCTCAACCGAAAATCAACAACGGGGCCAGTCGATACCTTCAGGCTTATATCCTGAAGCGTGCATCGGACAGAATGCATCAGATGGATGTTGCTATGATTCGGCGAGGCTGGGATGTGGATAAACCGCTCGGGGTCATCAGGAAGGACAATGCGGTCGAATGGATATTCGTTGGTTTGTATGTCAGCAAATCTGTCGTCCGTGGAGGTAGTTACCTTTACGTTCCCCTGTTCAGTACCGCACTCGAGCATAACAATAACGTTCTCTTGCAAGACGTTGTCATCTTTGAAGGCTGTGTCACGGGATGTGAATAGGTGCATCTTTCGAATTGCGGCACGCTTCAACATATACTCGCGGAAGGGGCGGTAGTATGGTCCGTTGCAGAAACTGCGAGGTATGATTGCAACAAGTTGACCGTGTTCATCCAACAAGGATAAGGCGAGTGCTACAAATGCCGGATAGAGATTCACGGCTTCAATGCCAACTTGCCGCAACTTTGAACGGTGCGATGAATTGGTTCTGATCTTTTTGTATGGCGGATTCAGGATAGCATGCGTGTATTGCGGAATGGACTCAGCAAAGAGGCACCCAGCCAGCGAGTCTACAGCAGCATGTATGAAGTCGTCTCCGCGTACAGTAGGTATAACGTTCACACGTTCTCGGTATGTGTCCAACGTCCGTGCTAAATGCCGATGCAAGGTGTCATCGATCTCGAAGGCATCCACCTCAACACGAGCAAACTCGAATTTGGCAGATACCCACCTGTCCAAGAAGGCGGCAGAAAGGGAACCGATGCCGGCACCGGCATCAAGGAGGCGACAATAGCCACTGGTTCTTCCATCAAATAGCCCCGCCATGAATCTGGCAATCCGTGCCGGCGTGAAAAACTGGCCAAGGCGTGACTTCTTCTCCGGATCAGTTGCCTTTGACAAGACAAGTCTCGACTGTTCAACTTCTGAGAGCAATGGTGGGCCTCCTGTGCTGCCCTGCAACGATAGTCATGGTAATCCGTATCGGGTCCCGAGTCCTTGGTTTCTGCTTCTGTAACATGCCCCAGCATATCTTGCCGCGGACATTGTAAGCGTTTTATACAAGAACAGGGCTCTTCTTGTCCAGCACTTTGTCACAAAGACATATTCCTGCGGTAAGTATCTGGTCCTCACGTGGCGACGCAGGTGCTTGGTTGGTGCCTCGCTTGACTATGGTCCAAGGCTATGCTGAACATAACAAGGGGATTATAGACGGCTATCCAGCCGAGATGGAAGAGCCTTTTGTTGGGGATTGCGTTTTTGCCGCGGAGCAGCGCCCAGAATACGCAGACGACCAGCGCGGTCTGGAGCAGGTTGACCGAGCCATCGAAGTTCACGGCCAGAAGGTTTGCATTCATTCTCGCCTCCTTGAATTGCTGAAGAATTCTCCTGTCAACTCGCTCGCCACATGCCTCGACGGTTCAGAGCGGCACAATCCCGCCACGGCGGTGGGTCGCACCAACGCCACATGGTTGTATTAGAGCATAGACGGGCGATCGGTCAAGCGCGGATTCGGGGGCGGGCCGGGGCGTTTTTTTGTGGTGCGGGCGATGGAGTTGTTGTCTAATGATGTTGTAAGGGCCCGAGCGTATTGAAATGGGCCGGGAATGTGTGCATTTGCCAGAGCAGGAAGAGAGATGGATAATTACTCCGAATGCGGCATATCGTTTGACGGCAATGCGTCTGTTGAGCGCGGGTGTCCCGCTATCTGTGCGGCAAAGAGGAGGCGCCGCCGGCGTCGGCTGCTGCTGGCGCTTGCGCTGCTGGCGGCCGGAGGGATCGTTCTGTGGGATGCCGTCAAGTATGACCTAATCCCCAAGCGCTGGGGTGTGGTCGAGCCTGGAGGCGTCTACCGCAGCGGGCGCCTCTCAACGACACTCGTCGAGCCAATGCTCAGCAAACACGGTATCGACGTTGTCGTAAACCTCACGGCCGAAGATCCCGCTGATCCCGAGGAGATTGCCGAGAAAGCCGCCATTCGGAAGCTGGGCATTCGATCCGTGCGTTTTCCGCTGGCTGGGGACGGGACGGGCGATATCAATCGTTATGCCGGGGCGATCGCCGCCATTGTCGAAGCCCGGAGAAACGATGAAGCTGTCCTGGTGCACTGCCACGCCGGTGCTCAGCGAACGGGGGGTGTCGTCGCCTGCTATCAACTGCTGGTGGCGGGCAAGCCCGTTGAGATTGTGTACGAGGAGCTTCAGGACTATGACTGGAAGCCGAGGAACTACGAACTCGTGGACTACGTCAACGCAAATATGGGAGAGTTGGCGAGGCTATTGAAAGAAATGGACGTCATCGAGCGGATTCCGTCGCCGCTTCCGCTGTTGCCTGAAACGTTCAAAGCAGCTCAGCAATAAGACTTTCGGCGATGACCGAATCTGGGGGACAGGGTGTTGTCGCACTGACGAGATGTTGCCGATCTGCGAGCAGGGGCGACTGCGGCGGTGTTGTGACTCAAGAAAAGAGAAGGACCGCAAGCGTTTGCCCGCGGCCCTGTTGAAATCATGGTTGCTGCAACTGCCGCTTACAGTGCTCTGCGTCTGCGGAGCCAGCCGACGAGGCTCACGCCGATGCCGCCGAGCGCCGGATGTCTGATTCAGGAAGATGTGAGTCGGCCATTGTCGAGCTTTTCACATCCGTCTGCGGCAGTGACCGGGCCAAGCGATGGTTTCAGTGATGGCGCATGCTCCTTATGGCCTGCGGGGAATTACGGGGGTATCGCAACGAAACCGATATGGTTCGCAAATCCCTATGTGTTGCGCAGACGGCCACAGCGGTCGTTCACGACTGCGGCAATCAGGCTAATCAAGGGCATGGCGATGAGCCAGCCCACACCGAGCACGAATAATCGCCCCCCTACAGGTTCTTCCATGTGTACAGCTCCAAGGCGTTTGGCGGCAAGGTACGCCATCGGCCCGAAGATCGAGCCCAGTATCGCCGCGGCAAAGAGGTGCTGTTGCAGCCACTTCAGCGATTCGTTCAGAGCGAGCGAGAAATTCACCCACAGCATCAGCAGCCAAATAGTCGCAACGGGAGACGGCATGATCCAGCGATTGGGCTGGTATGCTCCGATTGTGATAAGCACCGTATCTGCGACCAGGCCGACGGCAAGAGACGCCAGCGCGAGAAGCATCGCAGGCAACAACCTGTCTCTTTCCACGATGAGGCCATGAATCACCGCAAGCAATAATACAACGAGAACGCTCAACCAGTGCGCATTGAACGCGGCGCCCAGCACGCAGGCGAACCATCCAACTTCCAGGGCGAGCAGGCTCCAGATCAGTCGCGGCCAGGAATCCTTCTTTTCAGTCATAGTGTACCGAGAATCGAAGCCCGCCGGCACAGAGGTTTCGAGAAGATCATTTGCACGTCTCCGATGTAGCGCTCCTCAAACGCCCCTTCACAGTAGCATAGATAATATTCCCACATGCGGATGAAGCTCTCCGGAAAACCCATCTTTCCGACCTCGTCGATCCGATCAAGGAACCTTTGGCGCCAGCGATGAAGAGTCCGGGCGTAGTGCGGCGTGATATCCTCCATATGGATGAGGCGCAGGTCCGTTGATCTGGTGGCGGCGTCGCATATACTTGTCACCGCCGTCAGGCAGCTTCCGGGGAAGATGTATCGCTTTATGAAATCCACGTCCCTGACGTGTTGGGCGTGGCGTTGATCGACAATCGTAATTGCCTGCAATGCCATCATTCCCTCCGGCTTCAGCAGTCGACTGCAAGTACTGAAGAACGCGTCCCGGAATTCGTATCCGACGGCCTCGATCATCTCGATGGAAACGAGCTTGTCAAATCGGCCTGACAGATCGCGGTAATCCTTCTGTATGACCTCTACACGGCTCTTGAGCTTTTTGCGTTCGATTACATCAAGGGCATATTCATGCTGGCTATCGCTTATGGTGGCAGCGGTCACGTGGCATCCAAAATTCGCGGCGGCGTAGGCGGCGAATCCGCCCCAGCCGCAGCCGATCTCGACGACGCGATCCTGCGGCTTAAGGTCCAGCTTGCGGCATATTCGGTCGTATTTGGCGAGGGAGGCCTGTTCCAGCGTACTTGATTCGGACTCGAAGACGCCGCACGAGTACGTCATGGTCTCGTCGAGAAACAGAGCGTAGAAATCGTTGCCCAGATCATAGTGGGCCAGGATGTTTCTGCGGCTGCCGAGCCGGGTGTTGCGGTGAAACAAATGGAAGAGCTTTCTGAGAATGCGGCTTGCCCAGGCCGGACCGTATTCCACGCGCTCGAGCACGGGCAGATTGCGGACGAATATGCGGATAATCTGCGTCAGATCGCTGCACTTCCAGAGGCCCGCAATGTACGCCTCAGCGAGTCCGACGCTGCCGCCGAACACAACGGCCGAGTAGAAGCGCGGGTGTACGATCTGCATCGTTGCGGCCGGCTCTCCATGTCCGGCGGCGGTTCCGAAGGACATTGTGTTGGACCCTTCCACCAATTCGATTTGTCCCCACGTGATGGAAGCCAGGAATTTGTGGACGGTCCCCTTCGCCCACCGGTCCACGCGCGTTGGCGGAGCGTTCAAATCGAATGTCGGCTCCCCTGATGCGATGCTGCCGCTCATCTGTGTTCTCCATTTGCCGGCCTGCGCCTGGAGGGATGTGCGTAGAAAGCAGCTCCCTTCAAACGGAGTTTGCATGCCTGCCAATAAATTTTTGCCACGGTTTGAAGCGTCATTACCGGATATTGCGCGAGAATACGGGCCAGCGCCGCTGTCGTGATGTCCGTACGCCGGAGACTCAAGGTTGCATCAAACAGCTTTTGCTCCTTCTCAAAATTCTGCATGTGCACCTGAATCCTCTCTCCGGGTTCGAGAAACCGCCAGTCGTAATCCTGGTTCATATCCATAAATGGCGAGACGTGAAAGTCCTTTTTCAGATGGTAGTGCTTCCAGGGGGGCGCCGCATCATTCATCGACTCGGCCAGGACATAACAATGGCGCTCGTGCCAGGGCGTATTGCTCACCTCTGCGACAATTGTCTCGACGCACCGGTCGGCGGTGTCAAAACAGTAGAAGAAGCTGACGGGATTGAAACAGTGCCCCAGGTATCTCAGATGCGTGAGCATCCTTACGGGGCCGTCTGGCTGACGGCCCGTCTGGCATCCGACGAGGTCGCGAACGGCAGACTCGATAGAAACGTCGGGATTTCCCAGGTGATCCGTGCGCCGAAGGGACGCCACATTCGGTCGATCTACGGACCACAGCCACCGATTCTCGAAGACTCGATCCAGTTCGCTCAGGTCCAGATACATCATGAAGAGCCGATACTCGAATGCGTTCGAGACCGGCTGGAATCGTCTGTGGCGCACCTTTCCTTCATAGATCGCGCTGTTCAAGACGGCAACTCCTTCCCGAAATACCTGCATACAGCCAGCGCGCTGTTGACACCATCTTCATGAAATCCGTTGCCCCAGTACGCTCCGCAGTAATGCGTTCTATTGACGCCGCTTATCTCTCCGTGCCGTCCCTGCGCTTCGACGGATTCGCTCGTAAATACGGGATGCGCGTATTGCGTTTTGTACAGTCGTTTGCCGGCCTCGATCTCCTGCTCGCAGTTGAGCGTGACGCAGAACACAGCCGGAGCCTGGATGTTCTGGAGAATGTTCATGTTGTACGTGAGGATGACGTCGGCGAGGCGATCGTGCGGGATACGGTAGTTCCAACTGGCCCAGGTCTTTCGGAGCCGAGGCAGGAGCGCGACATCGGTATGGAGCACAGCGGTGTTCGGTTTGTATGAAATCGCTTCGAGGATCGTACGTTCGGCTCCACTGGGGTCGGCAAGCATCCCCAACGCCTGATCGCTATGCGCGGCAATGACTACATGGTCGTAGCTCTGTTGATCTCCTTCGGCGGTTTCGATTATCACACGATCATCGAACCGCCGGATGCCGGTGACGGGGTTGCGCAAGCGAATCCTGCTGCTGAATCCAGCGGTGAGTGCTTCGACGTATCGCCGCGATCCTCCCTGGATCGTCAACCACTGGGGTTGGTTTCGGACGTTCAGAAAACCGTGATTCTGGAAGAAACGCACGAAGAACCGGGCCGGTATTCGGCCGAACTGTTCCGGATCCGCCGACCAGATGGCGGCCCCCATCGGTATGATGAAGTATTCACGGAAGTACCGGCTATAGCCTCGGCTTTCGAGTACCTGTGCGAGCGTGCGATCCGCCGGTTCATTCAGCAGCGGTTCGTAATTTCGACGGAAGCGAAAGATGTCCCAGAGCATGCGGTAGAACTGCGGCCGTAGAAGATTCCTCCGCTGGGCAAATAGCGATCCGAGGGAACTCGGACTGTACTGGAGGCCGCTTCGTTCGCAGTGGACGCTGAAGCTCATATTGCTGTCTTTCCAGGGGACACCGAGTCGCTCGAGCAGCGTGATAAAATTCGGGTAGGTCTTTCGGTTGAAGACAATGAAGCCCGTGTCCACGGGATAGGAGCGGCGCCCGATTTTCGCATCGATCGTATTGGCATGCCCTCCCGCATAGTCGTTCTTTTCGTAGACCACGATGTCATGGTCTTCATGCAGCAGATAAGCCGCCGTCAATCCCGACACACCGCTACCGATGATGGCTATACGCATTGCTAACTGCTCCGAGCTTCGATCCGGCCTGTCTGTTGCAGGTCCCGCGATCTGTCCAGCCGTCCGTATTCCCTCTTCTCTGGCGGCAAAGCATGAAGGTCCCGAATGATCCCGAGGAACTGCATGAACCTGAGGAAATAGTACGTAACATCGTATTCCCACCAGAAGAAGCCGTTGCGCGCAGCAATGGGATAGTGATGGTGATTGTTGTGCCATCCCTCGCCGAGCGTTACTATCGCAAGGAGCCAGTTGTTGCGACTGTGATCGGGGGTATCGTATCGCCGCCTTCCGAACATATGGTCCAGCGAGTTGATGGTCGCGGTTGCGTGGAAGAGCACGACGGTGGATATGCAGAAGCCCCACACCACCATTTGGACGCCGGAGGTTCCGCTGGAAGGGGCGTAGATCCGGAGTCCTTCGCCCAGAATCCACAGACCAACGAGCAGAGCCATGGGGGGCAGGATGCTGAAGCGATTGAGAAACCGGAGTTCGGGGAACGCAAGCCAGTTTTTGACCAACCTCTTATTCGTTATCAGATACCTGGGGCTGAGGATCCACAGAATGTGGCTCCAGAGAAAGCCTCGCTGGACAGGGGAGTGAATGTCTTCGGGCCGATCGGCATATCGATGATGGTGGCGATGATTCGCCGCCCACCAGAGCGGCCCCTTCTGGGCCGAAGATGTGGCGGCAAGCGCGAAGATGAATTGCCAGAAGCGCGAGGTTTTGTATGTTCGGTGTGAGAAATAGCGATGGTAGAACGCCGTTACGGCCAGCATCCGGATGAAATACAAGCCCACGGCGACGCCGACAGCCACCGGACTCCAGCCCGTCCAGATAACACCGAAGCACGCCAGGTGCAGCAGCAGAAACGGTATGACGCGCATCCAGTCGACGCGGTCGGACGACAACTGAGACGTCCTTTCGCCCCCTGCTTCATCGTCGAACCAGCAGATGATCGATCGGCCAATATGGCTGTTTGCGGCTTTTCTTAGCAGATGCATGACT
Organism: uncultured Pirellulales bacterium; assembly: GCA_964526785.1. Classification (GTDB taxonomy): domain Bacteria; phylum Planctomycetota; class Phycisphaerae; order Sedimentisphaerales; family Anaerobacaceae; genus CAZGMJ01. The sequence continues at coordinate 9,698 of CAZGMJ010000033.1, forward strand.
TTGCGCCGGGGACCGCCCGGACTTCAGTTCTCCGAGTTTTCTGTTCGTTCGGCCATTTCCGCCCTTCGCATGGGCATGCTGTCAATCAGCTCGAACAAGCTGTCAGCCGAAACCGGCTCACTCGCCCGCAGCTTGACGGTACCGTCCTTTCCTACCAGAATGAACACGAACTCTTCTTCGGGCACCTCAAACTGTCGTCTTATGAAAGACTGCTGCTCGAACGTGAGCGTCTGGTTGCCAACGGTTGACTTGCCGTCGTGCAGCAGTTCGAACATCAGAATATCCCGGTCATCGAGTTGGGCCGCTTTGCTTTGAAACTCACTTTGCTGCTTGGCATATAGACGATTACGGCCGGAAGGGGCAAAGACCAGCACAAGACGATTCTTCCATCGATACGCGTTGAGGTCTACTTTGTTCGCTCGATCATTGGTTGGCATCCTGAGTGTCTCCCGCTTTCCACAAGATGATACCATTATCATGCCGACGACGGCCAGGGCGGCCAGCCGCAATCCTTTACGATGTTCAACAGAGCAACAACTCAGCGAAGTCATGTTGCGAGCAATCTCCAAACCAATGTCGTTACATTCGGCGCCGGGGCGGCTCATTGTGGCATCCAGAACCGGCCCGCCAGAAAGCCGACGTAGCTCACGACGGCGGCCAGCAGCGCACCCCAACACATGTCGACAACCGTCACAATCCACGGCCACTGTCGAACCAGCGCCAAATTTGTCAGGTCATAGGTTCCATAGGTAACCAGACCAAACAGAGCACCGAACAGAATCGCTTTTCCCGCCGAATTACTCTGGATGCTGGGCAGGACGACAAAAACCAGTGCCGCACCGACGAACAGGAGATAGAAAGCAATGGCCGCGCCCCAGACGGGCTTATCACTTAGTATGTACCCCAGGTACTTGGCGTAGAAGCGGCGGGCCACCACGCCGAGCCAGAGAAAATCAATTACCAGGAAGGTGATCAGGCTGGCAACGTAGAGCTTCAGATAGTAGCTTATCATCAGACGGCCTCACAGGCGAAGATACATTTCTTTTCAACATATATTCAGATATAGTCAACACAAGAACGCTCTTTATTGCAAGCATAAGATCACAGTTTTTCCAAGGCGACAGCCCCCTGCCACGGAAACGTGCACGAATCCGTCAATACCGCCTTCGAAGGCACAACCCTGCGACGGTTGGCTTGCGTATCAGGGGCAGCGGTCATTTGGGGCATCTGTGGTTTACTTTCCATGATACATGCACCGCATTGAAGCACAATTGTCCGCCTGGAGACTTGAAACAGCATGATGTACCGTGTTATCGTGAGGTTGCAATAGTCAAGACAACCAATTGTGTCTGTTCAGAAAGTATCGGATGGGGTATGCCATACGTCGGCGATAGAATTACGGCCATCAGGTTGATGTTTTCGGCGATCAGCTTCGTGCCGCATATGACAGAGCCTGACGGGTTATAGTGATAAACGAGGACAAGAGTGCTGCGACGCGGCCAGAATTGACCGAGAGCGCGGTTTTACGCCGGTCTTGGTGAAGTGCATTGCACCGCATGGAGGAGGCGTGAACAAATAGAGACACAGGCAGTAAGGAGATGTTCGGTATGGAACGACACGATTGCAGGTTGACACTTATACTGGCTGCTATTGCATTGGTGGCGACGGCATCGGCAACCGTTATGTCCGCTGAAAGCGGGGCGCTTCGCACGCACAATATATTCCGTTCGAACATGGTCCTCCAGCGGAACAAGCCTATTACCATATGGGGTTGGGCCGAGAGCGGCAGCCCGGTGCACGTTCGATTTGGCCGGGAGGCGGCCGAAACAAAGGCGGACGGCAGGTCGGGCCGCTGGGAAGTGACGTTCGACGCGCGGCCGGCGGACAGTGCGGGCCTGAGGCTCACGATTCATTCCGGCGGCGAAACGATCGACATGAGCAATATTCTGATCGGTGATGTCTGGGTCATGAACGGCCAGAGCAACATGGCTTTCGGCCTGGCCAAGACCTACCGCGCCGATCTGGAATCAGCCACCGCACACCTGCCTTTACTGCGCAGCGCGGGGATTTCACCCAACGAGTCATACACACTCCAGGAGAATGTGCCGGCCGACAAGATCGAGGGCTGGACCGTATGTTCTCCGGATACGGCGGGCGGCTTTTCGGCGATCGGCTATACCTTCGGCTCCCGGTTGCAGCGGGCGTTGCAGATTCCCATTGGCATCATCGACAACGCACGCGGCGGGGCATCTATCGAGAGCCTGGTTCCCCGTCACAAGTTCGCCGATCACCCGCTGGCCGCCAGATATGCCGAGTGGGTCGAGAAACGCCGTGCTGAGTTCGACTGGGATGCGGCCATGAAGCCGCTTATCGAGAAATGGGAGAAGAACATCGCCGAGCAGCGCAGCAAGGGCGCGGCCGAGGATGAGTTGCCGCCCAGACCGACGCGCAAAAGCCTGCGATCCTGGAACGTCCCCGGGCGCAGTCCCAGCGATGCCGCCTCCTGCTACAACGGCATGTTCGGCGTTCTCAAAGGACTGCATATCAAAGGAGTGCTCTTTCACCAAGGCTATAACAACGCCATAGGTACAAACTGCAGGCCAAAGCGCTACCGCATCCTCATGAAGCTCATGATCGAGGGCTGGCGTGAAGATTTTGATGACGCGACTCTTCCTGTCGGCGTGATCGAGTTCTGCGCCGGAGGCATTCCTCAGAGCGATGCAAATTTCGAAATCTGGAGCAACCACCGTACGGGGGGAGCGTTCATCCGTGAGGCCCAGAGGCTGGGTCTGACGGATCTGAACGACCCGACGAACACGGGATTCATTCCCGGCTACGATCAGCAGATTCCAGGTCTGCATCCCAAGAAGAAGCACTTCCACGGTGTGCGGGCAGCACGATGGGCGCTTAAGGAAATATACGGCCTGCGCGTCATCCGGGAAACAGCCGAGTTGGTCTCTTGCGAACGCAACGGCGAGCAGATGGTGTTGACATTCGACAAGCCGGTCGCCCCGGACGACGCGGGTCCGATCGAAGGCTTCGCCGTGGCCGGCGAGGATGGCATCTTCTACAAGGCTTACGCGGAATCACTCATCACCAAGGACCAGGGCATCTGGGGAAACAAATACGACCGCAAGAAGGTATTCGTCTGGAGTCCGATGGTGGAGCAGCCCGCGGCCGTTCGCTATGCCTGGGCGATCAGCCCGATGGGCAATCTCAAGGTCAATGGCCTGCCGTGGCAGCCGCTGCACAGCTTCCGCACGGATGAATGGGACTGGCCGGAGCATGATGATCCGTCACAGTCGGCTGTCAGTCGGGCAGAGGGCAGAAAGATGGAGCAGGACTCCATCCAGTACTGCGAAGACAGGAGGATGGAAGAGGCCAGGCGAAAGGTTGAGATACTCAAAGAACTCGAGACACTGGGCAAGAATGACGAGAAGGCGCGATAGAAGCAGACGATTCGGCGTTCTGTAGACATGAAGGGGGTCAGGTCAACGTGAGCAGGAATGTATTATATGCCGGGGCATTTGTGCTGGCGACAACAGCGATGCGCCTGGTCGGCGGGTCGGCGGCAGAGCAGATTGACACCGAGCAGCGCAACGCGTTGCCGCGGGTGCTGCTCATCGGAGACTCGATTTGCGGCGGTTATCAGCGTGGCGTGAAGGAACTGCTCGCGGGCAAGGCCGTCGTGGTCAAGCAAGAGGGCAACGGCCAACACACGTGGAATGGTTTGGAAAAGATCGACAAATGGCTCGGCGATGACAGATGGGACGTCATACACTTCAACTGGGGGCTGTGGGATTTGGCATACCGCAACCCCAAGTCGAAGAACTTCGGACATCTGGACAAAGTGCACGGGACACTCACGACGTCTATCGAGGACTATCCAAAGAACCTCTACAAGCTGGTCGCCCGCCTTAAGGAAACCGACGCCACGTTAATTTGGGCCAGCACCACTCCGGTACCCGAAGGCGAACCCGGAAGAATCAAGGGCGACGAGATTGCGTACAACGCTGCAGCGGCGAAGATCATGATGGAAAACGGTATTGCCATCAACGACCTGCACGCCGAGGTTGTTCGCCAGGGGCGGCCAAGAACCAATAACGTTCACGACACCGGCGATCTTTCCCGAAAAGTAGCTGATAGCATCATTGCGGCGTTAGCCGACTGCAGTACGGCTGAGGCGTCAGACACAACGAGAGCGATCCGGGAGTTACAGGCCGAGTTCCTGAAGCTGAGACTGGGCATGTTCATCCATTTCAATATGGCAACGTACAGGGGAGTTCAATGGGTCGAGGGCTATCCTGATCCCTCGACGTTTAATCCGGGCGGCACGGTCGACACGGACGCGTGGGCGGACGCCGCGGTATCGGCCGGCATGCAGTACGGCGTACTAACGGCCAAACACGTTTCGGGATTCTGCCTTTGGGACAGCAAACATACAACGTATGACGTCATGCACGCGGACTGCCCGTACCAGAAGGACCTTGTGGCACAGTTCGTCAAGTCGTTTACAAGCCGGGGACTCAAGGTGGGGCTTTACTACTGCTGGCGCCATCCCGGCTTTGGCGATCCCGACAAGTACAAGGTTCTGCCGCCGGAATGCGATCCTTCGAGTCACAGTCTGAAAGAACAGAAAGCATTTCAGAAGAACCAAGTCGCCGAACTACTTGAAGCGTATCCGGATGTGTTCTACATCTGGAATGATGCGCTCGATCCGCGGGTGATGCCGGCCGACGAGATACTGACTCATCTGCGAGACGTACGCCCGGAGATCCTAACCAGTTCGAACTGGTGGGACTGGGGCAAGAAGGGAACGCCGTATGCGGACATCGCAGTGAAAGAAATGAGGCACTTTCCTCAGACAAACACGGCACCGGGCGAAACGTGCTGGAAGCTGGAGCAGGGATGGTTCTGGGTGGGCGAGAAGGCACGCGCGGCAGACGCGAAGAACATTATTGCGCACATGGCCCGGGCTTACGACAGGAATTCGAATTTCCTGCTGAACGTCGGTCCCGATCAAAATGGCAATATCATCCAATCAAGTATCAAGACGCTGGCTGAAATCGGACGACTGCGGGGTGTCTTGGTAGAATGAACACACAAATCCGGTGATTGCGGCGGTTAGCTGCGCCGGCGTTTGATCGAGTGCTTCATCGGTGGAGGCGCCGAACCCGTAGACTGATCCGTTCGCGTGGGCTATACTGGGGCTTTGACAATATCCGAGGACTATCGAGAACATCGAACTTCATGTGAAAGGACAATCTTTGATGCACAGCGACGGAATCGACCATATCCTGCGGCCCATTCCCATTTTCGTAGCGACGGTGCTACTGTGCCTGCCTGTTGTCGGCGGCGCGGAGGACGTCGCCATCGTCTGTACACCGGAGATGGAAAGCGAACTACTATCAACATTCAGCGCCCTCAAGGGTCATATTCGGGGCGATAGCGAGCTGGATGCCGAACAGATCGAGGCGTGCAAGCTCACGATCGACAAGTATCGCGACCTATTCGGGCATAACGACACCATCATCAAGGCGGCCTTTGATGTGGTTGCGACTTACGACAAAGTGGAGGGCCCGCTCTGGATCGCTCACGGACCGTTCAATCGCCGGCGGAAACCGCCTGCCAATGATCTGCACTGGACGATCTACAACGTTATGCAGAACATTATGGACCGGGTGTACACGGGCGAGAACATCGCACGCTACGGGGAGGTCCTGGATGGCTTCAAGTTCGGCTGCTCGGCCCATTTTCCCGGCGCGGTCGATCCGCCCGCCGATCCGGAAGCCGCTTACCGCGTGAAGATCGATGCGGGCTGTCCCAAGCCATTCAAACATAAGATAATGCATGAGGAAGTGCCGGGGCGAAGACCCACGGGAGCGTATCTGGCTCCGGGGACCATTGCCAGGATCACGGTGCCACGTTCCATCGTCTGCAAGGGCTACGGGGTACGCGTCGGGGCACACTCATGGGATAATACCCGCAAGCCCCGCATTCTGCGTCTGGATCGGTCTTCGCTGGTGTACCCGATCAACGGAACCAAGGTGGAAGTGGCCAGTCCGCTTGGCGGCGGCATCTATATTGAAGTGCCGCTGAGGGCGAAAGGAAGCGTGGTCGAGGTCACTATTCGCAACGCCGTTCGCTCTGCGTACTTCTCGGCCAAGCCATTTGATCGGACTTCTCTCGATCAATGGCGGAATGTGGAACGCAATCGCACGGCGCCCTGGGCGGATTTCCAGAGCGAGAAGTTCATGATGCAGGTTCCGACAAGCTGGGTCCGCAAGCTTGACGATCCGGCCACGCTGATGCAGAACTGGGACGCGGCCATGGACGCGCTGAACGACCTGATGGGGCTGCCGCACGTCTGGGGCAAAGAGACCATGTACCTGCAGGTCGATCTGCAGAATCGGTCGCGTGTATTTGCACCCGGCTATCCGACGTGCAACGACCGCTACGATCCGCGGAAAGAATACGACGGCTATGTGAATCACTATCTTGTGCGGGGGCCGCAGTATGCGCCCGATTATGTGTTCCACGAGCAGGGGCATGGGTACGGCTTCGTCAAGTTCGGCGGCGAGATGGAGTCGACCGTCAATCTTTTGCACGTTGCTGTGTGGCACCGGAAGTTCGGATACAGTCTGGACGAGGCTTTTGCCGCCTCGCGGAACATGCGGAAGAACAAGCATCGGACGCTGGAGAATACGGCGATCACCTGGATGACCAGCCTGAGTTTTGCGGCCGAAAGGCCGATGGCGGCGGGAGAGAAGGCCTACCAACTCAAGGGACATGCCAAGTTCGTAGACATAGCAAGGCTGTTCGGCTGGGAAGTATTGGGTGATTTCTGGCGCTCATGGGTTGAGGATTTCGAAGCCGGCAGGCCCTGGTCGAAACACGGCACGGATATCGACAAACTGAACCTGAGATTATCGCAGAAGGCGGGCGTCGATCTCACACCGCTGCTTCACTTCTGGGGGACGCCCCCGCGGGACGCCGGAGCGCTTAAAGCCGCCGTCGCTGCGGAGGAGTTGCCGCCTTCGTCCAAGATCTATGACGCTCTGATGCACTACAAGTCTGTTGTGCCGCAGGACAATCAGGCATTCCGCGACTTTGCTCTGAAATGGTGGGGCAAGCAGCCCAGCAGCAAGGGATACTGGACCGAGCGCGAGCATACCAAGCAATGGGAGCAGTTTGACGAAGAGACCTCTGCGGCAATCAAAGGCACCGTGCAGAAGATCATCGACACGTACTTTCCAGACGGTCGCCCAGAGGGATAGGGTGCGGAAGGTTGCGGGCAGTTTGACGACGACAGATTTTGAGTCTGAGGTTTGATGTTATGGATATACACGCCTGGAAAGTCCGGACGGCACTTTTGTGCGTAATTTTCCTGCCGGCCTGTTGTGTTCATGGGGAGAGTTCTTCATCAGCGATCCCGCTGCATGGCACGTGGCAGTTCCAACTCGATCCCGAGAACGTCGGTATCAAGCAGGAGTGGTTTGCCAGGGAACTGAAGGACACCGTCACCCTACCGGGCACAACCGACGAGAATCACAAGGGCATCCAGAAAGATGAACAGCGCGTCGATCGGCTATCGCGTGTGTGGTACTGGAAAGGGCCGGCCTGGTATCAGCGTCGTGTAACGATTCCCGCCACATGGAAAGGCCGGCGGATTACGCTGTTTCTGGAGCGGACCAAGAACACTCGGGTCTGGGTGGACAGGAGGTTCTGCGGCTGGGATGATACGCTCAGCGCCCCGCAGGTTTTCGATGTGACTGCGGCAATGACGCCGGGGCGGCATACTATAACGGTACTGGTCGACAACTCCAAACTGCCGCCGGTCGGCCCCGCTCATGCGGTCGATGAACGCACGCAGACCAACTGGAACGGCATCATAGGCAAGATGGAACTTCGCGCTACGGCTCCGGTCTGGCTCGATGACGTACAGGTGTATCCGAATGCACGGGAGAAGAAGGCCCGCGTTCGTGTGGCGGTCGGCAACATCACAGGCGTAGCCGCCTCGGGGCAGATCGCGGTGGCGTGCGAGAGTTACAACGTCGCCGAACCGGCGGTTTTCAAGATGCAAACCGTCAAGGTTAATGCCCCCAAGACGGAGAACGTCGTCGAGTTCACGTATGAGCCGGGCGACAACGTGCCGCTCTGGGATGAGTTCGAGCCGGCCATGCTCCGCCTGGATATACGGCTCGAAACAACCGCGGGTGGGGAGACATATGGTGATAAGCGATCGGTCAATTTCGGTATGCGCGATTTTGGCAGGGAGCGCAACCGGCTGCTGATCAATGGCAAGAGGGTATTTCTGCGGGGTCGGATTGATTGCGCCAATTACCCGCTGACCGGTTATCCACCGATGGACAAGGCCGGCTGGCGACGGCTTTTGTCGATCGCGAAGGCGTGGGGCATCAACCATTTTCGCTTCCATTCCTGGTGTCCGCCCGAGGCGGCCTTTGAAGCGGCCGACGAGTTGGGCGTGTATTTCCAGGCCGAACTGCCCAACAAGCGGAGCGGATTTCATGCCCCGGAGGACACGGAAGCGGCGATTCACAACATCGATCGGCTCGATGTGGAAGCCGTAGATACGAAGGTCTCGCTCTATGATTACGGCAAACGCGAGGGAGAACTGATTCTCAAGAACTTCGGGAACCACCCTTCTTTCGTCATGTTCACGCTGGGCAACGAACTTGGTCGTACGCAGGGGATGTTCGAACTGGTCGAGCATTTCGGGAAAACCGATCCGCGCCATCTTTACGCGCAGGGATCAAACAACATGCACTGGAATCCCAGCCTGGCTGAAGGCGACGACTTCTGGGTGACCGGAAAGGTGAAGAAGGATTCGCTTCCACTTCGCGGCTCATTTTCGGTGCTCGATTTTCCCAAGGCTCCCATCGAGGGTTTTCCTCCCTCGACGATGTTCGATTTCAGCGAATCGATCGAAGGCATCCCGGTTCCCATGATCGGTCATGAAACCGGCCAGTACCAGGTCTATCCCGATTACCGGGACATCCCGAAGTTCACCGGTGTGCTCAAGGCGAAGAATTACGAGATATTCCGCGAACGGCTCAGGGAGGCGGGCATGCTCGATCAGTCACATGACTTTGTGCGCTCCTCGGGAGCTCTTTCGGCTATCTGTTACCGAGCGGATATCGAAATGGCCCTCAGGACGCCGGGCATGGGCGGGTTTCAATTGCTCGACATTCAGGACTTCCCCGGCCAGGGCACGGCGCTGGTCGGCATGCTGAACGTGTTCATGGAGCCCAAAGGCGTGGTCGAGCCGCATGTATGGCGGCAATTCTGCTGTGAGACGGTTCCGCTTCTCCGCATGAAGAAATACACATGGACAACAGACGAGACCTTTATCGGCCGCGTGCAGGTCGCCCACTATGGCCCGGCCGATCTACCCGACGCCCGCATCAAATGGACTGTCACGGGCAGTGATGGACAGACGGTTGCAGCCGACGTTTTCGAGCCGGTCACCATCGAGCAGGGCAAGGTCTTCGAGGTCGATATGTTCTCGGTGCCGCTGAGCCGCATCGAAGCGCCACAGAAGCTGACGATAACTCTGGCTATCGAGGGGACAACGTATCGCAACGATTATCCGATCTGGGTCTATCGGCCGGACGTGGACATCACTGTGCCGGACGATGTGATGGTGACGGACAGTTTTACGGCTACTGAAACCAGGGATCATCTGGCATCCGGCGGCACGGTCCTGCTGTTGCCTCGTCTCGATCAACTGCCGCACAGCATCGAGGGCGGCTTTCAATGTGAGTTCTGGTCTCCGATGTTTGGTATAGCGGCTCGCAAACGGGGCGTGAAACCGCCGCCGGGAACATTGGGCATTCTCTGCGATCCCCAAACGCCGGCGCTGGCCGCCTTTCCGACGGAATTTCACAGCAACTGGCAGTGGTGGCACGTGGTAAAGAACTCGCGACCGCTTATTCTTGACGACGCGCCGGACGATTATCGCCCAACGGTTCAGGTGATCGACAATTTCGCGCGCAATCACAAGCTCGGGCTGATCGCAGAAACCAGAGTCGGTGAAGGCAAGATGTTGATATGTGCGATCGATCTGCCCGGCAATCAGGACAAACCCGCGGTGCGCCAGCTATTGCACAGCCTGTTGCAGTATGTTCATTCGCGCCGGTTTGCCCCCAAGGCGGAGTTAGAGATCGAGCTGCTCAAGAAGCTACTTCCCGGAAGGCCTCAATGAGACGACGGAAATTCCTCAAAGTCGCCGGCGGTGGAATAGCACTTTCGCCCTGGCTGGAGAAGTTGGTTGTTGGAGCAGATCACAGCGCAGCGCAGGACAGCGCCCGTCCTGACATTCGCTCGCTGTTCGAATCGAACTGCGAAGAGGCTTTGGCTCTGACCGAGGCCGTCTTTCACAGGTGCATTCTTGATAAGATAAGGCCGCCGACCCCGCCCCTGGAGAATACATGGATCGTTCCCGGCGGGCCGTACTACAAGGGCCAGTGGATATGGGATACGATGTTCGTGGTGGATCTTCTGAGTATTCTGCCCGGCAAGAAGAAGATGATTCGCGACATCTTTCAGAATTACTGGGACTTTCAGGATCGCTGGAATCGAAAGATGCCTGAATATGCGCATGATATGGTTACCGTCGCGATCAAGACCGAATCTCAAGAGGTCCGGCAGTTCTCGCAGATACCGATTCTGGCCTGGGGCGTCGAACGTATCTATCGGCGCAACGGCGACAAGGATCTTGTCGAGCAGTGTCTGGATCGGCTGGAGCGATTCCATGACTGGTATTGGCGCGAGCGGGATGTGACGAACATCGGGCTGGTTACGGTCGGTTCGTACAGCGGAAAACTGCAACACGCACGATGGGAGACGTTTGACTATGAATGCAACATGGACGATCTCACGCTGAGTACTCATCCCTCGCGGAAAGGCCCGGATGAAGGTGCGTGGTATGGCGACATCTGTGTGACCGGCAACACATCATATCTCATTATGGGCGAACGGAGTCTCGTCCGGTTGGCGGAAATCGCGGGCGACCGACAGATGGCGGAGCGACGCAGGCGGAGGATCAACAAGGCCGTTGGGGCGATGCGCGACCACATGTGGGACGAGAAGGCGGGGACATTTCTGTCGGTCGAGCGTGATACGATGGAGAAGGTCCCGGTGGCGACTATCGGCAGTTGGATTCCATTGACAGCAGGCGTTCCCACCAGAGCGATGGCGGACCGCATGGCCGAGGTGCTCGCCAGCGATCCGTGGCAGACGCCATTGCCCGTCCCGACGGTCGACAGCACGGATCATCGATGGAAGTCCAACCGCTTTTGGCGCGGCGATGTCTGGCCGCCGACCAACTACCAGATTGCATGCGGTCTTGCGAGCTATGGGCACAAAGACCTCGCCGCCGACATTGCGGACAAGACCATCGCTAATGCGATAAAGCACGGGATCAGCGAACACTATGACTCTGTCTCGGGCAGGCCCCTCGGCGTTCGGGATTACTGCATGGGTTGCACGCTGGCAACCATGATGCTTGACGGCCTGACGGAAGACTACAGATTGCGGCTTCGGGGCGAGAGCGATTAGTCGCCAGGTTGCCGCGGGTTGAGTCAAGCCGAGGATTGTCATCATAGAAGGCGGGTAACTTCAGATTCCGAGTTAGAATCCGGAGACAGTGGTCCGGGCCCGTTCAATGGCGAGGCATATCATCTTGTTCAGGTCCCGGAGGATCAATCCACCAGGTATGACGGTCATGGGGCCCACGCGCCAGGGCCGTCCAGCACTTTTACACCGGCGAGCCGGGTATATCCGTCCGGCGAGGCCTCGACGAGGGTCAGTTTTCCGTTGTCGGCCATGACATATAGAAGGCCATCGGCGGTGACATGCGATCCGAGTCCGAATGTATGCTCGCTGCCGCGTTGCCATTTGACATTGCCTTCGAGATATAGGCAGGTCAGTCAGCCGTCGGAGCGTTACGCTTCGGTCTGCGGGACGGGCGTGGACATCTCAAGCCGAGATGCGTGGGATACCGCGTGAGAATACCGCTTTGATGTGATTATCCTTGACTGTGCAGGCTGTGAAGGACTACAATGCGAGTGCTGGATTCGGTTGCATGTTGCGAGCGGCCTTTTCGAATCCGCAGTCCGGATCCAACCGGCCACGAAGGATGTGAGGAGAATTGAATGGCACGGCTTGTTGAGTTGAGGAGCAAACGGTTAGCCGTCCTGCTCGCAGTCTCGGCTGTCGGTTTGTTGCCATCGGCGTGCTGGAGTGAGTCGATTGACATATCGCAGGCTCACGGCTATCGCGGCATCTGGTACGGCGTGGGAAACGTCGGCGGCGAGTACGTCTACAAATACAGCGGCGGCCTCGGCACCTATTGTGCGAAGCACAAGCCGTTTGCAGTCTACTGTGAGAAGGTGAACCGAACCTTCTTCTGTTACGGCGGGACAACCGAGTCAAGCAACACGCGTTTGCTTCACATGGTCTCCTATTACGATCACAACACGGCAATGGTGCCGAGGCCCACAATCCTTTTGGACAAGGGCACAAGCGACGCCCACGATAATCCCGTGATATCGGTCGATGACGGTGGATACATCTGGATTTTCTCGACTGCTCACGGTACAGGCCGACCCGCCTACATTCACAAGAGCACGGAACCATATAGCATAGACGGCTTCGAACGAATCGACGCGACGAGGGACGGTGGTGAACCACTGAACAACTTTTCGTACATGCAGGCCTGGCACGTTCCTTCAGCCGGGTTCGTCTGCTTCTTTACGCACTACGGCGATCCGGCCGCACGGACCAGCTTCCTGATGACGAGCCCCGACGGCGTCGAGTGGAAGTGGACCCGACTGGCTGCAATCCACCAGGGTCATTACCAGATCAGCGCCGTTTCCGCAGACAAGGCCGGGGCCGCATTCAACTACCACCCCAACGGCCAAGGGCTGGACCACAGGACCAATTTGTATTACATGGAAACGCACGACACGCCCGAATTCGGCCACACGTGGAAAGCAGCGGACGGAAGAGTATTGGATCTACCTTTGACAAGTCCCGACAATCCCGCGCTCGTACATGACTACCAATCTGAAGGGCTGAATGTCTATCTCAATGACATTCAGTTCGATGAACTGGGAAGGCCGGTGATCCAATTCGTGACGAGCCGGGGATGGCGGCCGGGTCCGCAGAACGACCCGCGCACCTGGAGAGTGGCCCGATGGACGGGGCGAAAATGGGCAATAACAACAGTGACCACTTCAGACAACAACTACGACATGGGATCGCTCTATCTCGAAAGTGACACAGCATGGCGTATCATCGGCCCTACGGAGACGGGGCCGCAGGCGTACAACACGGGCGGCGAGATGGCGATGTGGCTCAGCGGCGACAAGGGGCAGACCTGGAGACGAGTCAAGAGGCTCACGAAAGACAGCGAGCGAAACCATACATATGCCAGGCGTCCCGTGAATGCTCATCCTGACTTCTATGCTTTTTGGGCGGACGGGGACGGCAGAAAGAAGTCCGAATCCAACCTCTATTTCTGCGATAAGCGAGGGCATGTGTGGCGCCTGCTCAGGCAAATGGAGGACAATATCGCCAGGCCGGCGGCTATGTCCAACCGAGATCCCGATATAAACGGCGACGGTGTTGTCAACGCTGCGGACTTCGCCGTTCTCAGCATTAATTGGCTGGATAAGGGACTGTGGCCGTAAGGAAGAACACTATTCATTCTGCATATGTGAAAAGGACATCCGGAGAATCGCAACAACAACCTAAATGATCTGGAGGAGACAACCATGTGTACAAGACTATGTCTATTGGTTCTCATTGTTCTGGTGCCGGCGCTGCCTGTATCCACTCTTGCCGCGGATATTGCGTGGACCGGCGGCGGCGCCGACAGTCTATGGAGCACGACGGCAAACTGGGACAGCGGGTTGCCCACCGACGGCGACGATGCGTACGTCAATTCGGATCCCGGAGTTCTGATTGACGCAAGCGTGAGCGCCGAGGCGCTCGATGTCATCATAGGTGACAGTGACGGCGACACAGGCAGAGCCACTATGACGGGCGGTTCCCTGACGGTTCACAAGACCGGAGGCGGCGGACCGGGCCTTTGGGTAGGCAATCGGGGCACGGGATACCTTGATATGAGCGGCGGCGCACTGTCGGCGGACAACGTGTACGCTCCTCGGAATGCGCCGGGCCAGGGATATATTACGTTGAGCGGCGGCACGATTACCACGGGCAATACCTTTACTCTGGGTCTGCACCACAACGAGTATGGAGAACTGATTATGACCGGCGGCGTCATTGAAGTCGGCTCCATGTTTCGGTGTTCGGATATTGGAGCGGCTTATCTGCATATGCTGGGCGGTTCCATTAACGTCGCGGGCACGTTTTATGTTGTCAGAAGGGGCAACAACGGGGGATCCAATACATACGGCCACGTTCAACTCGACGGAGGAACCATTACGGTCGAAGATTTCCAGATGGACGCGCAGAACAGCGGCAGACCCGCTACCATGGACGTCACAGCAGGCAAACTGGTCATAACCACCGACAAAACGGGCATCATTAACATCTACGTCTTCAACGGCTGGATTACGGGATATGGAGGCAGCGGAGAAGTCAACGTCGATCTTGTCGACGGAGAGACGGTAATTACGGCTACACCCGGACCGCAGGCGTGGCACGCCGCTCCCGAAGAGGGAGCGACCGGCGTGCCGCTCGATGCGGACATAAGCTGGTCGGCGGGCCTTAATGCCACTGCACATGAAGTATACTTTGGCAGCAGCTTCGACGACGTGAATGACGCGACCGATCCAAACATCCCGCCGGGCCGCGGCAGACAGGACGCCAACAGTTACGACCCGGGGCCGCTGGAACTGGGGCAGACGTACTACTGGCGCATCGACGAACTAAGCGAGGCCGGCGGTTCCGACCCGTGGCGGGGCGACGTCTGGAGTTTCGACACGCCGGAGTACTTCGTCGTCGATGATTTCGAGGACTACAACAATTACTCGCCGGATACGGTTTGGGACACCTGGATTGACGGCTATGAAGTCGCTACCAATGGAGGTATGGCGGGCTACGATCTGGGTGCGAGCGTCGACGAAGGCGAGAACTACATGGAGACTGTCATCGTACAGGGCGGGCAGGAATCGATGCCGTTCTTCTATGACAACACCGGCGAGGCAGCACATTCGCAGGTTGTACGTACTTTTGCCGCACCCAGGGACTGGACGACAGCGGGCGTCAGGGCGCTGTCGCTGTGGTTCTACGGCAATCTGGACAATACCGTCGACCGAATGTATGTCGCGCTGGAGGACGGACAGGGAGCACTCCAGACCGTGTACTACGACGATCCCAACAGCGTTATATGGCACGCCTGGCAGCAGTGGAACATCGATCTGGCCCGGTTCAGCGATCTCGGTGTGGATCTCGCAAACGTAGCCAAGATCTACATAGGCGTTGGCGAAGAAGGCCAGGCACCCGGGGCAGGCGGCAAAGGCAGGCTCTTCATCGACAGCCTCAGATTGTATCCGTCTCGCTGCATCCCCGAATACGCTCCCGCGGGCGATCTGGACGGCGACTGCGATGTGGATTACAGCGACCTGAACCTGCTGCTGGATAGCTGGCTGGAGAGTTTCACGTGGGACACAACCGGCGGTTTCGACGGCAACGGCTGTCTTGAACTCGACGGAGCCGGAGATCGCATCTTCGTACCGGCGGCCCCTTTTCCGCGTGACGCGTTCACGTATTCGATCTGGTTCAAGCCAGACGAACTCATGGACGCGGACAGCGGTCGTCAGGACCTGATTTACTGGTCGGGGGGAGGACCGGCTCCCGGCGCGCGTCCCGCACTGGTTCACAATATCGACGGGAGCGGACGGCTGCGTGCGAGCATCATGCTGGATACGATGGCTTCCGGCGAGCAGGGCCTTGCGTTTACCGACAGCAGGTCGTTCGAGCCTTCCACCTGGTATCACGCGGCTTTTGCTTTTGACGGCGACACAACGCAGGTATATGTCAACGGCAACTGGGAGAACACGCTGAACTTCTCGGGCATACACCAGCAGCGTTACACGCCCGGCGTATATTTCGGCGCGAGCACCGGCGGAGCGAATGCATTCGACGGCAGGCTCGATGACATCCGCATCTATGACTATGCTCTGTCGTCTGCCGGTGTCGCCGATCTGGCAAACGCCGCAGGAGAACCAGCCCCAGGCCCGGTAGCATGGTACAAACTCGACGAGGCGGGCAGCGGTAATGTTGCCGATTCTTCGGGAAACGGTTACGACGGGTACGTTTTGTTTGTTTCGCCTTACGCCAATCCATACGACGACAATGAAATCGGGATCAAGGACTTTGCCGTGCTGGCGGAAACCTGGCTGGAAAAAGATATCTGGCCGTAGTGGCCAAGTGTCGGGGCATGTGAGTACGGCCGGTACAGATGCGATGGACATTTGAAAAGCGGTCTCTGCATAGAAAGGACTCGGTTCGGCAGAACGGGCCGAACCAAAGAGAGAATCAGACTATGGAGGCGAAAAAGGGATTTACGTTGATCGAACTTCTGGTGGTCATCGCCGTTATTGCTTTGTTGATGGCCATACTGATGCCTGCTTTGCAGAGGGTAAAGCGACAGGCGGCAACGGTTGCCTGCCTTTCCAACCTGAAGCAATGGGGTCTCTATTTTTCCATGTACACCAATGATTATGACGGCAAGTTCCAGGAGGGTTGGTGGACGGGAAAGGATTACAGTGACACATGGGTCGCTATCCTGAGGCCCTATTATGAGGGCAGCGTAGATGTCCTGTGCTGCCCGACGGCGACAAAACCCGCAACCGAAGGTGCTGTTCAACCTTTTGCAGCCTGGGGTGTATACGGAGAAGAGAGGCCGTCTTTTGAGGGTCTTCGCGGGAGCTACGGCATCAATGCCTGGGTTCGCAATCCCCCTATGGAGTTTAAGATCATGCCGGGCCGCAGCAATCGTCCGACCATGAACAACTGGCGAACCCCCAGTGTCAGCGGCGCCAACCGAGTGCCGTTGTTACTGGGCGAACAGTACTATGCCGGGTACGCCTTGTTGTCTGACATGCCCCCGGCATATGACGGGGAGATATACACCAGCAATTCTGACTATATGAAGGCTTATTGCCTCAACCGACATGACGGACATGTCAATGGAGTGTTTCTCGATTGGTCGGCGCGTAAAATCGGCCTCAAGGAACTATGGAGGTTGAAATGGCATCGAACCTATGAAACGCATGCTCCTCTGCCCACATGGCCTGACTGGATGAAACACTTCGAAGACTATTGAGAGCATGGTCTGCTTTTCCCAACTCCGTACGCCTGGGGCCATGCAAGAGTTTGGCTGTAAATTCGTTCATTTTGCATAAGCGGGTCAGTCGTTCGCCTGCGCGTTCCTATTCAAGTATCGTTTTCCGGTCAGCCATCGTTCATCGGGTCCATCCGTACGGCGCCGACCAGACGCAGGACCGATTCGACATTTGGGAACAGGCCGACAACGGCGGTACGCTTCTTGACTTTCCCGTTGAGATTCTCCAGCCAGTTGCTGGTCCGCAACCGCTTGCGATGCGTCCTGGGCAAGATCAACACCGTGAGGCCTTCCGGGATGTTGGTCTCGATCCAGGAGGCCAGTGTGTAATGTGCCTTTGGGGGCCGCGCTTTTCCTCCTTTTAAGATGGCGGAAAGGGCATGCCTTGCCGCTTCACGATAGATCCAGCAACCCCTCTATGAAGTCTGCAGCAGTCGAACCGAGGTCGTCTATGTCGTATCCTCCTTCCAGACATGCGAGGACGCGGTAGCCGGTTTGACGAATCTCCCGACCCAGGCTGCGAAAGCTGTCGGCGGGCAGGCGGAAATCTCCAAGTGGGTCTTTGACGAAGGTATCGAATCCGATGGAAACAACAAGAAACCGCGGAGCAAAACGGCCTATGCGAGAAAAGGCCCGGTTCAGGTGTGCATGATACTGCTCGAAGTCCGTACCCGGGGCAAGTGGGATGTTTAAATTCGCACCCTCGCCGAGATCCGCACCGGTTTCGTCCGGATGCCCGCAGAAGAAAGGGAAGTGCCTTTCCGGATCGCCGTGTATGGATACGTAGAGGACATGCGGATCATGGTAGAAAATGCCCTGCGTTCCGTTGCCATGATGAAAGTCCAGGTCGAGGATGGCAACGCGGTCGTAATCGGAGAGTACTCGCGCAGCGGCGGCAGCGTTGTTGAAGAAGCACAGACCGCCATACACTGCACGGTCGGCATGATGCCCGGGCGGGCGGGATATTGCAAAGACCTGTTGCGCACGTTCGTCCAGAAGTTCTTCGGCGCCCGTCACGGCTGTATCCACCGACGCGACGGCCGATACGAAGGTGTCTTTACGTACGACAGTGCCGACATCAAAGGAGTAATAACCGGCCTGCTTGAGATCCGTCCGGGCGGTTGAGAACTCGGGATGGTACGGAAACACATACGGGTACACGCCCTGGTCCTCGTCGAGCGTACGGCAGGCACGGAGATGGTCGATGAGTTCGACAGTGTGCACAGCGCGGATCGGTCCGAGGCCGTGCGTGCGGGCTTCTCGCACAAGATCATCATAGCCGCGGCTACGCACTTCCGAGAGAATTGCGTCGACACGCTCACGTCGATCCATATACGGACCGGCGTGACCGTAGTCCCAGCCGTGAGTCGGTGCGTGCAGGGTTGTCTTCTCGCTTGTGATAATCATGTCATCTCCTCACTATATGCAGACGTATTACGGGGCAGGCAGGGTCGGCTACTGCGTGCTATTATCCGTACGGTTTAACATTTTCAGTACCGCGTCCGTAGGCAAAGGCGGAGCATGTCGTCCGTTGCGCCCGTCCATACCACTCGAATAGAACATCGCATTGAGGACAGCCTCTTCGGTCACCTCGACCGCTGCTTCGTAGAGGGAGTCTATACCCTGATCGGTTACGAATGAAAGGCTCAAATGCCTTGTCTGCTCCTTGGCAACACGCGAAGTGCGATTTGCGGTCGAGAACGCGAAGACAATCTCACCGCTGGTTGCGGCCGCATGCGTACCGACTCGTCCGAGTCCGAGAGCAGCGCGCTTCGACATGTGCGTTAATTGCGTCGACAACAGGGGAGCGTCCGTAGCGAGGATTACGATAACCGAACCTCGGTCGTCCACCCGGCGGGTCTCATAGGGGTAGAGCCTGTCAAGTTCCTTTCCTACTACCTTGCCTTCGACGGTCAGATTCCGCATGCGCCCGAAATTGGACTGTACCAGAGCACCCAACGTATAGCCACCGGCTTTGCGCAGCAGCACACGACTGGCACTGCCGATTCCACCGGCGAAATCGAACGAAATCATGCCTGTGCCCCCACCGACCGATCCCTGCGGCACACTCCCGTCGGACGCATTTTCGATGGCGGCGACGGCGTCGTCCGCTTGATTGGTATCGAGCCTGACATCATTCAAAAAGGAATCGTCGGTCTCGCCGATGAGGGGGATTGTGACCGAGAGTCTGCGGCCCAGTTCCGGATGGCACTTCAGCATATACTCGATCATTCCGCGATGCACCGAGCCGATGGACATCGTGTTGGTCAGGAGGATCGGTGTTTCTATCCAGCCCCACTCCATGGCCTGCGTCAGACCCGACATCTCTCCGATGCCATTGAGGACGAAGCCACCAGCCACGAGGTGATTGTTAAAGTAATCTCCCGCACTCGGCACGACAGCGGTAACACCCGTTCGGACAGCAGTGGGTGACTCATCTTCCTTGTCCGACTGGATGTCCTCGATATGTGTTACGTGCCCGACCCTGACTCCCTCGACATCGGTGATTGCGTTGTGCCGTCCGGTCTCAAAGCGGCCAACAATGACGCCCGCCCGGCGGGCCGAATCTCGTTTGGTCCGGTGCGGTCCCCGCGGTCTGACAGACGGGGTTACGTGCAGGCCGTAGCGTCTGGCCGCCGATCGGATAACGAGCGCGAGCACCTCTTCAAATTCCAGCCCCTTCTCTCGTCCGGCAACCATCATCGAGAAGGAAGGCCGCAAGCCGGGCAGCGCGTTTGCCTCCAGAAGATAGGGTGTTCCATCTTGACAGAGACGAATATCAACCCGACCCAAATCGCGCAGATTGAGCGCCTGGACCGCCCGGTCGGCCAGAGCCAGTACATCCTGTCGCTGGCGCGGCGTCAACCTGGCGGGACATTCGGATGAGATGGCGTCTTTATCTCCGTTTTCGCGTTTAATATCGTAGTCCAGGATGTCGTGATCGCCCGGATGCGATATCTTCCACTCAACCACTTCCAGCAAGCCGCCCGGCCAGGCTTCAAGCCACGGAACCGTGATTTCCCGGCCCTCAATGAATTGTTCGACCGTCAGGCCGGCCGGATACTCATCGAGCAGTTTCTCGATGGTCTCTTGTGCTTGAGATCTATCCTCCACAACAGAATCCTGCGTGATTCCTTTGGACGAACCTTCGTAGTTGGGCTTGATAATGAGAGGAAGAGGCAGATCGTCGGGCAGATCGGGTTGCTCGCGGGTGACCAGAGCGCCGCGCGGTATGCGAATACCCCGCTTAAGCAGTATCTCCTCAGTCAGGCGTTTGTCGAGGCCCACGTAAAGCGTGGAGGCATCGCTGCCGGTAAAGGGGATGCCCAGCAGCCGGTACATGGCGGGATAGTATGCCTCGCGCGTGCTTCCCGTTACGCCCTCAGCGACATTGAATATCAATTCGGGACGCGCCGAAATGATACGCTCAACGATCTGACGAGGCGTTCCGGTAACTTCGATCGGAGTGACCGTGTGGTTCAGCTTCTCCAACGCCTCAACGAGGCGCTCTATATCTTGCTTTGTCAACAATTCAGCCTGTGACTCACTTTCCTCCCGCCTCAGGTTGTATGCCAGACCAATACGCATATCTTCTCCTGTTTAAGGCCACCTATTGCTTTGTATAACATCCTGAGCGCGTCTACCGTGGGGCCTATATGCGAGTCTCCGCTGCGAGCGTTCCATTATGTTCAGCATCGCGTACGGAGACTGCAAACATGATCATCGTCCAGCCGGTAAACAGCAATTCTATGCCTACGAGCAGACCTATCGCCCAACGTGCAGTGGCGGGCAGCCCCGCCCATATCAGGACACCGAGAAGGATGGCGAGTATGCCACTGACAAGGATCCAACCCCAACTCGGAACCGGTCGGACGTGAAGGGCGAGCGTAATCTTGAAAGCTCCTGCAATAATGAACAGCGCCGCCAGAACCAGGGTAAGCGTCAAAGCTCCTTCGAAAGGATAGGCAAGCAACAGAATACCGGCACCCAGATACAGAGCGGCGCCGAGTAGCCTGAGGGCGAAACCTTTCGGCTGATTGGCCTTGACCGCATGCACAATCTGAACTGCCCCGGCGATTATGAAGATCACCGCAAGCAATGCCTGGATGGTCAAGGTCGCCACAAAGGGTAGAAAAACTGCAGCGACGCCCAGTATCAACATCACGATTCCCGTCCCGAACAGCCATCGCCAAATACCTGCGACAGGCTCCGGAATATTCGGCGAGGCTTGAGCTTCCACTATGTTATCTTCCACCATATTCGCAACTCCGTCTTTTCTTGCATTATTCTTGGATCCGATGCATGCCAACTTTTTCCGATATCATGGATATCGACCCAATCAAGCCCGGGAGCCTTTGGCGCTACCGCCTCTGTTGCATTTGCTCGGCCATGGCCCGACTTTTGTATTGCTACGGCACCGGCGGAGGGAAGTAATCATAGCGGCCGTACGGACTCTGGCGATATGGGCCGTAATGCTCTCGTGCAACCGTCAAGTTATTATCGACGTCTTTTGCTCCGCCTTCGTATGCGTTGTCCTCGGCGCTTTGCGACTCGGAGTAGTTATCTACTGTGCCGGAGAGCGTGACGATACCGTTGTTAACGCCCACCTCGATTTCATCCGAATCGACAAAGGGGCTCCAATACAGTTCGTCCTGCACCCGCTCGCGAATTTCCCAATCCGGCTTCCACTGCCACTTTCGGTCATAGTCCAGGTTGTTGATGACGCGAACGACGCCCTTGACGGTCTCCACGACGCTTGCAGCCCGCTGCTTTTCCCACGACGTGTGCACCTGGCCGGAGAGATATATACGGCCGCTGTCTACCCCGATATCCAGATTGTGCCTCTGGATGTACGGATCATTCTCCAATGCCGTTGCCACCCTGGCTCTAAGCTTATTATCTCCCGGAACATCGAGAGGACGTACCTTCACGTTGTTAATCACACGAAAGACGCCCGTCGTATTGCGTGCATCCCGGCCGGCAGCCTGCCTGGTTGCCAGATTATCCACAATACCGGTCAGCGTCACCCGACGGTCTTCGACTTCTACGTTGACATGTGATGCCGATACACGAGGATCATAGGACAAGGCATCGCGAACAGCCTGAGCGATCTTGTCTTCCGGCCGATCTTCATAAAGGCTGCGTCTTCGCATGTCGTCGCGAGCCCACCACTGTATTTCCAGCCTGTCTGTTTCTACGGCGTCCACACCCGCCACCCAGGCGTTGGCATATGCTCGGCGTTCTTCCTGCAAACTCCCCACGGTACCGCTGAGGATCACCTCGCCATCCTCAACACCGACCTCTATCAGTCCATCGTCCACTCTGACATCCCCGGCCAATCGCGACTCCACGTCCTGCTGAATCTCGTAATCCGATCTGGAAGCATCGTAACTGACTGTGATTTGGTTATCGACTTCTCGGACGCCCGCGACGCTCCGTGCAACGGTCGCACAGAGTTGTTTTTCCTGCCAGCTATCTACTGTGCCGGTAAGCCTGACCACCCCGTCATTGACGCCGGCTTCAACTTCGTAGGAATCCGTCGCAGGATCCTTAAGCAAGGCATTGTGCACGGCCTTCTCCAGTTCGTCGTGCGACCGGTGCGATTTGGGTCTGACTACAATTCGATTGATAATCGCCCGCACGCCGATAACCGCCGCGGCAATATCTTCGGATCGTCTTCTGGCGAGAATGTTGCTTACCGAACCGCTGAGAGTAACAATACCATCAACGGTTTTCACGTTGATGGCGTTGGCGGGAACCGCTTGGTCGGCCCAGAATTCCAGTTCGATATGGCTGGTAATGTCCTGGTCGTCGATCTCATCCTCTGCGGCGAAAGCGGAAGCAGGCACGGATAATATCGTCAGGCTGAAAACCAGCAGGACGCCGACGCAGGATGGCAGCGTCATGGTCCTTGTCTGCTTTGATCGTTGGAGATTCATTACTGAAGTCCTTTCCGACATCCTCGACGTCTTCTGTCTGATTGAGTTTTGAACAAGGTACATTCGTACTCTGCACCATTTTCAAGGTTAAGGGCTGCTGAGGGCCGGTTAAATAAGGGATTTGCCTAATTAGGGCAGCGCAAATCCTCATTTCCGCATCGGTCGTATTGGTGTGCTGTCTTCTGCGAGCGGCGAAGTTCGAATTAGGCAATCGGAGCAGTCGAAATACGCAAGCTGCCTATTCAAGGTCTCTTCGCCTCTGATAAGATCAAATGCATGATCGTCCGTCTCTGCAGCGTTGCGGTTTGATCTCTGTTTGGTACGACGATTACCGCCAGGAGCTGTCAGCGCCAGATGGACAGATCGCCCCAGGCCGGCAACGGACGGTCTCTATGCTTATGGTTTTCGCGGTTTTGTGACTGGATCGGTTCGATCAATGCCGGATTGCGGTGTCGTAAGTCCGTGCGTCAAAAAAAACTAACCTGAAAGGACAATATGTATACGACGATTCTCATCGTTCTTCTCGCTTGTGCAGCGGCGTGCATATCTTTGGGACTGGTCAGAAAGCGACGGCTGTTGGCCGTGGCAGGGGTGTGCATTGCAATCGCCTCGATAGCTTTTTTCTGGTTCATGAGCTTTTGGGGCGAGGCCCTGTGGTTTGAGGCGGTTGGCTACCAGGGGCGGTTCTGGAAAGTCGTACTGACCAAGGGGGTACTGGCAGTAGCAGGCGCAGCAATCGGGTTAGCTATAATCACCGTTCTCACGCTGCCCGTTCCCAGGGACAGGCGGATCATCAAGGCGGGCGCGAAAGTCGCCGGCGCCTATATTGCAGGCCAATGGGCGGTAGTTCATTGGGATCGGATTCTACTGTTGCTCAACCGGGTCGCAACGAGTACCGAGGACCCGATCCTGGGGCGGGATACCGGCTTCTACTTCTTTACACTACCCGTTTACGACGCGGTTTACGCGCTGCTTATGCTGGTGGTGGTGATAGCACTCGCAGTCGCTGTAGCCACCACTTTCGTGCGCATCAGGGGAAACGAAATCCAATTCCGCGAGCCTGAGGCGGACAACCAAGGTCGATATCGCTCAATCTACTGGAGCGCAGCGGCTTTACTGTTTGTTCTGGCGTGGGGCAAGTACCTCGACCGCTTCCACCTGATGTATTCGCAACTGGGTACGGTTGCGGGACCCGGGTGGACCGATGCGCATGTACGTATGCCCATGTATAGTGTCGTTATGGTTTTGTCGGCGGTGGCGGGTGTGGCCCTACTGGTCCCAAAGGTCAAAAACGCATTTGGCAAAGTGCTCTCTTCGCGGGGCGTCAGTGCGTCCCACGGACCGGCAGTGCCTTTAATCGGTATTGCGGTGTTCATGGTAGCGGTCTGGTTCGTACTGCTGGGAATCGTGCCGGCGGCTTTTCAGTGGCTGCGCGTTCAACCCAATGAAATCAGCATGGAGAAGCCTTACATCAAACACAACATCGAATTCACTCAGCGAGGCTTCGGATTGGATAAGATCGAAGAGCGCCGCTTCCCGGTCTCCGATCAATTTACCGAGCAGATGATCGAGCAGGACCAGAACATTTTCGACAATATTCGTCTCTGGGACTGGCGGGCTCTGGATTCGGTGTACAAGCAATTCCAGGAAATACGGCTGTACTACGAGTTTACGGACGTGGATATCGACCGATACACATTTGATGATCAGTACCGAGCCGTGATGGTGTCGGCGCGGGAGATGCAACTTGGCAATCTTCCCCAGCAGAGTCAGACCTTTGTCAATCGTCGTTTCAAATACACGCATGGCCACGGGATTACGCTCACCACGGTCAGCGAGTTCACTCCCGAAGGCCTGCCCAATCTGCTGATCAAGGATATCCCCCCCAAGAGCGAGTACGCCGAGTTGGAGATAGACCGGCCTCAGCTCTACTACGGTGAACTGACCGACACACACGTCATAGTTAATACGGAAGAGAAAGAACTGGACTATCCGAGCGGTGAGCAGAACGTGTACATCCGTTATCCGGGCCAGGGCGGAGTTGAGATCAGTAACATTTGGCGAAAATTCCTTTTTGGCTGGAAGTTTGACGGCACACGCCTGTTCCTGTCGACGTACCCGACGTCCGAAAGTCGGATCATGTTCCATCGGCACATTCGCGAACGCGTCAAGACACTTGCCCCCTTCCTGAAATTCGACAATGACCCGTACATCGTACTGGCAAACGGCAGACTCTACTGGTTCATCGACGCATACACGATCTCGCACAAGTATCCGTACAGCGAACCGATCGTCTCGCAGCCTCAGGCGTCGTCCTTCAGTCGGAGATTCCGCCGGCAGAGCGACCGGACACGAGCGGATATGGCGCAAGTCAACTATATACGCAATTCGGTTAAGGCGGTCGTCGACGCCTTCGAAGGAAGCGTCACGTTCTACATTTTCGAACCTGACGACCCCCTCATTCAGGCGTGGAGCAAGGTCTTCCCGGACCTGTTCAAGAATCGCGAGGAGATGCCCGACGACATGATGAAACACATACGGTACCCCTCCGATCTGCTGTTACTTCAGGGAGCAGTTTACGCAAAGTACCACATGACCGATCCGGCGGTGTTCTACAATCAGGAGGACCTTTGGGTCCGAGCGACGGAAAAGTACTACAATCAGACGCAACCGGTGGAGCCGTATTATATTATGTGGGAGCCGCCCGATTCCGATGAACCGCAATTCGTACTTATGCAGCCGTTTACGCCCAAGGACAGACAGGTTTTGATCGGATGGATCGCCGGAATGTGCGACCCTGGCGACTACGGGCGATTGCTCGCGTACAAGTTCCCCAAGGAGAAGCGAGTGCTCGGAACGCAACAGGTCGAGACAAAGATAGATCAGGACCGCGTGCTATCGGGTCAGTTGTCTTTATGGGATCAGCGGGGTTCGAGGGTGATCCGGGGCAATGTTCTCGTGATACCGATCGAGGATACCTTGCTTTATGTCGAGCCGATCTATTTGCAGGCGGAGACTGCGGCGTACCCCGAATTGCGGCTTGTGGCCGTCATGCACGATGACAAACTGAGCTACGCCAACTCATTCGACGAGGCCCTGCAGGGATTACTGGGCGAAGGGCAGGCAAAACTCGACATTGAGCAGCCGCCTGCCGCGCAAAAGTCGCTGGACGCGCTCATCACGGAGGCTGATACGGCGTTCAACAGCTATCTTGATGCGCTCGGGGCGAAGGATTTCGACGGTGCTTCACGTCAACTCGAGAACCTGTCCGATACGCTTGAGCGTCTGACAACGATAGCCGGCCCCAATGAGCCGCAAACACAGTAGCGGGTCGCTTTTCTACCCGGAGGATAGATTCAACCGTCACGCGGCGGTCTTGCGTTCAACAACATGCTTGGCCACTACGACGGATATCACAAACCCCGTCAGGAGTACGAAGGGGACGATCGTTCGGGCCGTCAGAACCTGATCCACCGACTCGATCGCAAAGAGCCGGCGACCGGCGTAACTGAACACGAGAATGGAAGGAAGCGAGCCAAGCACCGTGGTCCAGAGAAAGGTGCGAGCACGGACTTTCGTCAGGCCCGCGAGAAAATTCACAAGCCCGAAGGGCATAATCATCGTGAGTCGGACCAGCAGCAGGTACACGTATCCGCGCTTATGCAGTTCGCGGTTGAACGCTTCAAGCCGGCGCGACCATTTGCGCTGAACCCAGTTGCCCGCGAAGTCTCGACTCACCCAGAAACTCAGCATCGCACCCATTGCAGCAGCGGTGGCGACGTACAACGTAGCCTGCACGGTGCCGTACAGATAGCCGCCGAGCAATGTAAGAACCGCTGCGGCGGGAAACCACAAGTTGAAGCCGATATACGCAAGCACGAACACAATGACTGCAAGCGTGTAGTGCGTGTCAACGCGGACCTTCAGCCCGGCGGCCATGTCCTGAATGCTCGAAAGCTTCAAATCTTCACCGAAATCGGTGAACGTCAGTCCCACAACCACGAGCACGCCCAGCAGGACAACATACAGCAGCCTTCGATGGAATGGTCTCATTGGGAGCAATGCTTCTTCGAGGTGGGCGGCTTCTATTCGACCCGTAACATGTCGCGGATATCCGTTACGCCCAGGGTGCGGCGCACAATGGTCAGTGCACTGAAGTAGGCCGTCCAGGACGACACCGTTCCCGTGAGCGTTACCACTCCGCCGCTGACCTGGACATTTACCGAATCGACATCGATCAGAAAGTTGTTGTCAAACGCGGCGACGATGGCCTTGGCGACAGCTTCGTCCACGACGTTCTCCGTCGGCACAACCGAGAGCCTGTTGACTACCTTGCCTACGCCAGCCAGATCAAGAGCCGCCTCTTCCACCAGAACCTTCTGCCAATATGTAGGCACCGAGCCGTCAAAGGTAACTTCGCCCTTGTTTACCGAGACCTCTATCTCGGTCATGTCTATGCTCGTGTTCCATTCGAGCAGATCGATGATATTCCTGCGGATTTGATTGTCCGCAGGAGCTTCTGCAGACGGGCGAGGTTCAATTCGCAGAGCATTATCGATTGCGGTGGCTCCAGGTACCGAGAGCACATCGGTCTCCGCCGCCAGTTTTGCCCGATACGTCGGCACGGTTCCCGTCAGGATGATCCGACCCTCGGAGGCGTCCACCTTGATATGGGAGGTATCCACACGGCTATCCCAGTCCAACTGATACATTGCTTCTTTCTTCAATTCATGATCGGGACGCGTTACTACTGCCATGTCCGCAGGCTCCTTTCCGATGCTCAATATGCGTGTACATTCTTTTACCAAAAAGGCCATACTACGCGGCTGATTCGCATCTTTGAATCGGGAAATCTCTCAATCAGCCCTCCGGCATTTACGCAAAAAAGTGATCGCGAGCGCAAAAGCATGTCCGGACGAAACGATACGAGCCAGCAAGGTAATAACGCGGCGGCAGAGGCTACATGCCGTCAGGTCTTCAAGCCGCGCATAAGTAATTCCCCGTCCCGTTTTAGGCAAATCCCGCATTTATCGTGATCCATCCATCCTGTATTTTCGGGCTGTTTCAAATCAGAAACTTTGCACATTCTGCGGCGATTCCGACAATGTGGCGTCGCCAGAAGAAAGGGTTTTCGTGGCAGAAATCAGAAAAAGCAGCGAACTGAACATATCCTGGATGCACCGTCGTACCTGGGGCCGCCTGTTGTTCGTCGGCTACGTGCTTGTTGCTGTCTCGCCACTGGTATTGGCGTGGTTGTTCCGTCCACGGCCGAACCACTCATTCTTGCTGAATCTTTCTCTGGCCTGCGCAATGGTGGGTTTCGCTCTCCTCGTGCTGCAAGCCGTGCTAGCTTCAAGATTCAAGTGGGTGGACTATCCTTTCGGCCTGGACGTGGTTACGGGACTGCACCAGAAAGCCGGTCCGCTGGCGACGGGTCTGCTCATAGTCCATCCCATACTGCTCATGATCGATCACGGAAGCCTTGGCCTGCTTTCGCTGGACGTTCCCTGGTCGAT
Organism: uncultured Pirellulales bacterium; assembly: GCA_964526785.1. GTDB lineage: Bacteria > Planctomycetota > Phycisphaerae > Sedimentisphaerales > Anaerobacaceae > CAZGMJ01. The sequence goes on from CAZGMJ010000033.1 coordinate 38,494, forward strand.
AACGCTGGGCAAGATCGCGCTGATCGTCCTCATCTTCGGCGTTCTTTTCGCCATGTATTTCTGGAAGCTGAAGACCGACTACAACGTGTGGCGATTCATGCACAAAGGCATGGTATTTGTCGTTCTCTTTGGATTCGCCCACAGCGCGTGGATCGGCCCGGACATGGAACATACGGGGATGTACATATACTGGTGGGGTTTGTTTCTGATTGCAGCGGGGATTTTTACCTATCGCAACCTGGCGGTCCCGATATGGATACGCAGACGGTTCGATATCACCGACGTGCAACAGCAGTCGCATGACACCTATACACTGACCTTCGAGCCCAAAGACGGCCGCCAAACGCGCCGCAATCCGGGTCAATTCATGTTTGTAAAGTTCCAGCGGCCGGGCCGCCCGTCGGAACTGCATCCGTTCACGATCTCCGCCTCGCCTCTCAAGACCGGTATCCTCCAGGCGACGATCAAGCAGTCGGGTAACTTCACCGACACGATCGACAAGACCAAACCGGGCGACCGGGCTCGCATCGAAGCGCCGTACGGACGCTTCAGCCTCGTGCACGACAATCCGGAAAAGGTGCTGTTCATAGCGGGGGGTGTCGGCATCACGCCGTGTATGAGTATGCTCCGGTACCTGAGCGAGACGGAGGATGATAGAGAGGTCGTGCTGATCTACGCAAATGATACGGAACAGGATATTCTATTCCGCGACGAACTCGAGCAACTGCCCGATCGCACGCGGGTCGTCCATGTCCTGAAAGAACCCCCTGAGAACTGGTCGGGAGAAAAAGGATACGTGACGAAAGAGATTATCGAGAAGTACGCCGGCGAGATACTCGGGCGGGCCCATGCATATGTCTGCGGGCCGCCTGCGATGATGGACAAGATCATCGCCTCGCTGAATGAATTGAAGGTGCCCGACAATCGGATTCATTTTGAGAAATTCAGCATCTAATACCAGGATAATATAATGCGTCAGCAGAAGGTTCTAACAGGCATTCTCATCATCGCGGGAATCGTGCTCGTTGGCGTCATCGCATTTGCGGTGGTGCGCGGGCGACCCTGGACAACGGATCGTCTTGAGCAGGGCCACCAGACGGATGAACATACGCACAACGATCACCACGACGGCGCTGATGATGATGACCACCAGCATCGCGCTGACGCAAACAGCCCTCATTCTCATGGCAACTCTGGTCAGGCGGGCAGCGAACCATCACACCACCAAGTGTCCGGCCACATTCAGGACGGTGTACGCGTAGTCCGAGTCGCTGCCCGCCAATTTTGACTTCACCCCGGCGCATTGTCGGCACCTGCGTGATAGCGACATTCAATTTTCCGGGAGAGAATGTGAAGACGTTACCTAAGATCAATAGGATACGGCCTATTCGACGATAGCGTCTTTACGCAGCCTACAAGCAAGTCTATGGGTAAACACCCACAGCCTGCTCCATGTGGGCAGAGCAACAAATAAGCAAATTCCTCACTGGTAAGGGAGGATATGCCTCATGTCGAACGCCTATTCGATGAAGTATGCTTTAGGAGTGCTGCATTGAATTGAATCGTCCAGAAGACAGCCAAGTGGTTGTAAAAATGGAGGTTACAGCATGTTTTTAACAGAACTACTGTTTGCATTGGCAATGGCGTTGGTATTTACGTCGATTTTCGCCCTGGGTTTTCGCAGGACCGGGCCGTGGTCAAGCGTATTGATATTTTTCCTGGTGATCTTTTTGGCATCCTGGGCCGGAGGACTGTGGATCAGTCCGGCGGGTCCCGTTTTTCTGGGGATATACTGGGTTCCTATTGTGCTGGTCGCGTTCCTTTTTGCCCTGCTGCTGGCGGCCGCGGTGCCGCCCAGAAAACCGCCTCACGTGGAGACGATCTCCGAAGTGAAGGCTGAAGAAGCGGCCACGCAAAGGGCGTATGACGTATTCTTCTGGACGCTGCTGGTGGGTTTCGCGGTCGTCATCATCCTGGGTTATGCTCTCGAACGCCCGCCAATGTGATGCGTGAGACGGATCGACAGGTCGGGCGGACGATAAGACCCGGCCAGCGATGAATCTGGACTAATCATTGACTTTATGAGGTGAATAATGGCTATAGCAAAAGTTATTGAAATCAGCGCTGCATCCGACAAGAGTTTTGATGACGCAATTAACCAGGGGGTCGCTCGCGCAACCGAAAGTGTGGACGATGTTCGCGGGGCCTGGGTTAAGGAACAGAATGTCGTGGTCGAGGGCGGCAAGATTACAGAATATCGTGTGGATCTGAAGGTTACTTTCGTCCTGCACCAGAAATAAAGAGCAAAGGACCCGAAGCAGTCTAATGTGGTTAAGGTGGCTTCCCTGGAAGTATATCGTTCGCAGGCTGGCATTTTCGCACGGCTTTGTCGATCCGATTGCTGTTTTATCGTACGCCAGGCGTTTTGCGCAACCATCGCAGGTAGCGGTGCCGGTTGAGTTGTTGCGCGCGGGGGTCGTCTTTCACGCGCGCGGTTTCATCAATAGCCGGGTAATCCAGCAGAATCTCGACTGGATATGGCCCTACTGGATTCACAGGCAGTTCGACCCGCACTGTGCGGCATTCATTCCGCGGGCCTTCGCGTTGACGCACGTGAATCTCAGCGAGCGCAACTGGACGGCGGTAGGCGTGCCAGACTGCGAAAGTCTGCCTATCGTCGATCCTCGCGGACTGGTAACGCCCTTTTGGGACGGGTGGTCGCTCGATGCGTGGGTAGTAACTGCGGAAGGCAGAATCCTGGCGCCGTCGCTGGCGGATGACTCGCAACAGCGCCTCGATGTCGAAGGTGGTTGTGCCGTGGAAACTGTTTGCAAGACGTACGGCGTGATTTTGCGCAACCGCGTCGATGTCGCGAGTTCCGGCGAACCCGTCTGCCGGATGATGCTCCACGCCGAGAGCCATTCGAAGGCATGGTTAGTCGTCTCCGCACGCCCGTACAATCCAGAGGGGATCAGTTTTATACACAAGCTGCAACTTGGCCCACAGCGCAACAGTTGGCTGATCGAAAAGAACAAAACCGTAGAGTTCAGCGAACCGGTCGATGCGCATGGCGTGTCGCACTATACCGGCGGCGACGTGGCACATCAACTGCCGGATGTCGAACCGGCCGAGCATGTTGTTTGTAAAGTAGGTATGGCCACGGCGGCGGCAATGTTCGCTATCGAGCCGGGACAGTCCCGAGCAATTCGCGTGGGTATCCCGCTGGAAGAAAAGAGTCCATCGAGGACATCCAACATTCCAGCACCAGCCGGAGAATTGTGGCGCAAAAACCTGGCCAATTGCTGCCCGCTGCAAATCCCCGACGAGCAAATTCAGTATCTGTACGATGCAGCCATACGTACGTTGTTGCTGCACTCGCCCGGCGACGTGTATCCGGGCCCCTACACGTACAAGCGCTTTTGGTTTCGCGATGCGGCCTTCCTCATTCATGCCATGCTGTGCGCCGGCATGCACGAGCGTGCACACAGGGCCATTGACCGATTCTTCCCGCGACAACACGCAACGGGTTATTTCGCATCGCAGGAAGGAGAATGGGATTCCAACGGGCAGGTTTTATGGACGCTGGGACGTTATTGTCAATTGACGGCGACGCAGCCCCCGATCGAATGGCTAAAGCCAATCAAACGTGCGGCACGGTGGATCGGGAGAAAGAGGACGTCGCCAACACTCAAGAAGCCGCACGCGGGATTGTTGCCGGCAGGCTTCAGCGCCGAACATCTGGGGCCCAATGATTTCTACTATTGGGATGATTTCTGGTCGATCAGTGGTCTGTGTTCCGCGGCACAGATGCTGCGTGCGCTCGACGATGAGCAAGAAGCGGAACGATGCGAGCGTGAGGCAGCAGACCTGCGAGCCGCCGTCTGCAGAAGCCTCGAACACGCGGAGGAAGCAATTGGTTGTAAGGCGATTCCCGCCTCGTGCTATCGGCGTCTGGACTCGGGTGCTATCGGCTCCATTGTGGCGGGCTATCCGTTGCAACTGGTCGGGCCGCATGATGAACGATTGCTGGCTACGGCGCATTATCTGATGGACAACTGCCTGTTCAACAACGGCTTCTTCCAGGACATGATCCACTCGGGGGTCAACGCCTATTTGACGCTTCATCTGGCGCAGGTTCTGCTGCGAGCGGGCGACTTTCGGTTCGGCGATCTGATGCAGGCGACCGCAGATCTGGCATCACCCACGGCGCAATGGCCGGAAGCTATTCATCCACGGACACACGGAGGTTGCATGGGCGACGGCCAGCACGTTTGGGCGTCGGCTGAGTGGGTAATGATGTTGCGCAACTGTTTCGTGTACGAAGAGGAGAGCGCCGAACGGTTGGTAGTCGGGGCGGGTGTACTGCCTAATTGGATCAGCCCCGGCCAGAGCATACGATTCGGTCCGACACCGACCAAATGGGGGCCGGTACGCGTCTCGTGCGAGCAGACAGACGAGACCTATCGGATTCGATGGGAGGGAGATTGGTTCGGCACGGCACCGGCGGTCGAAGTGCATACGCCCGCTGATGCGCCCGATTTAGTTACCGATGGCCGAACGCAAGTCGAGCGCAAAATTAAGGATATTCCTGCCGCCCATTGAGCATTGCACGCATTGTCGTCGAATCGCACTGGGTTTTATCATAAAGCTATAGCATCGAAGACGTTGCGCGCAACAGGCAGTCAAGTATGGCTTGGCAGCGGCGACGGGACGTCCGTCAGGACGGAACTTGCTGGAGAAGAACAACTATGGACGACGAACCGGCTGAAACTGAACATAACAATCACAGCAGGGGTGATACCCAACAGGGTGACCATCAGCATGAGGCTCATCAGACGAAGATGATGCGCGAATTCAAGCGCAAGTTCTGGGTATCGGTGGTGCTGACTATTCCGATAGTGATTCTGGCTCCGATGATTCAATCGCTGGTCGGTTTGCGAGAAACGCTCCAATTCGCAGGCGAGCAGTACGTCCAATTCGCTTTGGCCACAGCAATCTTCCTCTATGGCGGCTGGCCGTTTGTTCGAGGGCTTTATAAAGAACTGCGCAAGAAATCGCCCGGCATGATGACGCTTATCGGGATCGCAATTACCGTCGCGTACGTATACAGTTCCGTGGTGGTCTTCGGCCTCGAGGGCAAGACCTTCTATTGGGAACTGGCGACGCTTATCGACATCATGCTTTTAGGGCACTGGGTGGAGATGCGTTCGCTCAAGAGCGCATCGGGGGCTGTCGAAGAACTGGCCAAACTAATGCCCTCCGAGGCACATCGACTCAAGGATGACGGCTCGACGGAGGATGTTCGTGTTCAGGATCTGCAGGAAGGCCAGAAGGTCGTTGTCAAGCCCGGCGAGAAGATACCGATTGACGGGATCATTGTGAAGGGCCGAACCAGCGTTGACGAGGCAATGATTACCGGCGAGAGTCAGCCGGTCGAGAAGGGAGAAGATGACGAGGTTGTCGGAGGGGCCGTCAACGGCGAATCCGCTGTTACGGTCGAGGTCAGCAAGACCGGAGACGAGACCTATCTTTCGCAGGTAATGGAGATGGTCCGCCGATCGAAGGAATCGCGATCCGGAACGCAGGACCTGGCGGACCGTGCGGCTTTTTGGCTTACGATTGCGGCTCTGTCGGTGGCGTTTGTGACAATCGTCGCATGGCTGATAGGCGGTCGGGATCTCGCATATTCGCTCGAACGGGCCGTGACGGTGATGGTCATAACGTGTCCGCATGCGCTGGGTCTTGCGATTCCACTGGTGATAGCCGTTTCGACTTCGCTGGCGGCCAAGCGGGGCTTACTCGTCCGCGAACGCTCGGCGTTCGAGCAGGCGAGAGACATCGACACGGTCGTCTTCGACAAAACGGGCACGCTGACCGAGGGACGTTTCGCCGTGGATGAAATACTTCATCACGACGACTTCGATTCCAAACAACTGCTTGGGCTGGCAGCAAGCGTCGAGAGCCACTCGGAACACCCCATCGCCCGGGGTATCATGGACAAAGCAGAGAACGAAGGCGTCGAAGTTACGACTCCTGAAGACTTCGAGGCTATCCCAGGCAAGGGAGCTCAGGCTCGTGTCGACGGCAAAGACGTACGGGTGGTCAGCGAGAGTTTCCTGAAGGAGAATCAGGTCACCGCAGAGCAAGAAGGACTGGATGAGTTGAAGCAACAAGGCAAGACGCTGGTCTTCGTGTTAGTTGACAAGCAGTACGCAGGCGTTTTAGGGCTCGGCGACGTCGTGCGCGATCAGGCCCGCGAAGCGGTCGACCGGCTTAAGGAAATGGGGATTCAGGTGATGATGCTGACGGGAGATTCGGAAGCGGTCGCCAAATCCGTCGCCGATGAACTCGGTCTGGATGAGTATTTCGCAGAGGTGCTTCCGGACAAGAAGGCCGAGAAGATCAAAGAGATTCGTGAACAAGGAATGTCAGTGGCGATGGTGGGCGATGGGATTAACGACGCGGCCGCTCTGACTGAGGCGGATATCGGCATAGCCATCGGCGCCGGTACGGATGTGGCAATGGAATCGGCGGACATTGTGCTGGTCAAATCCGATCCACGGGACGTGACCTCGATTTTCCAACTTGCCAGAGCAACATATCGCAAGATGGTGCAGAACCTGTGGTGGGCCGCCGGCTACAACATTGTCGCGGTACCGCTGGCAGCGGGCGTTCTGTTCTGGGCCGGGATTATTCTGCCACCGGCGGTAGGCGCCATCATCATGTCGGCCTCAACAGTGATCGTGGCCGTTAACGCCAAACTGCTTGAACGCAGCGAGGCCGCCGCACCTGCTTAGAAAACATCATTCCATATGGGAGCAAAGAACCTATGAATGTTCTGCACAGACACAATTTCGATCAATTACTCACAGTAGCGGACAAACCATGTATCTCCGTCTATTTGCGCACGCATAGTGCAGGCAAAGACACACGAGAGGACCCGATTCGTCTGAAGAACCTTCTGGGCGAATGCGAAAAACGGCTAAAGAACACCGGTATCCGTACGAAGGAGATAGAAACGCTTCTACAACCAGCCCGCGAACTGCTTGATAATCCCGAATTCTGGATGCACCGACAGGACGGACTTGCCATCTTCCTCAGTAAGAAGGGAATGGAGTATTATGATCTGCCCTACGACGTAGCGAGTTGCGCACAGGTGAGCGACGCTTTCTACATCAAGCCACTGATTCCAATGCTGCACGAGAACCATGTGTTCTACGTCCTGGTACTTAGTCAGGGATGTACAAAGCTTTTCGAGGCCACGCGCTGGCACATCGCAGAGAAGAGCCTGCCCGCAAGGGCGACCTCTCTGGAGGAGTTTCTCAAATATGATGTGGCAGAGGAACATATTCAGTTACATACGACGCCACAGGGCAGCTCGGTGGGTAGTGATGCAGTGTACCATGGTCAGGGAAATGCGGCTGACGGCCGACGGCATAAAGAGGACGTCGAGCGCTATGTCAATTTCGTTCGGCAGGCGGTTGAGAAGGAACTGGACGCAAGGTCGGCACCGTTGTTGCTGGCAGGTGTGGATTTCCTTCAGTCGATGTACCGCCGACACAATACGTACGGCAATCTTCTGGAGCGGAACATCGAAGGCAATCCCGAACCGATAGATAGCAGAAAGCTCCATTCTTCGGCATTTAAACTGGTCGAGCCCTATTTCCAGGGAGTCACGAATGACCGTTTGGCCAGGTACAGAGGCCTGAGCAACTCGGAGCAGACATCGAGCGACATCGCCGAAATCGTGGCAGGCGCCGAACAGGGCCGTGTCGCCACGCTCCTGGTTGATGCGACTGAGTTCTGCTGGGACGAATCGGAAGAGGGCCGCCGTGTCGACCTGCTGGACCTTGCGGCACGCCTTACATTCACCCACGGCGGTGAAGCATACGCGACGGCCAAAAACGAACTGCTTTCGGAATCTCCCGCGGTTGCAATCTTTCGGTACTAAGAATCCAACATAAGGATCAACTGGAGGCAATGCATGTTCGACAGAAAGATACATCTCTTTAGTCTGTTCGGTTTCAAGGTGGGGCTGGACATTACGTGGATTTTTCTTGCGGTGCTCATCACGTGGTCGCTGGCAACGGGCCTGTTCCCGCATTACTTCGAAGGAATGTCCCAGTCGACTTATTGGTGGATGGGGATCTTCGGCGCACTGGGGCTGTTTGTGTCAATCGTATTTCACGAGTTTTGTCACTCGCTGGTCGCCAGACGTTTCGATCTACCAATGAAAGGCATCACGCTGTTTCTTTTCGGCGGGGTGGCGGAGATGAACGAAGAGCCACAAAGCCCGAAATCGGAGTTTCTGATGGCGTTGGCGGGCCCCGTATCGAGCATTATACTCGGTCTGGTCTTTCTGGCGATCGCCACCGGCGGCGAGGCTGTCAAACTGGCCAAACCTGTAAACGCTGTGATGACTTATCTGATGTGGTTGAATTTCCTGCTGGCGGGTTTCAACCTGCTTCCCGCATTTCCTCTCGATGGAGGCAGAATACTGCGTTCGGTGCTCTGGCAGATCAAAGGCAATCTCAGATGGGCCACGCGAATCGCATCGTCCCTGGGTTCCGGGATCGGAATGTTGTTGATCGTATTGGGCGTAATCAGTTTCATCGGCGGCGCTTTCGTTGGCGGCGTATGGTACGTGCTGATCGGGTTTTTCATTCGCTCGGCGTCCCAGATGTCTTACAAGCAAATGCTGGTACGCAGGGCGCTTGGCGGCGAACACGTACGGCAGTTCATGAAAACCGACCCCATTACGGTGCCGGCGTCGGTGTCCATCGAGAAACTGGTGCGAGAGTACTTCTACAAGCACCACCATAAGATGTATCCGGTGGAAAACTCCGACGGCATTGCCGGTTGTGTTACGTCCAAACAGATCAAGCAGTTGCCTCGTGAGCAATGGGCTGAACGCACTGCGAAGGATATTGCTGTTGCCTGTTCAGAAGAGAATACCGTTTCTCCCGACACCGATGCAATCGAAGCGCTCGGCCTGATGAACAAGACGGATAACAGTCGTCTGCTGGTGATGGAGAACGGGCGACTGGCAGGCGTACTCACCCTGAAGGACATGCTGAAGTTTCTGAATTTGAAGATCGATCTGGAACAGTGACAAGAATGTTCTGTTTTTTTGTTTGAAGGAGAATTTGAAAGATGGCAGAGGCAATTATCTGTAGGAAATGCGACGGAACGAATGTGGAGCCGGGCAAACTTCGTTCGACCGGCGCACTGCACTTTCGGCCAAGTAACGCCAAATTTCTGAAGCTTAAGACGGCCAACATCGAGGTGCTCGCACACCTGTGTCTGGATTGCGGGCATGTCGAATTGTTCGGCGATCCCGAGAAGGTCAAATCTCTGACAGAGAAAGAGTGACACAGAACACAGATCGGTATACTGCCGCCGGCGACAGGCTGTCTGCTGACAACAGTCCATAGAACGACGCATTTATCTATATACCCCGGTTTCAGGCCGGGGTTTTCTCATGGCCAAACGGCTGCATGTAGCAGAGAGAGCAGCATTAAGATGGGGGTCGAGAAACGACTTACAGTTCGTACTCACTGTGGGCGTCTCAGCCGAAAGGGAATTCTCCATTGAAGAGACAGATCGGCAACCCGGGGAATCCTGCAGGATCATCCTCTGTCGCATTCGCGGATCCGGGTATGGGGCTCCGGACCAACCAGCGCCTCAGGCATCGTGCGGACCGGATTTGTATCGCATGGCGGCCTTCACGATCTGCCCCACAACCAACGGCACCAGACTCAACGAAAGGATCAGGCCCCACCCGGCTACGCCCGGCCCAAAAAGGGACAACGCAGTAGACAAGCCGGGCAAATATACAGCACCGGCCAACAGACAGGTGCAAAACACCAGCGCCGCCCACACGTATATATTCGCGGTGATTTCATTGCGAATCAAGGCGCTGGAGGTCCTTCTCATGTTCACGATGTGCCACAATCGCGCAAAGGCGAGCGTCAGGAAAGAGACCGTCACAGCCTTTTCCTCACTCATCTCCATTGGCCCGATGGCCAGGCGGAACGCCGCGATCACCGGAACCATTATCAATCCTCCATAAGCAAAAATAGCCCACCAATGTCTCTTTTCCAATACTGGGGCGTCAGGATGTCGGGGCTTTTGCGCCATAACATCCTCGCTGCCCGGCCCTATACCCAAAGCCAGAGCGGGAAATACATCGTTGACAATATTGAGAAAAAGAATCTGCAGCGGAAGCAACGGCAACGGCCAACCCAACAAAGACGCCAGAAAAACCACAAGCAACTCGCTCGCATTGCCGGACAGCAAATACATGACGAATTTGCGGATGTTCTCGAAGATGATTCTGCCCTGCTGGACGGCTACAACGATTGTGCGAAACGCGTCATCTTTGAGTATCATATCCGACGCCTCTCGCGCGACCTGTGTGCCCCGCCCGCCCATAGCGACACCGATGTCCGCCTTCTTCAGGGCGGGAGCGTCGTTCACACCGTCCCCGGTCATAGCCACAATTGAGCCGGTCTGCTGATGCAGGTCAATGAGATCGAGTTTCTGACGGGGACTGACACGGGCAAATATCGAGGCTTCGATGAAACGCCCCCGGTCTCGGTCGGAAACCTCATCGGGGCCAACGATCTCTCTGCCCATGATGACTTGCCCCGAGTCGTTGCCGAGATTCAGGGCCTCGGCGATACTTCGGGCGGTTCTGGGGTGGTCGCCTGTAACCATAACGACCTTAATGCCCGCGCTGCGACACGCATCGATAGCTTCTTTGACATCTTCGCGCGGTGGATCCTCCATTCCGAACAATCCGACAAAAGACAAATCTTCGTATGGATCGGCGTCGATATCGTCGACGTCTCTGGTCGCCACCGCCAAGACGCGCAGGCCCTCATCGGCCATTTCTTCATTACGTTGAAGCCACCTTTCTTTCCGGGACCGGCCCATCTCAGATACACCGTCGGCAGTCTTGATTCTGGAGCACACATCGAGTACCGCTTCGGGCGCACCCTTGACGGCGACACGGTATCGGCCGTCGTCTTCATGGTAAGTCGCCATCATTTTCGTATCGCTGTCGAAGGCTTCCTCGCGTTTTTCCGGCAAGTCCTTGACCAGATCGTCCCGGTTAATGCCCGCCTTGCGGGCCGCCGCCAGAAGCGCAACTTCCAGCGGATCTCCTGTCGGTCCCGAATCGTCGTCCTCTTCGTCGGAAAGCCCTGCGTTGTTGCACAAAGCGCCGATTTCCAGCATTTCCCTGACCAGAGGTTCTTCCTGCATATCCAGTGCCTGACCATCCCGAGTGAAGTCCCGGTCCGGCGAATTCTGCTGCTCGTCTGCTCTGACAGTTCCGCTTTCGAGCGCCATATCCGTAACCGTCATACGGTTTTCCGTCAGTGTACCGGTCTTGTCGGTGCAGATTACACCTGTGGCCCCAAGCGTTTCGACTGAGCCAAGCTGATTCACCAGGGCATTTCGGCGAGCCATACGTATCATACCTCTAGCCAGGGCCAGAGTCGCAACGATAGGCAGGCCTTCGGGAATCGCGGCAATCGCCAGTGCAATCGCGGTCTCGATCATCAAGACCACCTCTTTGCCGCGCCAGATACCGGCCAGAGAGATTACAATGATGATCGCCAGCGTCAGCCAAAGCAGTTTGCGCCCCAATTGATCGAGTCGCTTCTCCAGGGGAGTGACGACATCCTCTGCTTGTTCAACCATCTCGGATATCGCGCCCAACTCAGTCTGCGTGCCGATGGCGGTCACCACCGCTTCGCCCGACCCACGGGTCAGCGCAGTTCCCTTGAATAGCATGTTCCTGCGCTCGCTCAGAGGCGTCCGGCCTTCAACAGCATCGACGGACTTGGCAACCGGAACGGACTCGCCCGTTAGTGCCGATTCATCTACGGACAGTTTCGACGCGCGTACCAGGCGCGCATCGGCGCTGACTATGTCGCCCCCTTCAACCAAAATGATATCTCCGGGAACAAGTTGCCTGGCCGGGACCTGTTTGACATCGCCTGCTCTGCGCAAGCGCGCTTTGACCTGTTCCATCTTGCGCAGCGATTCCATCGAGCGAACGGCCTTCAGCTCCATGAAAAAGCCGAGAAGCGTGTTAATGATGATCACCACAGCGATCGCCGAACCGTCCATCCATTTACCGAAGGCAAAGGATGTGACGGCAGCAATGCTGAGAATGATAACAATCAGGCTTTTCACCTGGCGGAAGAGAATTTCCCACGGACTTGTCTTTTTTGCCTGGCTAAGTTGATTGCGCCCATACCGGTCGCGGCGTTGCCTTACACTGTGATCGTCCAGCCCGCTTTCGAAATCCACGTCGAGCTCTTCCAGCACTTGCTGCGCCGACTGTTGCCATGGTTGCGAAACAGCCTCTGGGTTCTCCGATCGGCCGGGCTCCGTCTTTTCTTGATGTTTTCCCATCGTACCACGCCCGGAAATCAGGTCGTTGCGGGCATACCCTCCTCGACCCATTCGAGAGCCTGATCCTTATCGCTCTTGTCAAAGTAGCGAATTTTGGCGGTGGTAAAGGGCTTACAGAAGACACTCATGCCCTTTTCCCATTTCTTATCGCCGATAAATGCGATGCGTCCCATATCGGAGAAGTGCTTCGTATCGAACTTAATATCCTCCCATAATGCTCCGGCATCCCATCCGTGGAAATCCGCCATCTCCACCACCAGACGAAGCTTGCCGTGGCGTTCGATAAGTTCCTCCACGCGCGGAACGAACAACTCGTAGTCCGCTTTGTGCAGCTTACCCGTAATTCTCATGATCACGACTTTTCCGTCATTGCGCTGTTGTAATTCAATAGCCATGATGATCTCCATTGTAGTTTCGTTGCCATTTTTAGATTCTGCGTCCCATGGGACCAAACTGTGTCACGTTGCGGCAGACGCGGTCGCCCAATTGCCTCGGCGTATTCTTTCATGGTGCCGGCTGGCACTTCGGACAGAAATAGGTCTTTCGTCCCGATACCCTCATGGTCTCAAGATTCCGTTTGCAGCGAGGGCAGGAGCCATCCCGGCCGCGATGCGGAAGCATGTAGGATCGAGGCATGCCAACTGGATCCGCCTGTCTCTCGATCGTCTTGTTCAGCACCTTTTGCATGTTGCGGTGCAATTTCTTTAAATCCCTTTCCGACAGATCGCCGGCCGTTGTCGCCGGATGCAAACGGGCGTGAAACAATATCTCATCGGTATACACATTGCCCAGGCCGGCCAGGCGTGACTGATTCATGAGCGTGGATTTGAGCGAACCTCTGGCGTCCTTCAGTGCTTGCTTGAAATCTTCAAGGGAGATATCCAGGGCGTCGGGCCCCAACCGCCGGGAGGCGACAAAGTCCTTTACCGAATCGGTGACGGCGACTTTTCCGAGCAATCGCTGGCATACGTAGCCGAGGTTATAATCGTTTTCAAAACTGAACAGTACCCGGATATGCTCGTCTTCCGGCCCGGGCGATTTGGCGTAAAGCAGATAGCCTGTCATCCCGAAATGCAATACCAGGATGACGTCGTCGTCGGTTTGGGCAAATAAATACTTGCCCCGCCGGCCGGTAGATTCGAATGCCCGGCCCGACAGCGCCTCTTTCAGGCGACGGCCGGATATACCTTCGAGCACCTTGTTGTGCTCGACGCGAATTTCAACAATCTTTTGATGTAACGCAGTTGAGTTGAAATATCCGCGGAACACTTCGACGTCTGGTAATTCAGGCATTTCGATTCCCTTCCGAGGCTTGCGCAAGCCGTCCATCATGCCGGTTGCTCGGCACGCACCTTTTCGAGTTCGCAGCGAAGCGATTCGGCGTCGGTCTCGGGCAAGGAGGCGTTGACACCGATGCCCGAACCAATTTCAAAACCCGCCGGGATAGTCATCCGAGGGGTAATCTGCAAGTACCAGTGCAGATGAGCTGACTTTTTGCGCTGCCGGCTGAAAGTCTGGAAAATATAGTTGTAATCGGGATCCTCGGCAGCCCCCCGCAGGCTCTTGAGCACGGTCAACAGGCTGGCCGCCAGATCCGCAAGCAGAGAATCTTCGGCATCGGCGAAATCGGTATTGTGCGTCTTCGGAGCGATAATGATCTCGAGCGGAACACGGGCGGCAAACGGAACAAATGCGAGGCACTTGTCGCTTTCGTAAACGATCCGCTGACCGTGCTCTCGTTCGTATTTGAGGACGTCACACAATACGCACCGCTCGTTCAGCCGGTAGTAGCGTTCGGACACAGTCTCTCTAACGGCCACACGGTTGGGAACGATTCCCGTTGCGACCAGTTGGGAATGCGGATGTACGAGCGAGGTGCCCGCCGCGGGACCGTGATTGCGAAAGATAGTCACTGATGCGATCTTCTCATCCGCCTGCATTACGCGGCGGTAGCTGTTTCTGTACGTCCGGCAAATGACCTCCATATCCCGGCGAGACATGGAACTAAGTTGCCGATTATGATGTGGATGCTCAACGATCACCTCATGGACGCCGTAGCCGGGAGCGGCGAAGTAGATTCCGTGAATACCGCCCTCGACCGCAGGGGCCGGGCCGACTACCGGATACTTGTTCTCGACGACCCGCGTCTGCCAACTGTCGCTCCATTCGGGCGAAGTCTCAGCAACGATCGATTCGAGCATGTGCTCGTTACCGGGGCAAAACGGACAGCCGGCACATTTTTGCGGGGGGTGCGCCGTCTGCGTGGATTCTCGTTTGTGCTCATGGGGTCGATGCGCTCTTTCCGGCGCACAAATAACCCAGCGGTCTGTCAGTTTGTCCTGTCGTATTTCACTCATCGATCTTCACGTCTCAATCTTTCACTTCAGTAACTTCTGGAATCTCTTCTCATCAATCAACTGCACATCTTCCTTCCGGGCTTCATCGCGTTTGCTGCCCGGATCCTCGCCAACAACAACATAATCCGTCTTGCTACTGACACTGGAGGTCGCACGCCCGCCGTGGGACTCGACCAGACGTTTGGCCTCGCTGCGCGTATAATTGTCCAATTCTCCGGTAAAGACGAAAGTTTTGCCTTCAAGATTCCTTTTCTTCGTCTTTTCTCGCAATGGTTGAGGACGGACGCCCGCCTCCCGAAAACGCCGGAGAGCATCCCGATTGTTCTTCTGCTTGAAGAAGTTGTGGATGCTTTGCGCGATCTCCGAACCGATCTCGTCGATATCCGTCAGGTCGCTTACGGTGGCGCCGGCAAGGTCCTCGATTTTGCGGTACTCGCGCGCGAGAACTCGAGCCATGTGCTCTCCGACATGGCGGATGCCCAGGGCGTAGATGAACCGGTCCATTGCAACTTTCCGGGTTTGCTGAATCTCATCGTGCAACCGGCGAGCCGACTTTTCAGCAAAGGTGTCGAGCTTCTTCAGTTCCTGGACGCTTAGCTTGTAAAGATCCGGAACGGCGGCAACCATTTTCTTGCGGACGAGTTCTTCGGCTGTCTCATCACCCAGTCCCTCGATATCCAGCGCTTTCTTCGAAGCGTAGTGTATTACCCGGCCAGTCAGTTGTGCCCGGCATGTCATCGAAGCCGGACAGAAGTAATAGGCCCCTTCCTTGTATATCTTCGCACCACAAGACGGGCATTTTTCGGGCATGGAGAAGGGTTTACGCCGTTTCTTGCCGCGTTGTTTGATTCGTTCGGCTACCTCGGGAATCACATCGCCCGCACGCTCTATGCGCACCTTGTCGCCTACACGGATATCTTTCTCATGTACCTGTTGTTCGTTGTGCAGCGTCGCCCTGCTGACGGTAACGCCGCCGACGTCCACCGGTTCAAGCAAAGCGACCGGTGTCAACATACCCGTTCGGCCTACCTGCACTGCAATCTCCCGCAAGGTCGTAACTTCCTCTTTCGGTTCAAATTTCCAGGCCAGCGCCCACCTCGGACTGCGCTGACGCACTCCGAGTTCGTCGCGCAGTTCGTAATCGTCGAGCTTGACGACAATGCCGTCGATTTCATAGTCAAGTTCGTCTCTATCTTCAACCATTTGCTCACGATACGAAGCGATCTTCCGGAAACTCGAACACTTTTCATTGTGTCGATCGGTCTTGAATCCCCAGTCGGCAAGCCGGCCGAGCATCTTCCAATGGGCTTTGAATTCGCAGCCGTCTATCTTGAGAATCTCATAGAAGATGATGTCCAGCGGCTTGTCCACCACATTTGCGGGGTCGAGTTGACGAACCGTACCTGCGGCAGCATTGCGGGGATTGGCGAAAGGCTCTTGACCGTTCTCTACCCGCTGCTTATTGAGGTCCTGGAACTTGTCTTTGGGCATGAATATTTCGCCGCGCACGGCCAGCATGGAAGGCAGATTCTCCGAACCGTTGCGCATCCGCAGTGGGACGGTGTGAATGGTTCGGATGTTATGCGAAATATCTTCCCCGGTTCTTCCGTTGCCTCTGGTTGCACCGTATTCGAACCGTCCGTTCTTATAGACTATCTCCACCGAAAGTCCATCGAATTTAGGCTCGAGAACATACTGAGGCTTCCTGTCGATCCGTTTGCGAATATACCGATCGAAATTCCTTGCGCCCCGCTCATCGAGAGCAGCGTTGAGACTCAGCATTTCAGCGGCATGTTCTTTCTTCCTCAGTTCGCTCACCGGTTCGGCGCCAACGCGTTTGGTGGGCGAATCCTCCGACTGCAGGTCCGGAAATGCCTGTTCGAGTTCCTCGAGACGAGCCAGCAGCCTGTCGTACGTCCGGTCTGAGATTTTCGGCTTGTTCTTCACATAGTAGAGGTAGTCATGGTATTCGATGCCCTCCCGCAGTGCCTCGATTTGCTTGCCGGCCTCGCTCTTATTGATCTTGTCGACCTTTTTGAAATGAGTTTTTGGGTTCTTCTTGAAATCCATGATTCATCTCGACCGTCACGTTCGCAGCGCCTTGCGAAGCTTTGTCCTGGGCAACGTATTGAGGATGTCGCCCGCCTCCAGCCACCCGCGACGCGCCTGATTGACGCCGAACCGCATATACTCCAGATCGTCGATACGGTGCGTATCGGTTGAAATCACCACTTTCACACCCATATCTTTGGCCATCTTACAGTGCGCATCGTTCAGATCCAGCCTGTCGGGGTGAGCATTGAGCTCGAGAACGACATCATTCTTCTTGGCGGCTTTCATGATCTGCTCAAGGTCGATATCGTAGGGCTCGCGCTCGCCGATGAGCCGGCCTGTCGCATGTCCCAGAATCGCAAAGTACTTGTTTTCCATTGCCTTGACGATACGACGCGTTTGCTTTTGGCGCGAAAGCTTGAATTTCGAATGTACGGAGCAAACCGTCAGATCCAGCCTTTTCAAAATGCTGTCGGGCAGATCCAGCGAGCCGTCTTCCAGAATGTCAACCTCCGAGCCCTTGAAGATCACGACGTCATCCAGCGAATCATTCAGCTTGTCGATCTGGTCTATCTGCTGTTCCAGCTCTTTTGGCTTGAGCCCATTGGCAACGGTTACACTTTTCGAGTGATCCGTTATCGCCACATAGTCATATCCCCGCTCTCGGATGGCTGCGACTATCTCCTTTATCGAATGGTGTCCGTCGGTCCGCCTGGTGTGTACATGCAAATCACCCCGAATATCCTTCAGCGTCACAAGTTCGGGCAGTTTGTTCTTTCTGGCGAGGTCCAGTTCGCCGCGGTCTTCTCGCATTTCGGGTTCGACGTATGCCAGACCCACTTTCCTGTACACCTGCTCCTCCGTCTTTCCCGCCACACGGTCATCGCCTTTGAAGACGCCATATTCGCTGATTTTCAGCTTCTTTTTAACGGCGATCTTTCTGACTGCGATGTTGTGCGCCTTAGAGCCCGTAAAGTACAGCAGTGCTGATCCGTAACTGACCTGCGCAACAACCCGTAAATCCACCTGCAAGCCCGAACGCAACAACACCGTGGACTTGGTCTTGCCCTTCGATACAACCTTTTCGACGTCGTCGTACTTGACGAAACGGTCCATGATGGGCGAGCCTTTCTTGCAGGTCGCCAGTATGTCGATGTCTCCTACTGTCTCACATCGCCGCCGGTAACTCCCCGCCACGACAATGTCCTTTACCCCCCTGCCCCTTTCCAGGTACTCCACCAGAGGCTGAACAAACTGCTCTGCAACGACGATCTTCGTTCGTTCGACCGGTTCGCCTCCCAGTCGCTGCAGTTCATCGAGTACGTTCTGCTCAGTCTTCGGACCGAACCCTTCGAGTTCCTGAATCTCGCCGTTCTCGGCGGCCTTCTGCAGGTCTTCGACACTGTCTATATCAAGCTCTTCATAGAGTGCAGCGACTCGTTTGGCTCCCAAGCCCGATACATTAAGTAAAGCGCTCAGCTTGCCGGGCATTTCCCGCTTCAAATCTTCGAGCAGCGATAGTTTTCCCGTTTTCACGATCTCAGCGATTTTGCCTGCCAGATCCTTGCCAATGCCGGAGTACTGCGAGAGATCTTCGTCGTGATCGACCATCTCCGCTGCATCACGACTGAGGCCGCCAACGGTGCGGGCCGCATCTCTGTAAGCGCGTACACGAAATTGGTTCGCGCCCTTGATTTCAAGCAAGTCTGCGACCTGATTAAAGCAATCCTGTATATCGGTGTTATGAACCGGCATTAGCTAATTCACAGTGTATTGAACCGCCTGTTTTGATCGGGTGTCATGTTCCACTCGGGGCATTTACACCCAATACTTGGGCCGGCCGTAGTAATCGTAGAGCCTGGTTTCGTATTCCCTGTTAACAGGAGCCGAGGGATCATACGTCGGACTGTGTTTTACCGTTTCTTTCGTCAGATCGACGTAGACCTCGCGCTGCTCCCAACTGATTTGGCCGACCCACTGCGGGGAAATCAACACGTCCTTTCCAGGCAGCCAGTTCCTCGTATCCACCACGAGATAGCGAACGCTCCAGCCTTCGTCGTCGACGATGAAATCATCCACATGCCCTATTTCGCCTTCTGTGGCATGGAGGTGATAGCCTTTGACCTCTCTGCAGCTCCGCAGATTCGGGTCGCCCTTTGCCTCGGTCTCGGCCGGTTCTGTAATCGGTTGGGGCGGAGGAGCCGGAGCTACGCCCCCGTAGCCCGCACCCCAGTACGGAATCCAGCCATAATACTTATGCAGCTCGATTTCCTTCTGACGCGAGACAGGTTTGTCGACCTCGATGTCAGGACTGTTCCTGACCTGCTCCTTCGTCAACTCTATCGGAATCAACTGTGCTTCCCAGTTCGGTTTGTCTACCGCGGTAGCCGCAATCAAGACCTTGCGACCGGGAAGCCACTTGCCAGTATCAGCGACGAGGTACCGGACCTTCCACGTTTCCGAATCAAACAGAAAATCGTGAACGGTCCCCACTTCGTCGTCCTTAGCCCCCAGGGCATAATGTCTCATGCTTTGTACGCTTCGCAACATAACTGTATGCTCCTTTCTACAACAACACCTCGCTTGCATGAAATGCGATGACGGCATTATCTGATATCTCGATTAAGCGCCCCAAAAGAAATAGGGATAGAACTCCTGGGGATAGATATTGTCGGGCCGATCGTGAACGTTCAGTTTGTTCTTGACCGCTTTGGCACCACTCTGAAAGGCGTTCTCCACAGCTGTCTTCAACTGCTGCCAGGAGTCCACCGCTCCCGTGAGCGTGACCACCCCATCTTCGACTTGCACGAGGATATCGTCGCTGTCAATGCTCGCATCCCAGAAAAGCTCGCTTTGCAAGTCTTCTTTGATTTGTACATCGGACTTCCGCGCAGGCCGCACGGTCGCTTCGATATTGTTTTCGATCGCGACTACTCCGAAGATGCCTGATGCGACTTCCGTCGCTCGTCCCTTCTCATAGCCGGTATCGACGGTGCCGTACAAATAGACCTTCTGATTGCGAACCAGTGCGGTGATGTCGGTCTTCTCCAGGATACCGTCCCGCTGGAATGCGTTCTCGATAGCGTTGCGGATATACTCATCCGAAGGCGGGTTAATCGGCCTTACCTTCAGCTTGTTCTTTACCTTCCATACACCCGCTGTATTCTCCGCATCGTTTTCGGCCGCTCGCCTGGCCTTGAGATTATCCACTGCACCGGTCAATGTAACCAGGCCATTTGCCGATTCAACCTCTATTCCAAATTCATTTGTGCGCGGGTCACGGTCCAACGCGTCGCGAATCGCCTCTTCGATCTCCACGTTCGTCTCCACCTCGATCGGCGTCGTGCGCTCCATCGTCTCGCGAAGCCACCACTGAATTTTCAGCGACTCCGAATCGATATTCCTGGCGCCGGCGACCCGCGCATTCTCAATAGCCCTAGTGGCTTCAAAGACACTGCCCACGGCTCCGGAAAGTGTAACGTCTCCATTGTGCACCGCTACGTCGATATGTCTTGCATCGACCAATGGATCGGAGTCGAGCATTGCCCGGATATCGCTTTTGATCTGGTGGTCCATTCTATCGGCTTTGCGATTGACGACGATCTCATTGTCGAGACCCCGAACGCCTGCCACACTCTTGGCGATATCTTCGCTCAGTTTCTTCTCCGGCCAGGAATCTACAAAACCGGTCAGCACGACGCGACCGTCCCGAACGGCAGGTTCGATCTCATAAATGTCGGCGACAGGATCCAACTGGAGCGTCTGTTTAACGTCTCGCTCAATTTGGGCATCGGTGCGTGGCACAGGACTGACTTCAATGAGATTCACAATACTGCGCACGCCCTTGATCGCACCGGTCAATCGGACCGTCCGTTCCCTGGCCAGCAGATTGCCTACCGAACCGGAGAGCGTTACAACGCCGTTTTCCGTTTCAATATCGATCAGATGCGATGCTACAGCGTCATCGTTTTGCAGTTCCCGTTCGACCGCCTGGGTGATATTCGCGTCCTCGATATCAATCACCTGAGCAGACACTGTGACAGGCATCAATAGTACTGCCCCGAGAACGGCAAATACAGTGTGTTTCAGCCAATCCATCACATCGCCCCCTCGAAGACTCGATACGACATCCACATTGATATGACTGCTTGTCATCATTTCTCCTTTCCATTAGCTGCGCAGGAACGTAAAGGCAGGCTCTGGTATCATTAACCCGTTGCTGCGACTAATGCTACGAGAGAAATGCACACAGCAACAATGAGAGAATTGCCTAATCATACACCGCCAATTACTTAACGGCACATGGCGTTGTATGTAAATCTCCCCTGCCGACACACAAACGCCCTTACAGCCTTGCATTCTGTCGATACGCGTTCACAAGAGCGCAGTGGCGGGCTCGAATGCAAAGCGCCTACATTTTGTCATGCCGGAGGCAATACACGGTCTCAAATGCTCCGAACATGCCGAGATACTGTTCCAACAGCCGGCTTAAAAGGAAGTTCTCCTCTACCGTTTTTCGCCCGCGCCTGCTCATTTCGCGATTCAGTTTCTCATCTTTAATCAAAGTGACGATTCTTTCGGCGGCTTGTTCTATGGACGAGACCAGAAAGCCATTCACACCGTCCTCGATCTGATATCTGATACCGCCCACATCACCGCCAATGACCGGCGTGCCCTTCCACATTGCCTCGGCCACAGTCAATCCGAATCCTTCGCGCAACGACTTCTGGAGTACGACGGTTGCGCGTCGCTGCAGAGCGTTGACCAGAGCGGTATCCTCCTGACTGAGGATGATAATCCGGTCCTCTTTGCAGTGCAGAAGCGACTCATACACTTGCGCACCTTCCGGGTCATCGGTTGCTACGTTACCCAGCAGGACCAGGGTAGCATCTATCTCTTTTCGTGCGATCTTGAACGCTTCGATCACGCCCTCGGGATCCTTCCAACGGTCGAACCTGGATATCTGCACTACCAGCGGCAGATCCGTCGGAATATCATAGTGTTCCAGCCGCTCGTCTACTTCCTCCTCGCTCAATTCCCGGTTCTTAATACTGAAAGGATCTATCGCGGGCATGAATATCAGTTGTGGAGTGTTCAGGTCCTGCTTGTATTGCTCGCAACTAAGAATGACTGCATCATATGCTTCGACGAACGAAGACATGTATTCCCATGTCTCGGCATCGGGGCGGGATAGATCGATGTGGCATCGCCAGATCCACGGCCCTTTCTTCTTGTAGTGCCTGATCATGGAGAGCGGTTGCGGGTCGTGGATTAGCACCAAGTCATGGTCCAGATGGTTGCGCACCACATTCTCGTAAACGATTTCCTCGTACAATTCCCGTTTTCTGTCGGAGAGATTCATATCGCCGCCCTGCAGGGCATTGTGCATCTTCTTGGTAATGCTAAAAAAGTCCGGCGAACCCTGCATCACTCGCCAGCCGGTCTTGATTCCCACGCTATTCATTAGCAATGTCAGAGAAGAGAGCAGTTCGGCCACCCCTCCTCCGTAGTACGTTGAATTGACATGGGCGATGTGCATGCCGGAGAAACGCCGTGCCTTGCCCTGGATTCGCTCAACGGCTTGAGCCCCGATGAACCGCTCATAATCTTCTAATTGAGTAAGGTGTCCATTCTGTTTTGCCATCATTTTTCTCCGTCAAAAAGAAAAGCGAGCAAGAGCACTCAACTCTGCATGATCTACATCTTCAGGCTCCTTTGTATAGCCATGATCTGCCGGCAACAAGGCGGGCAAACCCGCTATTTCCCATAAGCAAATCCCCTATACGACGATCGTGCCGACAGTGGTTCGAGATTTGCGTGCTGCCCGCTATGGCGAAATGCTCATGCACCCGTTAGCACACGGGGACTTCGGGGTTTTCCTGAGTCTTTTTGCGTGAATTCCCTATTCTCAGTGCGGCTTTCCTGCCGTACAGTTGTCGGCGCTTGGATGTGAGCGACGTGTGGTTCTCTGCGGGTGGACGAGCATATCCAGTTGGAATCCGAAACGAACGGTACTATTTGGACAAGGGCAAAGCGAATA
>CAZGMJ010000034.1:0-61270 GCA_964526785.1 uncultured Pirellulales bacterium
CAATGCAATTTGTCTCCATCTTACAGCAGCCTAAAATGGCAAAAGTCGAGCTAAGAACAGGACAATCTTGTCTCCCTTGGGCGGCACCGAAAGGAATTGCCCGGTATTCGCTTGAAGCTCAACCCCATTATACACTACTTCAACTGTGTCGTCGTCAACGTCATAACGATTGATGACGAGGTTGCGCGTATAGTTGCTCACAGCCAATACTTTGTCCGCTGCGTGTATGCCCTGTCGCTCGATGTCGTAAATCTGCTGATTGACGTGCTCGCCACTACGGTCGAATTCAGTCGAGTGTACGTGGACAATCAGTGGTTTGCCGCTTTGCTCAGCAACCTTGATACCCGCAAGATATGTCATCCAGTCGTGTGCGTGAACAATGTCGAAATCTTCGTTGCGGGCGATCCTGGCGGCTCGATCAGCGTAACATTGGACCTGGTCACAGATGTCGCAGCCATAAAGGGAAGAAGGTTCGGCGTGAGATTCCGTCGGTGTAACTGCCGTGGCATGGCCTCGCGGGTGCATAGATGCCGCCTGTCCGGCTGCAGCGTGCTGTTCTGCAGGGCCGGCCTCAATCGCTCCGTACGGCTGCAAGGCAATTCCTGCGGCCCGGAATTGCACGTTCGCAAAATCCGGTTTGAAAGTCGCATTCAAAGGTTCGCCTCCTTTGGCTTTCTGATCTCCCGCGAAGCGAAGCGGATGCCGTCCGGGCAGGACAAATATGATCGGAATGCCCAGCCAATCCATAGCTTTGGTCAGACCATAGCAGGCCGTTCCCAGACCTCCACTTATGAACGGAGGAAACTCCCATCCCAACATGAAAACCTGTGTTTTCTTCAATCCAACCTCCCTGCGTGCCACAACGAGTCTGTCGATCAAACAAGCCTGGCATTGAGCCACGGCCAGACATCAGCGGCGATAATGTTCGGACTTATTCCTAACAATCCGTACACGCTCACTCTGTTTTTTCAAGCCACTGGCCATCACACGAATCAGTGCTGCATTCGTACCATATGTACGTCATGCCACACTCCTGCGTACGATCGACCTCGAACATCATCATGCGACATTCAGGGCATCGTCTGCTGATCTCCTGATTCATGCGTGTCATCCGGGTTTGTGTTCTTTCCATTGTACGACTTCCTTTACATCCTGCCTTACGGGGAAGGGACCTCCCCATACGGCCTATTTTGAATGATTTCCAAGGAGGGGGTCCTCCAAAACCCAAGTACGTCCAAGACCTTCTACGTTTTTATTGTACGATGTAAGTGCTGCCCACATGATAAGAAGTCTCCTGAATCTGCCTAAGGGGTTTCCTCAACAGCCAGGCCAGCGCAAGAGGATGCAGAGCATGGGTCGCCGCAGAGCGATGCGGAAATTCCAAAAAGACCGTTCAAAGGTGGTAGCGACCAGGGCCCTAACTTGTCGTTTACGCCGGGAGCATCGACTGGTACTAATGCGGCCCTGGTTTGTAGACGATTTCGACCGTACTGGCCTGAGGTCCCTTCTCGCCCTCTTCTGAGACAAACCGAACTCCGGTTCCCACCTGCAGACAATTGAAGTCCTGGTGCAGCACGCTGTTCTTGTGAAAATATATGTCCGAACCGGTGTCAATGGCCTTGATGAACCCGTAGCCCTCTTCAGGCAGTAGTTTCTGCACGATACCCATCACCTGTTGATGTGGGTGCGTCTTGACTTCGTGCTGCTGGCGATCGACGAGTTCCTTGAGTCTCCGCTCGGCCGAATTGAACGCTTTCTTGATGACGACGGGCAGCGGATCGTGCATATCGCCTTTGCTGGAGAGTTCCTTCACAACCAAATCGTGCCCCGGGGGTACCGTCATTTCAATCCGCACGTAATACGGATTCCCGCGATGCTGGTGCCGCTGAGGTTTCTCGACTGCAATCCTGCAACTGCTCAGATGGTCGCAGACGTGCTCCAATCTCGCTATCTTTTCCCTAATCAAGGCATCGATTTCTGGAGTCTTGTCCACTTTCTTGAATGCAATTTCGAGAGGTACTTCCATAATTTCGAACTCCTGTACGACAAGCAGACCTGTTACGTCCTTGACGCTGGACGTACAGTCCGCAATTAGTTGTTGCAGTTAATATTGATCTTCACATCAGTTGCGCGTAATCCGTTTGTATTATCACACACCCTCATGCTCCGTACTTGCCCAACCTGCCGGCATTGGCCAGAGCTATGGGCATTAGATTGACGGCGGGAAATGCGGGTCCGAGACCGCCGGCCATGCAGGCTCTTTCCCCAAACTTGGTTACCGCGTCGGCCCGACAATTCGACGACCACAGCAGAACCGGCACCGGATGCCAACTGTGATATTTCATTGGTGCCGGCGTTGAATGGTCTCCGGTAACAACCAGGGCATCCGGTTCAAGCAGCCGAATCTTCGGAATCCGTGCATCCACCTCCGCGATGGCGTCGACCTTGCGATCAAAATCTCCGTCTTCCCCCGCACTATCGGTTGCTTTTACGTGTACATAGAAGAAATCAAAATGTGACCAGTGTTCCTTCAGCGTTTCAACCTCCTCATCTATGCTTTGACCCGTATCGAGTACCTGCATTCCCAGTAATCGGGCCAAGCCTCGATACATGGGGTAACCCGCCACGGCCGCTCCGTTCAGCCCAAAGGCTTGTTTGAAGGAAGGCCAGTCGGGGTGTTTCGCAAAACCTCGCAACAATACCATATTTGCGGGTTCTTCATCGGCCAACACTTCGCGGGCTTTTTCAGCAAACTCATTCACCAGTTCGGCCGTTTTGTGCGATCGTCCAGAATCCGATCGGGCCGTCAACGGCTTCTTACCTGTCTGTTGGGGGTCGGTATCGCAAATATCGCTGTCCAGTTCGGCCCCGCGCAAGACGAGCAAGAAACGGTGCTCTTTGACCGTCTTGACAAATACCTCGCCTTCAGAGAGTGAAATCTGTCGCAGCTTCTCGCATAACGCCCCGTTCTTTTCGGTGCTGATCCGGCCGGCTCTGCGGTCTGAGACTCGTCCCTCGTCGTCAATTGTGCAGAAATTTCCGCGGGCCGCCACGTCACTTTGCTGTAGATCGAAACCGATACCCAGCGCAGTCAGTACGCCCCGTCCCACTGCGTAGTCTGTGGGATCATAGCCGAAGAGGGCCAGATGCGAGGGCCCGCTGCCCGGCGTTATCCCGGGGCCGACGGGTTCGTGCAGACCGCAAATTCCTTCCTTCGCGAGTTCGTCCAGATAGGGCGTCTTTGCCGCTTCCAGTTCAGTCAGCCCCAGGGGTTCTCGCGGCAAGCCGCCAAGCCCATCAAGGACAAGTAGCACTATTTTCGTATCTGCGGGTCTTAGAATGTCTTCAAGTAGTTCAAAACTCATGAGTCCTCACTACGATTACCTCTGAAATTCCTCTTATCATTATCTGGCGACGATTTCTGCTTTACCATCCTCATAGTCGTCGGCCTGCTAACACGTCAGATGAAAAACCCCGGCTGTTCTGGTCCCCTTCTCGACTTGCGCATTGAAGGTCCTAACTGCCTCGGCCGTTTGTTGTTCTATACAACGCACACCTTCCTGTTTGAGGTACTCTCTCGCCGCTTCTTCCATGTGCATTTGCCCGGCTGAACCGGTCCCGACGACGAGCACTTCCGGGTGATAGTCGACCACGCTTTCCAGATCGTCGAGGCATACAGTATGGCCGCTCATACGCCGCCAGTCCGGCCGGATGCCGTGCGGAAACATTATGAGATCTGCGTTGTATGCTTTGGCATCTATGACGATGCGGCCAAACGAATATGCATCAACATGGCAATACGGCCGATCATCAGCAGAAACGGGCTCTTCTCCAATGAGGTATTGCCTGAACCATGCCCTCGCATGCTCTGCAACCTTTTCAAGAGTTCCAGGTTCCTCGAACAGGTGCGTTGCCCCCTGGATGATTACGAGCTTCTTTTGCGTTGTGAGTCCGGCCGTTGCCTGCTCGTTCTTCTCGAGGACCGGTGCATCTTCAGAGCCCACAATCAACAGCGTAGGCGGCTGGACCTCGGACAAGACGTGACGAGCAAGATCAGGTCGTCCACCCCGAGCGACAATCGCGCCAATCGTTTCAGGCCGTTGTACGGCGGCGACCAGTGCCGCCGCAGCCCCGGTGCTTGCGCCGAATAGGCCCATCGACAGCTTGGAAAGCCTTCGGTCCTGTAGGACAAATTCAACACCCGCATCCACGCGCCCGGCCAGCAGAGCAATATCGAAACTTAACCGCCCTGAGACGTTCAGTTGTTCTTCCTTCTCCGAGATCAGGTCCAACAGCAAAGTAGCAAATCCATCTTTCTGGAGGACATCCGCCACATATCGATTCCGGGGGCTAAGGCGATTGCTGCCCGCTCCATGCGCAAAGACAACCGTTCCCGCAGCGTTCTTTGGAATACACAGCGTTCCTCTGATCGCTTCGCGGGCAGTCCGGATATCTACCTGCTCTTCAGTCATATGACTGGGAATCGTTGTCGCCATCAGTTTCGTCCTGTAGTCCTGCATTGCCACACTATTGAGCATATTCCGGCATAGAGTTAAGGCACAACATGCCGACATACCCAACTGTGCTCGCAGCCGTTCAGCCATAGGCAAAGAAAATGCTGCTGACGTCAAAGCGGAGGCAGAAAGCACTACACTACAGACCTCGGCTGCTCAGCGTTGCCTTGCCGGAAAGTATGTCAATGACCTCATCATCACTTACCGGTTCGAATTGCGTGTAATACTGTCCCACTGCCTCAAAAGCAGGCGGCGCACAGAGGCAGATGAGTTCATCTGCTTCGCCGGCCAATTCCTCCAGACTTTCTGCCGGTCCGACGGGAAGAGCGATTACGATACGGGCCGCCTGCTCGGCATGACACATCCAGACCGCCGCTCCCATGGTCGCCCCCGTTGCAATTCCATCGTCGATCAGAATAACGGTCCTGGACTTCAATGGAGCCTTCTCGAGGACGGACCGATAGCGTTTCTTCCGCCATTCGATCTCTTCTAATCGCCGATTCTTCTCTTCCCGGATATAGTCCTCGGAGACTCGAAGAGCGGCCATGATATCGTTATTCAGATATACATGTCCGTCTTCACAAACGGCGCCTATCGCCACTTCGGGCCTGCCGGGTGCTCCTATTTTCCGCGCCAGCACCACGTCAAGCCGCACCTCAAGCTTTTTCGCGATTTCTCCGGCGAGCACGACGCCACC
Organism: uncultured Pirellulales bacterium; assembly: GCA_964526785.1. Classification (GTDB taxonomy): domain Bacteria; phylum Planctomycetota; class Phycisphaerae; order Sedimentisphaerales; family Anaerobacaceae; genus CAZGMJ01. Next base: position 5,212 of record CAZGMJ010000034.1, read on the forward strand.
ACGTGGAATACCAAGCACAACGACATCGTCCCTTCCGTAGTATTCTGCGAGGTGGACGTTCAACATTTGCGCCGCTTGGCGGCGGTCTGCTATCAACTCCTCATGCCGCGTTATGATTTTGAGGTTTCCCATCGGTTCTTTTCATGGTCTTTGGTCCCTGTTGCTGTCCGGGGAAATCCTATTTCGGCCAAAGTTCCTGAATCTCCTTCGGCAGATTGCCCTTGACATCTTCTATTTCGCCCTCGCCAATCCGTTGCGCGAGCACTTTGAATACGCCTTCGACCGCTTCCTGCGGAGAGTATTTACCCAAGAGTCTCTCTCCGACGGCAGCAAGAAAATCATCCTTATGTCGGATCTTCTCAGGTTTGCCCGTCGGGCTCCATTCATGATAATACAGTCCCTGAAGCAGCATAGGCAATTGCGCGGCGAAATCCGCCGCTTCCTGCACCGGCAAACGGTCTCGCAACGTGTGAAGCACGGACCGTGTAACCAGAAAAGCCTGCTGCTCATCCGTTATATTCAACTCTTCCTTAACGTCACTAAGCCATTCTCTGGCCGTATTGAGTGAATGATCGAACGTTCTTATACCTGTCGTACTCATCTTAATGGTCCTTCCTATCATCAGGCAAAGAGCCGCTGCCGGTCGGCGTTGTGAGGCCGGACGAGCGAGCGGATTGCCTTTATCTGATCATCTAATTGCCAATTCGTTATCGACCGCGATCACACCGAGCGTATTTTCCGCGGTTGTCTGAACGGTGCGATAGGCGGGCAAGGTAGGTACCGTACCGGTGAGTGTTATTCTTCCGTTTTGGACCTCAACGTCGATAAGGTCCAAATCGACAAGTGAATTGCGTTCCAGCGCAGAGGCGATATCGTCGGCAATGGCCTTATCCTCGTATTTCTCAGTTGGCACGACGCTGAGCTCGTTAGTGATCCCAGTCACGCCTGCGAGGCCCAGCACGAGATTCTCCACCCGCACCTTTTTCCAATAGGCGTCTACCGTTCCTCGCACTGTTACCCACCCTTTCTCCACAGTCGTATCGATTTCACTGGTTTCGATGTCGGGTGACCAGAGCAGCGTACGGTCCACATTGGCTTTGACTTCGGAGTCTCCGGGCAGTTCCTCTCCAGCCGGATGCTCAATAGCCAGTTCATTCCGCACCTCGCGGACGCCGGCCATCGCCCAGGCGTTGTCCTCAGCCGCTTCATATGCCATGTAATTAGGTACGTTACCGTTGAGTATGACGCTGCCTTCGTCCACTTCAACCTGCACGGTCGATGCGTCGACGCGTGCGTCCCAGTACAACTGATCTATGATATCCTTCTTGATATCTTCGTTGGTTCGCGTCGTTACCGGCATGTGCTGCACCTCCTTTGAAATCTAACATTCACGACTTTCTTGCACTTGGTATACACTACGTGGGCGGAGCGGCAAAGAAAACGGGGAATATCCCTAAACCGCTTGCGAAGAATGCTTAAGAACCATCCGTCATTCCCAACAGATCGCCGCTCTGGAGGAATATACTTCCATCAGCCATGGGCGTCTGGGTTATTGGCGACGAGAACGCCCTGAAGGCCAGGTGCATGTTGCCACGTCTTTGACAGGCCCCGGGTACGCCGTACCACCAATGGATCACGTGAATGTGATCAGCGGTTTTATGATACCGTCTTCTTTCGTTTCCATCATGCCGAAAGCATCCTGCAGATCATCGAACGCGAAAGTATGAGTTGTCATGGGAGTGGGATCCACTCGCCCCCGTTCGATCAACCGTAAGAGTCGCTCCATGCGTTCCTTGCCCCCCGGACACAGCGCAGTGCGAATGGTCTTGTCGCTCATACCTACGCCCCATTCCATCCGTGGAATCTTCACGAATTCGCCCTTGCCATGGTAACCGATGTTCGAAACCGTCCCGCCCGGACGTGTCACCTTGATACAGTCCTGAAACGTCTTGTCCGATCCGAGCGATTCAATCGCAGAGTCCACGCCATCGTTGTTCGTCAACTCCATAATGGCTTCGACCGGATCCTGTTGCTCAAAATCAATGACGACGTCTGCGCCAAAGTGGGCGGCCAAATCCTTGCGTTTCGCCACCGTCTCTACGCCGATGACAAGACCCGCTCCGAGAAGACGCGCACCGACGGTGGCCATGAGTCCTACCGGTCCCTGCGCGAACACCGCCACCGATCCGCCGATAGGAATATCAGCATTCTCTGCTCCCGCAAAGCCCGTAGACATCATGTCCGACGTATATACGGCTGCCTCGTCCGGTACATTCTCCGGTATTTTCGCCAAATTCGCCTCGGCATTATTCACATGAAAATACTCCGCGAAAACACCATCCTTTATGTTTGCGAATTTCCACCCTCCCAGTGCGTTTTCGCACTGCGAAGAATAACCCCGAAGGCAGTTCCTGCAGTTATAGCAGGGTGTTATGGCGTTGACTGCAACCCTGTCCGCCACCTTCACGGATTTGACTTCGCTGCCCACTTTGTGGACGACGCCGACTGCTTCATGTCCGAGCGTGAGATTGTCGCGCTGCCCGATACCTCCGTGAACCGTATGCGTATCCGATGTGCAAACCAGAGCCCTGGTCGTGCGTATGACAGCACCGTTCGGCCCCGGTTCCTCCGGTACCGGCTTGTTCATAAAACCAACCTTACCAATTTCTTTCATCACGAAGGTCTTCATGGTTGTGCCCATGTCTATTCTCCTGTTAACGAAGGTTGAGTTCTTTCTTACGTCATCCGGAGCTATGTTGTCCCGGCGGTCTGCTGCTTTTTCGCATCTTGTTCGATCTGCGCAACCCGCTCGATAACGTTCATCACGCTGTCGGGGTTGAGCGACATCGAATCAATTTCGCACTCGACAAGGAACGCGGCGAAGTCCGGATTATCGCTCGGTGCCTGACCGCATATTCCGACCTTACGATCAGCCTCGTGGGCGGTCTGGATAAGTTCACGGACCATTCGCCTGACCGAAGGGTTCGCGGCATCAAACAAATCTGAAAGCTCTTCGGAGTCTCTGTCTATCCCAAGCACCAACTGGGTCAGGTCGTTTGTACCTATCGAAAAGCCGTCAAAACGCTCGGCGAATTCACTTGCCTGGAGAATGTTGGAGGGTATTTCCGCCATTACGTAGATCTGCAGTCCGTCCCGGCCGCTTTCAAGTCCCCGTTCAGCCATGACGGCGAGCACACGGTCGGCTTCTTCGATGGTTCTGCAGAAAGGCACCATGACCAGGACGTTGTCGAGTCCGATTTCTCCTCGCACCTTCTTGATAGCGCGGCACTCCAGCGCAAAGCCCTCGCGATATTGGTCGCTGTAGTATCGGCTGGCCCCGCGGAATCCGAGCATCGGATTATCCTCCTCGGGCTCGAACTGTCCGCCCCCGATCAAGTTTGCGTATTCATTCGTCTTGAAGTCGCTCATTCGCACGATCACCGGGTCAGGATACTGTGAAGCTGCGATGCGGCCGATTCCTCGCGCCAGATGATCGACAAAATACTCGGTCTTGTCCTCATAACCACGTGTCAGATGTTCGATGGTTTTCTTCGCTTCGGCGTCTTCCAGTTCGTCAAAGCGGACCAGGGCCAGCGGGTGCACCTTTATGATGTTGTTTATGATGAACTCCATCCTCGCCAGTCCCACCCCGTGACATGGAAGTTGCCACCATCGAAACGCAGCCGCAGGACTCGCGAGATTGATCATGATCTGCGTCTTGACATCCGGCACGTCTTCGAGGTCGATATCCGCCTGCTCGTAATCCAGGATTCCATCGTATACATAGCCCTGATCGCCTTCGGCGCACGAAATGGTAATCTCCTGCCCATCGTCGAGTGTTTCGGTTACATCTCCGGTTCCAACGATAGCGGGAATTCCCAATTCCCGGCTGACAATCGCCGCATGCGATGTACGTCCGCCGTGATCGGTGACGATACCGGACGATCGCTTCATGATCGGCACCCAGTCGGGGTCCGTCATACCCGTGATGAGGATGGCATCGTCTTCGAATCGATCTATCTCGTCGACGCTTTTGATGATCTGGGCCTTGCCCGCACTAACCGCCTGACCGATAGCCAGGCCCTCGATGATTTTCTTTCCCTTCTCTTTGAGTTTGTACGTCTTGAGTGTGTCGGCCTTCTTCTGTGACTGGACCGTCTCGGGTCTTGCCTGCACGATGAACAAGTCCCCGCTCCGGCCGTCCTTGGCCCACTCCATATCCATCGGCTTTTCGTAATGATTCTCGATCGTCGCAGCCCAGCGACCCAACATCAGAATCTCATCATCATTGAGAACGTAACTTCGCCGTTCCTTTTTGGATGTGTTGACGTTCTTGGTAGTCTTGCTTCCGCCCGAGGTATAGACCATTTTCTGCTCTTTCTCGCCGAGGGTCTTGTCGATGATCGGCCGAACGCTACGGTCGTCCAGCAGAGGCTTGAATACGGTATACTCATCCGGATTCACAGAACCCTGAACGACGTTCTCGCCCAACCCCCAGGCTGCGTTGATCACGACCACGTCGGGAAAACCGGTCTCTGTGTCCAGCGAGAACATCACGCCCGATCCCGCCTGGTCAGAGCGAATCATCTGTTGAACACCCACCGAGAGAGCGACTTTGAGATGGTCGAAACCCTGCTCGTTGCGATAGCTGATCGCCCGATCCGTGAACAGCGACGCGAAACATCGCCGGCACGCATCCAGCACGTCGTCAGCGCCGGTTACATTGAGAAACGTCTCCTGTTGACCCGCAAAACTCGCCTCAGGCAGATCTTCCGCTGTGGCGCTGCTTCGGACCGCCACGTCAATCTCCCGCGTCTCACAACGATCGCAGAGTTCGTCATAGCTTGTTGTGATTGCCGTTTTCAGTGCTTCGGGAAATTCGGCCTTCGCGATCATCCGGCGAATCGACTTGCCCGCCTTCGCAGGCGATATGGAGTCCTCAGACATTTCTTTGAGGCGGGACCGGATCTTCTCTTCGAGGTCGTTTTCGCGCAGAAACAGGCGATAGCCCTCTGCTGTGGTGGCAAAACCGTCCGGAATCCGGATATCGGCCTCCTTGAGCGTGGCGATCATTTCGCCGAGAGATGCATTCTTGCCTCCCACGATCCCGACGTCGTCGGAATTGAGATTGTCGAACCAGCGTACGAGATTGTCGTCTGCGGGCATCTGTTACACTCCTTCGGGTCTGAAACAGCATTTGTGTCGTTACTGCTCAGTATGATGGCGTCGCATCCTCGCAGAAATAGGCATAATCCCTAATTGGGCCGTAGATATTCCCTAACGGCGTCTTGATAAGCACATTCGGCACGGGTGGACGATACGTTGCATTGTGATTACGGGATCAGGCAGGGAAGAAAACGGGTGCTATTCTTCCAGCATGTCCTGCAACTGCGAAGCATTTCGGACAGCGTATGCGTTCTGATCGTTGTCGAAAAAGCAGTAGATATCCCTGCCCTGATTGCGCCACGTGGAAAAGGCCCCGGCCCAACCCGAGAGAACAGCAGGAGTATATTCGCCTTGATACGCATCGCCCGGCCCGTGCAGTCGGACGTACACGAAGTCCGCCGTGGTTTCTTTGGGCGAGGTTGTGCCTGCAAGCTCGTAGATGCAGAAGGCGGCGTTGTACTGAGACAGAGTGTCGTAAACTTCAGTGCGGAACCAGCTCTCGTCGCGAAACTCGAACGTATAGCGGTACGTACGGGGCAGCACATCCAGCAGGTCCGCGAGGCGTTCGACGTTTACGTGCCATCGGGGCGGCAACTGGAATAGAATGGGCCCGAGTTTGTCGCCAAGACGCCTGGCCCGGCCGATGAGTTTCGTCCAGCCTTGCTTTGGGTCTTTCAGCTTCTTCATGTGCGTGATGTATCGGCTGGCCTTGACCGCAAATGTGAAATCATCTGACGTCGTCGTGCGCCAATTGGCGAAGGTCGTTGTTTCGGGAAGATTGTAGAACGAATTATTGATCTCGACCGCGCGGAAGTGCCTGTTGTAGAACTGCAGATACGCGTCATCGCCCAGGTCGGACGGATAGAACACTTCTTTCCAGTGCGGATACACCCAGCCCGAGGTGCCGATATACGTTTTGCCTCTTGTGGCACTCATTCGTTGATTCCGGGTATCTGCAAGCGGTCAAAAAAAGTGCAGTCGAAGCATGCCGGTGAGGCTTGCTTCGACGTGCACCACATATAAGGGATATTGGTGCAGGCAGGGGGCGGGGCCTTTAGGGGGCCCCGCTTATTCCTTGCCCTGCGAGGGTGTAGTAGGTTAGGATTGGTAGTATTCAGGTCCGTATTCGACCTCCAAATCGTTGTCCACAACCACGGCACCGCCTTCGTAGGCGTTTTGCTGCGCGCTGATGCGTTCATTCCACGTGTCGACGGTTCCCGTCAATATGGCCATTCCATCGTCCACCGTGACGGTCACTTCATCTTCATCAACGAACGGACTGCAGAACAACTCGTCTTTGATATCTTCCTGGATCTCCCAGTCATCCTTTACCGTGGAGTAATCCGGATATTCATACCAGTCGTAGTCGTAGGGATCGACATCATCGAGATAGGGATCGTACAGCCAGGGCTCTATATCCTTATCAACGTCCAGATTGTTGTGCACGTCCACAACGCCGTAGACAGAGGCGGCCGCATCCTCGGCCTCGATCTTCTCGAAGTATGTATCCAGGCGCCGAGAGGATAACGTGCTTCGCCCCGGCCTTGACGTGTTTGGCCAGATCTTCCTTTGTCGTGAAGATGCCCGTGCACTCGAAGACCAGGTCGATGCCCATGTCCTTCCAGGGCAGCTTTGCCGGGTCCTTCTCCTTAAGCACCCGGCATTCTTGCCCGCCGACCGTGAGCATCTCCTCTGTATGCTCGACCGATTTGCCGTATCGCCCGTATACCGAATCGTACTTCAGCAGATACGCCAGATTCTCCGCCGGCACCAGGTCGTTGACCGCCTTGACTTGCATGTCTGAAGAATCCACAATTATCTTCAGCGTCGCGCGACCTATTCTCCCAAGCCCATTAATGGCTACATTCATCATCCGCGGCTCCCTGCACGTGGATGTCAGCTTTCAGTTTATGACACTACGAGTACAACCATACGTCCGGCCCCCTTGTCGTGAAATAGGGAAGCCCCTGAATTAACTATGAGGTTTTACCCTATATACAGAACAGGTCCGCTTCTGGTAGGCTCGACAGCATGTCGGAAGAACGTGCAAATCTGGTGCGTAAGATCTCCTATCCTCTTGCGTTCGGCGCCACGGTGATGTACGGTTATCTTTGCGTGCAGGCGTATTGCGTGCATTCTTTCCGACCGATACCAGGCAACTGAAGGATTGGACATGCGCAACGATAAATCCCGCAAGAAGAAGCAATCCCGTAACGTCAAATCCCAACGGCGCGAGCGGGACGAGACCGACCGCGACGGCCGAGAGACGGATGCTTCGCCAAAGAACCTGCGCAAAGCGCAGAAGCAGGACGAGGGAAGAAGAGAGCGGAAGGGCAAATCAGAAGATCAGCCCATTGCGATCGTCGGCATCGGCGCTTCGGCAGGCGGGCTTGAAGCCCTGGAGGATTTCTTCAAACAGGTCAAGCCGGGCCGCCGGCTGGCGTATGTGGTGGTGCAGCATAGGGCCGCGGACAAGTCGAGCGTCATGACGAGCCTGCTCGGTCGCCACACGGAACTGGACGTCGAGGAAATCACGGACGGCGCAGTTATTCGCCCGGACTGCGTGTATCTCAATCCGCCTCACACGGAGGTGGACATCACGGACGACAAGCTGGTCTGCTCGAAGGCCAAAGCCGAAGACGGCAGCCGGTTGCCCATCGACCATTTCTTCCGTTCGCTGGCCGCAAGTCGAGGCGAGAGGGCGATCTGCATCGTTCTCTCGGGAACCGGGAGCGACGGGACGCTCGGTCTCAAGGAAATCAAGGCCCAGGGCGGGCTGACCATCGTCCAGGACCCCGAACAGGCCAGGTACGGCGGTATGCCCAACAGCGCCATGGAAACGGGCCAGATCGATTTCGTGCTTGGTGTCGAGCACATGGCCGAACAAGTCGCCGCCTACGTGGATCATCCGTTTATGGCAATGCCCGAGCGCGAGGTCCCTCAGAACACTCGGTTCGAACGCACCCTCGGCAAGCTATTCGGCCAGATGCGTGATGCTGTAGGCCACGATTTCTCACAGTACAAGCGCAGCACCATCACCCGGCGCCTCCAGCATCGCATGGCCATTCACCAGATCGACGACATGGAGCAGTACATTCGTTTCGCAGGCGAGCACCCTGATGAAATGCAGAGACTCTTCAAGGACTGGACGATCAGCGTCACCAGCTTCTTCCGTGGCCGCGACGCCTTCGAATCGCTCAGGAAGAATGCCATCGAGGATATCGTCGCCAACAAGCCGCTGGACAGACCGATTCGCGTGTGGATTCCGGGCTGCGCCACGGGTGAAGAGGCGTACTCGGTTGCGATACTGATCGACGAATCGCTCGATGCCCACGACCTGCACCGAGACGTCCAGATGTTTGCAACGGACATGGACGAAGATGCGATCAGGTTCGCCCGCGCAGGCAACTACCCGGAGAATATCAAGGCGGACGTGTCGCAGGAACGGCTGAATCGCTTTTTCGTTCGCTCGAAGAGCCGGTACCAGATCAAGCAGCGAATTCGGGAAAATATCGTATTCGCCAGGCAGGATGTGATCGGCGATCCGCCTTTCTCGCGTCTGGATTTGATCTGTTGCCGCAACGTTTTGATCTACATGGGCCGCAAGCTGCAGAAACACATTCTGCCGCTGTTTCACTTCACGCTCGTCGAGGGCGGATACCTCTTTCTGGGCAACAGTGAGACCATCGGAGAATTCGGGGAACTTTTCGAGCCCGTCGATACGCACAACAAGCTCTACCGTGCGACCGGACAGCACGTGCAGCGACCAGCGAATGTCAAAATTGCTCCTCTCAAAGTCCGCGGCGATGAGAGGCGGAACGAAGAAAAGCAAGAAAAGGCCCGACGCTCCGACAGATTCATCCAACAGGCCGAGCGGCTGATTCTTCGGGACTATTCGCAGCCCTGCGTGCTGGTCAACGACAAGCTCGATGTGGTCTATTTCAACGGCGAGACCAGTGCGTTTCTGGCCCAGCGCCAGGGGGAGCCGACGACCAATGTGCTCGAACTGGCCCGCCGGCCTCTGCACTATGAATTGAGCATATTGCTCCATCAGGTGCGCAAGGAGAAGAAACATGTCGCGCGCAAGAGGATGGTCATGCCGATCGACGGTCGCCCGGCAAACGTCACCGTCGGCGTGCGTTCGCTGCCCGAAATAAGCGGCAACGGCAATCTTATGATTGTCGTCTTCGAAGTCGACCGAGAAAAGGCGGGAAAGGACGATATCGAACATCCGCAGGAGAAGGACAGCGACGAGAACGCCAGAGTCAGAGAACTCGAACAGGAGCTTGCCTCGACAAAGGAGTACCTTCAGACGACTATCGAAGAGCTGGAGACCAGCAACGAGGAGCTGCAGTCGTCCAACGAAGAACTGCAATCGACCAACGAAGAGCTGCAGTCCACCAACGAGGAACTGGAGACGTCGCGGGAAGAGCTGCAATCGGTCAATGAAGAGCTGCGCACGGTCAACACGGCCCATGAAGAGGAACTCGGGGAGTTGACGGGGGCCAACGACGACTTGCACAACGTGCTCGTCAGTACGGATGTGGCGACGATTTTTCTGGATGGCGATTTGAAGATCCGGCGCTTCACGCCGGCGGCACACGAACTTTTCAACCTGATCGACTCCGATATCGGCCGGTCGCTGAGCGATATTTCGCACAATCTGCACTACGACGGGCTCATAGACGACGCCGGAACGGTCCTCGAAACGCTTCGCGAGATAGAGATCCATATCGAATGCAAAAACAGTCGCGTATTGCGCGTTCGGATTACGCCGTATCGAACCGCAAAGAACGTCATCGACGGTGTCGTGCTGGTGGCTCTGGATGTTACGCACGAGGCACGCGCCCGCATGTACGCCGAGAGCATCGTCGATACAGTTCGCTGCCCGCTGCTTGTGCTCGATGGAAATATGAACGTCCTCTCGGCCAACAGGGCGTTCTACGAGCAGTTTCAGGTCGCGGCCGAAGAGACCGAGGGCAAGAGCCTCTATGTTCTGGGTCACGGCCAATGGAACATACCCGGACTCCGCAAGCTTCTGGACGAAATACTGCCTAACAATAGCGTTGTCCAGGATTTCGAGGTCGAGCATGATTTTCCGGATATTGGGAAGAAGAAGATGATGCTCAATGCCAGAAGGATGGCCGGGATGGACGCCGAAGGCGCGCGTATTTTGCTGGCCATCGAGGACAAGACAGAAGGGTTGAACGTCGAGGGAGGAAACGAATGACCAACGAAGAGCGGGAAAAACTGCTGGAAGAGCTCCGGCGGGAGGCCGAAAGGCAGATACGCCGCGAGAAGATACCGCTGGGCCTGAGTCCCGAGCAGCGCAAGGACCACCTTCTGCACGAGTTGCGCGTCCATCAGGTCGAGTTGCAGATGCAGAATGAGAACCTGGTGATGGCGCAGGATCAGCTCGAAGCGACCCATCGCCAGTACATCGAACTGTTCGATTTCGCCCCGGTCGGCTATCTGCTGATCGACAAAAAGGGTATCATCGTCAAGGCGAACCTGACCGCCACCAGGCTGCTGGATGTCGACAGGAATCGCCTGGTCGGCACCAATCTCATGCAGTACATCGAGCGGTCCGACGTTGATCGCTGGTTTCTGCATAAAAAGCAGATATTCGAGCAGCAGAATCGCGGGTGCGTCGATCTGCGGTTGCGCGCCGACGGCAGCCGCCACGTGCACCTGCGGACCGAGTCGGTCGTGAACTACAAAGGCAACGTCGAGGTCTGCCGGGTCGCGATGATCGACGTTACGGAGCAGGAAAAAGCCCGCGAAGCGCTCGAACGTTCGGAACAGCAGTTCCGGACGCTGGCCGAGCACGCGCCCGCTATCGTCGTGCGCTATGATGCACAATTGCGCCACACCTACATCAACAAGGCGGTCGAGGCCGCTACCGGCATTGAGCGCGACAAATTCATCGGCAAGACCAATATGCAGATGCAATTTCCCGAACATTTGTGCAGAAAATGGCGGCAGTTGCATTCGGGCGTATTCAAGACGGGCGAGCCGGGGCAGACGGAATTCCAGATGCGCGGGCCGCAGGGCAGGCGATGGTATTTCCAGCATGCGGTGCCCGAGTTCGCCAAAGACGGCTCGGTCGAGAGCGTTTTGTGCATCATTCACGACATTACCGAGGTCAAGCAGGCGGAGATGAAGCTGCGCGAGCAGGAAGAGCGGCTGCGACTGGTGGTCAAGGGCGGCGCGCTGGGGACGTGGGATCGCGATATGCGGACGGAGACGGTCGTCTGGAACGACCTGCTCTACGAGATGCTGGGACGCGACCCGAAGGGAGTGCCCATCACGCCCGAGACTTTCTTCGATTATATCCATCCCGACGACGTTGGCCGCGTGCGCACACACCTCGAGAGCACCCTCGAATCGGGGGACGTGTTCGAGGATGAATTTCGCATTGTGCGCGAAGACGGACAGATCCGATGGCTTGTGGCCTGCGGGCGCATCTACCGCGACGACGACGGCAGGCCCGTGCGCATGGCGGGGGTCAACTACGATATCAGCGAGCGTCGCGAGGCCGAACAGGCGGTACGCGACAGCGAGGCCAGGCTGCGAAGCGTCCTTCGCCATCGCGATGCCGAGTTGCATGACGAGAAGCGCAAGCGCACCTTTACCGAGGACGAGTTGTGGGAAACGGAGCGGAAGTACCGCATGCTCGTCGATAATCTGCCCGCAATTACGTACCTTGCTTCGCCCGATAACAAGCCGAATCTGTATTACATCAGCCCGCAGGTTCGCGAGTTGCTGGGCTACGAGCCGGGCGATCAGGTCGCAGATATCGACTTCTGGCTCTCACGCCTGCATCCTGATGATCGTAAGAAGGCGATTGAGGAGGGCGCGAATGCCCGGCAGGAGGACGAGCCGTTCGTATGCGAGTTTCGTATCTACGACAATGAGGACCGCATCAGGTGGTTCCGCAACGACGCCCGAACGATCAAGGACGACGATGGCAAGACGCTGTTTGTCCAGGGGGTGATGTATGACATAACGGATATCAGACAAGCACAGCAGGAAACAGCAGAGGCGAAGCTGTTTGCTGAAGGGATCGTGAAGACCGTCCCCGATCCGCTGATGGTGCTGGAATCGGACCTGACGATCGCCTCAGCCAATCCGGCGTTCTATCGCGCGTTCCATGTTACGCCGGAAGATACGCTGGGCAAATACATCTATGAAATCGGCAACGGCCAGTGGGATATCCCGGAACTGCGCACGCTGCTCGAACAGGTCATTCCGAGGGATGCGAAGGTCGAAGATTTCGAAGTCGAGCACGATTTTCAGGAGATCGGCCGGCGTACCATGCTGTTTCACGCCCGCCGTATCAACAGAGATGCGGGCACGCGTCCGCTGATTCTCGTCTCCATCGAGGATATCACACTTATTCGCGAGCAGCAAAGCCGTATAGAGGCCGATGCTGCGAATCTCGAGCGGCTCACCGAGGAACTGCTGCACACTGAGCACCGTGAGCGTGACGAAGCGGCCGTAGCACTGCACGATTCGGTCGTACAACTGCTGGCCTTTTCCAAGCGGGAACTCGGGCCTGTTATCAAGGCGGTCGACGATAAGAGCGCCCAAAAGCTGAAGAAGATCCGCGATCGTATCAACGAGGCGATTAAACAGAGCCGAAGACTCACGACGGACCTCAGTTCAAGCACTCTCAAGCAGTTCGGCTTTAAGGATGCAGTGCAGGAACTGCTCGACCGATTCAATGACGAGCACGGTTTCGAATGTCGTATGGATGCTTCCGAGGAGAATCTTCGGCTTAGCGACAACGCGGAGAGTCTGCTGTATCGAAGCGTTCGCGAGGTGCTGACCAACATCGCCAAACATGCCGAGGCCCGGAATGTTCTGGTTCGCATCAACAGAGAAGATGCGGCGGTTCGTATCGATGTTGTTGATGACGGCAAAGGATTCGATGTCAATGTGCTGGAGAGCCAGGCGGCCAACAAAGGCGGTTTTGGCATCTTCAGTGTCCACCAGCGGGTTACCTACGTTGGGGGACGATTTGAAATCCAATCCACTATCGGAGAGGGAACGCGCGTCACTTTGATCGTCCCACTGAAGGAATGAAAGCCTGTAAACAGGGAGTAACAAGCTATGACTATACGGATTATTCTTGCCGACGACCACACGCTCGTGCGTGAGTCGCTGGCCGGATCGATGGAAGAACAAGAAGATATGAATATTGTTGCCCAGGCTCAAGATGGAATTCGTGCCGTGCAACTGGCGAGAGAGCTGTCGCCTGATGTCGTGGTGATGGACGTGAATATGCCGAAGCTAAACGGCATCGAAGCAACCCGTGAGATTGTGCGCGGAAATCCCGATATACGGGTGGTAGGTCTGTCGATGCTCACGAGCAAACGGTTCGTCACCGAGATGTTCAGCGCCGGCGCAACCGGCTACCTGCTCAAGGATTGCGAATTCGACGAGTTGAACGACGCCGTACGCAGAGTCGTCCGGGGCGAGAGAGTGATCAGCCCGGGCATACCGGGCGTGACGATGGATGACCTGGACCGGCCCCCGGGTGACAAAGAGAAATCGGCCTTTTCCATTCTCACGCCACGAGAGCGTGAGGTGCTTCAGTTGCTGGCTGAAGGCAGATCGACCAAAGAAATCGGGGCGTGCCTCGGCCTGAGCCCGAAGACCATCGAGGCGCATCGGCTCAGGACTATGCGCAAACTGGGAATCAACAACGTCGCGCGTTTGACCAAGTATGCCCTCCAGGAAGGATTGACCACGCTGGAGTAGAGGCTGCCGACAGACAGACGCGGCGCGAACGGTCTGTCGCGGCCATCGGGGTCCTGCGGTGAGCGTAATAGCAAGCATCAGCAGATGCACCGTCCCCGACAGCAGATCGTACACGGAAGTTGCGACAAATGCATCGCGAAGTGAGCCTGAGCCGAGAAACATCCCCGTTGTGTGCAGCACCAACTCGATGCTGACCATCACGATGGAAACCACGCAGTACGTCAGCAAACGCCTGTGCATCCACCGGCTTCGCTCCTGTTCGGAAGCTAATGATATTTCTTGATCAACCGCTAATGACATCGACAATACGACCCCGCCGACACAAGATATCGTCTGCTCTACACATCAACACAACCAGGCAGACTACCTGCCCCCTCCGGCCCAGGCACTCAATGCCGGCATATTACTCCACATTCGCTAATCGTACAAATCTCTGTCAGATGCACCGACGCCACCAGAGGATGCTTTGAATTTCTGCGAGTTTCCACAGGCCAATGCGTACTGGTTGCTGGAATACTCCATCGACTTGAAGGAACCCTGACAATGACAATGCTGATCCTCGCCCGTGCAAACTGGTCTTTTGGCTGCTGCCCGATACAGCGCGAACTGCAGGCATTGCGCACGAACCGCCCGGAACAGGTCGACCGATAGAAAGGTCGTGGTTGCTTGCTATGCTAATTCACGTAGGATAGATTCATTCCCGGCGGTAGATGGCCGTCGTCGACTGATCCACCAGAGAGGACTGGACGCTGTGATTCGGTTTCAATGTAAACAATGCGAACACAAGATGCGGGTCGCCGATCACCACGCAGGCAAACGTGGCAAGTGCCCGCGTTGCGGCCGGGTCTTCCTCGTGCCTCGCCCATCCGCAGTTGCCACAGTCGCTTGCGCCAACTGCCGCAGCCGCATCCGAGTGTCAGAGAGCTACCCGGGAAAACGGACCATCTGCCCCAACTGCAGAACTGCTTTCGTAGTTCCCGGCCGCGAGATAGTCGGACCCTCCGATGATCGCGCTGCCAGAAATCCGGACCCGCCGCATGCCGCATCCCCGGACAAACTCACTCTCGTCGATGTCCCCGACGAGTATAAGATCAGCCGCCGCCCGCCTGCTTTCCCCGACACGCTCAAACAAACCCTTGACCCGAACCCGCAATATGAAGAAGAGCCGTCGAAAGACGCAGAACCCATCGGCCGGCGCAAACTCCCCTGGCTGATCGACATATTCCTATACCCAACCAGCGTTCCCGGCCTCATACACATCGCCGTATTCGCCGGAGTACCAATGCTAATTGGAATCCTCCTGCGCCTATTGGGACCATTTGGCGTGGCACTGGGCCTGCCGGCTTGGATAGTCAGAATCCTCATCTACCTCTACATGTACTGGTACATCACAGAATGTGTCCGTGACAGCGCCCAGGGCAAGACACGAGCACCTGAGGCTTTCGCCATATCGGGCGCAGGCGAGATGTACTCACAGGCACTACACATCCTGGGCTGCTGGGCCGTCTTCTGTGTGCCCGCGTTTCTCTACTTTGTTTACACACAGCGACAAGATGCAGTCTTCCGGGCCCTCGTCGCCTACGGTGTGTTCTTCTTCCCCATGGGCCTGCTCGCCTGCGTGATGTTCGACTCGGTCCGCGGCCTCAATCCCGTCATTCTGATCCCGTCCATATTCAGCACATTCCTCCCCTATTGCGCCCTTGTCCTGCTCGTGGCCGTCATCGTCCTCGTATCTGTCCTCGCAGGTGCGCTGAGCGCCTCCGAAGAGCCGGCCCGCCAAATCGGATGGCTGGACATGGCATTGGGGGCAATCTTCAACACAATAGGCGTCTACATCGCCTTCGTCGTCGCCCACCTGCTCGGACGCTTCTACTGGCGATATAAGGACAAACTGAACTGGGAAGTCTGACACACATTACATGGCGAATTGACAGCCACCCGCCCGGCGGTATTATGGTGTAGTCGCTGCCCTGTAGGGCCGCAAACCGAACCGAAGGAATGGGCGAAAGACGAAAATCTGGGCAGAAAGGAAACCCCATGAACCAAATCAACAGACGCCAGTTCATCGGCACTGCAGTCGCCGGGACCGTGGCATTAACCAGGACAGTTGGCGGCGCACAGGACCGAAACGAATCGAAAAAACTCAAGCTCGGCCTGATCGGTTGCGGCTGGTACGGCATGGTCGATGTCAAGGCCGCCTTCAAAGTAGGCGGAGTCGAAGTAATCGCAATGTGCGACGTCGACAGTGAGCATCTTGGCAAAAGTGCGGACGAAGTTGCCAAAATGCAGTCCGCTCGACCGAAGACCTTTAAGGACTATCGAGAACTGCTGGAAACGCCCGGCCTCGAAGCGGTCATCATCGCTACTCCGCCCCACTGGCACGCCCTGATGTTTATCGACGCCGTTGAAAAAGGTCTCGACGTCTACTGCGAAAAACCCCTCGCCTACGACGTGCGCGAAGGCCAGGCCATGATCGCCGCCGCAAAGCGACACCCCGACTGCATCGTCCAGGTCGGCTTTCAGCGCCGCCAGAGCAAGGCAATCCGCCAGGCCCGCCAGTTCATCCGCGATGGCAATATCGGCAAAGTCGTCCAGGCCGAGGCGCAAATCCACTACACCGCGGGCATGCGCGACACGACACCACAGGAACCGCCCGGTTCGCTCGACTGGGACCTCTGGTGCGGCCCCGCCCCCAGGCTACCCTACAGCCCGCAGGTCGGACACTTCGCATGGCGCCTCGAAAAACACACCGGCCACGGACACCTCGTCGACTGGGGCATCCACCTCATCGACGCGACCCGCTGGATTCTCGACGAAAGCATGCCCAAAGCCGTTCACGCCTCGGGCGGCATCTATCATTTCAAGAACCAGATCACCACGCCGGACATCCTGCATGTCACCTTCGACTTCGAAACCTGCCCCGTCCTCTGGCGACATCACATCTGGGGCGCAACCGAATATACCCCCGAAACCTCCAACGGCATCTTCTTCTACGGCGAGAAAGGCACCCTCTTCGTCAGCGATCGCAAATGGATCGTCGTACCCAAAGACAAAAACAAGGAGCGCCAGGTCCACGAGATCGGCTCGGACATGGCTACCGAGCACATGCGCCAGTTCCTCCAGGCCGTACAGACTCGCAAACAACCCATGTGCTCGCCTGAAGATGCACATGCTTCAACCGCCACGACCAAGCTCGCAATGATATCGTATGACGTCGGCGCAAAGATCCAATGGGATCGCGACGCGCAACAGATCGTCGGCAATGACAGCGCGGCAAAACTGCTCAAACGCGAATACCGCGCTCCGTGGCGACATCCATACAGAGGTTGAGGAAAGCCCGCTGACCGCACGAGCAGTCCGTCTCCGGACTGCCGATGCTACTGCGCCCGCTTCTCTACGATATCGCTGATCCGATCGGTGTCCACGTCGCCGGCCTTATCGGGAAACGCATATGGCAACAGCCACCAGGTCTCGGTAAAGGACGCTGATCCGCCGGGCTCGATAATCTCTTTCGGCCCAATCGGCTCGAGTTCGCACATAATGTCCCTGTAGTACCAGATTGAAATGGTCAGGGCCGCCACCTCGTTGTACGCCCGATTCGGATACGTCGGATACCGCTTCACGAACAACAAATCGTTCGGCGTCAAATAGCAAAACCAGCCCGCATGTGAATCCATCCCCAGCTTGGGATGCTGCGGCGTCCCCAGTATCTCCAGAAAACCGTCCCGCACCCGAATGTTCGGATCCTTCGGCGCAATATCGATAGTCGAACCGGGCCCGTACATGATGTATTTCGTCGGAAAACGGCTCGGCTCGCTCAGCGGAATAAGGCAAATCCCACCGCCCAGCGCCAGCGTCCGACTCCAGTGACACCAGTATTTCGTCTCATCGGATACGTTGCGAATCGTCTGTGTACACAGCAGCTTAGACGACGATGCATCCAGCCGAAAGTCTCGAATCAACTGCACTCCCGTCGCCGCATCCTCCGCACTGACCAGTCGGGCCGTTCGCGGGCCCGTAATCTCTCCCTGCCACGCGCCAAGCCAGAGCTTCGGATGCTTCGGAATAATCTTCTCCGGACCGATATCGAATCGCCCTCCCGACGGATCGATTCCCCCCTTGCCCTTCCACGTCCACCCGTCCTGCTTCGCATCGAGATACAGGCTGTTCCTGCCGTCAAGCGAGTATTCAAGGATACGCCCGCCCGCGGCCGGACAAAGCACCACGCGAGTACTGTCGTTTGACAGCTCGATGCAGTCCGCATATCCGCTGTGCTTGACAATGTTCGCCCCTTCAGCGCTAGGCTCCGCCGCAAATGCAGCCCCCCCGCACACAATCAGAACCAACATCAATACCACGAAATAACTACCTGCCCGTTCTCTACTCATCTCTCCAGCTCCTTGTTTGCTCCGTACCAGGAAAGCCATACGTTTTCCGCCGATTCAGTCTTGGTATCTTCCATTGCCTTCACAACCGAATGATACGCGGCCTCGTCCCGGCAGTCAATAATGGCGCTATAGAGAACGATCTTATCGTCTTTGTGCCAGTCCTCAACCTGGCTTATCGCCGTCAGAGCCATACTTGTCAGTTTCGGCTGAAACATCGGATGTCCGCCGGCCGTATGTGCGCCATCAATGTGAAGCCCACGCGGCTTCAGAAGAGTCCCCACCGTCCTCGAATACCCTCCCCCACACCATTCATGTTCGTGAACGATACCGATGTGCTTTTGATATATGCTCGTCAGTGAATTCTCTCGCGGCTCCGTTTCTCGACTCCGTATAGGAATCCCCACAAAGAGAGTCGTTGTCTTTGTCTTCTGAGCACCGCAAATTCTGCAGTTGTATCCTCTGTGCTCCGTGCACAGACAGACATTGAAGCAACATGGCGCAACCGCCATCGCCAAGAGCATGATCACCACCCCAAGAACGATCCACCGTTTTCGCTTCATGCAAGTCAACTCTACCCTCATCTCGCGGTTGACCATCCCACCATTTCCGCAATACCGCCACCACCGTGGCTTGCATCTATTGCTCGCCCAATCCAACATGGAGGATTCCATTCAATTCTGTGACTTCTCCTGCTCCAAAGGCGGATTGCTAAATGGATATTCTACAGGAAATCGCCGCATCTCTTCGATAAACTCATGAGCACCCAGCAACTTCACTTCCCCGTTGCTGTAAAGAACGTTCCGCTTGTCGGGCCGATGCGCCATGCAGTCCCAGCATATCGGCCTGTTCTCTTCGTCCGAATCAACAGGTCGATAGATATAGTCCCAGGGCCTGCCGATTTCGTCACCACGCGACCTCTCCCCACAACATTGCATCCTCACAACGGGCCGATTAGGATCAGCTTCACAATACTGCTGCAATAGTTCGAGTGAGGCAGGGTAAGCTCCATCTGAATCGGTTCTATAGAACTCAATCGCCTGGTACGTCTCGCGCAGCGCATTCGCGCACATCAACCTTCTCCCAAAATCGTTGGCACCGCGCGCAGCCCACGCCAGAAAGAGTAGCCCCGCCAGACAGATCAGAACCAACAATAATATCGTGAGAATGATCTTCTTGACTGACAAAGTGAGCCTCCACAACTGCTCCATAACATACCCCTGCAATGCCTGCCTTGCAGTCTACGGGCGACAGCACATCAGTCATCCAGCTACACGTGGCGCTTGAGGCTCTCTTGCGCTCAGGCCGCAGCAAAACCGGTCACACGTCCAGATTCTGAACTTCCAGCGCATGCTCCTGGATGAAGTTGCGCCGTTTCTCGACGTCACCGCCCATCAGAATGCTGAACAAGCGGTTCGCCTCGCCCGCATCCTCCATCTTCACGCTCAGCAGCGTCCGGCTGGCAGGGTTCATCGTCGTCTCCCACAACTGATCGGCATTCATCTCCCCGAGACCCTTGAAGCGCTTGATATCCATACCCTTGACGCCGATCTGCCGAATCATCGAACACACATCGGCCAGAGACACCACATCGTACGCATCTTCTCCGTGCAGAAGCTGAAACTTCGTCGGCAGCGCCTCGCCCGACACCGCCTTCTCCGGCTTGAGCAGGAAGTCGTTCAGGTTCAGCCCGTATCGCTCCCGCAACTGCTCGTTGATCTCGTTAATCCGTTCGACCTCGTGCAGTTCCTCGGCCACGATCGTCTCTTCTTCGTCTTCGTCGCCCTCCGTCAAAGAACGGACTTTCAACTCGTCGGACTTTTTCTCGTACTTCTCGCGATCGTAGTAATACTCCTCCTGCCCCTCCATACAAATCCGGAACGCAGGCAGAGCGTCACCCTCATAGTACTCTTTTACAAACTTCGCAAAAATGATCCCGCGACGACTCAGGACGCCGATAATCCGCTCGGCCTCAGAAAGCAGCCGAACCAGATGCGACAACTCTTTGTCGCGTATCCGCTTGTTCCCGCTTGCCTCGTCGGCATCCGTGTCACCTGTTGCCTGTTTCCCGTTGCGTATCACAAACTCCGCGCCATCCAGCCCGCGACGAACCATCCGCTTGCGCATCTCGCCTTCGGTCAGAATATAGTCGCTCGTCTTTCGACCCTTGAGACGAACCTCATACAAAGGCGGCTGAGCGATGTAGATCATGTTCTTCTCGAACAACTCCGGCATCTGCCGGAAGAAGAACGTCAGCAACAACGTGCGAATGTGCGCCCCGTCCACATCGGCATCGGTCATCAGAATGATCTTGCCGTACCGGCACCGCTCGATATTGAACTCGTCGGTCCCGATCCCCGTCCCAAGAGAGCTGATGATCGTTCGAATCTCGTCGTGCGCCAGCATCTTCTCCAGCCGGGCCTTTTCCACGTTGAGAATCTTTCCCTTCAACGGAAGAATCGCCTGAATGTTCCGGTCTCTACCCGCCTTGGCCGAACCGCCCGCCGAATCGCCCTCCACGATGAAAATCTCCGTCGTGGACTTCTCCTTGCTCGCGCAGTCCCACAGCTTGCCCGGCAGGTTGCTCGAACTAAGCGCCCCCTTTCGCCGCGTCAACTCGCGCGCCTTCCGCGCCGCCTCGCGAGCCGCCGCCGCCTGAATCGCCTTGTTCAGAATCCGCTTGGCCTCCGACGGATGCTCCTCCAGGAACAGCCCAAGCTGCTCGTTCACCGTCGTCTCCACGAAACTGCCGACCTCCGGATTCGTCAGCCGCACCTTCGTCTGAGCCTCGAAATGCGGATCGGCCAGTTTGACTGTCACCACCGCCGTCAGACCTTCACGCAGGTCGTCGCCCGTCGTAGTCTGGTTGCCCTTGAGAAGGTTGTTGTTCCGGGCGTAATAATTCATCGTCCGCGTCAGCGCCGTTCGGAAACCCGACAGGTGTGTGCCGCCGTCGATATTCCGGATGTTGTTCGCAAACACCAGCACGTTCTCCGTATACCCGCTGTCGTACTGCATCGCCACTTCGCAACCGAGCTTGGCCTCGGGATCTTCCTTGGCCAGATAGATCACATCCTTGTGCAACGTCTCCTTGGCCTCGTTAAGATGCCTCACGAACGCCTTGATCCCGTCGTCGAACTTGAACACGACTTTCTTCTTGTTCGCATCCCGCTCGTCCTTGAAACTGATCTGCAGGCCCGCGTTGAGATATGCAAGTTCGCGAATGCGCTTCAAAAGCGTATCGTACTGAAACTCATTGTCGCCGAATATCTCCTCGTCCGGCATAAAGGAAATCTTCGTGCCGCGTTTTGGCGTCTCGCCGATCTCCTCCACCTGGCCTTTGGCATTGCCCCGGGCGCACTCGAAGTGGTAGTGCCTGCCCTCCCGATAAACGTCCGCCTCCAGCCACTCGCTAAGCGCGTTGACCACGCTGACGCCGACGCCGTGCAGTCCGCCCGAGACTTTATAACTGTCCCCGTCGAACTTGCCCCCGGCGTGCAGTTTCGTCAACACCACCTCCAGCGCACTGATCTTGGCGTCCTTGTGCTCTTCGACCGGAATGCCACGCCCGTTGTCCTCCACCGTGCAGCTTCCGTCGGCGCGAATGCGAACGCTGATATTGTCGCACTCGCCAGCCAGCGCCTCGTCTATGGAGTTGTCCAGAACCTCGTACACCAGATGGTGCAACCCCCCGCTGCCCCGATCCCCGATATACATGTCCGGACGTTTCCGGACGGCCTCCAGACCCGCCAGCACCTTGATCTTGCTTGCATCGTATGTATGATTGCCCATATCCTGCCTTGCCGCCTCCGGCAATCCTCTCATCCCATTACAAATTTGATTCTGGTAATCCCGGCTCGGGGACACTCTTCCCGCAGTTGATTCACCAGTTCCGAACTGCACAATCGCAACTCGTACATGTACGCCGGCGAATCGACGCGTACTTTCAACTGACCGCCGCCGACTCCGGCGATCTGGCAATGCTTCGCCAACCCGGCCGGCAGCAGACGCCCCCATACCTCCCCGACGTCCCCGAACTTTCTTTGCTGAGGTGCCAGGCGTTTCTCCACAAAGCTCTGGAGAACATCCCCCAGACGCGACGTCCGCTCCTGCCGTTCCTTGCGCCGGTTCGCCAACGTAATCTCAAGCTTCTCTTCTGCATCCATACAAACACCGGTCCCCCGCCGCTGGAAAACCGCACAACCCCGATCATCCAAGGCTGATCGGCATCAGCACGCACAGAAAATCGCTGCCGCTCTTAATAACGCCCGGCCGGTCCGACTGCCCGAGCTCCATGTCGATCTCGGACTCCTGAAGAATCCGAAGGACATCCACCAGGTAGTTCGGATTGAAACCGATTTCTATCGGCTCGCCCGAGTACTCAACCGCCATCTCCACCTCCGCGTCGCCCGCTTCCGGAGCCCTGCCCGAAAAGACGATCTTGTTCTTCGCAATAGCCAGCTTGATACCCCGCGACTCCTCGCTCGTCAGCAGCGAAGACCGCCGCACCGCACTGAGCGTCGCATCGCGGGAAAGCTTGATCTTCTTGTCGTAATCGGTCGGAATGATGTCCTCGTATTTCGGAAAGTTCCCCTCCACCAGATTCGAACTGATCACCACCCCGCCGCTGTGCAGCAGAACCTGATTGTCCAGGAACCGGATAGCCACCTTGTCTTTCTCGTCGCTGCCGATCTTCTCCAGCAGCCCCATCGTCTTGGCCGGCACGATAATGTCATCGGGCCCCTTGCCCTTCTCGGGCGCCGATGCCAGCTTCACTCTGCAACGCGCCAATCGCCGCCCGTCCGTGGCCACCAGCACCAGCTTCTTGTCCTTGATCTGCCACAGCACGCCGTTGATCGCGTACCGGCTGCTCTCGCGGGCCGTGGCAAACAGGACCCGCTCGATCCCCGCCTGCAGCAGATTCAGCCCCAACTCCAGATCGGCCTTGCCGTCAAAAGCCGGCACCGTCGGATACTGCCCGGGCTCGTGCCCGTACACCGTAAAGTGGCTGTCCGCCCCCTTCACCTCGCACGTCCCGTCCGACGCCTCCAGAACCAGCACGTCGTCCGCGCTCTCCCGAACAATCGCGATGAGCCGGTCCGCCGGAACGATAACCTCGCCCGGCTCGCGAACCTGCACCTCCGCCACCACGCAACTGACGCCCACCTCCAGGTCCGTCGCACAAATGCGCACCTCTTTGTCCTCCGCGGTTATCTGAACGCACCGCAGAATGGGCTTCGGCGTCCTGCTCGGCACCACACCGCCAACCAGTCCCAGTGCTTCCGAAAGAGCCGACCTGTTGAAATCTACCTTCATAATGGACCTCTGCGTCAATTTGACAAAAAAACAAGGATATTAGCGAATAAACGACTCTGCGCCGACGCGATAGTCTACACCAAAAACAGCACCCGGGCAACGTATTTTTCCGCCAAAACCCCTATTTCAGCACAACCCCGAACAGCCCCGCCAGAAGCCGGCGCGCCCGTCAACCCAGCACAAACAAACGCCCCCGCCACAACCAGCCTCTGCCGACGCGCACATATATCAAAACCGAATACACAATGCCGACCTGCCTTTAACACCCATTCGGTGAATTCTCCGCATGAGTACCTGATATTTTATGACGTCCTAACGTCCATAAATAAATCAAAAAGCCCGATCCCGCAGCAAGCCCGAGAAAAATATACGAAAAATCCACAAAAACACTCGCAGAGCTTGGCAGAATAGTAGTAGTAGTAGTAGGCTAAGGTGCGAAATATCTGAGATATGCTGCCATTGTCCTGTCCGGCATTGTGCAGCCTGTAAAGGGAACTTTGCGAGAGGCACAGTTGCCTATGGAGCAAATCGCGAGTTGAGATAGAAATCGTGGCTAAGACACTCACGGCGATGAAGGTGTGCGCACGCGTAACTGGTCTGCCGTGTCGTTGTGCCTTGGGCATACCGCGGCGTGGCAATCTCATACCTCGCCGAATCAAAAGGGCCTGCGCGGCGCATAACGACAGTGCCGGTGGAATAATCGTTGATTTGCGACCGTAATTCTGCTCTAATAAGAACACAGTGGAGGCGTACCCCACGCAGGGGCTGTACAAGAGGACCATACCCGTAACGGGGCTCTCTGAAAGGAAAGAGCGATGAAGTGCGAAATTGCATTCCTGTTGACTGTATTGGCATTCCTGACGGCGAAATCACAATTAGCGGATGGTGAAGTTGTCACGTGCGAGAACATCCCTGTCAAGGTCGGGCCTGGCGAGCAGAGTTCTCCCGCCATTTGGGGCAACTACGTTGTTTGGAAAGGTGCTCTAAACGAAGCGTACACTATAGAACAAGGACAAATAGTGGAAATGCCTGGGCTGGTTATAGATGCGATTCCGGCGATCTGGGACAATAAGGTGGTGTGGTCCGGCGCGACGGGATACTATGACCTCAACCTGCAGCAGATGGTGTATCCCGATGGCCTGACCATTCCTGAACATCCTGCAATTCCGGCATTCCACAGCAACAAGATCGTGTGGCGCGACTCCAACGGGTATTACGATCTTGCATTAGAACAAATGGTGCACCCTCCGGATTTGGCCATCGGCTCGTATCCGGACATTTTTGAAAACAGGATCGCATGGGACAGGTCGAAGGGTTATTACGACACCGATTTGCAGCTAATGGTATTTCCCGAAGGAATAAAAACAAACTACGGTACGGCTATCTATGACAACAGAATGGTCTGGAATCACCTCGATGGCGGATATTTCAACATAGACAGCGGGCAATATTCTGGAGTAAATCCTCTGCTCGGAGTCGCCCCCGACATCTACGGTGAGACTGTCGTATGGCATACCTATGCCGGCGTACCCAACGTACCTGTAGATGTTTGGGTTTGGAATCCGATTTGCGGCAGAAGGCAGGTAAGCGATTCCGGCTGCGCGAGTGGCCCGAAGATATACGGGCGGACCGTGGTCTGGACAGACAAACAAAATGGAGATGAAGACATATACATGGCAAAGGACGTCGGATGCTGTGGAGATGCGGATCATCCATATCCCGTGGGAGATTTGAATCACGACTGTCGAGTAGACAATATAGACTTGGCACTTCTAATGTCACATTGGCTAGAGTGTACGCTGCCGTGCTGCAAGTAGTGCCCTGCAGGAGACTGCTTGCGCCATGGCACAGTGTATAAGCGGATTCAGGAATCCGAACAATTGGAGGGGCTACGGTGTGGAGCATCTCAGATTGCTGCCCTTGCTCGGGGGATATCGTGCAGCCTGTAAGGGGAACTTTGCGAGAGGCATCATTGCCTATGGAGCAAAACGCGAGTTGATGACGACAAATCACGGCTGAGAAACTCGCTGCACCGATGCGCAAAGAACACGCGCCGATAGAACGGTTGGACCATGGCCGCACGAAGCGACACAGGCGCTTTTGGATTGATTTGCGACCGTAATTCTGCTCTAATAAGAACACAGTGGAGGCGTACCTCACGCAGGGGTAGTACAAGAGGATCATCCCCGTAACGGGGCTCTCTAAAGGAGAAAGCGATGAAGCGGGCAACTGTAATACTTGGCGTAATTCTGGGTATTCTTCCAGCCGGCAGCACATTTGCGGTACGGACCATATACGTAGCTGATGGTGGATCTGCCGATTTCAGCACGATTCAGGCTGCAATTGATGATGCTAATGAAGGTGACGTCATCGTAATCAAGCCTGGCACATATACAGGTGATGGCAATCGCGATATCGACTTCAGGGGCAAGGCAATTACAGTGCGGAGTGAAAACGGCCCGCAGCATTGCACAATTGATTGTCAAGCCACAGAGCAAGATATGCATCGCGGCTTTGTCTTTCAGAACCATGAAGGAGCCAATTCGGTACTGTGCGGCGTAACCATTACAGGGGGATTTGCCAGATCTGGTGGTGCGGTCTTCTGCGCAGGACGGGCCAGTCCGGTTATCACTAGTTGTGTCATCTTCGGAAACTCTGCGTATCAGGGTGGCGGCATATCAACTCAGGAAGGAGGACGCTCAAGCCCGACAATAGTGAATTGCGTGATTACTGATAATAGGGCCCTATACCGCGACGAGTCCGATTTGTTCTCTTACGGATTCGGAGGCGGTGTATTCCTCTTTGGCAGCCCCTTTCACTGGCTGGATTGTGGGCCGCCGTATGGTGCATGTCCCACTATCAGCAACTGCACAATTATCGGAAACATTGCCGAGTCTACGGGTGGAGGTATTTCGTGTGCCTCATCATGTGAGGTAACTGTCGAGAACAGTATCGTGCGTGGCAATGCTGCGATTGAGAGTAGTGAGGATCAGAACGTCGGCCTTGCTTTGACCGCTGACGGTTGTAATCCAAGGTGCAAGGTATCCTACAGCAACTTAGAAGACGGCCTCGATGGCATAGGTACTTATTACTTCGTGGATTGGGGTGACGGAAATATCGACACCGATCCAGCCTTCACTGATCCCAATAATAACGACTATCACCTCAAATCCCAGGCCGGCAGGTGGGATCCAAACGGCCAGAGCTGGGTCCAGGACGATATGACAAGCCCATGCATCGACGCAGGCGATCCGATGAGCCCAATCGGCCTTGAACCATTCCCCAATGGCGGCATCGTAAACATGGGTGCCTACGGCGGAACAGCCGAGGCAAGCAAGTCATATTTCGGCGGCCCGATGTGCAAAGCAATCGTCGCAGGCGATATCAACGGAGATTGCAAAGTCGATTTTAAGGATATTGCGATCATGATGATGCACTGGCTCAGACCGCCGGATCAGTAGGACCATACCCGTAACGGGGCTCTCTGAAAGGAAAGAGCGATGATACGAAAACACATCCTGGCAATAACGGTGCTTGTCCTGATGTCGCCGAGCGGGAGTCTCGCAACCCTTATCACCGCCGAACAGGAAAAGACCTTCACCAGCGATGGAGTCATACAAGAAGGTGATTTCTACACAGGCGTGGCCGTATATGATACGCCACCTGCTCACACAATTGTCAACATGACAGGCGGAACTGTGGGCGAGCCCCTTGATGCTGACAGTGGCCTGTACGCCTATGATTCAAGCCAGGTCAATATTTCCGGAGGACAGGTTCTGTATCTTCATACCACCGACGCCAGCACCGTCAACATTACGGGAGGAACGGTCGGCAATTGGGACCTCGGTGGTTTGGTGTCGGTGGATACGTATGGTTCGAGCGTTATCAATCTTTACAAGGGAGGAGAAATAACGGGAGGAACATACAACTTCTTCCATATGCATGATTCGAGCACACTGAACGTCTACGGCGGAGGCGTTTATGTGTTCTTCACTCTCGATAATGACAGCACGCTGAATTTGTACGACGGCTGGATCTTCGATCTTAGTATCTTCGGAACCGCGAACGTTTACGGAGGGCGCATACAAAGCTGGGACTTGTTCACTATCTGGGGCGATGGGCAATTGAATGTGTACGGCCGGGACTTCCAATACGATCCTCAGTGGAAATGGGTAGAAAACGTGGGAGGTGGACCGCGATGGATCAGCCACCTGACAGGAACGGGATTCGATGGTGTAGCCATCGATATACAAGACATCCCTGATCCTTATACAACGCCCAATATCAATCTGATTCCTGAACCGACTACATTTGCACTCCTTGCGCTCGGAGTATTGGCCCTTGCGAAACACCCAGCATCGTAAGGAAACTCATTTGGTTGAGGAGAAGACAATGAAACAGATAATGGTATTATCAATCGTTGCGATTGGGCTGGCGACAGGGGGAAAGAGTCTGGCCACATTTCTGCCCCCTGAAGAGGACAAAGTCTTTATCAACGACGGAATCATACAACGAGGCGATGTCTATGAGACCGTCAGCGTATACGATACTCCCCCCGGCCATACCACGGTAAACATGACTGGAGGCATTGTGGGCGATCTATCATCTGTGGATAGCGGTTTGTACGCCTTTGATTCGAGCACCATAAATATCTCTGGGGGCCAGGTCGCAATACTGGGCGCCACGGATTCGAGTACCGTGAACATAGATGATGGTCAAGTCTGGAACCTTCGCGCATACGGATCGAGCAATATCCTGGTGTCGGGAGGCGAGGTCGGCCAGTTTACAATACAAGATTTGAATATGTATGAATCTAGTACGCTGACAATTACAGGCGGACGTATCCTCGCGGGCGCAAGCGGTAGTGAAGGGAGACTCCGCGACAACAGCACACTCAATATCGACGGAGCCGGCGTTCTCGGCTTTTGGGCAGCATTGGACCGCAGCATCGTCAATCTGTATGGCGGGTCAATGAATGCGCTAGATGCTGCTGACAACTCCACTATCAACGTGTATGGAGGGAATATCGGTTTAGGGTGGGGCTTCAACATGTATGATTCAGCCACATTGAATGTCTATGGCCAGGACTTCCAATACGATCCTCAGTGGAAATGGGAAGATGATCCGCCGGCAGGAGGCGGACCGCGATGGATCAGCCGGCTGACGGGAACGGGATTCGATGGTGTGGCCATCGATATACAGGACATCCCTGATCCTTATACAACGCCCAACATCAATCTGATTCCTGAACCGGCAACATTTGCACTTCTTGCGCTCGGAGCATTGACGCTTGCAGGCCGCCCAACATCATATAAGCAATACACTTGATTGAAAAGAAGCACAGCATGTCATGGAAGAATACAGGTGTAGGCGTACTACCCGGAGGCCCAGTGAGACAGACAGGGGGGTGACGTATACGCAACCGGCGCTTGGTGCGATCTTACTACATGGTAGGAACACATCCATAAGAAACAGACAATAATCACATCCCCGATGACGACCCGGGCTTTCCTTTTGCCCCCCTCACACGATCCGCTGTCGCAGCCGCCGGTGCGCCCGCCAGGCGAACAGCAACCCCGCAAATACATGCACACCCGTCATATTCATCAGAAAGATGGTCGACGCCACCACGCCCATACGAAATTCCAGCCAGTGGTACTGGCTCAGCCGCCAGCCCCCCCGAGCCGTCGCGTCCATCACAACCGCCGCCTGAAAAATCGGATTGGCGTTCATATACATCTCGACCAGATCGTCGCTGCCCCGCGTAATCTCGGTCAGCATAGCCAGCAGCAGCGGAATCAACGCCCACAGACTCACGGCCAGAGCGAAATTCATAATCACCGCCGTCGTCGTATGCTTGAACCGCGAACTGAAATACAGCCCCGTTCCGCACAGAAACAGCAACACCCACGTAACAATCGCTCCGATCTGCGGAATCGCGATGGGATTGATAAAGCCAAGCATGCAGAACAGCATCAAATGGCCGATCAGAAAGATAAATGCGGGCAACACACGCCGCAGCGCACCGGCCCCCTTGGCAAGCAGAATCTGAACCTCGCTCTGCGTCGTAAGCAGCAACAAAGGCCACGTCCCCGCCTCCTTCTCCGACGTAATCGCCGTCGCAGGCAGAATAATGCCGAACAGCGTTCCCAGCCCCAGCAGAATGCACGCATAGAGCATGTGGCACTCCTCGTCGTCCAGCGCCCGCTCGGCCGCAAACATCGCATACGTGATCGCCAGCAACAGAAAGCCCGCCCCGATCAGCCCGATATACCACCTCTTGTGGTTGCCGAATACCGGCCGCATCATCTCCCGCCACAGCACCGGCGGCCCGATCACTCTCCGCAACGGCCCCTCACTGACGCACCGCACCGCCACAACCTGATTCTGCGGCTGCTCTTGGTCCGTTATCACCCTCGCACGCCTCTTGCCCAACTGGCCGGTCGCCTGCAGCAAGGCCACGCGCCGCACCATCGCCGCCGAAACAATGAACAAAACACCGCACGCCGTCAGCATGGAGACAAAACAGCCGGCCCCGAATGAAGGCGGTGTCCCTCTGCTCATAGGCGACATCATCCGGTCGGTCTCCAGCGCCAGCAGAATGTACGGGTTCACCGCGCTGAGCCCCTTGAAAAACACAGCCTCCCCGACACCGAACACCGCGAGCCACAGATAGCCCCCGAGCAAGGGCAGCAGCCCGAATACCAACCCGAGCGTAAGCAGATTCGCCAGCATCACAACGTACGCCCGCCGGCTGAAGATGGAGAACAAAAGACTCAACAGCCCCACGAACAGCACGCACACAAGATTCAGCGCCAGACTGAATACCAGAAACCGCCACGGTACCCCGCCGAACACCCGCACGATCGCCAGCAGCGGCAGACTGATCGCCATCAGCAGCATAATCTGCAGCAGCTTGCTCAACAGTTTGCCCGCAACGATCTGAAAGCCGCTGATCGGCGTCGTCATCAACGCCGGCAGCGTCCGGTGGTTTATCTCGTCGCCGATCGCCGTGCTCAGCATCACGATGGCTACAAGCTGCGTCGCACAAAACTGAAACCAGATCAGAAACGTGATAATCGACTGACCCGCCCTGCCCATGCGCGACGCCGTGTACAGACTGGAATACGACCGCACCTCCGCCGTCCATATCATCGACAGAAAAACCGTCAGCAGCGCCAGATACACAAAGCGCAACACGTAATTCCGCCGACGCCGCCCCGATACCCGGAGCTCCTTGCCGAAAATCGGCCCCGTCAGCCACGAAAAACCCAGAATGTTCGGCACCTGTGCTCGCATAGCGATCTTGCTGTCCAGTTAGACGCACGTCACCCGCATTTGTTGCTGATATTATCCTCCCCGGCGCAGAAATCAAGAAAAGACCGCTCCCGGACCGCAGAAGATCACCGGGCCCGCTCCTGCCCGCGCAAGCCCCTTGTCGCAAAGCCGCAACAACACAATAACGCATGGAAAACCAGACACCGCTTGAGTCCGAGAATATGAATATGCTATAATCCTGGACAAGCAAGGATGGTGCATCGCGTTGATATGTCGATCCGATCCGACTGCCAATGGCCGACGCACTGTGCCTCCTTGAATGTCCGGGCTTGAAACAAAGCCACGGAGGGGCAAACAACGCAGATTACGGATGAACTATGAAACGCACTGCTTTGGCCGTTTTGCTCCTCGTGGTGATCCACGCCGACGCTCGGAGCGACACAACACCACAGAAACCTGATTACGTACCCGACGAAATCATCGTCAAATTCCGCGCGCCCGCTGTCGAATCCGTGCAAAGGCAAATGCGCGACGGCGCCGCACCGAGCGACCTGCAACTGTCCGACAGTCTCAGCCGACCGCCGCAAAGCCGCCGCATTCGCAGAATTCGACCCGTCTTCCCCGGATTCGACCGGTTCGAACAGAAAATCGAGCGTCTCCAGAGCACAGAACGATCCGAATTGACCGCCCGGCAGCAGCATATCCTCGCGCGCCGCTCGCGCACGCCCGGACGGACGCGGCCTCCCGCTCTCGACCGAATCTTCCGCATAGAAGTCGCAACGGAACCGGGTGAGTCCCTCCAGGATGTTCTCTCCGAGTACCGCAACGACCCGAACGTCGAATACGCCGAACTGAACCACATCCTCCGCGTCCGCCGCGAACCTGACGATAGCAGATACGCCGCTCAGTGGGCCCTGCCGAAAATCGCCGCACCCGAAGCCTGGGACATCTACACCGGCAGCGCCGAAGTCGTCGTGGCGGTTATTGACACCGGCGTGGACTACAATCACCGGGATCTGGTCCGCAACATGTGGATCAACCAGACCGAACGCGACGGACAATCCGGCGTCGACGACGACAACAACGGCTATATCGACGACATCTACGGCTACAACTTCGTCTACAACAACGCCGATCCGATGGATGACCACGGCCACGGCACCCACTGCGCCGGCATCGTCGCCGCAACAACCGACAACGGAATGGACATCGCAGGCATCAGTTGGAACGCACGCATCATGGCCCTCAAATTCATGGGCTCCGAAGGCGAAGGGAGCACCGCAGACGTCGTCGGTGCCTTCTACTACGCCGTCGCAAACGGCGCCGATGTGCTCTCCAACAGTTGGGGCGGAGACGATTCCTCCGAACTGCTCGAAGACACCATCAACTTCGTCCACGATCAGGGCGTCATCATGGTCGCCGCCGCCGGCAACGGCGGCTCGGACACCCCGGGCTACCCCGCCTCCTACGATCACATGATCTCGGTGGCCGCATCCGACCGGACCAATAGACTCTGGTCCCGGTCCAACTACGGCTCCTCCGTGGACCTGGCCGCCCCGGGCGTGGACGTTCTCTCGCTGCGGGCCGCCGGCACGCACCGCGGAAACCCCAGAGACGACTACACTACAACGCTGTCGGGAACCTCGATGGCCTGCCCCCATGTCGCCGGTGCATGCGCCATGTTGCTGTCCCTCAATCCCTATCTGACCGAACACCAGATCTACAAATCCCTGACCAATTGCACCGATCCCCTCACAGGTGATGCGTGTTGCGCCCATGGACGCCTCAACCTGCAACAGGCCATGCGGGCCGCCGTCCCGTCCAAAGGCTATCTGACATTCGATCGGGACTACTACAGGAGCGCAGGTCGCATCACGATACAGTTGGCCGACTCCGACCTGAAAGGAACCGGATCGCGCCAACTGCTTCTGTCAACCAGCGCCGGCGACAATGAGATAGTCACGCTCACCGAAAAGGACGGCGCCTTCGGTGTGTTCACGGCAACCATTGCCGCCGATTCGGGCGCACCTTCGATAGACAATGGCGTCATCGAAACCGCACACAACGACGTCGTCGCCGCCACGTACTTCGACGCCGACAACGGCTCGGGCATTCCCGCCGCCGTCATCGCAGATGCCATTACCGACAATCAGCCGCCGACCGTGCTGGTCATGGATGTCGCCACAAAAGGCCCCGTGGCCGAGGTGGAAATCATCACCAGCGAACAGACCCGGGCCACCCTCCGTTATGCGGCCGACTGTGACGGCCCGTACCAGACAATCGAAGATGTGCGCATCGGCGCCGATCACACGTTTCGCGTCAATTCCCTGCAAATCAATACGGAATACCACTTCCGAATCGACCTTGCCGACCTCGCCGGCAACACCGCCGTGGCCGACAGCAACGGGCTCTGCTATACGTTCACAACCGACGCCGACTTCCCGGGCTTCCTTGTCCCCAGCGTCTATGCCACAATCCAGGACGCCCTCGACGCCGCCTCCGACGGCGACACGGTGTGGGTCGCCAACGGCACGTACACGGGCGACGGCAACCACGACATCGACTTCCGCGGCAAAGCCGTCGCTTTGCGAAGTGACAACGGTCCCGAACAGTGCATCATCAATTGCGACTCCAAAGGCCGCGCCTTCACCTTTCACTACGGCGAAGACGCCAACTCCCTCGTCGACGGCTTCACAATCCGCAGAGGTCGCGGCGGAACCTATGGCGGCGCCCTGCGATGTACCGCCAGCAGCCCGACCATTACGAACTGCCGCTTCGAATACAACGCGGCCACCGACTACGGCGGCGCAATACACAACTCCTACGGCGCAAGTCCCACGATCGCCGACTGCACGTTCCATCGCAACTGGACCGACGCCGATTTCTGCAAGGCCGGCAACGGAGCCGCCATATCCAACCTCGTCGATTCCAGCCCGCTGATCGAGAACTGCGTCTTTACGGAAAACAACGGCCAGTACGGCGGCGGCGCAATCTATAACGGCAAAAACAGCAACCCGACAATCCGCAACTGCATCTTTCGACGCAACGAAAGCGGACACGTGGAATACGACAAAGGCTTCGGCGGAGCGATGTTCAACGAAGTAAACAGCAACCCGCTCATCGTCGGCTGCACGTTCGAGAAGAACTTCTCGAAGTTTGACGCCGGCGCGATATATGTCACCAGCAATAGCCACCCGATCCTGCAAAACTGCGTCTTCGCGCAAAACCATGCCGACGGCCTTGGCGGAGCCATCAAGAATTTCGGCGGCGCCCTGACAATCACCAACTGCACCATCGTGATGAATTCGGCCGCGGCCGGTTCGGCCATCTACAACGGCCCCAGCGTCATTCGAGACGTGCGCGATTCCATCGTATGGGATAACGTCGACGCCAATCAGAATCCCGACCCGCAACAAATATTCACCATCAGGCCCGGCGAGAAGATGAACGCCAACTTCTGCTGCATACAGGGATCAACCGGGGCGTATCAGGGCATGGGCAATATCACCACGAACCCGCTTTTCGTCGATCCCGAAAACGGGGACTACCACCTCCGCAGCGAGGGATGGCGATGGGACACGAAACGCGGTCGCTGGCATTACGATTTCGACACAAGCCCCTGCCTCGATGCGGGCAACCCGGGCAGATCGCTTGGCGACGAACCAACCAGCCTTCCCGACGACCCCGACAGCGACTGGGCCGTCAACAACAGAATCAACATCGGCGCCTATGGCGGCACCAGCCGCGCATCGCTTCCCCCGCACGACTGGGCACTGCGTCCCGACCTCGACAACAACGGTGCCGTGGATTTTGCAGATTATGCCATTCATCTCCAGCAATGGCATCTGCCGGCGGATCATGCGGTGTTTGCCGATCTCGACCGAAATGGAACGATCGGCCCTTCCGATCTCGCCGTCCTCGCGGCCGACTGGGCGAATCATGTCAAACCCCCGCATGTATCCATAACCACTCCCGCATTCGGCGCCTACTACAGCATCTGGCCCATTGAAATCCCCGTCGTCGTGGACGCCTCCGATATCAATGGCTCTGTCGAAAAGATCGAGTTCTTCTACAACACCAGACTCTTCGCTGTGGATGAATCGGGAGAAGACGGCTGGACCGTCACATTTACGCACGACAAAGGAGGCGTCTTCGACATCACCGCCCGCGCGCTCGACAATAGCGGTGCCTCGACCACCTCACAGCCGATACGCATTACCGTCGTCCCGCCCCGCCACTGATCTCAACCTCTCCAAAAACTCGCCCCCGCCCCCGCATATTCGACGCGCAATCGAATGCCCGCGCATCCTTTTTCTTAACAACCACCACTTACGTAAACGACGACCTGAAAAGCACTTAAGGTCGATGCGTCCCCCAAGAACTAATCGCACCTCAAAATTTCTTTACTTTTTACTTGCTATCTCTACAAATGTAAAGCAATCTCGTGTTCGGTAAATCCATAAGGAGATCTGACATGGCCGACAAGAATCAGCAACTGACCGAAGGCGAATGGGCGATCATCCAGGCCGTCTGGGATAATGAGCCCTGTGCGGCGCCTACCGTACAGGAAGTCCTCGAAGCCGATAAAAAATGGTCGTACAGCACCGTCAAAACAATGATGGACCGCATGGTGACCAAGGGCCTGCTCACCACCGAGCGCATCCGCAACCTGATCCTCTACCGCTCGGCCATAACACGCAGGCAGGCCCAGAAAGGCGAAATCCGCCGCACCCTTAAACGCGCTTTCGGCGGCGCCCTTACCCCCATGATGCAGTTCCTGCTCGATGACAGGAACCTCTCCGAACAGCAACTGGTCGAACTGGAGAGAATCATAAGGAAACGACGCGCTCAGGCGCCTTCCCGGAAACAATAATAATCTTCCCGCAACAAAACCGCATTCAATACGTCCTTACTTGCGGAGGCTTGAATTATGAATACGATCGTGGAGAGAGTCAATTCAGCCGCGGCTGCCTTTGTGGATTTCGCCATGCCCATGCTGATCCAGTCGGCCGTCCTCATTCTTCTTCTGCTGCTGCTGGACTTCCTGCTGCGAAAGAGAGTCCGGGCGGTCTTTCGCTACTGGATATGGATGCTCGTCCTGATAAAGCTCGTCCTCCCCGTCTCTCTGTCATCACCGGTCTCGGTCGGCTCGCTCGTCGGCGATAAGATCGAACTGGCGCAAATCAGTCCGCAGATCGAGAGCACCGAACCAGGCGCCCAGGCGCCCGAACCTCGGCCGCAAAGCGCAACGCCCGCCCCGGACGGCATCGTAAATGTATCCGCCGTCCGCCCCATCGAGCGCTCTCTCTATCAGCGCGCCACACCCGCCGATGTTCGCAATGCCGGCGAACCGCCCCAGCCTCAGCCCGCTATCGAACCCGCGACGGTGACCTGGCGGGCCGTCGTATTCCTGCTCTGGCTCGCAATCGTTACCGCCATGACGCTGCTCCTGGTCCAGCGCGTGCTCTTCGTGCGAGCGCTCCTCGCCCGGTCCGTTCCCGCCGGCGCAGGCATGCAGCAATTGCTGGACCGGTGCATCCGACAAATGAAACTCCACACCCCAATTCGCCTCCGCGTCTGTATCAACGCAACCACCCCCGCCGTCTGCGGCCTGCTGCGACCGACTATCCTGATGCCATACAACCTCGCCCCAACGCTAAGCCCCGATCAGTTGCGCCCCGTCCTGCTCCACGAACTGGTCCATGTCAAACGCCGCGACCTCTGGATCAACCTCGCTCAGACCCTGATCCAGATCGCGTATTTCTACAACCCCCTGCTCTGGCTCGCCAACGCGAAGATCCGCAGAATCCGCGAACAGGCCGTCGACGAAGCCGTCCTCGTCGCCATGGGCGGCAGCGCACAACAATACCCTCAGACCCTGCTCGACGTGGCCAGACTCGCCTTCAAACGTCCCGCACTGAGCCTCCGCCTCATCGGCGTAGTCGAATCCAAAGGTGCCCTGACCGCCCGCATCAAACACATGCTCTCGCGTCCCTTCCCCAAAACCGCCAGACTCGGCCTGCTCGGCTTCGCAGCCATAATCATAGGCGGCGCCGTCCTGCTGCCCATGGCCCGCGGCGGCTGGTGGGGCCCCGACTATCGCGTAGAATTCACCTCCCTGACCGATGCCCGCTCCGCAATGAAAAGTGTGGGCAACAAGCGAGTTCTCTCAAAGCAATACAACGTCAAGTTCGCGAAGGGCGAAGACCTCTTCATCGTCGCCGAGCTCTACCAGACCGGCAAACCCATGCGCCCCCTCGGCTATAAGATCCTCAGAGGTTCAGAAAAGCCCCAGGACCTGGCTGTGGAATTCACGCGCGAGTTTGAAGATGAAGCCAGAAAAATCGCAAACTGCGGCCTGAACCTCCAATGTGGAAATCAGGTCCTCTCGATACCCCGGTTCGTCGTCGAGACAGACCGCTTCTACCCGGGCACAAACTGGAATGCCTACACCAGTGAGGGCTTCCCGGAAGATCAG
Source organism: uncultured Pirellulales bacterium (assembly GCA_964526785.1). Classification (GTDB taxonomy): domain Bacteria; phylum Planctomycetota; class Phycisphaerae; order Sedimentisphaerales; family Anaerobacaceae; genus CAZGMJ01. The sequence continues at coordinate 42,601 of CAZGMJ010000034.1, forward strand.
CAATTCACGAAATTCGAAATGCTCCTCGCCGTCGGCTCGCAAGCATCACAGGAACACCACGCCGATTACTACATCTGGATGCCGGGCTACAACGGCATTACACAAATCCGCCGCGAGCGCTGGTGCGTACTGGTCAAAATGATCCCGGCCAGCCTGCTCGAATACCTCGAAGTCGAGCCGCCCATACAGGGCTCCCAGATACTCGACGGAACCTGTATGGAAAAAACTCCGGAACTCGCGCCCCACCGTGCCGTAGCCGAACAGTACCGAACCCATATCATGCAAAAGGCCCGATCCTGTATGGGCCGGGGGTCCCGCACGTACGTCACTCCCACAACCGTCATAAGCTGGGCCGAGCAGCAGGCCCGCAAGCTCAACCACGCCTACGTCGGCACCGAGCACGTCCTGCTCGCCCTCGCATCCCGCAACGACAATCCCGCAAGCGCCGCCCTGCAGAACCTCGGGCTCGATGCCTCCCGCATCGAAACCGAAATGCTAAAGCTAATCCGGCCCGGCTCGACCCCATCCCCCCAGACCCCCCTGCCGCAAATGCCTCGCCTGCAGACTGCACTCGACTACGCCGCCCAGCAGGCCAAACTACTTGGCCACAACTACACCGGCGCAGAACACCTCCTGCTCGGAATGCTGTCCGTCGAAAATTGTCTGGCGGCCAGAATACTGGATAACATGAATCTAAGCCAACGCGATGTGCGCCTGGCGGTCCTGGCCCTCGCCTGTCCGCTGCCCGCCGAAGACAAGCCCGCCGAAGACACTGAGCCCGACACCGGCCTCTACGAAAAAGCCAAAGGCGACTCCGATCTCGACACCAAAGTAGGCCCCACGCGATTCAAAGTCGTCGCCGCCGCAAGATACGACCGCACAGGCCGCCTCACCCTCGAAGATGGCCGAGGCAACGAGTCCAAAAACGTCCAGGTAGTCACCCGTGACGTCGCAAACCAGGCCCCCTGGATGGACGTAGCCGACATCTTCCTCAGCCCCGACCCCAACCTCTTCGACGTCCTCGAACTCCGCATCTTCGACCACAAAACGCGCCAACTCCTCCGCCCCGACGCCAACACCGCCGTCGGCTACGAAATCAACCGCGGCGTCGTAAACCTCCGCAGCGTCGGCCGCCCCCTCCCCGACACCATCGACCTCTGGATGCGCATCCTGCACAACCCCAAAAACTCCCCCCTCTGGAAGATCAACGCCGCCAAAGGCGCCTCAACAAAGCTCGACAACGGCTCTCTCCTCTTCCGCGAAGTCCGCGATGGCCGATGGAGCTATTCCATCAGCGGCCAGGCATCCTATACCCTGCCCGACGGCAACACAGTCTCGCTCCCGCAGATGCAATGGACCAAAAAGCACGACCCGCAGGACAAAGTCTGCACCGCCGTCTTCGACTTCCTGAACGTCAAACAAGGCTGGTTCAGCGGAAAAGAGAAGTACCAGATCGCCGCCGTAGCCAAAGACGGCACCCGCTACGTTCCCGACACCCCGCACTTCATCGGAATAGTCAGCGGCACTGTCCAGATAATCGAATTCGACCTGCCCGCCGCCGAAATCAGCCGCTTCGAAATCCGCCCATTCCACGGCCGAGACCGCTTCTACTTCAAAGGCCTGAAGCTCCCCGCCGCCACCGACGAACCGCTCGCCCCGCCTCCCTTCGTCACCATCGACACCGGCGGCAAAGAAACCGACACCACCTCCAGCGCCCTCTCCCCCGCCACACTCCGCGTCCAGGTCCTAAAAGGCAAGCGAGCCACTGGCACCGCAGGCCGCGCCAACACCGGCTGGGTCAAACTCGCCGCCCCCCCATACGAAAACACCGACTCGATGACCACCATCATCTACAAACTAACCGGCCTCTCTGCCAAAAGACTCTCCCCAACTTGCTACGACGCCCACGGCCGCCCCATCGCCGACAAAGGCGGCTCCTCCCGCGGGGCAGCTTGGAACGGGCACTCCTACACCGTCGGCTTCTTCACCCAAAAGACCACCCCCCTACAAAACATCGCCCAAATCCGATTCTCCCTGACAGACCTCCCCGAATCAGAAACCCCCTCCACCACAGAAGACCGCACGACTGTCCCTCCAATACCCGCAGAAGACCCCAACAAAACCACCATCACCCCCGAAAACAACAAAGTCAAAATAACCACCCCCAACGCCGCCAAACTAACCGCCGAAGGCCACCTGCCCCAACAGGCCACCGTCGACATCAGCATAGTCCCAACCAGCCCCATTCGCTCAGCCCAGGATTTCTTCCTGACATATCGAGTCAATGCCTCGACTGACGCGGACCTCAAAAACGCCATGGTCGACCTGCAATTCAAGTCAATCGACACCGGCAAACCGGCCACCGTCCTGCCGATAGAAATCCCTTACCTCGATGAAATAGCCGACACCAACCGCTTCCCCGACGGCCTCTCCGGCACAATCCGCCCGAGCGGCAATCAGCTAAGAGCCATCTCCCAACTGCCCGACGGCGATTATTCCCTGACGCTTGCAGTCAACGCCGCCCCCTGCTCCAACGTCGCCCGCCTGACAATCAACTCATCCTACGACCCGTCCTCAGCCGAGACCATCGAACTGGTCCCCCTGCCCGACCCCCGTCACGTCGGCCTCCGCGCCACCGGCCCCGACCCGCAGGACCCCGACCTGACCAACATGGCAGTCGCATTCCCCGAATTCGTGGTCGACGGCGTAACACGAAAGCTCACGATGATCGCCTGGACCGGCCCCGTCGCCCCCCTCCAACCCGGCTGGCAGAACATACGAATCATCGACCTGACCCGCTACGAACCAAAAATCGACCTCACCAAAATCCACACAGTCAAAGCAATAGTCGGCAAATACCAATCCCAACCCGTCACCATCCCCCCCGAAAACAACAAAGTCAAAATAACCACCCCCAACACCACACTGACCGCAGACAAAATCACCCTGGACCCCGACCCGGCCGAAACAGCCGAGTTGGAGTGCGCCACCCCCAATGCCGCGTCCGGTTCCACCGAAAACTGACCGAGCGCCGAATCCGACACCCCTACCCAAACGTATAATGCTTCCGCACCGCCTTCTTAATCTCCCACGTGCACTCCAGGTCCTCCGGAAACACCACATAATCCCCCGGCCCGAAGCTCACCGAATCCTCCCCGTCGCTCACAGTCACCTCCCCTTCGATCAACAGACACGTCTCCTTCTGCGTATACGCCCAGTCGAACGTATCGACCCCGTGCTCCCAGATCGGCCAGTTCTTCGCAGTCGCCTCCTCGGCCTCGCTCGGTTTCTTAACAGTCACATCTTTCACCGTCGGCATCGTTCATACTCCTTTAACAAAACCTCAGTTCCTCCCGTCTCCTCCCCTTTCACTGAAGGCCGATTATACCGCGCCCCCGCCTCTTTGCCTACAGCCGCCCTTTCCCGCCGAAAAGACACTGGTGCGCCGCCCCCCGAATCCGTACACTATGGTCTTTTCGACCGACCGATCGGGTAAGGAGTTGTGCAGAAGTGACATCGCAGCAGTTGCAGACATTCCAGTCGTGGTTCAGCCGATACGTCTCAAAGTTCTACGCCGACGACGCACACGTAAACGCCCACCTCGAACTCAAGGAAAAGCACAGCTACCGCGTCTGCGGCGAAATGCGCCGTCTGGCGCGTGAACTGAACCTCGCCGAAGACGACCGTCGCATCGCCCGCGCCGTCGCCCTGTTCCACGACGTCGGCCGATTCCCCCAGTTCGTCCGGTACGGCACGTACAACGACACCAGAAGCACCAACCATTGCCGCCTCGGCGTCGAAGTCCTCCGATCGGCGGGAATCCTCAACGACCTGCCCGACAACGAACGCGAGATAATCGAAAAGGCCGTCGAAGTCCACGGCATCAAGACCGTCCCGCCCGATATCGCCGAGCCGACCCTGCGATTCTGCAAATTGATCCGCGACGCCGACAAACTCGACGTCTACCGCGTCGCCATCCGCTACCTCGCCGACTACAAGAACGCCCCCAAAAGCCTCATGCTCGAACTCGAATTCGCGGACGAGCCGACCTGCACCCCCGAAGTCATAGACGCCGTCCTCGCCGAAGAATGCGTCGATTACAGCCGCCTCCAGACCGTCAACGACATGCTCCTGTGCCAATTGGGCTGGGTCTACGACATCAATTTCGCCCCCTCATTTCGCCGCGTCAAAGAAAAAGGCTACCTCCGAACCCTCATCGGCTACCTGCCCCAAACGCCGGAAGTTGCCCGCGCCCGCGATAAAGTCCTCGCCTACGTCGATGCCCGAGCCCGCTGACGAATCGCACCCCGCACCGCACAAATCAACCGCCGGTCCTCCCGCCTATCCGCCGCCGCGCCGCCTGCATCTGCCCCGGCCGCCCCGACCTCGACCGCCCCGGCCGCCGGCACCGCCTCCCCGCTCGGCGAACTCCACATCGCCCCCCTCGATCCGCAGCGCCTTGGCGTTCACCAGAGCATCGGCCACCTTCCGATGCGCCGATTCGAGAATCCTGCCCAGTGTCTGCCGCGAAACCCCCATCCGCTCGGCCGCATCGGCCTGATACAGCCCCTCCAGATCCGTCAGCCGCAGCGCCTCGAGCTCGTCCACCGTCAGCGTCACCTGCTCGAGAACCGACAGCGGCACCCCTCGCGGCTTGTAGTAATTGCTCTGCGGCGGCATAGCCACGCGCCGGCATTGTCTCGGTCTGGGCATATCAGCGGCTCTCCGCCCGATCAGTGGTCACAAACGTTCGTCCCGCACGTCAGCGTCCCGTCCAGATACTGGCGCACCAAATCTTCAGGTTCGCCCGCCGGCGCCCCAACCAGCACCTCGATACCGCTCTGAGCGAACAAATCCTGCGCCCGTCGCCCCATCCCGCCCGCGATAATCAGCTTGACATCCTGCTCGGCCAGCCACCTCGGCAGCACGCCGGGCTCGTGCGGCGGCGGAGTCAGCAATTCCTGCTGACCGATCGCTTTCGTCTCCGTATCAACGTCGATCACCGCAAACTGCCCGCAATGCCCGAAGTGCATGGCCAGCTTGCCATCTGCCAGTGGTACTGCTATCTTCATCGTATCCGTGTGCTCCTTTCTCTTGCGATCGTCGCTATCCAGTTTCAATACGGGACCGAAGGCGTGCGCCAGCGCCTGCGCCGTCGGACTCGTATTCTCCAGCACGAAGGGCCTGCCCGCATCGGACAGCGCCGCCAGCGCCGGATCTATCGGAATGCTCCCCAGCAAAGGTGCGCCGAAGTCATCCGCCATCTGCCTGGCGCCCTGCCCCGCGAATACATCCGTCCTCGTGTTGCAATGCGGACACACAAACCCGCTCATATTCTCAATCACCCCGATGATATCGAACCCCAACTGCTTGCAGAACGTCAAACACCGCCGAACGTCCAGCACCGCCAGATCCTGCGGCGTCGTCACCACCACCGCTCCGTCCACCGGGCTCAACACCTGCGCCACCGACAACGGCTCGTCCCCCGTCCCCGGCGGACAATCCACGATCAGATAGTCCAGCCCGCCCCACTCAACCTCGTTGATAAACTGGTTGATCAGGTTGTGCTTCATCGGCCCGCGCCAGATCACCGCCTCGTTGTCGCTCGGCAGCAGCAGCCCCACGCTCATCACCTTCAATCGCTCGCCGTACGCAATCGGCTCGATCACCTCGCCCGATGCCTCCACCCCCTGCTGTTTCATACCCAGCAACCTCGGCACGCTCGGCCCGTGAATATCCACATCCAGCAGGCCGACCTCCTTGCCGTGCATCGAGAGCCAGACTGCCAGATTGACCGCGATACTGCTCTTGCCCACGCCGCCCTTGCCGCTGAGCACCAGCACCTTATGCTTGATATTCGCCATACCTCACCTCAATCTTCGTTGCGTTCCTGCTTCTCGTCCAGCTTGGCCGTCACCGCGTCCCAGACCCCCAGCACCTCCTGCCGCACCGCACCGTCCGCGTATTCCACAATACTCTTGCGCTCGATCTGTGCCTTGGTCACAGCCGTGTTATAGGCGATCCTGCCCGCCACCGCCAGTCCTTTGCCCCGCGCATCGCTCTCTATCGCCCCGGCGATCTGCGGATTGATGTCCCACTTGTTAATGCACACCATCGTCTCGATATCGAAATGCCGAGTTAATTCCACCACCCTGTCCAGATCGTGCCGGCCCGAAACCGTCGGCTCCGTGACCACCAGAACCAGATCCGCCCCGCTGATCGAAGCGATCACCGGACACCCGATCCCCGGCGAACCGTCCACAATCAGCATCTTCCTCTCCGATTCCGCCGCCACGCCCCTGGCCTCCTTGCGAATCAGACTGACCAGCTTGCCGCTGTTCTCCTCGCCGGGCGAAAGCCTCGCGTGCACCATCGGCCCGAAACGCGTATCCGATACGAACCAGCGCCCGTTCACGGCGTCCGCAAAATCAATCGCCCCGACCGGACAGAACGCCGCACACACCCCGCACCCCTCGCACGCAATCGGATCGATCGTATACGTCGACCCAACCTTCTTGTTCGCCGGCCCGTTAAAGACCGCCGCCTCGAAGTGGCACACCTGCGCGCACTGCCCGCAACCGATGCACCGCTCCGTAACAACGCTGGCCGTCTTGCCTCCGCTGAAATCCTCCGACCGGCGCACCTCGGGCTCCAGCAGAAGATGCAGATCCGCCGCGTCGACGTCGCAGTCCGCCAGCACCGCCCCCTTCGCCAGCGCCGCAAAAGCCGCAACGATGCTCGTCTTGCCCGTGCCGCCTTTGCCGCTGATAACCACTAATTCTCTCATCCGTTCGCCCCCAGTCTCTCAGCCAGCCCAACGAAATGCTCGCGGTACTCAGGCAGCTTGTCAATCAGCAAATCCCCCGACGAATACGCCTCCGCAATCCGCCTGTCGTCCGCAAGCCGCAGCGCGATATCGATCCCCTCCTGCCTGCAGTACTTCTCCACCGCATCATCGCCGAGCCCGTCCCGATTGATCGCAACCGCAAACTTCAGTTCCATCTCCCGCGCCAGCTCCACCGCCAGACGCAGATCGTGCAATCCGAAAGGCGTCGGCTCAGTCACCAGCAAAACGAAATCGACCCCGCGAAGCGCCGCCACAACGGGGCACGCCGTTCCCGGCGGCACGTCCAGAATCGTCAGACTCTCCGAGCTGATGTGCCGCTTCACCTCGCGAATCAGCGACGGCGACCGCACGTTGCCGATCTCCAGTGTCCCGCCGACAACCGCAATCCCGCGCGAGCCGCCCTTCTCGATCCGTCCGATCTTCGAAGGCCTGGCCGTAATCGCCCCCGCCGGACAGACCCGCATACAACCCCCGCACGAGTGACACAACGGCTCGAACGTCAGCACCTTCTCCGCGATGCACACGATCGCACTGTACTGGCAAATCTCTCCGCACTTGCCGCAACCCGTGCACAACTCGGCGTTCACTTCGGGAATATCAACCATCACATCCAGCCGCTGCTCGATCTCCGGCCGCAGAAAAATATGCCCGTTCGGCTCTTCCACGTCGCAGTCGATGTACTGCACCGGCCGGCACACTTCCGCCGACGCCAGCGCAAGGTTCGTCGCAATGGTCGTCTTGCCCGTCCCCCCCTTGCCGCTGGCTATCGCTACTATCGGCCCCCGCGCCATATCAGCCGCCCGTCCCGAAATGGGACTCCACGTTCGGCCCGCTCGCTTCGCTGTACGCGCCCGCCTTGAAAGCCTCGACAGCCTCGCGCACCGTGCCCGAAACGCCCGTATACAGCTTCACACCGCCGGCCCGCAGCGTACGCTCCGCATTGGGCCCGCAGTTGCCCGTAAGCACCGCTTCTGCACCCGCATCGATTACCACCTTGGCCGAACTGATACCCGCACCGCCCCCGGCCGACGCGTTCTCGTTCTCCACCGCCGCAAACTCCATCGTCTCGCTATCGCCGACAAGAAAGCACGCCGCCCGCCCGAATCGCGGGTCAACCTCGCTGCTCAACTCCCGGCCCGTCGCCGTCACTGCAATCTTCATAATCGTGCATCCTTTCTCCAAATCCCAACGCAAGCGGGGCGCAAATCATCGCGTCCCGCTTGCACTGCGCAACATTGCCAATCGCTCGAATCGCTTACTTTCCGCTCTCGGCCTCAAGCTCTTCGATGCGCTTGTTGATCTCCGACAACGCGTTGCCGAACTGCTCGGCCTGCTGCTTGAGGCCCGCCAGTTCCTGCTCCGCCGTCATCGCCGGCGCGCCCGGCGACGCCGGATACGGATACCCCGCTCCGCCCCACGCGGGATAACCCATCCCGGCTCTTGCCCATCCGGGCATCCCCGTCGCACGGAACCAGTTCCGCCGACCGCGTCCGCCGCCGCGTCCCCAGGCGCCAAAACCTCTTCCACCGACCGGATTCATATACCCCGGCGCCGCGTAACCGGCACAATAGCCGGCCGCCCGTCCCGTCATCGGTCCCATACCCGCAGGACCTGTTCCATCTCCACCTGGCATGATCGTTCTCCTTTCGTCTTCAAATAGCTTGCTATGCTCTTGTCATTGCCGCACCGCACTTCGGACAATTCCGCTGTGCGCAGGGCTGCCCCGCCACGTGCGGCACACGTTCGCCGCAGCTCGGGCACACGCATTGGCCGCCCGGACCGGCCGCATACGGACCGCCCATCCGACCGCGCCCTTGACCCTGGCCGCGACCCTGGCCTTTACCTCGGCCCATTCCTCTTCCGCCCCCGGCGCCGCCGCCGACAGGGCCCGTTCCATCTCCTCGTGGCATGATTTACCCCCTTTCTGTCACAGGTTGCCTGTTCATACGCTCGGGCTCGTGCAGCCTGAGCACAAAAGTTCCAATTTCGCAATCCAGATGCCGCGCGATCACCGCACACTTCGCCTGCAGCAGGAAGAATATGTCGCGATCAGCATCGTTCAGCGTCTCGTAGTTCCCCTGTCCCTTGGAAATCACCATGTCTGCCCGCTCGAACCGTTCGCGAAAATCCTCGCTGCACCGCTCGAGAATCGTCCCCGGCGAGTTGTCACCGTTGTCGATAATTGCGACAATATCCGCCAGCCCCGCCTCCTCGGCGTCCTCCAGCAGCGCATCGTTCAAAATCGGGCTGCCCTTGACCGCCAGCGTCACCTTCCCCGCCCCCAGCCGCTCGATCAGCAGCCGGTCGAAAACGATCTCCCCGGCGTTGTCCGCGATATACAGAATCTCCGCCGCCGCCTTCGCACTGCTGCCAAACGCATCCAGCGCCATCGTGTCGAACGGCACGTGCAGCGCCTTATCCAGCGTCCGCCGAATCTTCGCCTCGCCCGCGTGCACGCCGATACCGAAATCGATGATATTGCCCGCAATCGCAAGCCGCACCGCCGCCTCCATCGGGTCGTCCGCCTCCGCAATCGCCTCTCTCGCCTCCGGCAGCATCTCCAGCGCCAGCCGGTTGTACCGCCGCTTCAGCGCATAGTACGCATCAGCCGCGCCCGTCAGCTCCCGAATCCGGCTGTGCAGCCGCTGCGCACGCGCAGGCGGACTCATGCTGTAATCCAGATCCAGCGCCATCTGCAGTGCCTCGCGCAGCACCTGCTCGTGAATCCGCTCGTCGTCGCTCACCATCCGCGCCGAATCCAGCGCCTGCCTGATCGCACACGGCACACAATCAAAATATGTTCGCATCCCGGCCTTTCAATCTGTGGCTCACCAGAAAAACGTGTGGACGATTCCTCTCTCCGCTGCCCACTAATCATTCCAGAGAGCCCCATGTGTAATTGTCAAACCAACCGCTCCGAACCCCGCCCAATCGGCGAGCCGCGAAGCACCACCTATATATATTATGGGCATATGCTCATAATTGTTCAAACAGTTTTTCGCCAAAATCTCACTTTTTCTTTAGCCCAAACACCATACCCACCGTGCTTTCCGCCCCGGCGCACACGGCTTGCCCCCTGTCCTTGCCGCCCGGGATTCTCAACATTTTCCAAATTCACCTTGCAAAACCGCCGATATACCGCTATAAGTAATGTTGCGTGTATTGGCATACAGGATAGTGCCAGGGCGGAAACACGCATTCTGCAGCGAATACGCCCCTTTTTGAATAACTTTGTGACCCTTCTGCGGATCCTTGAACCCCCCGCAAAGCAACTTCACAGAAACGATTTCCGGCCGATCTACGTCTTTGGCCGGAGCAAATACAATATTTTTTTAGGATCATCTAATGCCGTTTCAAAAAATTGGTCTCTCAGACCCGCTGGTGCAGGGCATCCTTGCCACCGGCTACACCGCCCCGACTGAAATTCAGTCGCAGGCAATCCCCGCCGCAATCGAAGGCAGGGACATCATTGGCTGCGCCCAGACCGGCACAGGCAAAACCGCAGCATTCGTGCTGCCGCTGTTGAACCGCCTCTCCCACGAGAAGGCGTCGAAAAGCAAAGCCGTCAAAGCACTTATCGTAACGCCCACCCGCGAGCTCGCCGCACAGATCGAACAGTGCATCCTCGACTACGGCCGATTCGTAAAGCTGCGATCGCTCTGCATCTACGGCGGCGTCAATATCAACCCGCAACTGACCGCTCTCCGCAAAGGCGTGGACATCGTCGTCGCAACCCCCGGCCGCCTCCTCGACCACATGCAGCGGCGCACCATCGACCTCGCGCACATCGAAGTCCTCGTCCTCGACGAGGCCGACCGCATGTTCGACATGGGCTTCATCAACGACGTCAGAAAGATCGTCGCCGCTCTGCCGAAAAAGCGACAGACCATGCTCTTCTCCGCGACCATGCCGCCGGAAGTAAAAGCCCTCGCCAAAGACATGCAGCGCTCGCCCAAAATGATCCAGATAGGCCGCCAGCAGAACCCCATCGAAACCATCACCCAGTACGTCTACCCCGTCCCGAAGGAGCTCAAAGTCAGCCTCCTCCTGCACATGCTCAAAACGCGGAACATGTATAGCGTCCTGGTCTTCTCGCGGACCAAGTACGGGGCCGACAAGATCAAACGCAAACTCGAAAAGGCCGGCATCACCGCAATCGCTATCCACTCGAACCGAACGCAGCGACAACGCCAGAGCGCCCTCGACGGTTTCAAGAGCGGCAGGTTCCAGGTCATGGTCGCAACAGACATCGCCGCCCGCGGTATCGACGTCACCGGCATCTCCCACGTCATAAACTTCGACGTCCCCGCAGTCGCCGAGGACTATATTCACCGCATCGGCCGCACCGGCCGCGCCGCCGCAACGGGCGACGCAATCACCTTCGTCGCCGATGGCGAGAAGAAATACTTCCGCAACATCGAAAGATTCATCGACCGCAAATTCAAAATGCAGGAATGCGAAGGCTTTTCATACGCCGCAACCAACCAGACCAAACCGCCGGCTGCGAGCCAGTCCGGACAGACCCGAAGAAAAGCGAAAAAGCCGGCCGCGAAGAAGCCCGCACAACCCGTTGCACAAACCGACTCTGTCGCACAAAGCATAAAACGCTCCGGCCCGGCCTTCATCAAACGCAGCCGCATCGCTTCCGCCCAAAACCCGAAATCCGCCGGCGCCCGTAACTCCCGAAAGACCACCGACGGACCCGCAACCGGCAGACCAAAGCGAAAGAAGAAACGCGCTTCCACCAACCCGAAAGACCACGGCCACACCCGCCACTCTGGAAATCTCTCAAGAGCCGCAAGAAGAAAACGAAAAAAACGCGCCGCTACATAAACACACTATCAACGGATCGGGACAGCCCCCAAAGGCTGTCCCGCTCTTTCCAACTCACGCCCGGCTCCCTGTCAACTCGACCGAAGTCACACCGAAAGGGTGACGAAGCGGAGACACGCACCGCAACTCAACCAAGCTAGTCGAGCACCGGGACAGCGCCCAAAGGCTGTCCCGGTGCTCTTGAGTCACCGCAATACTACGTGTCATCTCGAGCGCAACGAAGTGGAGTCGAGAGATATCCGCACCGCAAGAGAAGCTGCCCTCTTACGCATCGCACACCTCGAAAACTCCAGCCGCAATCACTCATCATACTCCTCCACCATCTCAACAGTCCTTCCGCATATATGGATGCCTCCCCAATCCGTTCTGTGGAGAAATCGCGCAGATGCTATTTAGTCTTTTCCTCTATTGAAGCGCAATCCGGCAATTGCTATAATCCCGCGATTATTTCTTGGCAGGTGTTCTGTCAACCGACAATAAACCGAAAGGATGGCTACATCTATGAACAAAACGATCGTCTCGGCATTTGCAGTTCTGTTGATTCTTTCTGCATGTGCCTCTCTCTCCGGCTGCAAAAAGTCACCGACCGAACCCCCCGCGGAAACCTCGCAGTCAACCGAATCCGTCAAGCCGGCCGCAAAGCCCGAAAGGAAGGCCCCCGCAAGACCTGAGTTGCTCGCCCCGGGCCGCACGGCAGTCTGCGAAGACGTCGAGATCACTCTGCTCGGAACAAGAAAGGCAACCGAATACACGAAGACTCCCGATCAGGGCAAAGGATACGTAGTCCTTCGATTCAGAGTCAAGAACCTCGGCGACGAGGAAATGTACGGCGACGTCAGCAGGAACCTCCAATGGCGAGCGGCCGAATCGGACAGACGAGAAGGATACGAGCGCACGACAGGCGTCGACCTCAACAATCCTGAAGACTCGCATCTGGCTCCGGGACAGCAGGCCGAATTCGAAGCCGTCTACATGATGCCCAACGACACAACCGAAGTCGAATTCCACTACGTCCCCGGCTACAACCCCATTGAAAAAGCCCGCTGGAAAATCAAAATCCAGTAAGAACCGCAAGAAGAAAACAAAAAAGAACGCACCGCAACCCAACCAAGCTAATCGAGCACCGGGACAGCGCCCAAAGGCTGTCCCGTTTTCTTCAACTCACGCCCCAGCGCGTCACCGCCCCACCACGTGTCATTTCGACCGGAGTGAGCAACGCGAACGTAGCGGAGAAATCTCCACACCGAGAAGTACTCGACCCAACGCGATCGCTCAGTCCCACCGAATAACGTAGCGTGCCGAGTTGCCCCACCATTCTCCTCTGTGACACACTGACCCTGCAGTGTTCAGTTGCCAGCACAATCACTCCGTTGCTTGAATTCATGTCCTCCATCCCCTTGACGCTCAAGTACATGCCACAGATTGCCGACAGGAAACCTATGGGAAAATCATGGGACTGAGGAGGGATTATTGCCCAAATCTATCTCATCGGAAGACATAATGGAACCCTATTATGAACTCTGCAAAGGGAGTCTGAAATGGCACTTTACGTGAAGAGGCTGTGCCCCAATTGCCAATATGTGCTAGAGGGTTACACGCACGATTATAAGACCATCGGTACTCCATTCACGATTTGTCCTAATTGCGAGACTGCTGTTCGCCTATCACACGTCAACGAATGGGATTTGATGTCCCCGCTGCAGAAGAAACACTATCTGCTAAGCCACATCTGGACATCCCTGCTCTGGACTGTGGGCGGCCTGGTCGTCGGAATGCTCATAGGTGCGGTCTTCTTGGGTGTCGATGTGACCTCACCTCGATTGGCAGGCAGAGAACCTGGGTTCATTGCCATCAATATAATCCTAAGTGCAGCGACGGCATTCTCCATTCGCTCTGTGCTTTTCAAGAGGCAGATTCGAGAATCCCGCAAACGGTTGCAGAACGACAAATATCGCCAAACACTTTGCAGCATAGGAATATCCGAGGCACAACTGAAGACATGAGGTACTGTCGGTGGACCCTTGCCATTTCAATGATTGGCTGCACGACTTTAGCAAGCAATTGGAGCATATCTGCCCTCCCGGGCGCTATACCGTGCCCAACGCGGAGACGCTGCGAACCCTTGCAACCTTCTTAGTGGCCTGGGCGGTCTTTGAAGATATGAAACTCCCAGGCGGAAATATGAGACAACGCTTTGAGGATATCGCAAACAATGTGAATGGAGATGAAATGCCGGAACTCGTAGCAGTATTCTCATTCTGGAAACAACGCTACACGACTGACGGCAAGACTAATAGTCTCTTTGAAGGGCTTCACTGGCAAAAATCGTCCCAAGACGCAAAGACCATTACCACTGATGTTCTCGAAGGTCGTGACGATTCACAAGAGGGGAAGATTCAGGCTCTGCTATGGATCACCTACAGACTCAGGAACAATCTCTTTCACGGCCCCAAAATGCGTATAGACATAAATCAACAAGTGGACAACCTAGTGCATGCTCGCAGTCTCCTCCAAGCACTTCTGACTCAATCATAACCAACTCGACGATTCCCAATCACGTACCATCATTCAGCCCAGCCCCCTCCAACGAATACCAGCAACATGTACTCTTTGGGCTACCGCCGTTCCGTCATCGCAAATCCCTTCGAACGCCCCGGCCGATTCCACCAGCATATTATACCACACCCATCCCCCTGCACACGCCTAATCCGCCCTCCATGCCGCCTTTCTTTTTTTTCATATTTCCCTGAACATTTCACTCCCGTCGAACGTCTATATGGTTAGTAGATATCTAACACGTTCGCCGTAACTGAAACAGACAAACACCGGTAGATCGATGACGCCAAACCCATCTTTCCAATCTTCGCCTTTGGCCTTGCTTCCGCCAATCCCGCCAGGCGTTCCTCCTCCGAAGACCGCTTCCTCGGGTCGGCCCGTACATGTTGCGCAGCAACCGACACCTTCCATATCAAGCTCGGTGTCGTCTCGAGCGAGCACAGCGAGTCGAGAGATATCCCCTCCGGCTATGCAGAAATATGCAAAACAAACCCAATCGACACCCTTCTACATGGACTCGATTGTCGTCCCGAGCGAGTGGAACGGCTCGCCCTTTGAATGGACAAATGCGCAAAACAAACCCAATTTCAACATGGGAAAATACACCGCTCATGCGAGTGCCAACCTATACCCCCAGACGCGCACCCATCCGGAACCCAAACGTGCAAAACAAAGCCAATAGTAAATTAGGTAAGACGCAACACCCTGCGGATATTTACCAATTGTGCCCCCGCGGCAGCGGAATCAAAAACAAAGCCAATGACAAAATAGGCAAGCGCACGCCAGCCCTGCCGCCCCGCCGTCCCGGCTTGAAATCCGTCCCCGCTGCGACAGCGCACAGACCCCCTGCGCAGCGAATCGCTGCCTCGCTCAGTTACCGCCGGACCGTCCCCGCTCGGCATCCGACTGGCCGCCCCTCTCTACTTATCCCCGTAACACAGCAGCGAGCCGCATTCGGTCACCATGAACAGTCGCCCGTCGGCGGCCGCCATGCCGTCGAACGCCGGCAGATAGTCCAGCTTCTGCTCCGAGAGCTTCTCGCCCGTATCCTTGGCGAAGACCTGCATAACACCGCCATGCTTGCCCTTGAGCCACTCGGCCTGAAGCGTCATCTTCTCCTGATACTCCTTCTCATTCGAGCGGCCCCACAACGCCTTCTCATCGGCCACGTCGCGCGGCCCGGCCACAAAAATCCGGTCGTTCGCCAGCACCATCGCGCGGGCCATGATCTCGGGCTCCTCCTGGACCCAGTCATAGTCCAGGGCGCTGAGCTTGACGGCCGGCTGGGCGGCCAGATGCTTCCAGTCCACGCTGTGCGCCGCCAGGGGCTCGTCGGCCGGATACCGCCCCTTGACCCACGTCCCTTCCAGCCGCGGAATGCCTACCTTCCGGCTCGGCCGCTTGGACGCGCAGAACAGCCGGTACTCGCTCACCGACGTGTTGCACATCAACTCGGGATCCCGGCCGTAAGAATAGGCGTTCTCTTCATCGATGCACATGATCCGGCCGCACGGAACGCGCTTGGGCGGCAACTGGAATTCCGCCCAACCCTCGCCCGCGGCCCGGCCGTAGATCCAGTAGGTCCGCTGGTGCCAGCTATCGTCCAGAAAGGAGATGGGCGAGAAAAGATGCACCTCTTCGTCGTACTGCGTGTCCGGCCGCTGCGGCTCAACGCGAACGCGCTTGCCGTCCATCGTGAAGGTCTGCGATTTCATGTAAACGTACCGGCCGTCGCTCGAAAGGATGTCAGGCATGGCTACAGGCATGTGCTTGCCCATGAGCATGTCTCCAAGCTCCTTCTCCGTGCCCGGAACGACGCGGTCCATAATCCGTTCATGCAGCAGTTCGCCGGTCTCGGGTTCGAGGATCACCATTCGCAGCCCGCCATCGAGGAACATCGAACGCCCGGCGACGCAATAGAGCTTGTCGTCCTGGATCAATACGCTGCCCGAAATGGGCCATACCGATTCCAACTGGCCGTAGGACATGATCTTGTTCGCATTCGGAGCCACCCGGAACTTCCAGGCAAGCTCGCCGTCCGCCACGCAGACGCCGTACACGCAGCCGTCGGCACAGCCGAACAGCGCGAGGCCCTTGTAGATAGTCGGCGGCGAATCGACCCGGCCGTCCGCAACGAACTGCCACACCTGGCGACCGGAGGCCGCATCCAGTGCGTAGATCGTGTGCTCGTCGATGGCGCTGATAAACAGCTTGCCGTCGGCGACGGTCGGCTGGCTCACTTTCATGCCGAACCGCGCGCTCCAGATCGGCTCGACGTCGGCAGGCAGACTGGTCCTGACGTATCCCGTTCGTCCGTTGTCGTGCCGGAACGTCGGCCATTCGGACGAAGCGTACCGCGCCCGCTTGTCGCACTTGCCGTAAGCCGGCCCCTTGGTCCATCGCTCAGCGACAGGGTCCGCCTTGGCGGACTGGGCCTCGGGAGCCACCGCGCAGAAGCCGTTCATCTTGGACTGATAGTAGCACGCGCAGGCGTGGGGAGTCGCGTAGACCATGCCGTTGGCGGGCATGATCCCGTAAACACAACCGCCGCGAATCCAGTGGTTATTCTCCCACGTGTCGCGGGCCATGTCGTACACCGGCGTGCCCATCATCGGCGGCAGCAGGTACCGGACCGTCGCCCGGCCCGGGTAACACCGCTGATGAATGTAGAACGACTTGATCGGGTTGCTGTGCTCGCCGACGATGCTGCCGTCGGCCGTGCTGTAAACGGTGAATGCACCGTTGTTGCGGCGCTGCAGTGCCCAGATCTTGTCCTCGATGACGTAGAAGTCCTCGAGGCTGAAGTGCCCCGAGCGGGGCTTCTTCTTGACCGACCAGAGCACGTCCCCGGTATCGAGGGATATGGCGAATATCTCGCCCATCGGGGAAAAGATGATGCGGTCGTCGCGGATTACCAGTCGCGGACCCGCGTATCCCGTACGAATCAGCTTGGCGGTCGAGACTTTGGCCCGCCACAGTTCGGCGCCGCTGCGCTTGTTGAGGCCGATGACTTCTGCGCCGTCATAGAAGCAGACCATCTTGTCGTTTGCGGCCAGCGTCATCGGTGCCACGGGCATCGTCTTTTGCCAGAGCACGTCGCCCGTTTCGGCCTGTATGGCCTTGAGCACGCGGGCGCCCTTGTCCCGCGTCCAGCCCCAGGTCGTATTGGCGCGGTCGCGCTCCCGCCAGCAGTTGGCGTTCTGCTGGTTGTAGTCGACGCGTGCTCGGTTGGGATCGACGGCCGCCAGCACGATGCCGTCCGAGACGATCAACTCGAAGGTCGCCTCGGTGTTCTTGTACGTGCGAACGATGTTGCCCGTCGCGGCGTCCAGGCAGAGCAGATTCCGCTCGATGCCGGGCGCGACGTAGACCCTGTCGCCGACGGCGACGAGCCTTCGCGGCAGCCAGCCCGGTCCGCTCTTCAATGGATAGAGCGGGTTGAACCAGTCGGGCATGGGCTTCTTCCAGAGGATGACTCCGTTGAAGGCGTCGCGTGCGGTCAGAGTGAACTCGGGCGGCAGTTGGATCGATTCGGTGGGGCCTTCGTCCATGACGTAGAAGATCCTGCCGGCGGCCGAGACCAGGGCCTGCATGCTGGCGGTGTGTTCGTGGCTTCTGGCCCACATCGGACCGCCCGTCCACCGCATGCCCCGCGGATAGCCGGCGACGCGGTCCTCGGAGACCCCGCTGCCCTGCGGGTCGTGCAAATAGTGCGTCCATTGATCGATCTGCGACGGCCGGGGCTTGCGAAGGGCCGTCCATCCTTCGGGGACGCCGGCTTTGGCGGTATCGAGCCCGGCAATCCGCCGGCTGCCCTTGATCAGGGCGAGTCCCTGCGGGGCGAGGACGCGCTCGATCTCGGCCCCGGAGATTCCGGCGGCATCCGAGAGCACGAGCAGGTTCACGAGATTGTCGACATAGGGCAGGTGACTGCCGTCCAGGTGCACGACGGAGGCCTTTCCGTAGATGTCGGCGGATTTGACCTGGCGTCTGACGGCCGCGACGGTCTGCGGGCTGCCGCACAGCCCCTGGACTACGAAACCGTCTCTCGCGGCCAGAGCGGCCAATTGCGAGCCGTCTTCGCAGCCGACGAATACAGCCAGGCCGCCCTTGACGCCCGCGGCCTCGGCGATGTCCTCGGCCGCAGCGCATGTCGCAAGTGCAGTCGACAGCGCGAGAATCAATGTGATAAGCGTGACCTTGTTCATAATCAGCCTCCTTCAGACTTGAGGGTTCGATATCGACAACATAACGGCTTTGTCTGTCACGGTGCGGTCTTTGCCGGCACCACTGCGAACATCACTGCGGCTCGCAGACACGGGCGCAGCTGACGTATAATGCTACCACAGGCACGCTCGCAGGACAACCATGCGTCTCAGAGTAATCGTCCCAGCGATTGTGCTACAATGTTGCGCATTTTGGTGGTTTGGTGGT
>CAZGMJ010000035.1:0-60523 GCA_964526785.1 uncultured Pirellulales bacterium
AGCCGAAAGAGAAGATCAAAATACAGCGGATTTCAATAGCGCTGTCATATTAGGTAGTGGCGAACAGCAGTGATGAACCACGTTTTCACAGGAGAAACGATATGAGCAGCACGTTCACACGCAGAGACTTCTTGAAAAGCGCAGCTATTTCTGTTGCGGCAATGCACAACGTTGGTCTTGCCGCCGGGAGTCGAAGCAAACAACGACCTAATTTCGTGGTGATCTTTCTGGACGATTCCGGATGGGCGGACTTCGAACCGTTTGGCACACCCGATTACAAGACGCCTAACGTAGCACAACTTGCCGCAGAGGGCTGCAGGTTCAACAACTTCTACGTTCCCCAGGCCGTATGCTCGGCCTCCAGATGCGCGCTGCTGACGGGCTGCTATCCCGGCCGAACAAAGGTGTTCGGTGCGCACGGACCCAACGCACGGGGATGCGATCCGAAATACGCGACAATCGGCGAAGTCCTGAAAAAAGCCGGCTACGCAACGGCCGTCTTCGGCAAGTGGCACATCGGCGATCAGGACGACACCCGGCCGTGGGCAAGAGGTTTCGACGAGTCGTGTGGATTGATGTACTCGAACGACATGTGGGAGTTCCACCCGGAGAATCCGGAGTACTGGGGCAGGTACCCCCTGCAATTCTGGGACAATGGCAAAGTGACGATAGATCGCGTCACGAAGAAACACCAACCCATGCTGACAACGTGGTATACCGAACACGCCGTCGACTTCATCGACAGGCACGGGGACGACCCGTTCTTTCTCTATGTGCCCCATTCGATGCCGCACGTGCCGCTGTTCGTCAGCGAGAAATTCAAAGGCAAATCCGGAACCGGCCTTTACGGCGACGTGATGATGGAAATCGACTGGTCCGTCGGGCAGATCACAAAGGCATTGAAAAAGAACGGCCTCGAAGACAATACGATGGTCATCTTCACATCGGACAACGGCCCTTGGATTTCCTACGGCAATCATGCAGGCACGACGCCCTACCGCGAGGCCAAGGGGACGAGCTTTGACGGAGGAACGCGAAGCGCATGCATCATGAAATATCCGGGCCGAATCCAGGCGGGCACAACCTCGAACAGAACGCTCTGCACGCTGGACGTAATGCCGACAATTACCCGGCTGGCCGGGGCTGAGATGCCGGACAACCCGGTTGATGGCGAAAACGTCTGGGACATTATCCGTGGAAAAGCGCCGGCCGAGAACCCCCACGAGTATTATCCGTTCTCGACCGGGAGGAATTTCGAGGGCGTGATAAGCGGAGACGGCAAGTGGAAACTGCACTTGCCACACTCCTACCGCACACTCGTGCGGGCGGGAAACGACGGCCAAGCGGGCAAATACAGACAGGAGAAGATCGGCCTGTCCCTCTTCGACATGGAAAACGATCCGTATGAAACGACGAATGTCATCGACAAGTATCCAGAAGTCGCGGCGCGCCTGAAGAAACTCGCCGATACGCACAAACGCAAATTTTACAATTAGAAGGCAGCGTGAACCCTTTGCCCGCGCCGCCCGTGCGCCTGTCCCATATGCAGCCGGATCGGCTCTGGGCCGGGCATGGCTGTCTTGTCATCTTTGCAGTACCCCAAAACGTTTCTGCAGGATTCATTGCTCAGACCTGCGCCTTGCTGCAGGTTGAATCCCGAAATCGAGAATGCGTAGCGGCGTCGATTGATGAGCTTGTCTCGGAGATTTCTGGACCATGATGGAGAGGGTGCTCTCGGCCTTCCAGCGAAAGGGATCGCCGAGCATTTCGTTCACGAAGGAACCGCGCTCGGTGTGGACAACTTCCCAGTCCGTCCACTTCGATTGTGCGCTGGCGGCCGCGATAACAAGGTCCCCCCGACGATGGAGGTGGCCGTCAGCCAGTTGCGCGGAGGTCTCCGGGGTGGCATAGATGACAAAAGCGTTATTGTCGGCATCCATAAATACCTTGGGGCGCGTGCCGACGCGGCCGGGCAATTGTCGATGGTGCCACACACCGTCGGAGTCTCGCCAGTAATGCAGATAACGACGAGCCTCGGGCGGACCCCACCGCATTTGGCCGGGTTTGCTCCCCGCCGCTTCGAGCGTTTCATCGGTGCAATGCCACATGACAACATGGATACGGCCCTGGGAATCGACAGCCTGGCCATGCGTGTTCATAAGGCCGTAGCCCCGAGTGATTGGGACGACGGTAACGCCGGGGGAGTTGACGTGAGGGGGTTCGGAAAGCGGATCACCGGCATTGTTCAGCCACGTTCGGCCGCGGTCCCGGCTGAAGACGTAAATGAGATCGTGGTTGGCGCCCTGGCTGCTTTCGCGCCAGACCCATGTGGTGTGCAGATTACCGCACGGACCGTACGTGTAGCCGTTAGGATAGGAACAACGGGACAAGCTTTGGCCCATGGCATCCGTGAACAGACCGTCGCCCGAATCGATCTGGCGGGTTCCGGTCCATCTGCCGGTCTTGCCGTCGTAGTCGACGAGCATGCGGTCACCATTGCCGGAACCGCCCCGCCGATAGCAAAACTGAATATCTCCGTCCGGAGTTCGGATAAAGCGGGGATACGTGATTCGAATAGGTTTGCCGGATTCCAGTTGGTCCGTAATAGGGCCGAACAGGCTCGCGGCCCACTCGATTGATTGTGGGTCTGTTGCCGCGGACGGCTGGGAGCGACGGTAGTGCAGCGGATGACCGTGGTGGTCGAAGGCGAGGTGGATCGTGCCATCGGTGGGGCAGACGCCGAGGGATATGACGTTGTGCGCGTCGTTACTGCGGAACTCGTAATCGCTGAACCGGATTGTCCGCCAGGTCCCGCTTGGCAGTCTGCGGCGGGCGATGCAGACCCTGCGATGGCCGTTGTAGTAGGCAACGTATTGATGCCCGGCGTGGGTGACGACAGCGTCCTGCTGAAACGACAGGCCGTTAATGGCCCGGCCGAAGCCCCCTTCAATGGTCAGGGCGCACGGGTCGACGACCGTGTCCATAAGCTTGGTGACAATGAAGTCCGCATGGATCAGCGGCGTGAACGTCAAGAATATCGCTGATGTTACGAGGAAGAACAGTTTCTGATGAGCCTCTACAAGGCGCTGTATGACAAATGCTAACATGTACGACACCCCTTTAGTTACTGGCGATTTTACATTCGACCGTTTGCTTCGATGTTCCTGCTCAAAACACCGCGAATGATACTGCACCGGGCAGTCTGTTTCAACAGGGGGCCCCCCCTGACTCATCCCCAGTTTATGGGGCAAGTGATAGAGATCGTCGACTCTGTGACGATGAGAATTGGTGAGAAAGGAAGTGCCAATGCCGTCGGAAGGAGCAAACCATCTCTATTACACCACCTTCCAAACTGCGGATGACGCCCTTGAGCATATTGCCAGCCGTACTGACGCATATTAAAATGTGGGTGCAACTTCCTATGATTTGAGCACTTGAAATCAAACGATCAGGATACCGAACCGCAGGGAAGACATGATGAGAACCGAGACCATTAAGCACCACCGGGCTAATTGGCCTGCTTATCCGCACACACATCGTGTTCGCGCTGTCTTCAGTCTGCTCCTTTCTGCCCTTGCCATGTGTATGACCGCGAAGGCGGAAGGCCTCATAGCTTCAAACGAACCTGGCTGGCCGCAGTGGCGTGGACCGCGGCGCGACGGCGTCTCAAACGAAACGAACCTCCTTTCCGTCTGGCCGGCGGACGGTCCCACACTGCTGTGGAAGACCGAGCACCTTGGCAGGGGTTGGTCCTCACCGATCGTTGTTGAGGATCACATATACATCACTGGCGACGTCAACGACCATCTCTCCGTGCATTGTCTCGACACCGGCGGCGCCACAAAGTGGCGTGTCATAAATGGCAAGGCATGGAAGGGCCCGTATCCGGGATCGCGGGCCTCCTGTGCGTACTCGAACGGCCGGGTCTATCACCTGAACGCTCACGGTCGGCTGGCATGCCTGGAAGTGCAGAATGGCAACGAACTATGGGCGGTCAATATACTTGACCGTTTCGGAGCAAAGAATATCACATGGGCTTTGAGCGAATGTGTGCTTGTCGACGCCGATCGTGTGATTGTAACACCTGGTGGCCCACATACATTGATGGCCGCACTGGACAAAGAGAGCGGGCAGACCATCTGGACAACGCCGCCGATCGCAAACGACCAGGCTTCGCATAGCTCCCCCATCCTGTTCGAATGGGCGGATCGTCGTATAATTGCCAACTGTTCGTCTGCCCATGGGTTCGGAGTCGACGCCGATTCGGGCGAAATGCTCTGGACCGTACCACTGAAGAACCCGCATGGCGTCAACGCTGCCACGCCAATATACGGATCCGGCGTCGTCTTCTATGTAACACCCTATGCCGAACTCGGTCGAGCCTATCAAATTGCCGGGTTCGACACCGACGTCACCGTCGAACATCTCTGGACCTGCCCTCTCGATACAGTCACCGGTTCCGGCGTGTTAGTGGAAAACACCCTGTTCGCAGCCGGCTACAAATCATCGAAATGGTGGTTTGCAGTAGACTGGAGGACAGGCAAAACCAAATACGTATTCAAAGGACTCACTACCGGTGCGCCGCTCTGGGCTGATGGGCTAATGTACTGTCTGGATGAGCGAGGAACAGTGGCCCTGATCGAACCCGCTGACACTGCCTTCCGGGTACGCGGACGATTCCGCCTTCCAGTGGCCGCAAAGACCCGCGATGCCTGGGCGCATCCGGTCATCAACGCCGGCCGCCTCTATCTGCGATACCACGACCGCATGTGGTGCTACGACATACAAGCGCGGTGACGGCTATCGGCGAAAGCGTGTACCGGAGTCATACCATAGAAGATGGAGACAGCTTGTGCTGGGCCATAATGTGAACTGACCATGTCGGATATCGTGATGTCTGGTCGCCGCGGAGTTCGCGATGCCGATTGACAATTTACCGCCATAAAGGCTTGCATCGGAACGCCGCCGCATGATAGTATCGCTTGTGCCGAGAACATGGTTGTATTGACTTCAGCATGTACTTCAAATTGGTTCAACAAGGAGAAACATAGAATGGGTAAGCAAAGCCTCCAACGACGAGAATTCCTGAAATCATCCGTCGCCACCGGCATGGGATTGGTAATCCTGCCAGGCGGTGTACTCTCCGGTGCCAACGCCCCCAGCAACAAGCTCAATATCGCCCTGATCGGCGCCTGGGGGCGCGGCCGTGCCCACCATGGCCCCATTTCGAGTGAAAACGTCCTGGCCCTGTGCGATATTGATGAGAAGAATCTCGCCAAGGCGGCCCAGAAGTTCCCGAAAGCGGAACGCTATGTCGACTGGCGAAAATGCCTCGATCACAAGGGACTCGACGCGATCGTCTGCTGCACGACCGATCATACGCATGCCTTCGTTTCCAACTGGGCTCTCAACCGCGGCTACCATATCTACTGTGAGAAACCTCTGGGCAACTGCGTTCATGAGGCACGCGTCTGTCGCGACAAGTACCTCAAGAACAAACACAAACTGGCAACACAGGTTGGCACGCAGCGCCATGCCAAGCCGAACTTCAATCGCGTTCGTGAGTTAATTGTTGATGGAGCCATAGGCGAACTCAAAGACGTCTACGCGTGGGGCAACCGGCAGATACCGAGGCCCGGCTATCTGCCGGCCGCAGGCGACCCACCCGAACATCTGCACTATGACTTGTGGATTGGACCGTCTCCCTGGCATCCCTATAACCCCGGTTACTTCGGCGGTTGTCTTTCCTGGAACATGTACTGGGACTTCGGATCCGGCCAGATTGGTGATATGGGCAGCCACGTAATCGATTTGGCCTGGAACGCGATCGACGCCACGCTGCCGACTACCGCGCAGGCCAAAGGCGATCCGTTCAATCCTGATGTTACGCCCGTCAAAATGGAGAGCCATTTCGATATGCCGGCAAACGACTGGCGAGACGCCATCCGTCTGCATTGGTATCAGGGCGGAGCCATGCCCAGATCGCCCAAAGGCTATGTGGACCTAAACAAGATAGGGCACGGTGTGATGTTCAAGGGCACCAAGGGCTATGTCGTCGCTGATTTCGACTCCCGCGTCATTCTCCCATGGGGCAACGATGCCGACCTCACGTACTATGATAAGCGCACCTCCGAAGAGGTCATTCCCGATATGGGCCACTTCGTGAAAGAGTGGATCGATGCATGCAAGACCGACCTTAAGACATCGTGTGATTTCGAATATAGCGGCAACGCCATCGAAACCATGTTGCTGGGTCTGGTCGCATATCGCGTGGGCGAGAAAATTGAATACGACGCCGGCCGCGGCCGCGTCACCAACAGCGACAAAGGCCACGCATTGCTTAGCCGCGAGTACCGCAAGGGTTGGACGCTCGAAGGCTAAAAGAGCCTGCTGAGACTCCCGGCAGCAAGAGCATGCAATCTCAACCATTCCGTTGCATGCGAACGAGGGTGATATGCGCTCTCAGTGCGCACAGTCCCAGCCTATGCGCCAAACTATGGAGGCGGGGGGAATCGAACCCCCGTCCCGTGATGCTTCAGGACAAGCGTCTACATGCATAGTCATTCTATTGGAAATTCGCCTCATGGAGCGCCGAATGACAGGCTCTCCAATCAGCTATTTCGGATAAATCTCACACAGACGGCCCGAACAACCGCCAATGCCAGCCTGCTAATCGACGCCCTTGCAGGACCCGCAGACAAGATCCTACAGGACGGGCAGCCTCTTTAGGCAGCCATGCGCAACTGTGAGTTGCCAAGTAAAAATTTTTGAGCCGGATGATTAACCAGGCCAACCGGCGTCCTGGGCATGCAACTTGTCGATCCGTCATCCGGTCGAAGCCAGTCGCCCCCGTATGCAATTGTCAAAAGCGCTCCTCAAACCCTTCCTGCTGTTATACCCTATTGTAGCATGTATTTGTTCGCACGACGAGCTGATTTCGCAGAACATTCCCCCTGTTTTCGCAAGTGTTTTCGGGTCTGCAACCGATAAACAACTCAGAACACGCTCTTATCGTCTGCGTGTTCAGAAACGCGGATATACAAGATCGTCGTCTTACGCAAGGATGAATGCGAGAGACTGGCAATGGCGCTGAGATCGCTGCACAGAATAGCGAGAGAATCGAGAAAGGGATAATCTGATGCCGGCTAATATCGCACACATGCTCATCGCCCACAAGGCCATTGAGAAACTCAAACTCAAAAACGTAGAGGAATTCACGGAGTTTGCAGCAATTCTCGAGGGCGACTCCCAGGCAGATGATTGCAAGGCATATATGAACATCGGTAGTATCGGCCCCGATCTGTTCTATTACTCAAATCTCGCGGCTTCGCTCAAAGACGTCGTCAAGGATGGGGTACAGTTAACGCCGGGAAAAATACTATTAAACTGGCAAGCAAGACACACAGCCCAAGAGCCGTGATGAGGTTCTGTGTATTTGTTTTCACGAAAGGTAGATCATGAAGACTTATGAAGTCAGGCTTATTTGTTCATGTTTGTTATCTTTGGTAAACGCGGTCACTATCAGCGGCCAAGATGCTGACCTTGTCCGGACTTTTGGAACCGCACGCAGCGAACCGGTGGATGCAGGGTTCTACTTCAGAACGGGCACTTACGTTGAAGCACCGTACATCGTTGAGCGGAGGGGCCTCGACATATACATAGACGGCCACCTTATTTCGAAAGGACCTGAGTGGCCGCCCTATGACTATCGTGTTGACGAGGATCCCGGCGATCCCCCGGACGGATCCAGCCCGTTTGATTCTCGCGACAAGCACGGAGATCCTCGCGATTCGTTCTGGGCGAAAAAGTGGCGGTATCTTATGGCACATTATGCACATGAGAAGGCGAAACGTATCATGCTTGAGACATACCTAAAGTGTCCGGAAGTTAAGGAAGTAAATTGGCACGAGGTTGATCCCGATGTTGCCATTGTCGTGGGAGTTTCGGGCGCGCGGAAGAATTTGAGTCTGCGTTCAATGTCAATGTTTTCGCGAGCACCTATAACGGAAAAGGAAATGCTGGAGAGACGAGAGAAAAAACGTGAATTCTACGCGAAGATGCTGAGTAGCCCTGTTGCCTTATTTGACGTTGTCAGTCGCGGCGGGGCGGAATTGTACATCCCGGAGTCAAAGGTAATCCAAGCGATCAAGGCACTGGTTTCTGAGAAGACATATAAGCAGAAGGTCAGTGCGCTGGCTTCTCTGGGAATTATGCATCCCAAATCCCATGTTCTTCAAAGGATCGTCAAGGAATTTCGCGGCAGCCCGCAACTGGAGGAGAGAATAGCTGAGCTTGAAGAAACAAAGCAAATACAGCGACGGAGCGCTGATTTTGTCGGTAGCGCAAAGCATGCAGCGCAGGCTATCGCAGACTATGAGGTCGTCAATTTGAGAGGAAACGAAGCGACTAGTATAGCAAACGCACGTCAGGAGGCTAAGGCCGAGAGGAGGTCTTTTTCTCCACAGGCTACTGGCCCGGAACAGGAGAGTCTTGATTTCTTTGGTAAGATGGGACGTTGGATTGACGATCATAAGATTGCGCTCGGTGGCATCGTTGCAGCTTTCTGCACGACTTTAGCGTGCATCGTAATTGCACGCCGGTCATTTGTCCGCAAATAGCAAATGTTACTCAAGATGGGGTACAGTCAGTGGGTTTCACACAGGCCAAAGGCGTTACCCCATGGGCATATCATCTGCATTCCCACCGTCCCAATGAACTCCCGCTCAAGCTCGCTGAAATTCTGTTCAGCGACGCCCCTCGATCGGGACGCAAGGTGTCCCTTGATGACGACGATTATCGCAAACTGGCGTACATCGCGGGTCATCTGACACACATGGCGGCCGACCAGATAATCCACCCGATCGTCAACAGCGTTGCAGGACCTTACTATCGAAGCGGAGAAAATCCGAAGCGACATCGCGAGTGCGAGGTTTTCCAGGACTACTTTTTGTATGAGCAGGTATATCGCATGGAGAACAAGACAGGACCCGATTATGATTTCTTCGAGCAGGATTTTCGTGGTTGGGCCGATTGTATCCGAGGACTGACCGCTCGCAATATACACGATTGGTTCCGCTACTTCCTGCAGCGCGGCTTTGTCGAAACTTACGGTTCATGTCCGGAAGAAGACGACATCGAAGACGCTGTG
Organism: uncultured Pirellulales bacterium; assembly: GCA_964526785.1. Lineage (GTDB taxonomy): Bacteria > Planctomycetota > Phycisphaerae > Sedimentisphaerales > Anaerobacaceae > CAZGMJ01. The sequence continues at coordinate 9,149 of CAZGMJ010000035.1, forward strand.
GACGGCCTGCTTGTGACTCTACGCCTCTGCAAGACGTTCGGTCCATACAGAAAGGCCGCAGAGCACTACGAGCGGCACGGCGACCAGTCGCACATGTACAGGCAGTACGTGCGAGATATCAAATACCTCAAGCACTATCGCGTCGCCGTCGAACTTGCGGTAGTCTATCTGATCGCACTCTATGACCTCTACTTCACATTGAAGACAGGCAGAGATTTCACCGACCGCCATCGAAAACGCTTTCTCAATATTGTCAGAGCCGCAGACTTATCGTGTCCGCTTGAACGCAACATACTCGCCAAGGCTACCAGAGAACTGGAAAAGAAAACAACCATGGTTGCGACAATCAAGTCACATGTAGGTCCATTGCTCACGAAAACCCGCTTCGCAGATACACAAGCCATCATGCGGCTTCGCAGTGACAGAAAGGTCGTCACTATATGACGCCAGGACTCCCTTATAAGCATTGTACCGTCGCCCTGAAGCCGTTTTTATCGGAAGCGGCACATATTCCAGTCAATTCTGGATGATTTGTCGGATATGCGATATAATCCACGCATGGATTTGTCAATTGTCATACCAGCTTACAATGAGAGCCGTAAGATTGCGCGCGATGTCCAGCAAGCCGTTGCCTTCCTTGCGGAGACCCAATACACAGGCCAGGTCATAGTTGTTGACGACGGCAGCACCGACAATACAGCCGAGATTGCTGAACGTGTGCCCGCTCCTCAGGGGATATCTACACAGGCTATTCGATATGAGAGCCATCATGGCAAGGGATACGCCGTGCGAAAGGGCTTCCAGGCATCCGAAGGCGATTACGCGATGTTTGCAGACAGCGGTAGCTGTGTCCCATATACCGACACGCTCCGAGGACTCGAAATGATCAGGAATGGCGAATGTGATATCGCCCACGGGTCGCGAAGGATGTCCGGCTGCAAAATCGAACGAGAGCAGAGTCTGTATCGGCGCATATGTTCGAAGATGTTCCACTGGTTCGCGATACACGACATGGGAATTCCCGCCGAGTTTACCGACACCCAGTGCGGGTTTAAGGTCTACAAGGGTGACGTCGCCCGACATCTGTACGACGAGGCCTTTACGGACGGTTTCACATTCGACATCGAGATCATTATGCGCGCTCAACAGGAAGGCTATCGCATCAAGGAGTTCCCTGTGGACTGGACGTGCGATCGTGACAGCCGACTCTCGCCTACGCGCAGTTCCTGGCGAGTCCTGTCCGAGCTCATGAAAATCAGGCGCGAACTTTCCAAATAGCCGCCTCTATCGGACGCGTCTGCTACCGCGGTGGCGTGAAATCCGCTATCCCATCCCACTTGCCAAAGCGCAGAACCGTCTGCTCCGTCCCCTGCTCATCTGTGAGCGGTATGACCGCGGCCAGGGCTTCCGGGTATTCTAGACAGAACGCCTCAATCTGTTCGATTGGCATCATCATAAAAGCGGTCGACAGGCCGTCGCCTGTTGTCGCGTCAGGCGTTGAAGACCATGCGGCTACGCGAGCCTCTACAGGCCGGCCGGTTCGCGGATTGATGATATGGCCGCCCTTCTGGACACCCGAACCGCTGACGGCCCTGTTGGCCAGGTTCAGGTGTGCGACGATCTTCCCTGTGCGAGGATGGGTGAATGTCAGCGGCCAACCATCCATCCCGGGCGGAGCGTCCATCGCGAGAACCGAACTGTAGCCGCCGTGGAGCAATGCCGCATCAATACTCCAGTCTCGCAGCAACCTCGCAACCGAATCGATGGCAAACCCTTTGCCGATGCCCCCGAGATCTATTTGCATGGGGGCCGCCGAAAGCACTACTGCGTGGTCCGCTTCATATAACTGAATCTTGTCAGCACCCGTTCGCTGCAGAGCATCCTGAAGTTCCGCTTCGGTGGGAGTCCGCGAATTTCCTTCGTCGTCCTGCCAGCAGGCAAGAAGCGATCCTACTGTAACATCGAACAATCCCTGCGTCTCATGATAAAGATCGATCGCCAACTGTAGGCACGCGAAGGTGTCCAATCCAATAACAAGCGGTTCTCCCGCATCGAGTCTGTTAATCCGCGACACATCGCTGTTCTCGATATACCGGCTTAACTCTCGCTCCAGCCTGTCCACTTCGTCAAACGCGGCCGCGGCAGCCTGCCGTGCATACTGCTCATCTTCCTCGACGACAATCACTTCGAATGTCGTCGCCATCGCCTCGTGAGCGAACCGTTTCATCCCGGGTACAATAGATCTGCTGCTGTCCACAAAACGTGCTTCCGGCGGGTTCTCATTCATCATTTGTAGTCTTTGTCTCTGGAGCCGAGATGTCTGCAGGCGGTACGGAATCGTTGCGCAACGCCTCCCATACGTCCTTGCGAACGAAGCCCGTCAGTTTGATCTTCGGCCTGAGCCAGATGTAGTAGGGTTCATCGAATAAAAACATATACATGTTGCGTCGATGCACGGGTGTCTGCACGTACAGCGTATTGGCCAGGGCCCCCTCGAACTGCGGCGACACAAGGTGTATCGCTTTATCCGCAGCGTTGTTCGGGACTTTGTGGTGGTAGCCCACGCGATCAAAACGGCGCAGATACCAGGGCAACGGCCAGTAGTCCTTGTCGGCGCAGATAACACTGATGGGGATCGAATATCCATCCTCATGAACCGCAGCGTACTCGCTCAGTAGTTCCGGCACGCGGAACACTTCTTCGGTAGGATGCGCATACACATAGGGATTGCGGCTGTCAGCATAGTACCGATAGTTGTTCAGCCACGCCTGCCAACCCAAATGCACGCCGGCTTCGAATAGCAGTAGCATGATAATCAGTCGGGGTACGGCATGCGGTGCCGCTCGAACCAGTCGCACCGCCCCCAGACCTGCCAACAGAATCATCCCGTGCAGAAACCCGAGCAGACACCAGGGCGTCTTGTAAGGAATGGCCGAGTAAATCAGGGTCATCAAAGCCGTATAGAAAGCAATGAATCGAAAGAAGGACAGTTGCCCTTGCTCGAAATCCCGGCCTCTCAATGCTGCGAAGAATCCGACCAGCGCTAACACAACGATCAGCCCTTCCGTCCAGAAAGGCCCCTCGCCGATCTGGAAATACGTCAGTAAGTGCAGATAATAGTACCATGGGTGATCGTGAATGCCGCTGTGCTGGGCCCGGTCGAAATACGTCGTATACGTACGAATCGAATCGACAACACCGCTCGGGTGCGTGAGGAACGACGAAAAAAACAACCCGGCCACAATCAGTGCCGCCGCCAGACCAAGTGCGATGTCTCTCGATTTCACACTCTCCAGAACATCCGCAATATTGCCCGCCCGCCTTCGACGTAGTAAAAGCACAAACACCAGGGCAAGCAGCATTGCCGCGTACGAAATAATGCAGGTCTCCTTGGTTGCATCCATCAGACCGAGGAAAACACCTGTTGCGATTGCCCACGCAAGCCGTCGGCTTCGGGCGTACCGATACCCCGAAACAATCGCTGCAAAAGTGAATGACACAAGCAGCATTTCCTGGATGTAATACCGGCTGTAAAAGACCATCGCCGGACTGATCGCGGTCAGGACAGCCGCTACTGCAGCGGGCTTGGGTCCCATCGCGTCACGCAGGAGCAACAGCAGAACAACCAACATGACCCCGAAAAAGACCGGGACAATGCGAATCGTCAACTCGGTAGCTTCCGCAAGCACGTCAACGGACGTCAGCCAGGCCGGGACGAGAGTGAAATAGTTGAGCGTGGGACCGTGATATTCGAAAGGGTCATACTCGTACACACCCTCCTCGAGCAGTGTGCCGAACTTGTCCGCGTGCACTGCCTCGTCGCCATGTAAAGGACGCTGCGCGAGCCGAGGCACACGCAGCGTCATAGATATCAGTGTCGCGGCCAGAATAAGGACGCAACCTTTGGTTGACCACTTCATTTCACCGGTTTGCCGTAAACAGCCACCTCAATGTAATGGTTCAGATCGTTGCCGGTGTTCCCATTGCTGTACAGCCGAACGTACCGACCCTTGACACCCTGCGACAGGCAATCGATCAACTTGCCTTCGTTGGTCTCGGTGTAGTGCTTGTCTTTGCCCACGCCCAGTCCGGACGAATTATCGATATCGTTGTTGAACACGGTCTGCACATTGGTGACAAAATCGGGATCGTCCGCAACCTGCACGACCACGTCGAAGTACACGCGAGCCTGCTTGTGGTAGTGCCAGACAACGATGGCGTAGATATCGGCCTTCTGCTCGAGATCGACCGTTACATGCTGAAGGAATGGCCCCAACTCCACATAGCTGCCGTCGGCCGCTTCCTTGTCGTCATCGGTAATCATCTCCAACTCGCCGATAATCGGCTCCTCATCGCTGCTGGAGACGGGCTTCTCAAGAGCAAGATTGACCGTGCCTTCGGGAGCGAGGAACGGCGGGCGTGGTCCACCCCGCGGCTTCTCGAGGTTGGGTACGCGGGTGTCCTGAGGCGTTCCGACGAACATCGGCTTGGGCAGTTCCAGATCAAGCGGGACCATGCCCTCGGTATCCTTCGTCTCCTCCGGCTCCTCGGCCGTCGTTTCGTTCGCGTCCTCAACGGGCTCTTCCGACTCGTCCGCCTCTTCGGCGTCCGCTCCATCGGCGTCCTTCATCGCTTCCGGCGAAGTCTCCGGGCTTGTCTCAGGAGCCGGCTCGCTCGGCGTCCCGTTATCCGACTTCTTGCACGAACAAACAAAGCACACCAAACCGGCCAACAACACCAGAAGACAGACTTTCACAATCGAACTGCTGCTTTTTCTCATCATCTTTCTTAACCTCAATAACTTGTTGTTCTACCCACCGTGCAGGCCGTCCGCCCTGCCGGTCCACCTCTGGAAACTGTTCACACGAAAGCGGGTATCCTATGCTATTTGTAGGACGTTGTCAAGCGACCGAAAAGTATAATTTTTCCGACGATTCACACTGGAAACCAGAACCGCCGAACTCCATCGCCACCTGCCTGACCACTCAGAAAGGCGCAGCCAAACTCCGACAGGACAAAAACCTGCCGCAGAATGCCGAATCCCCGTACCTTTGTCAATCAAGACAACAGGGATCCGACGTATAGCCGAACCCCTGCATAGTCTTCAAAAACAGTTGAATGAGCTGTCAGACAGTGCAGCCTACTCTTTCTTCGCTTCGTCCTCACCCTGCTGCTCTGTCTCACCAGCGGTTTCCTTAGCCTCTTCCGCTGAAGCCACGGCAGGCGCCGGAGCCGGTGCAGCCTTGCCGGTGTCCGGCTCAGCACCTTTCTCAGGAGCCTCTGACGGCATTTCCAGGACACGTGATTCGAGCCCCAGTTTCGCCAGTATGAAGTACAGTACAGCACCGACAATAAATGCCATGAGCGGAGCGGCGGGAATATTGGCCAACCCGACAAGCGGAGCCATACCCACAACAAAACCGACGGCCCAGGATATCCAGCCTGCAAGGTTCCAGCCCGCTCTCGGACCGGGCCATTTCTGACCGGCCAGCAGGTAGTCCACCATCATCGCACCACAGATCGGACCGAATGATGCCCCAATAACGCTGAACACATCAGCCGCACGTCCCGCCAGTCCGGTGACCGCAAGGAAGATACTGACTGCCGTGCCGATACCCACGGAGATAAACGGGTTTACCTTGGGCAGCGTAGTCTTGAAGCTATTGGCGGCGATGAAGGAAGAAAAGCATGCCGGCGGGAATGCCGCGACAGCCAGCAGTAAAGCCATCGTCTTACCGGCTCCTTCGGATCCCATGACACCGCCCATGAAGCCGGGCAACGCCGTGTTTAAGCCGTACTCCCCGCTGGAGCCAAAAGCCCCCGCTGCGATCAGAAGTGCGGCACCACCGGCAACGAATGGGGCCAGAGCAACCCCGAAAAGACCGCCCATCTGGACGTCCTTCGCATCCTTGTTATTCAGTCCGAAGTCCACACCGGCCGCACCCGCGGTCGCGAAAAAGCCAACGACGCACGTAATGCACAAAGCGATAACGCCAAATGTGCTGAGACCTGCGGTCGTGCTTGCGCTCGTGACTTGACCGGCCGCCACCAACTTCTCCGGATCGAAATCGCCGATGCCCCCGATGGTCTTGCCGAGCATAATCAACAGAATGATCAGGGGAATCAAGGGAAGAAAAGTTGCTACTTTCGCAACATACTGAATGCCCTTGAGACCCACAAATGCCGCCACGGCCGCCCACACGACTGCAATAATCTTGGCCGCTGCCGCCCCACCGCCGAACAGCGGAGCCAATGCAAGCGACGCGAAGTACGCGTTAACGCCCAACCAACCGAATTGCAATACGCCCATCAGGAAGCCGGGCATCAAAAAACCGCCCTGGACGCCATACGTCGAGGTGCCGACTACGTACAGAGGCAGTCCCGTCTTCATGCCCAACAAACCAGGTACCAGATAGAACAGAAAGTGGCACAACAGGCATGCAATGATCAAGCCCACAAAAGCAACACCCAACCCCTGCGAGAGCACACCGCCGGGAATCCCCGTACCTCCGCTGGGCACCTGGCTCCAGAATACGAACCACAGGAAGATACCCGCGTAAGTCGGCGCGGTATTCTTATACCAGGGAGCACGATTCGAGGTGGGATTCGGCTGGGCCATGCTCACATAGCTTGGCAGCATTCCATTACTCATTTTCTCATCTCCTAACAAAAATACCCTGAACACTTTACAGGAACATCACCGGACAATTGAACACGCGAGAATATAACATCTTTACCACGATTTGAATAGTTTTTTTGCATCAACGCAAGTTTTCCGCGGGCACAAAAAACGGGCCGCAAATCCGCTTGAACGGTTTTGCGACCCGGAATCTTGCTCGGTAGAACCGGCCGTGGCCAATCAATGTCTCATCTGCAAGCGAATCATCAAATGCAGATGCACCAGCGCCACCGCAGCGAACAAAATGCCCACATAACGATGCACGTCCATCAGGACGTGTTGCCAATGCGTCCCCGCCAGAGGCAGCATGCTCAACACGATCGACATGATCAACGGCAACGAAAGCACCACAATCAGCCAGAAAGTCGTTTTGGACAGAGCCGCCCCAGGACGTTTGTCTTCCGTGCATTCAGTCTTCACCAGTGTCGCCCGACGTATGATGCCCTGCAGCCACGGCCAGTCACATGCGTTGTAGCAGCAGTTTCTCGCCCACATAATTGCCAACACCGCCAGGCAAATCGCGAATATTGGGGCAAACGTGGCATGAATCATCATCATGTAGCCCTCGATGTGTTGGCCGTTGACAAGTGGATGCCACAGGCCCGTAAAGGCCAGTACCACAAAACACACAAGGGCCAGCAGGAATACGAGCTTGCGAAGCATGCCCATCAGGCTCAGTTTCTGCTCGACAAAGAGCATCGTAAACAGACGCACCAGACTCTTGCACGGATGACGCCAGCAATCGCAGTACGGCCGCACAATACAGCTAATCGCAATACCACCGAATGTGGCTATCAGCACAATAATTGAAATCGTTCTATACATGTTATCCACACACTCTCAATGTTACAGATTTAGTCCCGCTCGGTAATCACCTTCGCAATGCATCCCAGCGCCTTGAGTCCATACAGCAGCAATACCACTGCCAGCAGCGCGCTCGAAGCCAGCGCAACAACCTTGAACCACGGCCGGAATACGAATGATGCGGCAAACGCCCAGGCATATGTGCGATCGAGATCCTGAAACTCCGACATCTCCTTCATCTTCGGGCCAACGTCGGAGATCGAAGAATCGACCATGACATCACCGAAGAAGAACGGCGCATCTGTGGCGTGGCAGTCCGTACAGTAGCGGATCCCCAAAGACTGAGCGGCGGGCCGGACGTTATGTCCGATGGGCCAGAGATAGGGTTTACCTGCCGGATGATCCTCCTGCACCGCCAGATCGTTGCCGTCGCTCAAACGATACATGGCGCCGCCCGTGACGTAGCCGAGGTTGTTGGCGTCACCAATCACATCGCCGAGAGCAGTCAACCCTGCCCGGATATCATCCTTCGTCAACTCTACCCAACTGCCGTTCGCAGGCAGTTCCTTGTCCTCGAAAAGTGACCCGATAACACTGGTAACCGTATCGACCGCAACCGGTGCGACGTTCTGATCGTCCACCGTGCACCAGAAAGCGGGCCAAACCATCTTGTGAGGCGCCAGTTTCCCGTCAGCCTGCTCTGCCAGCACAGGTGAGACAATGTGGGGCAGCACCTCCGGAGCCTTGTTCACATTCGGCGTACCGAGACGATGCGCCCGGGACGTCTTGGACCACACGGTCTGCTCGTCCGGCCACGGCCCCGCATGACACGCCGTGCAGGTCAGCTTTTCGAAGTGCACCGTCGGCAACCCGATGTGCTCGGGCACCGGAGCACTCAGTCGCCCGGCTTCTGCGGTCTTGCCTGCATGCTCTTCCAGGTGGCAGCCCTCGCACGAGGACGTCGCCGTAATGTGCACATTCGGATCCGATGGTTCCCCTGGATAGCCGCGAATGATGTCGTGCTCTATGCCGTTCCGATGACAATCCACACACGTAAGTCCCGAAGTCATGTGGATATCTTCATCCGTCGTCCATTTCTCCGTATGATCATCCGTATAAAACACATTGGAATGGCAGTAATAGCAGCGATGGCTTGGGGCCTCGCGCAGTATGTCGAACGCAACTTCAAGGTCCGAGTTGAACGCAGCGGCTCGGTAGTACACTGTCGGCGGCGTCTTGCCTGTCGGTGCCTCGGGAAAGAATATGTCGTATGTGGAGGGCATCTCCTTGGCCGACCCTTTCACCCGAGCGAAATCCGAACTCGCAGTCGCGGCCCAACGGAAGTTCTCGCGAACCACCTGAACGGCGTGACCGCCCGGTCCGCCCATATTCTGATTGTAATGGCCGTTGTGGCAGGCAAGGCAGTTGATTTCGAGCTTACCCGAGACAAATTCGCGCATCACATCGTCCGGCTTGTCTCCGGTAATTTCCCCGGCGCCGCCGCCCGGAAAGTGCCTGCCGAAGCGGGCGGTAAACTCTCGGGTGCTCAAACCGACCTCGTTTGGATGGTAAACGCCATCCCAATCGCGGTACGAAATCGGTATCTGCATGCCCGTGCGTCCGTCGGAGAGAATCCACGGTTGACCGGGACGACCCGGATCAACATTCGGATCGACATAATTGAAATGCAGGCCTTGGTTGATCACGTCATAGCTGTGACATTCCCCGCACGTTTGTTTTGTCGAAAACGGCATCGCCGGGTCATCACCCGGAGCGATCTTCTCCTCGCTCCTCTCGCCGTCCTCATTGCTGTAATACAGCGGAATCTCATGTGTCGGATGCGCCCTGCTGCCGTCGCTCTTGTCGCCCAGGAGGCCGCCTTCAGCGCCGGCACAAACCGCACTCGCCGTCAACACCAGCAAACACACCAGGCCGATCATCATTCGTCTCTTGCTCAATGGACTGCCTATCCTTAGTTATTTCGCATCAACCAGCGTTAAAACAGAGGCATGGCGCCCCGGCACCATGCCTCTGTGACAGAAATCTATGCCTCGAATTCGCCCGATTTGAACTCGAGTTTCTCGCCGGCCGCAACTGCCTCGTTGACCTTCAGGACCATTACAGCCGTCTCGTATCCGATCTCGCCCGGGCAGTTCAATATGCTCTTGTCGTTCGCCCGAACCGCCGCGAAGAAGTTCTCCAGATGCGGCTGATGGTACTTCTTACCGCCCATATCAACCGGAATATCGTAACTCGGCGGCTTCGGCGACTCGCGAACGTCAAGTACCGTGCCCGCTGCCGCCTCTTTCGGTTCTTCCTTAACCGGCTCCTTGATGTAGCCCTTCTTCACCCACGGCTCCCACTCGCTCGCTTCCACCCAGGCTTCACGATACAAAGTACCCCGGCTGCCAGCTTCCGAAATCTCAAGCGAAGCCTTGTCGCCCATGAACCGTTCGAAGTAGCCGCCGGCGCTGTTCGTCGTCGTTGTCTGGTAGAACGCGCGAACCGTTGTATCCTTCTCGGGGTGCGCGAATTCATAGATCGCCATCACGTGGTCGTACCATTCATGATCCTTCCAGTAATCGACGCCGCCGCTGGCCATAACCGCCTTCGGAGTCGCCCCGAGGAACCAACTGTAGATATCGATCTGGTGCGAACCGAGGTCCACTATCGGGCCGCCGCCCAGTCCCTTGTACCATCGCCAGTTGCGGAACTGCTTCATGCTCTCGTAGCCGTACTTCTCCAGCGTGTCCTGCGGAACCGGGTACTTCTCCGGGAAGCCCAGATCCTCGCAGGCCGCCTTGCTGCGGTTCCACTGGCCGTTAATAAACGTAATCTGGCCGAGCAGTTCTGCTTCCTTGATCAGTTTGTTGTAGCAGTAAATGTAACGCGGATTGCTGCGCCGCTGATGTCCGATCTGAAGGAGCTTGCCCGTCTTGTTGGCCGCCTCGACCATCTTCTTGGCGCCCTCGACCGTGTTGGACATCTCCTTCTCACAGTAAACATGGTGCCCCGCTTCCAGAGACGCACACGTATGCTCCGAGTGCCAGAAGTCGGGCGTCGCCACAATGACCGCGTCCAGGTCTTTCTCCTTGTCCAGCATCTCCTTGTAGTCTTCATATTCCGTAACATCGTGCTTGTACGCTTTCAGCCGGCGTGCAAGACGTTTGCGGTTGTATGAGGCCCAGATATCGCATACCGCCTTGAAGCGAATACCCGGAATGGCAAGGCACGATTCGGTAAGAATCTGACCTTCGGCGCCCGCCCCGATAAGGGCGACGTTCAGGTCGTTGGCTCCGCCGGCGGCCTGTGCAAAGAGCACCGGCGAAATCGCCAGACCGGCGCCGACAGCGGCTGAGGATCGCAGGAAGCTGCGTCGATTTATTAGGTTGTCGGTGTGTTTCTCATTCATTTTCTTTTCGCAAGCTCCACTTAATGAATAACTGATCGTCAAATAGATTCCGCGGAATATAACACCGCGTGAATGCACTGTCAAGGATGCATCCGACCCAATTTGTGCCGCACAAACGACAACTTCACACGCCGCCTGCATCCACTCAAAACTGCTTAACTGTGTTACAAATCACTGTCAATATGCAATGCACTGCATCGAACTTCAACTGCCGAATCACTTAATGGGCGTCACAATAATGTTCCGATAAGCTACCGGACCGTGATTGCCCTGGAACATCAGCGGTCCTTTGGCCGCCTCGTTATTCTCCCAACCACCGGGCGTCTGTTGCGGCATCTCAAGATCGGAATGAATCACCCAGCCGTTCAGGGCAACCTCAACGAACTCGGCTTTGCCGGTCTTGTCCGCTCCACGGAAATCAGGCGCCTTCCATTCAATCGCATAGCTCTGCCACTGCCCTGGCGCCAGACACGCATTAAACGGCGGCGGCGAGGCGCCGTAGATAGCCCCCATGTCTCCCGATCCCAGATTCGGACCGCGATTCCAACTGTCGAGCACCTGCACTTCGTACCTGCCCATCACGTAGATGCCCGAGTTGGAATTCTGGGGCACCATAACCTGCAACTCAATAAGACAGTCGCCGAACTCATCCGCGTCGCCGGAACGGATATCCCTGCTGGCGCCGTGATGTTCAGCGAGGTTGATCATCTCGCCCTTTCCACCTTTGTTGACCAGAAGCTTGGGATTGTCTTTGGATACTGCTGCAGTCCCTGCTTCCCACTTGTTCGAACCCGGCTTGACTTTCCAGTTATCCAGCCCCGCCTTGGTGCCGTCGAAGAGCAACTGAGCATCTCCGTACTTTCCCTCTTCCAGATGCTTGACGCGGATATCCTTGAACTCCACAACCATAGGCGGCCCGGCGTGAATCTGCAGAGCCAGCAGGCCCTCGCGTGCGGCGCCCTTGCGGTCACTCGGGTCTCCCGGGTCCGTGACGCGGTCGTTATCGATCAACTCCATCGTCTTGTATCCGTTGAGATAATGGATCAGGTGATTGCCGCGACCGATTATGTGATACTCGTTCCAGTCCTGCGACTTGTAATAGCCTTCCTTCTTCAACGCATCGACGTCGGATACATGCGAGACAACCTCTTTCTTGCCGTCCTTGTCGATAACCATCAAATCGCCGACATTCACCAGCCACCCTCGGCCCTTCTCGTGATACAAAAAGCCGACCTTACCCGGATTATTTTCGACCTCGGCCTGATAACCGCCGACAACCCACCTGTTTTCATCCGTCGGCTTGCTCACCAGCTTGCTGCGGTACTGAACTCCCGAGTTGCCGTTCTGGATACGGAACTTGATCTTCAGTTCGAAGTCCTTCAGCTTGCCGTCTTCCCAGACAATGAACGTATTGCCGCGGGCCGGATTCTCCTGAGTGGTCTCGCCGTGAATAACGCCGTCCTTGACCGACCACAGACGCGGATCGCCGTCCCAGCCGTCCAGCGACTTGCCGTCGAAAATCCACTTCCAGTCGGTAATGCCCAACTCCGCGCTGGTTCTGTCGAAATAAGATACGCAACCGGCGATCTCGGGCATCGAATTGAGCCAGTTATGCTCGTATTCGATAGAAAAAACGCCCGCAAAGCCCTGCTTCTTCAGTTCCGCCAGAACCTGGCGAACCTTGCTCTCGCCGTTGCCCCAGATCACATCGTGTGCGCTTCGCACGCCGAATTCATTCAGATCCTTGAGGTGCAGGCTCATGATCCGCCCTTCGAGCTTCTTGATTGCCTCGACCGGATCAACGCCCGACCGCGTCCAGTGCCCCGTATCCGCACAGGCGCCGATACGATCAACCATGCCCTCGCAGACCTTCAAAACCGTATCGGGATTCCAGTAGTGCGAAGGCTTCGGATGATTGTGGATGGCAACCTTAAGATGCTTGAACCGATCCTCCTTCAGCAATCTGTTGATCAGCGGAAACGCATCCTCGGGCGGTTCCGAGACAATTGTCTCGATGCCCATATCCCTGGCAAATTCGAACACTTTTCTGCATTCGGCCTCATTATTCGGTAGGCCGACAACACCGTAATTCATCAGCCGCACATCCGCCTGGCGCAGCTTCTGCAGCACTTCCAGCCGGATATTTGAAGGCATATTGTGGTCGAACTTCACGTTCGGCTTCTCATCGCTGAGTTTCTGCCCGGGATAGGCCTCAATGAAATGCAGGCCCAGAGCCCTCGTCTTATCCACCGCCTCATAGAATGTGAAGCGGTTGAAACTGTATGCCTGCATGCCCAGCTTCCACTGGCCCACGCTGTCTGAACCCGCGATCGCAGCCGGTGCGAAAAAAGCGGCCAAAAGGGCTAACAAAAGCGTTTTGCTCATCATTCTGTTCATCTTTTTCTCCTGAAAAACTGTCCTGCTACCTTTGAAGACGTCAATTACCGACGAAATGATATATCACAAATGCCAACCCGAGCGATAATCACGCTTTACATGCTCGTTAGCCTCAGCGACATTCGCTATTCGCAACTTCGGACCGTCCCATTCGATCGGCCCGTCCACCTTGGCGGCAATATTACCGAGCAAAATAGTCTCGGTTAGCGGGCCCGAATAGTCGAAACTGGCCGACGGCTTTGGCCCGCCCTTGCAACCCCGAATCCAGTCCTGGTAGTGGTTGATGCCACGCTCCAGGAACGGCTCGGGCAACTCGACCTCGCGCATCCTCGAATACGGCACGAGCGCCGGATTGCCCATGTGCGGGGCCACCAGAGTACCCTTGTCGCCATAATATACGCTGCCCTGATTGGGTAGTTTGCGTCCCTCTTCCAAATCAGGCGGAATCGGCGGCCGATTCGAACCGTCGCACCAGGTTAACGTCACAGGCGGCAAGTCGCCGCGCGCGGGAAACTCCCAGCGAACCTCCGTAGCCTCCGGATACGTCTCCTCGTTGAACGGCCCCGGATTCGCCGCAACGGTCGTGGGATACTTCAAATCCAGCGCCCACCAGACCGGATCGATGATATGGCAACCCATATCACCGAGTGTGCCCGTGCCGAAATCCCACCAGCGACGCCACTGCCCCGGCAGATACGTGGGATGGTACGGCCGATACGGTGCCGGCCCAAGCCAGAGATCCCAGTCCAGCGTCTCCGGAACCGGCGGCGTATCCGTCGGTCTCGTACCGCCGCCCCAGTTCTTGTGGCTGAAGATGTCAACCCTGCGAACCTTGCCTATCAGGCCCGACTGGATGATCTCGACTGCCAGCTTCACAGTCTGTTCGGCGTGAATCTGGATACCCATCTGCGTCACGGCCTTCTGCTTATGAGCCTCCTCTGTCAACTGCCGAACCTCGTAGATGTCGTGGCAAAGAGGCTTCTGGCAGTACACATGCTTGCCCATCTTCAGTGCGGCCATGGCCGCCACCGCGTGGATATTGTCGGGCGTCGAAACCGTCACCGCTTCGATGTTCTTGTCCTCTTTGTCCAGCATTCGCCGGAAGTCCTTGTACTTCTTCGCCTGTGGATAACGCTCGAATGTCCCGGCCGCGTGCTTCCAATCCACGTCGCACAGAGCCACTATATTCTCTGTGCTCACAGATCGCACGTCGCTGCCCCCCATACCGCCGACACCGATACACGCAATATTCAACTTCTCGCTGGGCGCGATTCGCCCTCTGCCTCCGAGCACATGACTCGGAACGACCGTGAAAGCAGCAACCGCCGCAGCGCCGCCGAGGAAATCCCGGCGCGTCATTCTTCTTGTATTCATGATGCAATCCTTACCTGACATCTTCTGGCGATAACAAATACCGCTCGCAACTTTACAGACTCCACCCCTTCCGGTATTCCCGTTGCAGGAACTGGTTTGCTTCCGGAACATTCGTGATCTTCAGGTTCTTGCTGTCCCACAGTAGCGGCACGCGCGTCAGCTTGTCTCTCAATTCCGGATGCAGTGCGACGTTGCCGAGCAGCACAGTCTCTGCCAGTGGCCCGGCGTGGTCGAAATTCGATCCGGCCGGCTTGCCGCCCTTGCACGCATCGATCCACTCCTGATGATGGCCCGGCGAGCGATCCAGAACTTTCGGAGGTGTGCCATATTCTTTTCGCTTCGACTCCGGAATTATTCGGTAGCCCGACATAATTCCCTTGTCACCGATAAACAGTGTCCCGCCTTCTCCGAGACGCTCGCCGTCAGGCATCCCTTCCGGGCGGGCAGGCCTCAGCCCGCCGTCATACCAGGTCAGCTTCACCGGCGCCATATCTCCGCGCGCCGGAAAATGATATGTCACCATCGACCCAAGCGGATATGTCTCATTGTTGACCAGGGTCGATGTTGCTTCGACGCTTGTCGGTGCTACCAGCTTCAGCGCCCGCCAGATAGGATCGATGCTGTGACAGCCGATATCGCCCAGAGCCCCGGTGCCGAAGTCCCACCAGCCGCGCCACTTGAACGGCACATAAGCCGGATGGTACGGCCTCTCAGGAGCCGGCCCCAGCCAGATATCCCAGTCCAGAGTATCCGGCACAGGTGGAGTATCGGTCGGACGATCGACGCCCTGAGGCCAATACACACCGCTCAGCCCTCGGTTCGGTCTGTCCGTCCAGACATGAACTTCGCGAACCTGTCCGATCGCCCCGTCCCAGATGGTTTCGCTCATCAGCCGAGTCCCCTCGGACGCCTGGCCCTGGTTGCCCATCTGTGTGGCCACGCCCTGCTCGCGAGCAACTTTGGCCATCATTCGCGATTCGTAGACCGAATGCGTCAGCGGCTTCTCGCAGTAAACATGCTTGCCCATCTTCATCGCTGTGATGCTGGCCGGCGCGTGATTGTGATCTGGTGTGGCAACCACGACCGCGTCGATGTTCTTCTCCTCCTTGTCGAGCATCTTGCGAAAGTCTTTGTATTTCGCAGCCTTGGGCCACCGCCGGAAGGCCCCGCCTCCTCGCGCCCAGTCCGCATCACACAGCGCCACTATATTCTCACTGCTTACCGCGGCAAGGTCGCCGCCGCCGCGACCGCCTATGCCGATCCCGGCGATATTCAGCTTCTCGCTCGGGGCGACACGTCTGGCACCGCCGAGAACATGGCTCGGAACAACAGTAAAGGCGGCTACGGTGCCCGCTGCACGCACAAAATCTCGTCTCGAAATCTTCTTGTTATCCACAACTCAGCTCCTTATTTGAACCAATCGTATGTTTGGCGTGTTCGCAGCGACGGCAACTACCTGCTACAACGTCCAGCCGTCGCGAAATTCGCTCTTGATGTACTTGTTCGCCTCAGGCAGGTTCGTCACCTTCATGCCCGGCCCGTCATAGTGCAGTTTCAAGCCCTTTTCGTAGAGAGTCTGGCCCATACGAACCGCGATATTGCCCAGCAACACAACCTCCGCCATCGGCCCGGACACATCGAAATTCGACTGCGCCGGCGGCCCGCCCTTGCACGCGATCAGCCACTCCTTATGATGGCCTGGCGAGCGTTCCAGCTTCTTCGGCGGCTTTCCGTATTCCCGGCTTCTCTCTTCCGGCAGAAGCCTGTGCCCCAGCATCTTGCCCTTGTCACCGATAAACAGGTTGTCGTCCGCATTTCCGAATCGCAGCCCCTCCTTCAATTCATCAGGCCGAGGCGGCATGATCCCACCGTCGTACCAGGTCAGCTTCAACGCCGGCATATCGCCCCTGGCCGGAAAATCATAGCGCACGATCGAAGACAGCGGCGCCGTCTCATTGATTGCAGCGCCTGCGTAATTGACGCTGCTTGTACATGCATCAACCGTCAGCGGGTAGCCCGGCTTCAGAGCACGCCAGATCGGAGCGAACTGATGACAGCCGATATCCCCAAGAACACCTGTCCCGAAATCCCACCACCCGCGCCAACTGAACGGATGATAACAGGGATGATACGGACGCCGCTTCGCCGGACCAAGCCACAAGTCCCAATCCAGACTCTCCGGCACTGGCGGCGTCTCGCTGGGCCTGCCGATGCCTCGCGGCGATATAGGCCGATTGCACCACGAATGTATCTCGCGAACCGGGCCGATCGCTCCGTCCCAGATATATTCGCACGTCAGACGCGTCGCTTCGGACGCCTGCCCCTGATTGCCGAGTTGAGTTGCCACACCCGCCTTGCGAGCCGCCTCCGTCACTTTGCGAACCTCATAAATCGAATGCGCCAGAGGCTTCTCGCAGTACACGTGCTTGCCCCGCTCGATAGCCGCAAGTGAAATCACCGCATGCGTGTGGTCTGGCGTCGCGATCACTACCGCGTCGATGTTCCTGTCTTCCTTGTCGAACATTGTGCGATAATCGCGATAACGTCTTGCCTTTGGATACGCGTTGAATACCTTTCCCGCGTACTTCCAGTCGACGTCGCAAATCGCTACGATATTCTCAGAACGCACTTCATGCAGGTCGCCGTGACCGCGCCCGCCGACGCCGATACCGGCAATATTCAGTTTTTCGCTCGGCGGATCAGCCAGAACTCTGCCGGGTACAATTGTGAATGCCGCAACTCCGGCTGTGCTGGCAAGAAAACGCCGTCTGCTGACTTGACCATCCTTCATCTGCAACCTCTCGAATTCAGACACATCCGGTTCTCAAACGAACTACAGCGTCCAACCCTTGCGATAAGGCGGATTGACCAGCTTGTTCGCCTCTTCATCGTTTACAACCCGCATATTCTCTCCATCCCACTTCAGCGGTCTGTCCTTCACGCGCATCGCCAGCACGCCAAGCAGCACCATTTCAGTCAGCGGTCCGCCGTACTCGAAGCTCGAACTCGCCGGCTTACCGTCCTTGCACGCCCGGATCCAGTCCTTCTCATGGCCGCCCTTCACACGCGGCAGCGTCTTCTCCGGACGCTTGTATGCCTTCATCTTCGCCTCAGGGATAATACGTACGCCGCCGGCGCCGTGCGAACCATGCATGATCGTGCCCTTCTCGCCGATAAACAGAGCACCGCTGCCGGGCAGCCGGCGTCCAGGCTCCAGGTCCCTCGGACGAGGCGGCATCAGCCGGCCGTCGGTCCATGTCAGCTTCACCCCGGGCATGTCGCCCCGCGCCGGAAATTCGTAGCGGATGATCGCCGCCCGCGGAAACGTTTCCGATGCAACCTCGGGCTTGTAGTGCGTCGTCGTGGCCTCGACCCATGTGGGGTGCCCCAGCTTCAACACCCAAAAAGCCGGGTCGACGATATGGCAGCCCATGTCACCCAGTGCACCGGTCCCGAAATCCCACCAGCCCCGCCAGGTGAGCGGATGATAGATCGGATGATAAGGTCGGTACTGCGCAGGACCCAGCCACAGATCCCAGTCCAGATTCTCCGGCACGGGCGGCTTCTCCTTGGGCCTGGCCATAATGGGAAAGTCGGACCACGGATGCCCCCCAACCGGACGATCGGTCCAGGCATGAACCTCGCGCACCCGACCGATAGCACCGTCCTGAATCCACTCGTACAGCACGCGTATCGCGTCGGAAGAATGGCCCTGGTTGCCCATCTGCGTCTGGACGTTATACTCCCGGGCCGCTTCCGTGAGCTTGCGGACCTCGTAAATGGAATGCGCCAAAGGCTTCTGCAGATAGAGATGCTTTCGCCTGCGAATGCACTCCATCCCGATTACCGCGTGTGTGTGGTCGGGCGTGGCAATCACTACCGCGTCGATATTCTTATCTTCCTTGTCCAGCATGACGCGATAATCACGATACGTCCTCGCACTCGCATATCTTTTGAACGTCCCGGCTGCATGTTTGTCATCCACGTCACACAACGCCACGATATTCTCGCCGCTGCACTGCCTCAGATTGCTCGCCCCCATGCCGCCGACACCGATGCCCGCTATATTGAGCTTGTTGCTCGGCGGCTGAGAAAACACCGTGCTGGGCACCGCCGTAAACGCCGCAACACCCGCCGCCGCACCGAGAAAATCGCGGCGCGATAAATTGCTATGCGTGTCTTTCCTGGTATTCGATCTACTCATGAGCACACTCCTGCGACTTCGACAATATCAATCACCTATGATAACGACAAACTGCTCCCCGCCTGAACGAAGAGCAGTTTGCAAATGCCTTAATGTAATCCGGCCCCTGCCGGATGTGACAGTGACCAATGCACCATGATCAGATTTCCCATCCTGCGCGATAGAACTTCGTAACGTAGTTGTCCGCCTCCGGACAATTGGGCGAACGCATCGTCTTGCTGTCCCATTCGACGCGCTTGCCCAGCCTGACCGCCAGATTCCCGACCAGCAGCGCCTCGGTAAACGGTCCGGAATACCAGAATCCCGCCTTCGCCTTCAGCGGGTTGCCCTCCTTGCAGGCCAGGATCCATTCCTTGTGATGACCGGGCGAACGTTCGAGCATCTTCTCAGGCTTCTTATATGAACGGCTCAACTCCTCAGGCAGCAGCATCGGCGAACCCGCGTGACTGCCGCAGACAATCTTGCCCTTGGTTCCGACAAACATGATACCGTTGGATTTGAGCGATCGGCCCTGAAGCTCCGGCGGATCGGCCGGCTTCTTGCCTCCGTCGTACCACGTCATCTTGACCGCCGGACGTTTGCCTTTGGCCGGGAAGTAATAATGAATCATGGACCACAACGGGAACGTCTCGTTGTTGACCGGGCTTGATTCGGCCTCCACGGCCTCCGGTGCATCCAGACCGAGACAGAAAAATGCAGGATCCGCATTGTGTACCGCCATGTCGCCCAACGCACCGCACCCGAAATCGAACCAGCCGCGCCACTTGAACGGAACGTACGCGGAATTATAAGGACGCCACTTGGCCGGACCGAGCCATAGATCCCACCTCAGATGCTCCGGAATCGGCTGTGTGCCTTCAGGACGCCCCACGCCCTGCGGCCACCACGCCCTATCGGCTGTCCCTGCCCGGTCGGTCCATACGTGAACCTCATCGATCTCCCCGATGGCGCCGTCCTGAATGAACTCGTAGGTCAGACGCAATCCTTCGCCCGCATGCCCCTGATTGCCCATCTGCGTAACCACGCCGGTCTCCAGTGCGACCTCGGTCATCCTGCGAGCCTCGTAGATCGTGTGCGCCATCGGTTTCTCGCAGTAAACGTGCTTGCCCATCCGCATCGCTCGAATCGCCGCCGGAGCGTGAATGTGGTCGGGCGCACCGATCACAACCGCGTCGATGTTCTTCTGCTCCTTATCGAGCATCTCGCGGAAGTCTTTGTATTTCTTTGCTTTCGGGTACTTCTTAAACGTCCCGTTGGCCCTGTTCCAGTCAACGTCACAAAGCGCAACGATATTCTCGCTGCTCACACCGTTGATGTCGGAGGACCCGCGACCGCCGACACCGATCCCGGCAATGTTCAACTTGCCGTTCGGCGAAGCCGCCAGAATACGCTTCGGAACGTAGGTAAACGCGGCCACCGCCGCAGCCGCACCCAGTAGTTCGCGCCTGGATATTGATGAACTGCTTTTCTTCTTTTCGTTATTCATCTTCACCTTTCCTTGCCTTGAATAAGTCCGAAACTATAACTCCACCAGCCAGATGTTCCTGAACTGTACCTTGTTGCCGTGATCCTGCAAATAGACCCCGCCCGGCTGGCTTTCGTTGCCGTCCAGGGCGCCGCCGGTCGGCCCCGGAATCGGTATATCATCATGGATGACAACGCCATTGTGCCGCACCGTGATGCGCGCCTGCTCCTTTTTCTGACCGTTTTCGAATTTCGGTGCATGGAACTCGATGTCGTATGTCTGCCACTGCATGGGCGGCAGGCACATGTTCACCAGTGGCTTCCCCACCTTGTAAATACCGCCGCATTCATTGTCCTTGCCCTCAAGCCCGTAGCTGTCCAGCACCTGCACCTCGTAACGTCCCTGCAGATAGACGCCGCTGTTGCCGCGTCCCTGCCCGCGAGCTTCAGGCATAAAAGGCGTCCGGAATTCGATGTGCAGCTTGAAGTCTGTGAACTTCTTCCTGGTAACAATCGAACCCGTGCCGGGCTTGACTTCCATGGCATCGCCGACGATATTCCAGCGAACCTCTTTCGGATCGGCCTTCTCCGGTTGTATCCGCTTCCATTCGGCGTCACCACGTCCGCTCTCCTTCTCGGGCGCGAACGCCACGTCGAACAGCGCCGGTCCGTCTTTGCCTTCCTGCTGATACGGGCCCGCTATACGCCAGACCGTCAGATACCCGCCGTTCGCCTCAAGATACTCGTCCGTGCCTTCCCGTCTGCCGGTCCTTTCTTTGATATTCTTCAGGGGCTTGCTGTCAGACCCGACCAAACGGGCCGCCAACCCCCAGTCGCCTCCGCCGTTGTTAACCTTAACCAGCAGCCGGTTGAGTCCTTCGTTCAGTCGTACCTTGACTTTGTCCTGACCGGGCTGAACGCCGCGCGACGCATTGTTCGCGTGAACCAGTTCGTCATTGAGCCAGACCTTTACACCGTCGTCACTGCCCAACTCCAACGTGGCCTCCTGCTGCTCCTCGGACCAGATTCCCGACCGCAGATATGCAACCGCATTGTCCGTGCTGCCGATCGCCTCTGCTATGTTCACCAGACCGCTGAAACTCGGCAGCCTTTCCCACTCGTCGAAATTCTTGCCCTCGAACAAAACAACCGCATTCTTCGGAGGTTCGTCTTTAAGTGTCGGCGAGCGACGAACGATCTCTTTCAACTTCACGGTCCCCTTAACAGGCGAACCGTCCGCGCTCTGTCCCTCGAAACTGCCGGTCAAAGTGCCGCCCTTTATCACAGCCTTCACCTGCAGACTCATGCCGTCATAACCTGCCCTGCCGGCGAACGCAACCACATTGCCCTGCCGGCGACCGTCAACGATCCCATAGGGGTCCACGGTCAATGCAAAGCCTTCGACAAACTTCGCCCGATACTCGCCGTTGCCCAGAGCGATCACCTGAGCGACCAGCGGACCCCAGTCATATCCATCAGTCAGACTCCACTCGCCCTTGTAGTCGCCCATATAGGGATCAGGGGCCCCATTTGATGCGGCCGGAGCCGCAGAAGAAATCAGAAATGCCACCAAAACCATTACTGTCATTGTCACGACCCGCCAACAAGCCGGACTTCGTCTTGAATCTACCACCATATTCGTAACTCCTGCGTACGTACCGCTCTTCACGGCCGACGTTCACCACCCGGGATTCTTAAATTGGTCGTTGCTACATTTGACAAAAGACACTCACTGCTCCTGGTCCTCTGCTTTGCCATCCATCTTGTCGAGCACTTCCTGCGCCTGCTCGCGCGTCGCATCACTCTTCGTTCGCTCGATGATCATATCCAGAGCGCCTCTGGCCTTGTCCGGATGCTTCTCCGCCATCGCTTCGGCAATCCGAACAACCGCCACTTCCGCCTCGCGAAACAGCGTCTGGTCGCTGAGATACTCCTTCACCATCTCCAGCGCTTCCGGCGAACCCGTACTCGACAGGCCAGAAAGTACGCGACGCTTCTCGAACACATTCGGCGCCAGCTTCATCGCTTCAGCGTACATCGCGACCGTCTCTTTCGCCGGTCTTTCGCTGGGAAGCTTGAGCAAGTCGACAAAACCGCGCAAAGCCAGAATCTTGTGCAACGGACTCTCGGCGCTGGCGGCAACGTCGAACAAATCATCCGCCGGTTCGCTTGTCGGCCATTGCGACAGCGCCCGGATTGCCGCCGTCCGCATATCGGCGTTTTCGCTTTCGAGCGCCTTGCGCAGGACCGGCAACGCCGTGCTGTCCCCGATACGACCGAGAACGCTCATCAACGATGCCTGCTTCTTCATGTCCTTCACGTTCGGCAGCACCGCAAGCACCGCTTGCGCCTGACGGTCCTTCTTCTCGATCTTATGCGCGACCGCCGCGATGGTCTTTTCCGCTTCCGTGCGGGCGGAACTGCTCTTCGTATCAAGCAGCAACTGCACCAGATCGGGCAGATCGTTGGGTTCGGCAATGACCTTCAGCACCTTAATCGACTCCGAGCGAATCTTGCGATCCTCACTGTGAGCCGTATCGAGCAGCGTCTCAACACCCGCTCGTATGTTCCGCTGCCCGACGCTGTCGATCAACTCCACCGCCGCCTCGGGCTCTGCCTTCTCGATCGCATCGAGAATCGTCGCATCGACCCCATCGCCGCGAAGCCGCGCCAGGCTTTCACGCGCCGCCTTCTGCTCGGCGCCGTTGCTCTCGGCGGCAATGTCAGCCAGCAGCATCACCTCCGACGAACCGCCCAACTGCCCGATGGCTTTCACAGCAGCCACGCGAACCGACTCGCTCTCGGATTCCGTGGCATCGACGATTGCCGGCAGCGCCGCGGAGTCCCCGCGGTCGCCCAGCGCGGAAATCAACTGCACCTGTGACGTCGGCCCAAGATTGGGCAACTCCGCGGCAAAGGCCTTTGTTATGCCTTCGCCATGCATTTCCTTGACCATACCAATCGCCACCGCCGCCATGTCCTCGTCCCCGCTCTTGAGGATATCGAGCACAACCGCCGTGGCGTCATCGCCTTCCTGCGCCACGGCCGGCCAGAAAATCACCGCACAAAGCAACAGCGCTGTCGCAGACCTTGCCAAAATGTTATCGACCTTCATTAGTTACCCTTCATTGCATTGAGCATACCGCGCAGAGCCGCCGTCTGAATCGGCTTGGGCATACTCTTGTTCTGAAGTTCCCTGTAAATGGCCAGCGCCTGGGCCTTCTTGCCGTCAGCCGCCATCTGATCGGCGCACATAAGATATGAGTCCAGTGCCACCATCTGAAGCTTGCCGTCCGTCTTGTCTTTAGCCTTCGCCAGCACCTTTGCGGCGTCCTCGTTGCCGATCTGCCCCAGTGCAGCCAGCGCCGCCTCGGCGACCATCTTGTCCGAACTGTGAGCCAGTTCGCCCAGCGCATCAACGGCCTTGGGACAACGCCGCTGGCCCAGCGAATTGATAATACCGACCTGCACCGTACCCTTCGCCTTGGGCAGCGCCTCGCGCAGTGCCTTGTTGACCGCAGGACTCGGAATACGCTCCAGTGCATAGCGTGCCATATCCGACTCGACCTTATCGGTCAGCATTGTGGCCAGAATCGGCACCGAGATTTCCGTCCCGATGAGACTGAGTTGCCGGCATGCCCACTGCTTGCCCGCACGTTTGGCGTCGGACGTGCACACGTCCAGTAGATGCTTCTCGAACATCCGCAGCTTGTCGGCGTCCCCGTGCGCCTCGCGCATCGCCTCTTCCAGTTCCGTGAGCGTCACACGGCTCTGGCCCCAGTCATACGTCTTGACTTTCGCGAACTTTTCTTCCATTTCTGATCCCTTTCCTGAACTTGCAATAGGTTTTGGTGTGGTATCAACCTCGTAATCGCCCAGAGCAAACTGTATCCCGTCCAGATAGTGCTGCATAACCGCGGGCGTATAGAAGACTTCGTTGTTATGCCCCAGCGAGCAGTAGAAGACGCGTCCGTCGCCCCATGTCTTGATCCAGGCAATACCCGTATCGGCGTCCTCCGGCTTCTGAGCCGTCGCCTTCGTCGTCGGATCGCTCATATCCAGACTCATCAGCACCAGCTGCTTGGCCCGCGAATACACCGGCGGATCCGTTCGATAAATCTCGTCCTTGATCTTGAATCCCTTGCCTTTGAAAGCTGCCGTCAGAGGGTGATCGGGCTCGTCGATCTTGATGGCCCACGTTCCGCCGCCGCCCCACGGATGGCCCGTAAAGATGCCCCCCATCATCTCCATGCCTTCTTTCCAGCCGCCTTCCCACTTGTAGAAGTTGTCCGTCGCTGCATGAATGCCGATCAGACCCTTGCCATCCTTGACAAAATCCATCAGTGCCTTGCAGCGCTCCGGCGTTTTCTCCGGATGAAACTGCAAATGCGTTGTGTTGTTCAGGATAATCCCGTCGAATTGCTTGAGCTTTTCAGCAGTGAAGATCGAATAGTCATCCGTGCATTCGGTTACCTCGAATGCACCGGTCTGCTTTCCCAACATCTCCATCGCCTTGTTCGCCACGGGAATCACACCGTGATAGAAACCCTCGCATCGCCAGAACACCAGCACTTTCCGCGGTGCATCCGGCTGAACCGTCGAACGCTGCGGCAGAGCCTCGGCAATCTTCTGTATTTCTTCCGGCTTGACATCCCGCAACTTCTCGGGCGATTCCGCCTGCACAACCCCGCCCGCCAGCAGTGCGAAGATCATGGCCGATACCACAACGCTTCTGATTCTCAGCTTCCTGTCCATCTTAACTCCTTTCGATTGCCTGATTGTCGCAGCATTGCACGTTGTCGATACTGCATACTGTCTCTTGTTCCTTATTGTCATATATGCCAGGGACTGCGAAAATGCCGCGAGAGCATCCGGTCCGCATCATAGTCGTTCGAGATTCTCTCCATGCGTGAGTTCCATTCGAGCGGCGAACCCGTCGCCAGCGCAATATTGACAAGGTGGCAAAGGCTCGCCGTTCGATGTCCGACCTCCGCCGGGGCCATCGGCTCGACACCGCTCTTGATGGAATTGAGAAAGTCACGGTGATGCCCCTCGCTCCGCCCAAGCCGAATCTCATTGGGGCCGATCTCCTCCTTCAGCACCGCTGCCGGCTCGGCCTGAAGCCCATCGCCGTCCGCGGAAACAAATATCCAGCCGTCTCCGCCCTCGAACCGCACGCCGCGCGACCCCCTGTTGCTGCCGATCAGTCGCACACCGTTGTCATACTCCGCCTCGAAATCGTAATCCATAAAGGCATCGAACAGCCCGTCCGGCAGGCGGCTGCCCCTCGCCGTAATTCTCTTCGGCCCGGTTTCATCCGTACCGTTGCCCAACTGGGCAATGTCGAGAACGTCCGACCCGCCGAATGCAACCTCGCCGCCCCCGTAATCAGAGATAAATCGCCACCAGAAGTGACAACGGTTCTCCGTGTATGGCGCATATGCCGCCGGCCCGAGCCACATCTCGTAATCAAGGCTGCTCGGCGGCGTCATAACCGGCTGCGGCCCTGCCATTGCCCGGGCCGTCTCGTGATACGGCTGATCCGTCGGTATCCCCGCACGAATCGTCTGCAGCTTGCCGATCCGACCGTTCAGCACCAGTTCGCAGGCGAACCGCACGTCATCATTGGACCGCGCCAAACTGCCCGTCTGCAAGATCTGCCCGTATTGCCGAGCCGCCTCCACGACCTCGCGCCCCCCCAGAACCGTATGTGCAAGCGGCTTCTCGCAGTAAACGTCTTTACCGGAGCGTAGCGCGTAGACCGCCATCACCGCGTGCCAGTGATCCGGCGTACAGATAGCCACCGCGTCAATATCATCGCGAGTCAACATTCGCCGAAAATCATCGTATATTTCGCAACCGCCCCCGCCGAAGACGCGCTGGTTCGCCGCGTAATAATCGCTCACCTTCTGATAAGCCGGCTCCACACCGTGGGACTCTCCATCATAATAGAGATTTGACCGTTCCTCTGCATCGCAGACTCCAACCACCTGAACGTCCGGCTCGCTCAGGAAAACTTCCAGGTTCGCCGTCCCTTGTTGCCCGACTCCGATGAACCCCATTACGACGCGCTCGCTCGGCACAACCGTCCCGTATTGCCCCAGCACCGACGACGGCACTATCGCCGGAAAGCCCAAAGCGGCCCCCGCCGCCACACCTGTGGCGCCGCGCAGAAACCTGCGCCGATTCATGCCCTCGCTCTTTGTCATGGAGCAACGTCGACCCACGTTTGAATCCTTCGCCCTGGTTTACAGATGCCAGGGACTTCTAAATGATCTCGACAGCAAACGGTTCGCCGCATCACTGTTGAGAAATACTTCCTTCTCCGGATCCCACCGCAGTTTCTGCTCTGTTAACATCGCAATTTCGCCGAGCAGACCGACGCTGATCGAGCGATGCCCGATCTCAATCGGCGCAACCGTCTCTTTCCGCGTCTTCACACAGTCGAGGAAATTGCCGTGATGATCCGTACTCTTGTATAGTCTGATTTCATCCGCCCCGATGACTTCGTCGAGAACGCTCTTCGGGTCGGCCTCGAGCTTGCCCCGCCGAACGTAGATCCAGCCCTTCTCGCCATACCACTTCGCCCCCTGCGCCAACTGCTTGTTGTTCGCAACGGTCAACTCGATCCCGTTGGCATACTTGCAGACAAAACGATACGTCATGGGCACATTGAAAATACCGTCCTTCGGATACTCGCCTCGCCCTTCGATCTCAACCGGTCCCGTTCGCTCCAGGCCGAGCCCCCACTGCGCGATGTCGATGTGATGTCCGGCCCAGTCCGTCAACTGCCCCCCGGAGTAGTCCATGATCCAGCGCCAATCCCAGTGCGGTTTGCCGCCGCGTCCCCACCCCTGGTAAGGCCTCCATGGTGCCGGCCCGAGCCACATGTCCCAGTCCAGTCCCTCTGGAACCGGCTGCACCGGCGGATTCGAACCGGACCTGCCCGTTGGCAGGCCCACCTCGACCTTGTGCACCTTGCCTATCCGGCCGTTTCGCACCAATTCACACGCCCGATGGAAATTCCGCGTCGAGCGCTGCTGGCTGCCCGTCTGCCATACTCGATTGTACCGATGCACTGCGTCCGCCATCGCCCGGCCCTCGCTGATCGTGCGGGCCAGAGGCTTTTCCGCATACATGTCCTTGCCCGCACGTGCCGCCATGATCACCGGAATGGAATGCCAGTGATCCGGCAAAGCCAGCGACAACGCGTCGATATCATCACGCTGGATCAACTCGCGAAAGTCCGCATACATGCTGCAATCGTTATTTTGATATTTCTTGTCCACCTGCCCCTTGGCGCTACGCCTCCGCTCCTGGTCCACATCACACACCGCCAGAATCCGAACCTGATTGCGGCCAAGGAAGCTGCGCATGTTTCCGCCGCCGCGTGCGCCCACGCCGATACATCCCATCGTGATTCGCTCGCTTGGTGCGACCCCGCCGGCCCCAAGCACGGACGCAGGCACCACATAGGGAAAAGCCAGAGCCCCCGCCGCAACACCGCTTGTCTTCTTCAGGAAGTCTCGTCGGTTCACTTTGCTTCGCATAAGCCTCGATCCTCGTTTTCGCTGTTCACATCAACTCATAAGTCGCACCATGCCGGCCCGGGACCCCTGCGTACGCGGCGGGCCGTTCCTGATCGTCGTCCCTATAGATGCCACGGTTGCCTGTACGGCCGCCACAACAGCCGATTCGCATCCGCATCTCCGACGAATACTTCCTTTTCGGGATCCCACCGCAACGGTCGTTGCAGTGTATGCGCAATATTGCCCAGATGACAGACTGTCACCGAACGACACCCCGTCTCGATGTCGCAAATGGGCTTGCTGCGCTTGCGGATCGCATCCAGCCAGTCCGCATAATGATTGTTGCTCTCATAGAGATGGACGTCGTTTGGCTTGAGCTTGGTATTCTTCAGTTCGTCGGGCCACGTCTTCAAGTGCCCGCGATTCGTCTCCACCTTGCCCTTGGTGCCCGTAAACAACACGCCGTTCGCCTCATCCCGCGTCATGGTGACGCCGTTGGCGTACTTGTACGTCAACACCTTTACATCCTTGCCGTTCGGAGGGATAATCTCCATCGGACCGCTCTCATCCATGCCCATTCCCCACTGTGCGATATCGAAATGGTGAGCGCCCCAGTCTGTCATCCCGCCGCCGCCGTAGTAGCTGTGATACCGCCAGTGCGGAAAGCCGTCCCAACTGATATGCGGCGACAGCTCCGAATGATACGGCCTCCACATAGCCGGACCAACCCACATCTCCCAGTCCAGATAATCGGGCACCGGCATTGGCGCAAGCTTGTCCTCCCCTGGAGGTCCGCCGACACCAACGGTGACGTGCTGGAGGTCCCCTATATACCCGCTGCGAACCAGTTCGCACCCCAGGCGAAAATGCCAGTCCGATCGCTGCATGCTTCCGGTCTGGAAGACACGGCCGTACCGCCTCACCGCATTGACCATCGCCCGCGATTCACTGATCGTTTGAGACAACGGCTTCTCACAATAGATGTCCTTGCCCGCCTCTGCCGACTGGATCACCGTAACAGCGTGCCAGTGGTCCGGCGTCGAAATCACAACCGCGTCAATGTCATCGCGCGACAGAAGGTCGCGAAAGTCACCGTACGTATCGCAGGTATAGTCCCGTCCGGTCTTACCCGTATAATGATCCTCGACAATGCCCTTTCCGCGTGCGAGTTTCAGTGTATCCACATCGCACGCCGCCACTACCTGCGTCCCCGCCGAGTTCAGGAAAGACCTCATCAGGTGCTTGCTCTGTTTGCCGCACGCGATAAAACCGAGTGTAATGCGGTCGCTCGGCGCCGTCGCCCCGCCCTGCCCCAGAGCCGAAGCGTGAATCACATAAGGAAATGTCACCGCCGCAGCGGTCGTCTTGAAGAATTGACGTCGGTTGAGTCTGTTTGAACGCATCTAATTACCCGCCATATTCGATTTATTTGTGGCGCTCGCGATTACGTCATCGCGCAGCATCTTCTATCATCTTCTCGGCAACCGCCGATCGTACACGGAACAGCCCGGCAGGCCGTCCACAGCCCCGTGCCTGCTGATCGTTCTCCTCTCGGCACAGAATTGCGTTGCCCGGTCGATTGTCATCGAGGTTTGTTCGCGTTATTGACAATGCTCGGATGTGCTTTGGGCCCCCGCCTTGCCCGGGAGCCCAAAGCCACTGTCTTTTCACTATTTGTCGAATGCGGAATCGAATGCTACATCCGAAGGAGCGAAATCCGCGTTCTTGATATAACCACACGCTTCCTCCGCACCGTGTTCGCGGTTCATCCTGCTGTCTTCCCACTCGATCGACAGCGGCCCCTGGTACCCGATATCGTTCAGGGCCACGATAATCTCTTCGAAATTCACGTCGCCGTGTCCGATGGAGCGGAAGTCCCAGTAACGCCGCGGATCGGCAAAGTCCGTATGGCCGCCGAATACGCCAACCGTGCCGTCGCCGTGTCCCCACCAGGCATCCTTCATATGCGCGTGATAGATACGATCACTGAACATGCGAATGAACTTCACATAATCGACGCCCTGATAACCCAGGTGACTCGGATCGTAATTGAAGCCGAAAGCTTTGTGCTTCTTCACCGCCTTCAGTGCACGTTCGGCCGAACCGATATCGAAGGCGATCTCCGTCGGATGCACTTCCAGCGCAAACCGGATACCCTCGTCCTTGAATGCATCCAGAATCGGAATCCATCGCTTGGCAAAATCCTCGTACCCCTTCTCGATCATATCGGGTGAGGCCGGCGGAAATGAGTACAGCAGATGCCAGATCGAGCTGCCCGTAAAACCGTTGACCACTTTGACGCCCAGCTTCTTCGCCGCCTTGGCCGTTTGAATCATCTTCTTGGCCGCGCGTTTGCGGACCCCCTCAGGATCCCCGTCGCCCCATACGTCCTCAGGTACGATCGCCTTGTGCCGCTCGTCGATCCTGTCGCACACCGCCTGGCCGACCAGGTGGTTGCTGATCGCAAAAACCTTCAGCCCGTGCTTCTTCAGCAGTTCTTTCTTGTCCTTGCAGTAGTTATCGCTCTTGAGAGCCTCGTCCACGTCGAAGTGGTCGCCCCAGCACGCCAGTTCCAGTCCGTCGTATCCCCAGCTTGCTGCCTTCTCAGCGAGGTCTGCTATCGGCAGATCAGCCCACTGTCCCGTGAATAATGTTACCGGTCTTGCCATTTCGTTCTCTCCTTATCCAAGACATTACCAACTGTTGTTCTTCTGACGCGCCCTTCAACGGCGAAAAACGCGTCTGATCGTCTGTAGCATCCTCCGTGTGATGCGGCCTGCGATAATACTGCGTTGCCCACATGGCCTACACCCTGCAAGCGACCGAGTGGTCGCGGTCGGACGGCCCGTAAGCCCCAATTATACGCTTCACCCGTCGGCACGCAACGTTAAACTGCCGTACACCGAAAGGCAACAACACCCGTTTATTCGACCTCCGTCAGTTTGAATACATACGCATAATCGCAGGGCGCCTCATCCGCCGACAGACAAGGTACGTCAATCACGATGTGCCCGTCCTCCGCCTTCCACCTCAACTGCTCATCGCTTCCGAGCAATTCCACCGTCGTGTTCGGCGAAGCGCTCACTTGTCGAATCACCAGTTTCTCCTTGGGCCATCGCGGCGTAATCGCATACAGCGTATCACCCTTGGAAGTGAAGAATGCTTCAATCACCGCCTTATCACCCGTGGGGGCGGACGTCAACTCCTTGATGTCATACTTCGCTTTGTATTGCTTGCCGTAGCCGACGTCGGGCTGTTTGCCTTCGGTCCATTGAAATGTCGTGCGCCACGGCCACGACTCGTAGATCGCCTCGCCGTTCACTGCAAGCCAGTCGCCGATTTGAACCAGCCGTTCCTCCATGATGACCGGAATCCGTCCGTCTCCCGTCGGCCCGATATCGAGCAGCAGATTGCCGCCTCTGCTCACCAGATCGATCAACATCAATATGAGTTCGCGAGCGCTCTTGTAATCGTTCAGCGACTCGGTTCGGCTGTACCCGAAGGAATGCGCCATCCCCCGGCACTCCTCCCACGGATGCGATCCGCTCTTCAGCCCCGCCCCGTATTCGGTCGTGTAGTATCCGCCGTGTTCGTGGCGGCAGTCCTTGCCCCAGCGGTCGTCGATAACAACATAGGACCCCACCGGTGATTCATTGAAAAGCCATGCAAGCAACTCTTCGCTCCGCCACTTGCTGCTGTGCATGTCCCACTCGCCGTCGGCAAAGATCACCGCGGGCTTGTACCGTCTCACCACGTCCTTGAACTGCGGAAACATGTGCTCGTCGACATAGCGGTCGCGATTGCTCAGCCACAGCGGATTGTACCACTCGTACAACGAATAATAGATCCCCATCCGCACGTCCGTCTTGCGAACCGCCTCAGTCAACTCGCCGAGCAAATCCCGCTTCGGCCCCACGTCAACCGCATTCCACGCCCTGCCCCACGTCCGATTCGCATCCTCGCTCGGCCACAGACAGTACCCGTCGTGATGCTTGCTCGTCAGCACAATATACTTCGCACCGGACCGCACAAAAACGTCCGCCCACTGGTCGGGATCGAAGAGTTCCGCCTTGAACTTCGGCGCAAAATCCTTGTACTCGAAGTCCTCGCCGTAATTCTCTTTGTGAAACCGCCACCAGGGACCGTTTTTCTTCTTGTCATTCTCAACGCGCCGCCAGTACCACTCGCTGTACTGCCCCTTCACCGACCACGCCGGAACGGAATACACGCCCCAGTGAATGAAAATGCCGAACTTGGCATCCACCCACCACTTCGGCGTCGGCCGCTGATCGAGTGACGCCCAGTTGGGCTCGTACGGCCCCGCCGGCGCCTTGCAAACCCCGCCTACGCAGCACTGCACCTGCCCGCACGCCATGCCGCACAACAACAAACAAACAGCACTCGCCAGAATAATCCTCATTGCACACATCCTTATTCGTCCAGCATTATCTGTTGAAATCACTTGTCCTCCGGCCGCACTCAACGTACGAATCCCGCATAATTCTTCGCAGCCGCACTGCGGGAAGGCATTTCGCCCTTGCCGATCCAGATCCGATAGCGAAGCTTCAGCGTCTCGCCCTTATCGAGCGTCTCTTTGAAGAACGCCCCGAATCGCCCGTAGTCCCGATATGCCGAATAAACCGTCCCCTGGGGATTCCCCGGATGATTCATGTGCTGTACCACATACGGCGTACCATCCAACTCATACTTCAACACCACCCAGGGCAAATCCTTGTCCTTCTTCGGATCGATACCGTCGGCGGGAAACAGATACTTCGCCTTCCCCTCGGCCGGACCGGTCGCAACATCAGTATGCGGACGATACTGCATTCCCGCGTGCTCCGGATCGCCGTTGAGATACACCTCCCCGCGCACGGCCTTCAGCTCCGTCTCGAAATCCACTACCGCGATACAGTCCGCCGATCCCATCCCATCCGATGCCGGCACGCTGACAGTCATCGTCCGATGCTCCACAAGAATCGGTTCGCCCTTTTCATCCGTATCGTCGTTCCAGTGCACGACCGAAGTAAACTGCGCACTGTTCGCCGTCGTCTTGAGCGCCTCGAACTCCTGGTGCACCTGGTGTGAACTCCGCATATGCCATAGATCGTACCGCTTGTCGTCGAACGTCAACTTGCTCCAGCCGATGAATATCCCCCGATGGTGCGGGAACTTGACGTTCTCTCCATAGTATGCACTCTCACCATCCGGGCCGTTCGTCAATTGCCGCCCGCTCGCAGGATCGTACACATGCAGAAACGGCTTGTACGTCTCGAACGTAGTCGCCTCGCTCGACGTATCGTGCCCGCACATGTACCTCGCGATACGCTTGCCCTTGTACATCACGTCCAGCCACTTGCCCTCAACCGGCTCGAACTTGAAAGCCCCCGAACCCCCGCGCATATAAGCCGCCGCACTGCCGGCGCTCGCCAGCATTCCTACAATCACTGCTGCCATCCAAACTTTTCTAAGTTTCATCTCAAACCTCTTTCTGTTGTCCATCAGATTAGTTTCGCTCTGCAATTCTGCAACGTTACAAGTCGCATGTTACAGGCGCTTGATCCAGATATTCCGGAACGAAACGGGATTCCCGTGATCCTGCAGCAGTATTGGCCCAGCCTCAGGCCCTTCCTGCCGCCCAGCCCCGGTCTTATCTGTAAGCTCTACATCATCGTGAACCTTCACGCCGTTGTGCCAGACGGTGATACGAGCGTTCTTCGCCTTCTTAACCTTCTCCCCGTCAACATCAAACTGCGCAGCGTGAAAAACAATGTCGTAACTCTGCCATCGCCCCGGCATACTGCACACATTCTTGTCCGGAGCCCTCTGCCTGTACAACGATGCACACTCGTTATACTTGGGCTCCTGCCCGTACGAATCCAGTATCTGAACTTCATATCGCCGCTGCAGATAAACGCCGCTGTTGCCCCGTCCCTGTCCCTTGACGTTAGGCGGCAACTGAGGCGTCTTGAACTCCACGTGCAGCTTGAAGTCCCTGTACGTCTCCTTCGTCATGATGCTGCCGCCCCCTCCGGGAACGATCGTCATCACACCATCCTCCACCTTCCAACCGATCTTCTTGTCACCGCCGGCCGTCCAGTGCTCGAAGATATCTTTCCGACTCTCGCCCCTGCCGTCGAACAACTGCACCGCCGCGCCCGGCTTGACTGTATCAACCGCAACGTTCACCGGATGTGCGTAATCGCTCCACAACTCCTCGCTCTTCGCTGCATCGACCTTCCCCTCGTGTACGAACTGCCGATAGTGGAATTGAAAATCCTCGCCGGGTTCCATCATCAAAGCCTTCTTCTGAATGGGCACCCAGTTGAAAAACACCTGTCCCGCCGGCCATATCCGCATCGGCTCGGGATGCCGCAGATTGTTGGGATTGCTGAAGAACGTCACGCCCTTCCATTGCCCCTCGCTGATCCCCGACGTATCACACCATCTCGCCGTCGTCGCATGCCCGTCCTTGCGGTTCTTGCCCTCGCTGGTCAGATAGGCCGCCGTATCCTCATCCCATTCGGCCGCCCCGCGAAAGCCGAAACCGCCGTAACGATACGCTTCCAACTCAAGCGGACTGTCGGCCACACAACGCTGTGAAGAAACAAAGTCCCACAGCCAGTACCCCTCGCCCGGCCCGCCAGTGTTGTAAACCCGGACATCCCACACTTCCTTAAGTGCAATCACATCGTCGCTTTCGTCTTTCACGTCGTTCAGCACGACATGATCCTGCTCCACCTGAAATCCGCCGAACACCGGGCCGCTCTCCGTACGGAGAATCCGATTGAAACGCACTGTGCCCTGACCGGCTCCCAGATTCCAGAAATCCACCCGCTTGCCCTTGAACTGCGTATGCGTCCAGGGCATCCAGATACCAAGATGGTGATAATGGTCATCCGGATGAATATTCGTCAGAACCGAACCGTCGGGCGACCAGAGCGGATGAATGAACCCGCTGCGATAATAAAGATCGCGATTGTTCTTATACCTCTCGCCCATCTTCTCCAAAGGCGGAGGCGGAATAACCGCGTGGTTGTAGCTCAGCACCTTTGTCCCGCCCTGCTGGATTAGCAGAACTTTCTCCGTCTTCTTTACCGCAACCGCATCCTCCTTAGTCCCCCCGTCTGCATACAACTCGAATATCCGTTCACTCCCCGCTGTCGTCTTGCCCGACAATATCCACCACACCTTCGGCGGACTGCCCGCCTCGAACTGAACCGGAACATTCTCACGCCGCCCCCCTGTAACCTCCACCAAACGGTATGACTCGCCTGGAAAACCCACTGGATGCCCGGTCAAATCCGCACAAACAGGCGTCTCGACGCGATTGTGACCGCCCGCACCGACCACAAACCGGGCAAGCGGTTCGGCCGAAAACGCCGGTATAACAGACAGGCAAATCAGCAGGAAAAATGTACAACCGGTGCGTGTGGATCTGAACTGTTGCATCGTGGGTCCTTTCAATTCGAAACCATGTACGGCCGTTCGCGGCGCGCAAAGTTGAATTCTAATAGTACAGGACGTCTCCGACAACCCCCGTAACATAATTTGCCGCCAATGAACCGCTGCGCACGAACTATCGACTGCTTCGCCGGCACCTTACCGCTCCGATCACATACGGCACGCAAAACCACGTTCTGCCGATATGCCCCCCCAGACTTTACGCTCCCTTCACCAGATGTAAATAGCGAAAAAAATGAATTACGCCACGACATCTACCCACTCCCCCTAAAAACCCTTGCTTGACGTCCTCGAATGTGCTATCATATAGATAACGTGCAAGAGATCCACGTTGAGACGCCCGTAAGGTGCATGGGGGCGCATGCGCTTTCAGTTCGTATTCCCGGAGAGGAAAAAGACTATATTGGTATTGATTTGGCTCGCGAAAACAGCCACGCGGCTTTCGACCGTCGTGGATGCAGCGATAATCTATGCGTCTGCGTTATGACCGCGTGTTGGCGCGAGCCAACAGAAAGTGACTTGCGATAGCGTGATGTGATGGGTCCGCAAGCCTGCAATGGCCGGATCGAAAGTCACAAGTCGCCTGATGACGTAACGCTTCTCGCAGGGATCGTGCAAACAGGGCTGTGGGGTGAAGGCTCACGGCCCTTTTTGTTGCGCAAAGCGCAGACGTCTCAATGGCGGATGGTTATGCCCC
Organism: uncultured Pirellulales bacterium; assembly: GCA_964526785.1. Classification (GTDB taxonomy): domain Bacteria; phylum Planctomycetota; class Phycisphaerae; order Sedimentisphaerales; family Anaerobacaceae; genus CAZGMJ01. The sequence continues at coordinate 45,173 of CAZGMJ010000035.1, forward strand.
AGGCAGGTCCCGACATCACTGCCACGGCAGCGTCGACGAAGGTGCCGTCTGATTATGATTGGAAGATTTGTCGCGGGCAACGACATAGAACGTAACGTAATACGCCTTCTGCCCGATATGCACCGAATACTCCCGCGAATCCTGCCATGAGCTGCTGAACCGATTGTCGCTGCACACAAAACGATACTCCACTCCGTTATCGTCGCTTGCCTCCTCGGCGGTCATCACTGCATGCCAGTCAAAACTGCCAAATGGCGCTTTCTGCACTTTCGCCGGTTCGCCCCCCGTCGCCCATCGCATCGGATTGGGCGTTGGTGCCGTCGTATCCGGATCGGGCGTCGTCGCAGACCGCACATCCGAATAAGCCGTCTCCGCTTGATTACCCTGATTCCGCGCCTTCACCCGATACGAATACTGCGTATTGCCCGCAAGACCCGTATCCGTGTACGTTGCAGAACTCTGCCACCCGCTGTCGTGCCCCGCAACCGTCGTATTCTCGAAGAAATACTCTACCACCGTCCCATCGCCGGAAGTGGCACTCTTGGCGCTCATCGTAATCGAGCCAGCCGTGACCGCCGCAGGTGGCGTCTCCCAAACTGTCGGATCCGGGCTCGGCGGCACGGCCGGAAGAGTCGTCGCACAGCCCAGTTCGGACCATTCAGTCTCCAGTAGATTGCCCGTATTCCGTGCCTTGACGCGATAGCAGAACTCGCCATTTGCCGGCAGCCCTGTATCCGTCCACGTCGTCTCTGCAATCCACCCGCTGTTGAACGTCGGATTGTGAAAGTCCTCGAAGTAGTACTCGACCGAACTGCCGTCGGTGCTGATCCCCTCCGTTGCCTCCATCGTGATCTTTGACTCCGATGTGGCATTCGGTTCAACCGCCCATGTCATCGGATCCGGCGTCGGCGCCGTCGGTGCCGGCGGTTCGGTCCGCCAGTGCGCCGTCAGAATCGCCACATCTGCAAAATCGACCGCTCCGTCGCGATTACAATCCGGCCGGAGCAGTCCCTCCAGGAGCCAAACCTGCGTCAGTCGCTTCAGATCGCGGGCGTCCACCAAATCATCAAGATTCAAATCAGCCACATCTCCCACCGTCGAACGCGACAGGCTCGCCTGATTGGTACCGCCGTACGCCCCCATATTGATTCGTGCCCCATGCTGCCAGAACTCGCCTGTCCAGTCCTCAGCCGGATCTCCACCGTCGATAGACGGGCTGCTAGCCGCATCCTGTACCCAGATCTGCTCGTTCGGATCCCACCTGCCCGACTGACTCTGAAGATGGTAATCGCCGCTCACCCAGAAATCGTCGTTCGGATCCGCCGTCCCGTTGGGGTCCCACTGTCCAACGACGGCAAGTAATGGGTCTCGCTGTATATCGCCCGCTCCCGTAGTGGCCCCGCCGCCCAGATTGCCGCCCGCATTGTCCCAGTACGTATTGTACGAACTGTTCGTAACACCCTGGATGCCCCCGAATTCGCTCGCTTCATTGAATGCAATGATGTTGTTCTTAACCACACCCAGACAGAACCGCAATCCAGCCCCGGTCTCGGCCCGGTTCCCCACAATAGTATTATTCCTGATCGCACCATCGCAACTGTGCAGGCCCGCTCCATAGTACGAACGGTTGCCCTCGATGATATTGCCTCGAATTGTACCGCCGCAGTTCCACAGACCGCCGCCTTGCCACTGCGTGCGATTCCCGACTATCACGTTCCGTATGATATCCCCGTTGCACCGATACAGGGCCCCTCCGTTTTGCCCCGAACCGTTATCGCTGATCACGTTGCCCGCAATGGTGCCGTCGCACGCATATAGGCCGCCTCCATACCCCGGCGACGCATTGTAATTGTGCGAGATAATGTTGTCCGTTATCGGCCCGTCGCACTCAAACAGCCCTCCCCCGCTATACGTAATGCTGTTGCCGATGATGGCCCCGTCGCAATCCGAAATACCCCGCCCCTGGCAGCGTCGAATCGTGCAGTTTAGAATCGAAGGTCTCGCGCTGTCCGAACCGGTAATCCCCGCTGACGGGCAATCCTCAATAACGCATTGCGCGATGGTTGGCGACGCAGCCTGGCATTTGATACCTCCGCCGCGAATCGTCACGCCCTTAAGAAGCGACGCACCCGTCTCCCCAAAATCGAACGTAACGCCGTAATCGCCCCCCGGCGCAATCACCGTTTGCGCCACTACATCTGCATCTTCCGGGTCCGTACCAGTAACCAAAACCGCTCTGCCCCGGAAATTCACCTTCTCGGCATACACGCCCGGCCGTACCCGTATCTCGTCCCCGTCCGTGGAAGTATCAATCGCCTCCTGGATCGTCGCGAAATCCGCCGGTCCGTCGTCATCAACAACCCATGTAGTTTGCGCACAAACCACGCTCGAAACAAACATCACCAGGACGAAAGTATACCTCAGCATGTTGAAAGCCATCCTCCCGAACGTAAATACAATACTATGCCGTATGTTACCACAATCGCACCGCGAAAGCAATGATACGCATACTGCAACCCATAGAGAATCTTATCGGCAGGAACTGCTTCTAACTAATGCACGCATATTGGCCATGCACACACCACCCTGCCGTCAACCGGGCCGCAGCTTCACAGGCAGACAACCGCCCATTTCGGCGCAGACACCCATCAACATTCCTACGTAACGGCCGATAAACCGGTTCTCAAAAGACCGCCAATTACCTAAAACCGCCCCTGCTCCATAGCAATAATGAACCCCGCGTCGCCGCCCCCTTCATCTTTCACTTCATCGCGAAACCCCCCTCACGCCTCGTACGCGCATTTTCGGCCCGGAGTTGCGGACCCCAAGCCCCGAAAAACCTGCCTGCGGCACGTCCGCATGTGGCCCCAATCTGCTTCGGCCCTCCACAAACCCGACCACAACGCCGCCGCATGGCCACAAACGGTTTCCGATAAAAATTACCCCTACCCCGTTTTTTTTGTTGAAAAGCCGCGAATCCCCACTTAAACTTATGGGTTCATTGTCTCTGGACGAAGAGGTAGTGCGCGGGCGTTGCGCATCGAACAAAGAACAAGGTTAGTGGAAAGGTGTTGATTTCTATGTTGAAGGTCAAAGCACGAGCAGGTGAATCGGTTCAGCAAATGGTCAGACGTTTCAAGAAACTCTGTGAAAAGGAAGGGCTCATCCGAGACATGAAGCGCACCGCCTACTACGAAAAGCCCTCCGAAAAGAACCGCCGCCGCATGCGAAAGGCCCAGCGCAACGCAAGCCGCGGATAGACGCCGCTTTCCCGCGCCGGCGGACTCACATATCATCAGCCGGCGCCACGCCACGACCCGTCTCCTTCTGATTCTTCAAACCCTCTCCCGGAGATGGTCCGTCGTTACGGCCGAACGACCGGTTCACTCCGCACCGTGACCGTCACGGGAAACTCCAACTCCCCGCCCCCGCACATCGCCGTATACCGCCACGAAATACCCATTGCAACCGAAAAACACCGTGACCGCTTTGACGCACCGTGCCTTCTTCGTGTAGAATAAGGATGGACGTGCGCCTTGAGCAGCAGGAATCCGCACAGGCGAAGAAAGGTAGCAACCATATGACGACGCAAACAGGAAATGCAAAGCTCGTTTGCTCCACGGCCCTGGCTGTGATCGCCGTCTTTGCCGGCATCGCCCAGGCAAAGATCAGTGTCGGCCTCAGCTTCCACAGCGGCTCGCACCGTCATTGCTCGCCCTACCGCTATCCCCGCTACCATCACGGCATCTGCAGCAGTCGCTACCTTTGGCTCGATCGCGGCTACTACCACTGGCTCGACAGCGACCGCTATTGCTTCAGCCCCCGCCACCGCTACTATTACCACCGCCGGCCCTACCGCTCCTCGGGCGTCAGCATCTACATCAGCGACGTCCAGTCCGTCATCGACGGTATCCGCGGCAAAAGCTCCCGCAGCACCGCCAAAAAAGCCGTCCCCGCAAACGCCCCGGGCCGTGAATACTGGACCGCAACGGGTAAGACCGGCGAACAGCTCCGCGCCGAAGTTCAACTCAACAAGCCCGATCTGCTCGAGATGATCGGCTCGCCCGAAAAGAAACTGCGCACCCGCGCGGTCGACGGACTCGCAGACTTCAGCTTCGACGCCGAAATCCGACGGGCGATGGAAAAGGTCCTCCTATCGGATCCCGAGCCCGACCTCCGCCGCAAAGCCGCGCGAGCCTTGGGAAAAGCCACGAACACAGAGGTCCTGCCCGCACTGCAAAAAGCCAAAGCCGCCGACCCCAATCACGGCGTCCGCCAGCAGGCCTACCGCTCCATAATCCTGGTCAAAGGCTACTGAGCCCCTCCGCCGCAGCGTACCGTCCTCCCAATCTAATAGTCCCGGAATCGCCGCATCCATCCCGGCCAATCCTTTTCCCGAACACCCCCTGCCGATGTCCACGGCCCCGTTCGATCGAAATCCCGATGCCAACGCAGCGTCCACAACTCCTTCAGCCCCACGCGTTGAGCAGACCAGTCCATGAACAGCCCGCTGACGTTGCCGTCATGCCGATCGATGCAGAAGTGCGCCATGTTGCACCCGCCCGGTATATCCTCATGCACGTCCTCAACCGGCGACGGCCCGTTCTCCGCCATCGGTGTCCCCCCGCCGAACATGCAGTCCAGCATGACCGGCACGCCCCCTCTTCCGGCAACAAGCGGACTCTGCCAGTACTTCTCCTGACTGCCGAAGGTAATCTTGCGATTCAGCTTGCTGTACGTGGTAATGTCCGTCACCCAGTGATTCAACCCATAGCTGCACAGCGACACGCCGAATTTCTCCACATCTTCCTGCCGCCACGCCGAATCACGTCCTCCGCCCCACTCCGGATGAACGTCCGTATGCGGCCGGTGCCGCGGCGCCGTCGGACACAGCAGAATATCTCGATCGCCGGAGAAGTAGGGCAGCATCGGCCGACACCAGTCCGGGTATCCGCCCAGCGGTCGAACCGCAAAGAACCGGCTGTTGTTATCCTCCGTGTACATCGAAAACAGCAGACCCCACTGCCTCAGCCGCGACCGACACACAACAGACTCCGCCTGTCGTCGCGCCAACTGCAGAGCAGGCATGAAAATGGCGATCAGAATCGCGATGATCCCGATAACGACCAGCAACTCAATGAGCGTAAAAGCCTTTCGTCTGCGCACAACCGGGCTCCTCCCGGACACAATCACAACGTGAAATCAACTTCTCCGCTCCGGACTGCGCCTGAAAATCCAGGATGCAGTCTGCGCGCATTCTACGCCATGCGAGCATAGCACTGCAAGCGTTTTTCAGCTCATATCGAATCCCGCACAACGACCCGGCGGTGTTCGTGCACTTGCGTTTCCTAGCTCCGGTGCGGCGCAAGGAAATAATGCGTCGGGCACGTACATAATTGCCCCATCCCGAAGCTCAGCCGATACGGACACGCAAACTGGTCACAGTGTGTAAGAAACAGGATGTTCTTGCCGTCCCGGCTCTCTACCTCGCACTTGCCCTCCGGCCCGAATTGACCCGTCCGCAAACAACGAAAATCATGCGGACACTTCGTGGTCTGGTCGAGCACACTATTCGGTACATCGCGCTTCTCCATCTCTGTCTGTCCTCTCCGCCTGCGAATCACGCTCCCATTTACCCATCGCGATTCCTCGCATGACGACTGATGAAGGCGCATGGTGATGACCCGAAAGCTGTTTATCAACCCGCACCGCAACCTCACGGCACGCAAACACTCAAATACACGATATCCTCGCGCTCATACAAGGAGAATCATTCTTGATATGGTCTCTTTTTTACATGGTGCCCTGGTTTTTCACGACGACTCCATCTCCGTCGCAAGGAAAAAGGGACCGCATATCACTCGTCGCCCTGTACAGATGCCCCGCACATCTGTAAAATGCCGCGTATTATGCAAAAAGTCCACATCAAACTGCCGCTGCTCGTCGCCATATTCTCCGTCGTCGCCATTGGCTGCCCTGCATCATCCTTTGGCGCTGAAACATGCCGGATCACCCGAAGTCTCGACCAAATCCACGCCGATTGGCTCCGCCAGGCGCAACTTCGAAACACCCCGCCGGCCGTAAAAGGCAAAGCTGTCACGCCGCAGATGGACGCCGCCGGCGCCTGCGATGGCGTAATTAACGGCAAATGGGGCTTCCATACCGAACGCGAACCCAGGCCCTGGTGGCAGGTCGACCTCGGGCAAGTCACCCGGATCGGACGCATCGTTGTATACAACCGATGTGATATCCCCGCTCGGGCCTCCCGCATGATCGTACTGCTCTCAACAGATGGCAACGACTTCAAGAAAGCGTACCAGCACAATGGCACCGTCTTCTACGGCAAAACAGACAACACCCCCCTCGTGATCCAACTCAATGGGAGTGAAGCCCGCTACATTCGCCTCCAACTGCCCGCCACGGATTACTTCCACCTCGACGAAGTGCAAGTCTACGCCTCGGACTCAAAGAAGAACATCGCGATAGGCAGGCCAGCCACCCAGAGCAGCATCAGTCAATGGTCCGCACAGTCTCACCACGTCCCTCAGCCCCGCTACAATACGCCGGAAGTAATCCGTCGTGGACTCACCCTCGCCGGCGATTTCGCACACATGGGGGTGGAAGTGACCAAACACCGTACGTTTCTTCGAAACGGCCGACGGAATATGCACCGATGGTCTCCCGATGACGCCGAATCATTGCGCCGCTGTCGCTACATCCGTGCACGCTCAGCCATACGCAAAATGGCTCTCGCTAACCCCCTGCTGAACTTCCGTTCCATTCTCTTCGTCAAACGCGCCCCGGGCGCCCTCCCTCATATGTCCGATCAGTTCTACGGCTGGTGGTCGCGCCCGGGCGGCGGCATCTGCATCCTCGATGATTTCGCCACAGACAGGCCGACCCTGCGGTGCCTTACCGAAGATTGGCCCCCCGGCAATTTCCTCCGTCCGGACCTTTCCTTCGATGCAAAACGTATTCTCTTCGCCTACTGCCGGTACTATCCCCGCGTTGCAGCCGCCGAAAAGGTGGACAAAGACCAACTGCCCGCCGACGCCTTCTACAATATCTACGAAATGCGCATCGACGGCACGGGCGTTCGTCAACTCACTCACGGCCGATACGACGACTTCGACGCCCGCTACCTCCCCGATGGACGCATCGTCTTTCTCTCTACTCGCAAGGGTCAGTTCGTTCGCTATACCGAAGATTGCTCCCGGTCCACAACAAGCCGGACCTTGCCCGACAGTTACGTCCGCTGCGGCGGCGACAATAAACGTCCCTGCGCAGTCTACACGCTCCACACCATGGACGCGGACGGCGCGAACATTCGGCCCATCTCCGCGTTCGAGAACTTCGAATGGACACCTACAGTTGCTCCCGACGGACGCATACTCTACGCCCGCTGGGACTACATCGACCGCTTTAACGGCCACTTCATGAGCCTGTGGTCGACGAACCAGGACGGCACGAATCCCAATCTGTTCTTTGGCAACTACACCACGCATCCCCAGTGCATCTTCGAAGCCGTGCCCATCCCCGACTCGGACAAACTCGTCTTCACCGCAGCCGCACATCATTCCATCGTAGGCGGCGCCCTCGCCCTGCTGGATCGCAACGCCGGAACGGAAGGCGCCGAACCAATCACACGCCTGACTCCCGAAGTATGCTTTCCCGAAATAGAGGGCTGGCCCCCCTGCTACTACGCCAATCCTTACCCGCTGTCCGAGAAGTACTTCCTCGTAACCTGGAGCAACGCCAGACTCCCGCCCCACCGCGGCAGCCAACAGGTAACCGGCCGGGACAACCCGACCAACTCTATGGGCATCTATCTCTATGATGCATTCGGCAACCTCGAATTGCTCTATCGCGACGCCGAGATATCCAGCATGAACCCGATTCCCGTCCGGCCGCGTCCCAGACCCGCCGTCCACTCCACAGCAGCGCACCAACCATCAAGCGACGCCGGCCGCGTTCTACTTCAGGATGTGTACGAAGGACTCGAAGGGATAGAGCGAGGTGCCATAAAACGCCTCCGTATCGTCGGTGTCCCGCCCAAGGTCCAGCCGCACATGAACACGCCGCATCTCGGCGTCTCCAAAGAAGACCCCGGCAAATTCGTCCTCGGCACCGTCCCCGTCGAATCGGACGGCTCGGCCTACTTCCACCTGCCCGCCGGTGTCCCCGTTTTCTTCCAGGCACTTAATGAAGAAGGTCTCGCCATACAGACCATGCGAAGCCTGACATACACCCAGCCCCGCCAAACGCTCTCATGTATCGGCTGTCACGAACACCGCCATCAGGCGCCCCCCGTGCGCAGCATGCCCCTCGCTGCAATGCGATCCCCTTCCAGATTGACCCCGGGACCCGAAGGCTCGTGGCCCCTGCGATTCGACCGACTCGTCCAGCCCGTGCTCGATGAATCCTGCGTCCGATGCCACAGCCCGCAGGCCGACGATCCCCGCGCCGCCGCACCGGACCTGACCGCCCCTGACGCATACCGAAACCTGCTGGCGTTCGCTGATAACGATCTGCATGACCTCGCTTTCGAGCGCGATCGCTCCCATGTCGGCCGCTGTGTCGCACAGAACAGTAAACTCTACGCCCTGCTGACCGAATCGGACGGACACGAAGGCGTGCGTCTCACCGCCGAACAACTCGACCGCATCGTAACCTGGATGGATCTCTACGCCCACCGTCTCGGCTCGTTCAGTCCGCAGCAGGAACAGCAACTCGTCCGCCTTCGACAACAACTCGCCGAACTCCTGAACCAATGACGCCGCCGGGCTCGCTCGCCCTCGACCTCAACTCAGCAGTTTCTTAAGCAGCGCACGCTGAAAATGCAGTCGGTTTTCCGCTTGATCGAACATAATCGAATGAGGCATCTCCGCCACCTCATCCGTAATCTCGAAGCCGCGGTACGCCGGCAGACAGTGCATGATCCTCGCCGCCTCCGGCGCGCAGCGCACCAACTCCGCATTCACCTGATACGCCGCGAAATCCACGCACCGTTTCTGCTTCTCCTGCTCCTGCCCCATACTCACCCACGTATCGGTATAGATGATATCCGCGCCGGACACCGCCTCGCGCGGATCGTTCGTCTGGCGTACGCTCTCTGCGCTGTAGCCGTTGGCCTTGTCAATCGACTCGGCGTCCAGTTCATAGCCGGCCGGCGACGCCACCACCAGCTTCATCCCAAGCTTGCTGCACGCAAACGCCAGCGACCGCGCAACGTTATTACCGTCGCCCACGTACGCAATCGTAATCCCCTCGATTCGCCCGCAGTGTTCCTTGATCGTCAGTACGTCCGCCATCGCCTGGCATGGATGCGACCAGTCCGTCAGCGCGTTGATCACCGGCACGCTGGCGTACTCCGCCAGCCCGATCACCGTGTCATGCCCGAACGTCCGCGCCATAATCCCGTCTACGTACCGGCTCATCACCCGCGCGATATCCTTCACGGGCTCCCGCTTGCCGATCCCCCCGATATCCTCCGGCTTGACGTAAATCGCATTGCCGCCCAAATCCGTCATCGCCACCTGAAAACTGATCCGCGTCCGCAGACTCGGCTTCTCGAACAGCATCACCAGCGTCTTGCCCGCCAGACACAAATCCCGCTGCCCGCTCTTGTACAGCCCCTTGAGTTCCGAACTCAAATCCAGCAGCGCGACAAGTTGCTCGCTCGCACAATTATCTATTGCTAAGAAGTCCTCTTTCATGACGCACCCTCACTCATAGCGCCGTCGAGAATCTCCACGGCCTTGTCGATCTGCTCCTTCGTCGCAATCATCGCCGGCATGAACCGCAGCACCGTACCGCTCGTGCAGTTAATCCGCAGCCCCTTTTCCAAACACCGGTCCACGATCTCCGCCCCCGGCCTGGTCAGTTGCACCCCGATCATCAGCCCCACTCCCCGCACGCTGTCGATCGCCGAATGCTTCTGCTTCAAATCCTGCAGCTTCTGCTGCGCAGACTCGCCGATCTCCACCGCGTGCTCCAGCAGCCCGTCCTCCTCGATCGCCTCGATTACCGCCACGCCCGCCGCACACGCAAGGCAGTTGCCGCCGAACGTCGATGCATGCTTGCCCGGCACCAGCGACGCTGCAACCTCTTCCTTCGCCATCATTGCACCGATAGCCGTGCCGCCGCCGAGCGCCTTGGCCATCGTGATAATGTCCGGTTCGACGTCGTAATGCTGATACCCGAACCACTTGCCCGTCCTGCCGATACCCGTCTGAACCTCGTCGAGAATCATCAGCGCCCCGTTCTCGTCGCATAGCCGCCGAATCGCCTCGAGAAATTCCGCCGTCGCGACGTTTATCCCCCCCTCGCCCTGAATCGGCTCGACCATTACCGCCGCCACCTCGTCGCTGAACGCCGCCTCCAGCGCCCCGATGTCGTTGAACGGTATATACGAAAAGCCCGGCAGCAGCGGCAGAAAACCCTCGTGATACTTCGGCTGCGCCGTCGCCGTAACCGTCGCAAACGTCCGCCCGTGGAAGCTCCCCTCCGCGGTAATGAACTTGTACTTCTCCGACGCCGTGTGCAGCCGCGCCAGTTTCAACGCCGCCTCGTTCGCCTCCGCTCCGCTGTTGCAGAAAAAGCACTTCCCTCCGAACCCCCGCTCGCTCAGCAACTTCGCCAACCGCCCCTGCGGCTCGGAATAGAACGTATTATCGATATGCAGCAACTCGCCCGCCTGCCTCCGCAGCGCCTCGACAACCTTCGGATGGCAATGCCCCAGACCGCTCACCGCCCAGCCCGGAAACATATCCAGAATTTCGTTGCCGTCCGCATCATACAGATAGCACCCCTCGCCCCGCACGATCACCCGGGCCAGCCGTCCGTAGTTTGCAATAACATGCTTGTCGAATAATTCGATAGTCTCTTGTGTCGTCATGCTCTCAATCCTGTAATTCGCTCGATAGGCCGATCTCAGCCTGACCGCCGAAAATCAGACGCGGCCGCGCCGTCACCGCCTCATCATTTCCTGACAATTTGCGTCCCGATTCCCTTGTCGGTGTAAATCTCCAGTAGCAGCGAGTGCGGAATCCGCCCGTCGATGATATGCGCCTTGCGAACCCCCGCATCCAGAGCCGTCATACACGCCTCCACCTTCGGGAACATCGCTTCGGTAATTATCCCCGCCCCGATCATCTCCTTGATCTGAGGCTCGTTCAGACTGGAGACCCAACTGTCCGGATCGTCGATGTCCCGCCGTATCCCGTGCGTATCGCTCACAACCACCAGCTTCTCCGCCTGTAATTCCGCCGCCACCTTCCCGGCCGCACTGTCGGCGTTCACGTTCAACTTGTCGCCACCCGCCGTCTGCGCCACCGATGCGATCACCGGAATCGTCTGATCCTCGCACAACTTGCGTATCAGCTTGCCGTTGACAGCCGTAACTCGCCCGACGAAACCCACGTCGATCTTCCGCCCGTCCTCGCCCGCCAGCCGCAGCATTTCCGCCGTCAGCACGCAACTGCTCAGCGAATGCAGCGCCATCGCCTCGCAGTCGAACCCCGCCAGCGTCTCGCAGATCGGCGTATTGACCTTGTGCACCAGCGTATGCTCGACAATCCGCAGCGTCCGCTCGTCCGTGTACCGACGCCCCTGCACCCACACCGGATCGAGACCCGCCGCATTCATTGCCCGCGTAATCGCCTTGCCCCCGCCGTGCACGATCACCGGCCGCATCCCCACAGTCGACATAAACGCCACGTCCTGCAGCAAATCCTTCTGCAAACCCGGATCGTCCAGCACGCTGCCGCCCAGTTTCACGACGACAATACGCCCCCGGAAGTCCCGGATATACTCCATGGCCTCGATCAACGCACCGGCTTTTGCTATCGCCTGCTCCACTAAACAAAACTCCTGTCTTCTGAAAAATGAGAAACTATGGATGATAGCTGCCCGCCAACCCCCAGTCAAGCCAAACCGAACCTCAGAACCAAAAAGCCGGTAGGTCCGTCCGTCAACGACACCGCTCGATCCCCCCTCATTCTCCCTCTTGGGGCTGACAAGCCGGCTTCTCGTACTGCGCAGTAAACGCCCACCACTTGCCGAACACCTTTCGTTCTCGAAAACCGATCTCCCCCGCCAAACGCGCAACCGTGCTGTGACGCTGAAAATGCGGATCGAAAACAACTTCCGTAATCGACAGTATCCCTCCGGCCTTAAGAGAACGAAAAACTTCCTCCAATGCCGCCTTTCGGCCGGGAATTTCGCCTAGAACGGTAACCAACAGCACCCTGTCAAAGCGATCTTCCCCAAGCGTACCTTCACCAAGCCCCGCGTGCAGAAACTCGACGTTATCAAGCTTTTCAGCATCGACCTTTGCCTTCACACGACGAAGCATACCATCCTGAACGTCCATAGCAACGACGCGTCCATCACCACCAATTCCCCTCGCAACCGGAATAGTCAACCGCCCGGGACCGCAACCGGCATCCAGGACGATCATCCCGGGCTCCAGCCCCAGATGTTCGACAATAAACGCCGCTCGATTCGTCTTCGTGAAAGGATTGTCGAGTTCAACAAACCACCGCAGCCACGCCGGACACGGCAAATCACAGCGCCGCGAACTCAAACGCCACACAATCCAGACAAAAAAGACAAGACCGAGCACACATAAGATGATATAGCCGAATGTTGCCATCCTACCTCGTCACGCATCGCGTCCTTCCCGAACCTTCAACCGGCGTTCGAACCCCCCTCAGTCTACCGCGCCCCCTGCCGCGTCACAATCGGCACGTACCCGATCTCCAGCCCCTCAGGCGGCTCGACAATCAAAGCCGGATCGATCTCCGCCAGTTCTCCGAAATCGGGCGCCGGCAGATACTCGCGGTCCTTCGTCCAGTGCCGATGCAGCTTCTCCACCCGCTTTTGCATCCGCTCCCGCTCCGCCTTCGTCAGGTCGGCATTCAGCAGCGCCGGCTGGTCCGCAAACCGATACCAGTAATACGTCACCTCGCTGCCGTCCCCTGGATACGCCTTGAACGGCCCCGCCGCCGGGCCCGGCTTCTTCCAGCAGCTCTCCGGATCGTCCGGCGTCACGTACGGCTCGAACGGCTCCGTCTCCGGCCGCTTGAAGCTCAACGCGCCAAGACCCGCCTCCGCCGGAACGTCCTCAGCCTGCACGGGCACCCACTTCGCCCTGCCTTTCTCGTCCTTCGTCAAACGATAATACTCCGGCAACCGCATCAGCGGCCCGTCCGCCGTATCCCGCCTGCTCACAAATTCCTCGTCCCATCGGAACCCGAACGTGCTCGGATCAGGCGCAAACGGCGTTGCGAAAGAATCCCACGCAATAGGCACCCTCTCTTCCCGCGGCGTCGAGCCCCCATAGATCCTCCAGCTCGACCACCCCTTGCCCGGAATCTCGTGCACGGCAGACGCCGCCGCGTCAACCCGACCGCTGGCGGCCGGCCCGCCGTCGAACCACGCCTCCACGGAATCCCAAAGCGCCTGCTTCGAGTACGCGGTAATGCGATGCACAACCAGCGACTCGCCCCTCGGCCCGCTCGGAAACCGGGTCGGCGCTACCCTTGCGTATGTCTGCCCCTTGCTGTCCGTCGCCTGGGCCGCGGGTATATGCTGCGTCTCCATCTGCAGCGCCCGGTTCGGATTCGCCGGACGGCTGTCCAGAAACATCCCCGCCAGCCGCGGATCTTCAACGGACGGACGCGAAAAAAAGTACGGCGTAAAGAAAGTCACCGGCCCCTTGAAATTCCCCGTATTCAAAAACAACGTCCAGCAGTGGTTCCCCGTAGGAACATCCTTCCCCGCCGTCGTCGATTTCGGCTCGGTAAGCGGCAGCGGCAGATACCCGTATCCCCAGAGCTCGCCGCACGTACCCTGCTTGAGATTCAGCCCGTCCGGCGGCCACACAACCCACGGACTAAGCTGAGCCACGCCGTACTTGCCCCGCGGCTGCTCCCAGTCCCGGCCCTTGCCGGCCCCCGGCCCGTTCGCCCACGCAACGAAATTCAGCGCCACCCCGCCCATGATAAACTTCGGAGTCTCCGTCGCAAAACGCGTGTCCCGCCACCAGCCCAGTCCCCCCTCGATATCCGAATACAGCCGCATAGGCTCGCCCGTCTCCGGATCGATAGGCGCCGGACGCTCGTTCTTCGCGTGCATCCACGTCCCGAAAAGCCCCGTCTGAAAGCGGTTGCCCGGATAGTGCTTCACCAGAGGCCACGCCGCCACATACATCGAATAACCGCCGCCGTATCGCTCCGAAACCTTTTCACGCGGAACCCCCAGATATCCCGCCATCTCGCCCTTCTCGACATCACCGGCCGCTCCTGCCGCACGACCCCCGCCGGACCACGCAACAACAACCCCAAGACAACACGCACACAACACACACAGTCTATTTGAAAACATAACCCACCTTTCGGCATGGATCCTGATTCCTGATTCGAACATTCACCCTCACAGCCTACACGCCCGAACCGCCCCTGTCATCCCCCTTTTCATCGCCCGCGCCCATTTCCCATTCTGCACTGCGAACTTCGTATGTACATTGTGATCTTTGATTTTCCCCTTGCTCTTCCCTCCACAATAACCTACATTGTGCTCGATTTGGCGTAGCGGTCCAAACAAACGAAGCGGCATCTTTGAAACAACACCCGGACCGCGAGAAGTCTGTGCGCGACCGTGACAACTGGCAGGATTGATCTTTCCACATAACGGAGGGCTGTACTATGAGACGCCTGACATCTCTTATGATTCTCGCATCGATAGCACTTGCGGGCTGCAACAGTGTGTCCAGGCAGCAGCGAATTGAAGGCAAGATCAAATCTGCGATCCATTATGGACGACATGCCGAAGAGATCGAACAACTCGTCCAACAGGCAGATGATCCGTCACAGGCAGCATATGTTGCCGCCTATGAGGTTCTGCACCTCCAAGGTCCGCCAACCCAATTACGAAGAAACTGGGCCTACTACAGAACGACTCCCCCGTCCTCCACACCGAGTTTTGAGATTTATGAGGTAGTCAATCGGTACAAAGTATCAGTTCTCCGGATTCTTGTCCCCCACCGAGTCAGCTTGAACCAGCTTCAAGAACACAGGCCTCTGGTCTTCTGGTCAGACTGGGGGAATCCGCCCATGACACCTGAACTGCTGACCTTCCTGCTTGAGAACGGATACAATCCGAATGAGGATGGCGACAGCCCAAGCGCTTTGGGCAATTGTGCTCGGCCGGGACAGTCATTTCTGCGATACGATCATAAATATGAAATGATCAAGGCCCTGCTCAAACATGGAGCAAATCCCAACGTGACGAGTTTAGTATGACAGCGCTAAATGTGCTCAAGATTTCTATGCGGGTATGACGATGAAT